>CAXMOP010000024.1:0-24337 GCA_964195155.1 uncultured Kiloniellales bacterium | reverse complement strand
CGCAGGTTGTTCTCGCTCTCGGCGGCGAGCTCGCCCGTCGTCATGGGCCGGGCGGCCAACGCCGCGTAGAAGCCGAGGGTTTCCCCGAGGTAGATGGCCCACATATCCATCGCCCCGAGGACGGCGTCGAAGAGCCGCTCGGAGAATTCGTCGACGGTGGATGTGGTCATGGTTCTTGCCCTCCGTTCGGGGACTCGACTCTCGACCCCGGTACGATTCAGCGTAGAAGCCAGCAGGAGTTGCCATGAACCAGGCAGTGATCGTCGATGCGGTGCGAACCCCGTTGGGCAAGCGCAACGGCATCCTCAAGGACTGGCACCCCGCCGACCTCGCGGCGGAAACGCTGACCGCGCTCGTCGAGCGCAACGGATTCGATCCCGGGACCGTCGACGATGTGATCATGGGCTGTGTCTCCCAGGTCGGCGAGCAGACCTACAACATCGCACGAAACGCCGTTCTCGGCGCCGGCTGGCCGGACACGGTGCCCGGGGTCACCCTGGACCGCCAATGCGGCTCGAGCCAGCAGGCGGCGCACTTCGCCGCTCAGGGGGTCATGGCCGGCGTCTACGACGTGGTGGTGGCCTCCGGAGTCGAGTCCATGACCCGGGTACCGATGGGGATCTCCTTCTCCCAGGGACCCGGGAAGCCGTTCGGCGAGAAGATGCGGGCTCGGTACCACGACAGCCTGGTTCCGCAGGGCATCTCGGCGGAGATCATTGCCGAGCGCTGGGACGTTTCCCGGGACGAGCTCGACGAGATCTCCTACGACTCGCATATGCGGGCCGCCACCGCCACCGACGAAGGCCGTTTCGATGCACAGATCGTTCCGATCGAGGTGCGCGACAACGGTAACTCCCGAAAGGCTGGCGTTGACGAGGGCATTCGGCCGACGACCACGATCGAGGCGTTGGGTGCCCTCAAACCGGCGTTCCAGGAGGACGGCAAGGTCACAGCGGGCAACTCGTCCCAGATCACCGACGGGGCGGCGGCACTGCTCATCACCAGCGAGGCCAAGGCCGTCGAAATGGGATGGACGCCGATGGCACGATTCGTGTCGTTCTCGGTGGTGGGGACCGACCCGATCTCCATGCTCACCGGTCCCATCCCTGCCACCGACCAGGCCCTGGCCAAAGCTGGGCTGTCGATGAGCGATATCGGCCTGTTCGAGGTCAATGAGGCGTTTGCCTCGGTCGTCGCCGCCTGGCTCCGTGAATCCGGTGGAGACTGGGGTCGGGTGAATGTCAACGGTGGCGCCATCGCTCTCGGCCATCCGCTCGGCGCGTCGGGTGCCAGGCTGATGACGAGTCTGGTCCACGAGATGCAGCGAACCGGCACCCGCTACGGATTGCAGGCGATGTGTGAGGGGTCGGGGACCGCAAACGGCACTGTGCTCGAGCTGATCGACCCGTGACGGTCACTGCGCTGATCATCGCTCTGGTGGTCAGCTCGATCATCCTCCTCGGGACGATCTACACGGTGCGGGTGCTCGCCATGGGCCCTCCGCCGGAGCCTGATCCTGAGGCGATTGAGGAGGTCGAGGCCCACTATCGGTGCTCGGTCTGTGGCATGCGCTTGACGGTCACCCACCAGCAGGATGCCGCCGCCGAGCCGCCAAGGCACTGCCGGGAGGAGATGGAGCCCATCACGGTCTGACGTTCAGATCGAGATGTACCAGCCGTCTTCTTCGTTGTAGATGTAGCCGCGCTTCTCGAGCTCGCCGGTGGCGTGTAGGTGGCGCACCGAGTATTCATAGGCGTGAGCGGGCGGCTCTTGGCCCGGCTCGACGCCGAGTGCATCAACGTGCGTTTCCTCACCATTCGGTGATGAGCTCGTCGTCGGTCATGCCTTCGTGTCTCTGCATGGCTTTACCTCGCGGTCGCCAACACCGTTCAGGATACGACCCGCAGACACTGCGACGGGAGCATTCCGCCCGAGAACTACCTTCGTGTAGTTCTCCACAACTGTTGATAGTCCTGTGGGTTAAACCCCGGTTGTGTGAACCCTGGGCTCACAGCCCCAGACGTCGGGTCTCCGAGCCCAGGGTTCGGGTTGAGCGTGTGGTTGGCGGCGCGGTCAGCGGAAGTTGAGGGTCATGGCGAAGCCAACGCCGATCAACCCCAGCCCGCCGAGAAGCCACCGCGAATCGGTGCCGCCCGGCATCAGGTTGATGTAGTTGAGGAGGATGACAACGACTCCCACCGCCATCAATCCAAACATCAGGGTGACGTACCAGATCGGCGACGTACCCTTGTCTTCGACATCCGACGTGGCGTGCTTCTTGGGGGGCGTCGGGCGCTTGTTCGCCTTCTTGCGGCCCTTTGATTTCGGCATCAGCCCAGGGTAGCGGACCCGGTAGCCTGGCCCGGATGAGGGTCCTGGTCATCGACAACTACGACTCGTTCACCTACAACCTGGTGCAATACCTGGGCGCGATGGGTGTCGATCCGATCGTTGCCAGGAACGACCGAATCACGCCGATCGAGGCTGCTGCGCTCAAGCCCGATCGACTGGTCATCTCCCCGGGTCCGGGTCTCCCCCAGCACGCCGGCAACTCGGTGGAGCTCGTCCAGACCATCGGCACCGAGATCCCCACCCTCGGCGTGTGTCTCGGCCACCAGGCGATCGTGGTCGCCTTTGGCGGCCGGATCGATCGGGCACCGGAGCCGCGCCACGGGAAGACCTCGGTGATGACCCATGACGGCAGCGGTGTCCTGCACGGTTTGCCCAACCCCTTCACCGCCACCAGATATCACTCGTTGGCCGCCGTCGACATCCCTGCGGTTCTCGAGGAGACCGTCCACTCCGAGGACGGGGTCAATCAAGGCGTCCGTCACACCGAACTACCCGTTGAAGGAGTCCAATTCCACCCGGAGAGCATCATGACTGTGGTCGGCAAGGACCTGTTGGCCAACTTCGTCGAGCACGAGTACTAGTCGGCGATCATGTATCCCTGATCGGCGACAACCAACAGACCCTCCTCGACGAGGTCTGCGAGGGCAAGCTCGACCTCCTGGACCGGAAAGCCGGTGCGCAGTGCCAGCTCGTCCGGAGTCCGGCTCGACGTCAGCACCGCCCGCACCACGGCACCGCGCAACTGGCGGGTCGAGCCTTCGAAACGGGCCTGAGCCATCGTCGGCACGTAGCTCTCCGGTCCGGCGCACCAGGCAGATACCGGGCATTCGCTGCAGCGGGCGCCCCTGGCAACGCACACCGATGCCCCCAGATCCATGACCGCCTGGTTCCAGTCGGCGGCCGGGTCCCCGAGCGCCGCCTCGGTGGCGGCGCGCAGCGGTCCCCCGTCGAGCGGTTCCCCGTTCCAACGGCTGATGACCCTTCTGACGTTGGTGTCGATCGTCACCACATGCTCGCCATAGGCGAACGAGGCGACCGCCGCTGCCGTGTATGCACCGACTCCGGGCAGGCGCTGGAGCTCTTCGGCGGTGTCCGGCCACCCATCTTTCACGATGGCCCGTGCCGCCTCGCGTAGCCGGCGTGCCCGGCCGTTGTAGCCGAGGCCAGACCACACCTCGAGCACTTCGCCGAGCGATGCGGAGGCGAGAACATCGATGTTTGGGAACCGGGCGACAAAGCGCTCGTAGTGGGTAGCGACCCGCGACGCCTGGGTCTGCTGAAGCATGACCTCGGAGACCAGCACCAGATACGGATCGGCGGCGCCGCGCCACGGCAGGTCCCGCTTGTTCTCCGCATACCAGGAAAGGAGCGCAGCGTTCCGCTCCCGGTCGAGGAAGGTGGTCATCCGCCAGCGGTTGTAGGAGGGGCGGCGGCGGTGGTCGTCGTCGTTGGCGGAGGAACGAAGATATAGAAGGTCAGCTCTACGTTCGACCCGTCGTCCACGGTGGTACCGGTCGTCGGTGTCAGCGAGGCCACGGTGGCGTGGAGGTTCTCATCGGGTGTGTCGACCGTTCCGGTGGCGGACACGGTCAGGCCGACGGCCCCGGCAGCCGTCTGGGCTTGCACGAGGGTCATCCCACCGAGGTCGGGAACCTGCACCTGCTTGATCACACCGACCCGGACCGTCACCTCGGTCTCCACCTCGACGCTCCCCCCGGCCGCCGGAATCTGCTCGGCGACGAACCCGACAAGACCGCTGGCAGCGGTGACCTCGACCGTGCCGCTGGCGAGCAGCACCAGGGCGGCGGCGGCGGCGGCGGCGGTGGCGTCTTCGAGCGTCATACCGATAAGGAGCGGCACGGTCGTGTTCTCCGGTCCGATCGAGACGAAGAAGATGATCGGGGTTTCACGGCTGACGACGCGGCCCGCCTCAGGATCCGTCCTCGTCACGAATCCCGCTGCGACATCGGACGAGAACTCCTCCTCGGTCGTCACAGTCTCGAAACCCGCCCGGGCAAGCTCGAGTTGGGCAGCGTCGGCGCTCATCCCGGTGACATCCGGGATCTCGACCGATGCCGGGCCTCGTGAGACGACCAGGTCGACCGCGGATCCGGCTTCGGCCTCCGATCCCGCGGAGGGGGACTGGCTGATCACCGTGCTCTCCGGGATGTCTTCGGTGAGGGTGTAGGTGACTACGCCGACGACGAAGCCCTGCGCCTCGATCAACGCCCGCGCTACTTCCTCGGACTCATCGACCACCCCGGGCACGCCGAACCGTTCGGTACCCGCGGATACCACGACGACGACCGTCTCTCCGACGTCGACCTCGGTGCCCGCCACCGGCTCGGTGGCGATCACGATCCCCAACGGGATAGCGTCGTTGACTTCGTCGCGCTGGGTTACCTTCAAGTCGAGGTCTTGCAGCTCTTGGAACGCTTCCCCGACCGGAATGAGCGTGACATCGGGAACGATCACGGTCTGAAGTGCCAGCTCACCTCCGCCGGAGAGCATGCGGAACAGAATCCATGCGCCGACCGCGAGGAGGCCGATGAGCGCCGCAACCGCAGCGAAATACGTGACGTTGCCCCCGGCGGGTTCCTGGGGAGGCGGATAGGCGACTGCTCGCGCCATCGCATCTGGTGGGGCCGTTGCCGGCGGTGGAGCGACCAGCACCGTGGCGGCGGCTGCGGCGGCGGCGCCGACCACGGCGGGTTGTCTTCCCGACAGGTAGGCGAGGATGTCTGTTCGCAGGTCCGCCGCCGTCTGATACCGCTCCTCGGGGCTCTTGGCCATGGCGGTCTCGACGATCATCGACAGCTCTTCTGGCACCTCCGGGCTCACCTGGACGGGAGTAGGCGCATATTCCGAGACATGCTGATAGGCGACGGCAACCGGGCTCTCGCCGGTGAACGGAGGCCGGCCCGCCAGCATCTCGTACAGGACCACACCAAGCGAGTAGATGTCCGAGCGGCCATCCGCCGGCAGGCCCTGTGCTTGCTCCGGGCTGAAGTAGGTGGCGGTCCCGATCACCGCCCCCGTCTTGGTCAACTCCTCGGAGTCGTCGAGCGCCCTTGCGATTCCGAAGTCGGTGACCTTCACTCCGCCGTCGTTGGTGATCATGATGTTGCCCGGCTTGATATCGCGGTGGAACACGCCGGCCTGGTGGGCCACCTCGAGCGCAGCCGCCGCCTCGGCGGCGATCTCGCCGCTACGCCGCGGCAGCAATGCCCCCTCGTTCTTGAGGATCTCTCGCAGCGTCCGGCCCTCGATCAGCTCCATCACCATGTAGTAGGTATCGCCCTCCTGGCCCCAGTCGTAGATCGCGACGATGTTGGGATGGCTCAAGTTGGCCGCTGCTTGTGCCTCCCTGCGAAAGCGCGTGACGAACGCTGCGTCGGCAGCGAAGTTGGCGTGGAGGATCTTGATGGCGACATGGCGGTTGAGCAGCAGGTCGTCGGCGTCGTAGACGTCGGCCATCCCGCCCCGCGCCAGGTGCGCGACGAGCCGATATCGACCAGACAGGGTGCGCTCATCCATCGGCGCGATGGTACGGGGAGCGAGTGAATATGGGCCTTGAGTCCACCGTCCAGAGTCGAGAGTCCGAGCACCCATGGCGCGGTCTGGCTCCTGACTCCTGACTCGTGACTCCTGACTCGTGACTCATTGGAAGAATGCTGCGAGGACTTGCTGCGCAATCGGGGCGGCGACGCTGCCTCCAGAGGCCGTTTCTCCCACAGAACCACCGGATTCGACCACGACGGCCAAGGCGATCTGCCGCTCGCCCGGCCCGGCAGCGACGGGCCCGAAGCCGATGAACCATGCATGGGGCGGCCCGCCGGTCACCTCGGCAGTTCCGGTCTTGCCGGCGATGCGCACACCGGGGACCGCGGCATTGCGGCCGGTCCCCGAGGTGACCACCCGCTCCATCATGTCGGTCAACACCGCGGCGCTCGCCGGACTCGTCGCCCGTCGCCACAGGGTCGGTCGCGTTGAGGACTCGATCTCGCCTTCAGCGGTGAAAACATCGGAGACGACGTAGGGGATCATGATCTCCCCGCCGTTGGCGATCGCAGCAGCAACGAGCGCCATTTGGATCGGTGTTGCCCGAACGTCTCGCTGCCCGATGGCGTTCTGTGCCATCGCCGGCCGGTCGACGGCGAAGGAGCGGGCCGCAGGAAAGGCCGAGGCAAGGACTTCGAGGTCGTATGGGATCACACTGTTGAAGCCGAATGCCTCGGCGGTCGAGGCGAGCTGTTCGGCACCGACCTCCATCCCAAGGGCCGCGAACACGGTATTGCACGAGTCGACGAACGCCTGTTCCAAGGTCACGGTGGTGCCGTTGATGCACACCCGACCGTCGTAGTTGCTGATCGTGGCGGTGGAGCCCGGCAGCACGAGCGAGACCGGATCGGCGAACTCGGTCGACGGTCCCGCGATCCCCGCGTCGAGCGCCGCCGCCGTGGTCACCACCTTGAAGGTCGACCCCGGCGGGTATGTGGTGGCGATAGAACGATCGAGCATCGGCTGGTCAGGGTCATCCTCGAGAGCATTGCCGGCCGGCCCCGCGTCGGCACCGATGAGTGTGTTCGGATCGAATCCGGGGCTTGACACCGCTGCCAGGACCGCACCCGTTGAGGGGTCGACGGCGAACACGGCGCCACGCTGGTCACCGAGCGCCTCCCTGGCAACGGTCTGCAGCTCGTCGTCGATGGTCAGACGCAGGCCGCGTGGCCGCGGATCGCCGCCCATCAGAACGTTGAGCACTCCAGAGATCGTGGCGTCGCGGTTCGAGACGAGGTCTTCTGCGTGTTCCCGTTCCAGGCCGCGGGCCCCGAACAACACCGAGACGAAACCCACCGTGTGGGCATAGGCCTCATCGGTCGGATAGGTCCGTTCGAAAGTCTGTCCCCCGACGGCAGGATCGGATTGCGCCGCCACCACTGAATCGGCGCTGACGATCACCCCTCGTTCTCGCCCAACACGCGATGCGACCAGACGGGGATTTCTCGGATCGTCCCGATAATCGGGGCCGACCACTCCCTGGATCCAGGCGGCGGCGAGCGCCAGCACCAGGAACCCGGCCAGGATCGTCCATCCGGTGCGGCGCAGCGGATCGTTCATGCCCGCTCCTCGTGGGACACGCGCCCCAGCAATGCAAGGATCATCGCCGAAGCCAGCAGCGACGACCCGCCGTAGGACATCATCGGTGTGGTCAGCCCGGTAATGGGGAGCACCCGCACTACCCCGGCAATGATCAGGAACGCCTGGATCCCAACCAGGATCGTCAGGCCGGCGCTCAGGTACTTGCGGAATCGGTCGCGGGATCGCAAGGCGATCCCGATGCCGACGGCCACGAACAGGGCGTAGGCGGTGATCACGGCGATCGATCCGGCGAGGCCGAGCTCTTCCCCCACCGCAGCGAACACGAAGTCGGTCGTCGCCGCCGGAATCAGGTCTGGTCTGCCGAGGCCCAGCCCCGACCCGGTGAGGCTCCCCGATCCCATGGCGAACAAGCCCTGTGCCGTCTGGTATCCAGCTCCCGTATAGTCGGCGAAGGGGTCGAGCCACGCGGCGATCCGAACCCGGACGTGAGCGAACTGCTGATAGGCGATATAGCCGGCGACGATCACCGCCACTACCCCGGCCGCCGGGTACACCCCGCGTCCGGTAGCGGCGTAGATCATTCCGATGAAGAGGGCAAAGAGAAGCAGCGATGCACCGAGGTCGCGCTGATAGACCAGCACGAGGAACGCCGCTCCCGCGGCGACCAGCACCGGGCCGAGGTGCCGCGGCTCGGGAAGTCGGAACGGCCCGATCTTTCTCGACACCGTGCTCATCGCCTCTGACCGATCGGCCAGATAGGAGGCAAGGAAGATCGTGAGGAACACCTTGGCAACCTCTCCCGGCTGGAATGACAGTGTGAGGTCGGTGAACGGTGCGTCCACCCGTACCCAGAGCCTGGACCCGTTGACGATGGCGCCATGCACCGCCCAGCTCTCGGGGAGCAACGGGAGCAGCAGAAGCAATACCGCCGATACCAAGAACAGGTAGCGGTATCGGCGAAGCACGGCGACTCCGGTGTCGCGAAGCAGCCAGACGGTGAACGCGGCGGCGATCCCGGCAAAGCCGAGCCACCAGCGCTGCAGTGCGGCGAGGTCGGGGTCGATTCTGAAGACCTCGATGAACCCGACCGCCGACAGGAAGGCGGCGATCGGAAGAATGAGCGTGGTTGCGTTCGGTGCCCACGCTCGGAACGCCACATGAATCGACCCGAAACTGAAAGCAAAGGCGATGAAGGTGAGTGCCACGTCAGCGTCGAGCCAGGTTCCCGCGACGAACTGGACCATGGCGACCCCCAACGCGGCCAGGGTCGTTGCCGCCAGGATGAGGACGGCCTCGGCGTTACGCGTCATGTCGTCGGGTCAACGGCGTCGACGATCGCCACCGTGATGTTGTCCACCCCGCCGGCGCTGTTGGCAGCCTCGACCAGCGCCCAAACCGTGGGCTCCACGTCCTCTCCGTTTGCGATCTCTCCGATTTGCTCGTCCGACAGCATGGAGGTGAGTCCATCGCTGCAGATGAGGATGCGGTCCGCTGATTCCAGCGCCACGATCTCGTGGTCGACGACGACGGGTCCGAGCCCGAGGGCCCTGGTGAGGAGGTGTCGCTGCGGGTGTCGCTCCGCATCGGCCGGCTCGAGATGCCCCATCGCGACGAGCTCGGAAACGACGGTGTGGTCGGTGGTGAGTAGTTCGATCTCGTTGGATCGAAGTCGGTAGGCCCGGCTGTCTCCGACATGTCCGAGCTCGAGCGTTCCATTCGGCCGGAACAGCCCAAGGGTGAGTGTGGTGCCCATGCCGCGCAGATCGGGGTTGCGCTCGATCTCGCCGAGTAGTTCGTCGTTACCGGCGACGATGCGCTCGACCATCGAAACGTCGGACTGAGGGTCTTTGGTGACGGCGGCCTCGAGTGCGGTGGAGCTGGCGACGTTTCCCGCAATCGCGCCGCCCATGCCGTCGGCTACCCCGACGAGGATCGCCAGCTCGGAAGCCCCCGAGGAATCGGGATAGACGGCGTCCTCGTTGCGCCGCCGCACCCGTCCCTGGTGGGTCGCCGTGGCCCAGACGTATCTCATGACTCAGCCTTCATGCCGTGGACAGGCTAGGAGGGTTGTCGGATAGCGGACCGAGTCACGAGTCGCAGGTACCGGGTGGCGCAAGCTCTTTCTCGGGTCTCGCAACTCGCGACTCGCGACTCGCGGCTCATCTCACCTCGAGCATCGTTTTGCCGATCTGCACGGTGTCACCCTTCACCACGCCGGTCGGTGCGGTGATGCGGCGGCCGTTGACGTAGGTGCCATTCGTGCTTCCGAGGTCTTCGACGCGGGTCTGTCCGTTCTGCGCACTGACCCTGGCGTGGAAGTCGGATGCGTACGGGTCGTTGATGATGATGTCGGCCTCCGGGCTGCGGCCCACGGTGTGGCCGGATCCCCGCAGCTTCACCCGCTTCCCTTGCTCTACCTCGCCCCTGAGTACCACCAGCTCGCTGGGACCGCGTCCCCGCCTCGACGATTGGCCGCCACCGATGTGGAGCCTGATCGCTCCGGCCACCTGCCACAGAAACAGGAACAGCAGGACGATGAACAGGATCTTGAGGATGTTGAGCATCAGCGCTGGCATCAGGGCCTCACAGCAGCCGGAAGGTGAAGTCGACGTCACCGATTCTGATCGTGTCCCCGGGAACCAGGGTTCGAGGAGCAACATCGATCGGCATGCCGTTGACATAGGTGCCGTTGGCGGACGCCGCGTCGGAGATCGTGATCTCGCTTCCCTCTCGCACGATCACTGCCTGGTGCCGCGAGACCTCAGGAAGGTTGGCAACGACATCAGAATCCAGTGATCGCCCGAGGGTGTTGCGGTTATCCGCGATTTCGAGGGCGAGCGGCGGCGATGCCGCAACGAGCTGTCCCCACGAGGGCAGCATTCCCGGCGCCGAGTCGCCGGTGCAATCGGCCAGTCCGCGGGGCACGTCGGCGTCGGAGATGATCTCAATCGCAACCGGTCCCGTCAATCGCCAGGCCCGGTCCCGGGCGGTGGCGGTGAGCGCCGCGGCCAGCTCGGCTGAGAGCTCGACCTCATCGATGCCGTCGGGGGTGTCCATTGGGTTGATGCGCATCGTCCACCGATTTGGGATCTGCGGTCCGGCGGGGCCTTCGAAGGCAAGGAAATCGGCCTGCCGGACGAGTCGTTCTGCCATGTCAACCGGGTGCATCTTGCCACGAAAGACTGCGGCGGTGGCGCCATCGACCAGCCGCTCCAGTCTGAGTTCCATCTCCCTAGCAAGGCGCATACTCGGATTGTATTTGGCGCAGGTGTTTGCGTGGGCCCCAGAGCGATACCGGGGTCCCGTGTTAGCCTTTTGCACCCACGGGCGAGTGGCGGAATTGGCAGACGCGCAGGTTTCAGGAATCTGTGAGGTAACACTCGTGGGGGTTCAAGTCCCCCCTCGCCCACACACATGGCCTACCCCCGGATCCCTCCCGTGCGTCGCTCGCGACGCCGTCGGTGGCTGCTTGCCGGTTTGATCGGCGCTGCCATGATCGTGGCGCTCATCTTCACGGTTCAGTACCGGACCGAGGCGAGGGTCGTTGCCGACTACCTGGCGGTCACTGAGAGTGCCGTCAAGCTCCAGGCCATGGCGGCGGCCGACCTCGAATCAACCTTCGCGGCGTTGAGTGGCGTCGAACGGCCCGAGTTGCTGCGACGCCTCCAGCAGATGCACGAGGCCACCGCTCAAGCAGCGACGGCGATCGATGGTGTTGCCGTGCCCTCGAGCGCCGCAGAGGCTCACGGCTACCTGACCGTCGCTACCCGCTCGTGGGAGCGGGCGCTCGGCATGTTGGACGAAGCGGTGCTTGCCGTTGTCGACGATTCCGAGCCGCCAGGCGGCGAGGGGCTGGCAGACGCGCTGATCCTGCTTCGCGTCGGTGACGTCGCCTATGCGGAGTTCCTTGCCAGGGTCGGCGACTTTGACAACGGGATCGCAGAAGGACACTTCGTCGCCGTCGCTTTCGTGCCTGAGGGGGGACCGGTCCGATTCGATCCGGTCACGGTTCAGACCAGGCTGGCGTCAATCCTCCATCTGGGCTCGCAGCGAAACATCTCTATCACGGCGGTGACCGATCCTGAGCCGTTCGGCGAGCTCAATAACGTTCCGATCGTGCCCGACAGCGAGAACTTTGTCGTCCAGACCGTGGTGGCAAACGAGGGCAACGAGACCGAGGAGTTGGTGTCGGTGCGGCTCAACCTGGTCACTGCCGACGGATCCGAACCGACGGTGTCGGTTACCCAGACGATTGCGACACTGGAGCCCGGCGAAGCCAGGACGTTCATTTTCGACGGACTCGTGCTTCGCGGTGGCGCTCTCTACGAGCTGGTGATCGTTGCCGTCACCGCCGAGGATGATTCGCCCGACGACAATGCCTGGCGCATGGTCTTCTACAGAAACGAGAGTGTGTGAGCGCCTGGCTGTTTGTGGTCATTGCGCTGCTGATTGCCGTGATAGCCGTGTGGCAGGCGGTTCAGCTATATCAGATCCGCCGGCAGATCGATGCTGTGCCGAAGGACGGCAACGTCGTCGCGCTTTTGGCGTCGGTTGGGGTGAGGCTCGAGGACCTCGACACCGACCTGTCCGGGATGAATCGGCGGCTGCAGAGCGTCGAAACCCGGCTTCCTCGCGCTATCACCAAGGTGGGCGCGGTGTCGTACGACGCATTCGGCAATATCGCAGGAGAGCTGTCTCGCTCGATCGCCATGCTCGACGAGGGTGGAAGCGGGATCATCCTGACCATCATGGTGTCGCGGGACGAGACCCTCTTCTTCTCAAAAGAGCTCGCCGAGGGATCGTCGAGAGAGCCGCTTTCCCCCGAGGAGCAGCGAGCGGTTGCCACAGCCCTCGGCCAGTAGCATCCGCGCATGATCGATGTAGCCGTCCTCCGCGATGATCCCGGCGCGCTGGTCGCTGCCCTGGCACGGCGCGGCATCGAGATCGACGTCGACGCGTTGGTTGCGCTCGATGCAGGGCGGCGGGCGGCTCGGGCAGACGCAGAAGAAGCCCGGGCGCGGCAGAAGGAGGCCGGCAAGGCAATTGCCGGGTTGGCGGGATCGGCAAAGGACGCCGCCATCGCTGAGGCCGGGGAGCTTGCGGACCGCTATAAGGAGCTCCTCGCCGGCGCCGACCAGCTGGACGACGAGTTCATGGCCACCTGGGTGACGATCCCGAACCTTGCCGATCCCACCGCAGCCGGTGGGCTCACCGAGGACGAGAGTGAAGAGATCAGCCGCTGGGGTGAGCCACCGGAGTTCGGGTTCGAACCACGGGACCACGTTGATCTCGGCGAGGAGCTCGGCGTCATCGACATCGAGCGGGCCACGAAGATTTCGGGCAGCCGGTTCGGCATCATCAAGGGCCGACTCGCCATGCTCGAATTGGCCCTGGTGCGCTGGACCATGGAGATTCTCGGCGGCCACGGCTTCGAGCCGGTCATTCCCCCAATGCTGGTCCGCGAGGAGGCATTGTTCGGCACCGGGTTCTTTCCTTCCGACCGCGACCAGGTGTACTCGGTCAACGAGGACGACCTCTTCCTGGCCGGAACATCCGAGGTGCCGCTTGCCGCCATGCACGGAGACGAGTTCTTCGAACAGGGAGACCTCCCGACCCGCTATGCCGGATTCTCCAGTTGTTATCGCGTCGAAGCCGGCACCTACGGCAAGGACACCCGGGGGCTCTTCAGGGTGCACCAATTCGACAAGGTGGAGATGTTCTCGTTCACCGTGCCTGAGGACGCCGTGGGCGAGCACGAATTCCTCCTCGCTCGTGAAGAGGAACTGGTCCAGGCCCTTGGTATCCCGTATCGCGTCGTGAACGTTGCCACAGGAGACCTTGGAGCATCCGCCGCCAAGAAGTACGACATCGAAGCATGGTTTCCGGGTCAGAGGCGGTATCGCGAGATCACGTCGACATCGAACACGACCGACTACCAGGCCCGTCGGTTGAAGATCAGGTTCAAGGACGACGACGGAAAAAGCCGGTTCGTCCACACGCTCAATGGCACGGCGTTCGCCGTCGGGCGAACCCTCATCGCCATCATGGAGAATTTCCAGACCGGAGAGGGCAGCATCGTGATCCCGGACGTGCTCCGCCCGTACGCCGGGTTCGATGTCATCGACTGAGCATGCGGGCTCATGAACCCTGGGCTCAGGAGCCCGGCATGCGGGGCTCCCGGCCCACGGTTCGGGAGGAGAGATGAGCAACGGCGAGGTATTTGCCGACATTGCGAGCCGATACGACCGCCTCAATTCGATTCTCTCGCTTGGTCGCGATCAGGCTTGGCGTCGAACCGTGGTCGGACATCTCCCGGATGGGCGCATCCTCGATCTGGGCGCCGGCACCGGAGCGGCCAACGAGATCCTCGGTCTGCGCAGGATCGTGGCCCTCGACCCCTCACCGGAGATGCTCTCCCTGAACAGGGCGGCCGATCGCGTGGTGGGGGTCGGAGAGGCGCTGCCGTTCGAAAACGCCGCGTTCGATGCCGTGCTCTCCGCCTACGTATTCAGGAACCTCGATTCGGTCGACGCGACGCTGGAAGAGATCCACCGCATCCTCCGCATCGGCGGCCGTGCCGGGATCGTCGACCTCGCCAGGCCGCAAGGGGATCTGCAGCGCCGCATCCACCGATTCGGATCGGCGATCGCCCTCCCGCTGGCGGGGGCAAGCATCGGGGCCCGCGATGAGTACACCTATCTCAACCGGTCCCTTGACAAGCACCCACCGCCTGAGGAGCTCCTCGGGTCGTCGTCGCTGCGCCTCGTCGACGCGTGGCGGATGGGCCCGATGGGGTTCGTGTGGGGCGCCATCCTCGAAAAAGACTGAGGGAGTCGTCGGTCGCCAGTCGTGTCGTCAGTCATTTCTGAGTCATCAGTCCTCTGTCATCAGCAGGAATGTATCAGCGAGTGTCGTGCCGCGTTCTGGCTGTGGACCGTGGACTGAAGACTGTCGACTGGATTGACCGTGCACCCGCCGTCGGATGGCATGTTCCGGCGCGTGCCGGGGCCGCGGGCTCTGGCCGGGCGCACCTGCAACACCCGGAACGACCCACTGAGGGCTGCTTCCTTCCGGACCTGACCCGGTTTCGCGGGCGCTCCGCCGCTGCAGGACCCTGCCGTCAACGCCGAGCGACCCCGGTGCTGGCCCGAAACACGGTCACCCTCGGGCGGGAATTCGGCCTCGCATGAAGAGGATTTCGAGTACAGGGCACCCCTAGTACCCCGCCTAGCACGGTCGATGCCATGGTAGCGATGAGCGGGAACAGACGATCAAACGACCCGGGCCCGCATCTAGTCCTGGATGCCTTGCGAGGGGCAGAGGTGATCTAGATGAGGGTGTGCAGCGTGGCGACGTTCCAGAGGATGAGGCCCGAGTACATGAACACGATGCCGCTCAACACGATGAACCCGGGCTTCGACCGTATCTGCAATGCCGCGGCCAACGCGACGGCGCCGGCGAGAACCACCTTGAGTAGGTAGAAGGCGTCCGGTCTGGTGACGATGCTCTGCATCAACGGATTGGCTTCGACGGCACCGTATTGCAGCGCAACGCTGGTGAATGACCAGTCGGCGAACGACAAGACGAAGAGCGCGAATGCGAACATCATCACCCGGCGGTCCAGCGCCTGCAAGATTCTACCTCCCCCATGCCCATGGGTGCCGGGTGCCTCTCCCGGCGTACTCCACAATACCACGCAAAGTGGTATGCGCGCGGGGTACGTGATACGCAAATACCGTATTACGTACTACGTATTACGTATCACGACCCGAAGGGTACCGGGGTGTCTTCGCAGGGCTGTGTTCCCGTACGTGATACTTGATACCCAATACCCAATACGGGCCGGCCGGAGGCCGGCCCCGCGGAGGGGGTGGGATTTGAACCCACGGGACCGAAAAACGGTCCAACGGTTTTCGAGACCGTCACATTCGTCCGCTCTGTCACCCCTCCAGATCCGTAGTCCGTATCACGTATATGTATTACGAATCCCATCCAGCGTGATCGGAAAAGCAGCTGTTGAGTTCGGAATACGGAATACGTTGTACGTAATACGGCCGATGCCGGGGGCACCGGCGAGTGAGTGTACCGGCGCGACGCTATCTCCGATTGGCGAAGAAGTCCTCGAGCAGTGACGCAGACTCCTGCTCGCGGATCCCGGCAGTCAGCTCGCATCGGTGGTTGAGCCGCTCGTCCTGGGGAATGTTGTAGAGGCTCCATGCCGCCCCGGCCTTCGGATCAGCGGCGCCGTAGACGATCCGATCGAGGCGGGCCCACACCGCACCCATGGCGCACATGGCACAGGGCTCGAGCGTGACGACCAGGGTGTGGCCGTTGAGCCGCCAATCGGCGAGCTCCTGCGAACGTGCCGAGATCACGAGGAGCTCGGCGTGGGCCGTTGCGTCGCCGCGCTCCTCACGGCGGTTGTGGTCGGCGGCGACGATATCCCCGGAGCGGTCGAGCAGGACCGCGCCGATCGGCACGTCATCGTGGGCGACCGCCAGCGAGGCCTGCTCAAGGGCGATATCCATGGCTTCGGCGGCATCCATTTGCCCGAACCCTCCTTCTACACTTTCCCACCCTACGGAGGGATCGCATAGTCCGGCTTAGTGCGCACGCCTGGAAAGCGTGTAAGCGGTATCCCCGCTTCGTGGGTTCAAATCCCACTCCCTCCGCGGGCCCGGCTCCGCCGGGCCGTACAACGTATTGCGTACAACGTATTGCGTACAAAGTATTGCGTACAACGTATTGCGAGTCAGATCACGGATCCCAGTACCGTGCGATACGTGATACGTGATACGTGATACGTAATACGGTCGCAAGGAGAGGTGGCCGAGTGGCCGAAGGCGCTCGCCTGCTAAGCGAGTAGGGGGTGCAAGCTCCCTCGAGGGTTCAAATCCCTCCCTCTCCGCTAGGCCGACGCTTCGCGTCGGCCGTATCAAGTATCACGTACCTCGTATTACGACGCGAACTCGTGCTACGAAATACGGAATGCGGGATACGTGATACCGCCCGGCATAGCCGGGCTACGCGCCGGCGGCGATCCGCGTCCCGGCCTCGTGCTCGTAACACCACGCCCAGGCTTCCCCCGGCTCCTTGGATCGGATCACGTGGTGCCCGGAGTCATGGGCATGCTTTCTGGCGTGGGTGTTCTTCGAGTCGTCGCAGCACCGGGTCTCCTTACACGTCGTGCAATACCGAAGATGGACCCAGGTGTCGCCCATCGCGAGGCATTCGATGCACCCCCCCGCCGGCATGTCCTCGAGCGGGATGTCCGTCAGTTCCGCGCACAGCTGTTGCGTGGTCATGGCGGCGAGCCTACCCGGATCTCTTCACGAGCATCACGCGTCCGGCCCATTGACCGGGAGCTCTACGTGGAACACGGTCTTCCCCGGTTCCGAATCGACCTTGATCGCGCCCCGGTGCTTGTGCACGATGATTGAGTAGCTGATATCCAGCCCGAGCCCGGTGCCGGAGCCGGGAGGCTTGGTCGTGAAGAAAGCGTCGAAGATCCGGTCGACGTTGGCGGCCTCGATGCCGCTGCCGTTGTCTTCTACTTCGACGACCACGGTCTCATCGCCGGCCGAGGTCCTCAGGGTCACCGTCCCGTTTTCCTGTTCCGACGACGTGATCGCGTCGGCGGCGTTGTCGATGAGGTTGGTCCACACCTGGTTGAGCTCGCTTCCGTAGGCCATGATCTTCGGTACCTCTTCGAACTCGAGCTCGACGTCGATGTCCTTCAGTTTCGTCTTGAGGATGAGCAGCGTGTCCTCGAGGCCCTTGCGGACGTCGACCTCCTGGAGCGGCGCTTGATCGAGGTGCGTGTACGACTTGAGTGCACCCACGATCTCAGACATTCGTCCCGCTCCCTCGTTGATCTCGCGCAGCAGTTCGGAGACGTTGTAGGTCATGCCGATGGCGTCGAGGACGATCGGCGCCAGGTCGCCGTATTCATCGCGGATCTCGTCAACGTCCGGCGCCTCCCACCCGGCCAGGGCGAAGATCGGCGCCATCGCCCACGGCTCCTTCACTCCCGCCGACCGAAGCGCCGGGTCGAGGGCGGATTCGCGTTCGGATCGCTCCAGGGCGCCCAATGTTGGACCTTTCTCCGACACCTCGGCCAGCCACTCCTCGACCTGCACTTTCTGCTCGTTGTCGAGGCCGCAAGCACCCAACGCGGCGATGGAGCGGCCGAAGGCGTCGAGCTCGGGGGAGAGCAGGCCCGAGGCGCGGGCGATCGCTGCGGCCGGGTTGTTGAGCTCGTGGGCAAGTCCCGCGGTCAACGTGCCGAGCTGCACCATTCGCTCGGATTGGCGGAGGCTGGCCTCGGTTTGTCGCCACCGCGACAGCAGGACCGAGAACAGCGCTTTCGAAGCTGTTGCGCTGGATTCGAGCAGCGCATCCATCTGGCTCTTCGGGATGGCGATGAGCCGGGTCTCGCCGGCCGCCCGGCCCGACGCCATCCGTGGCGCGGAATCGAGCAGGGCCATCTCACCGATGACCTCGCCGGGAAGCCGCCTGGCGAGCAGCACCTCGCGCTCTCCGGTGATCTTGACGATCTCGATCTCACCTTCGGTGATCACGTAGGCCTGATCGCCCTCGTCGCCCTCGTTGAACAATGACTGGCCGGACTCGAGCACAACGATTGTTGCTCCTTCTTCCAGACAATCGAGGTCCTCGTCGCTGAGGTCGGCGAACAGGGCGACGGCGCGTAGTTCTTCTCGCACTGCGCTAGACCGTGTCGAGGTACTGGTGGATCAGGCTCACCGCAACGGCCCCGGTCCCAACCGCGGAGGCCACGCGGCGAATCGCTCCGTGCCGGATGTCGCCTGCCGCAAAGACGCCGGGGACGTTGGTCTCGAGGGCGAACGGGTCCCGCTCGAGCGGCCATGTCACGTCTTCGGCAAGGGCGATGTCGGGGCCGGTGTAGATGAATCCGCGATCGTTCTGTGCGACCAGATCGGCGACAAAATCCGAGTGCGGAACCGCGCCGACGAAGATGAAGATTGCAGCGGCCTCGTGATCGATCTCCTCTTCGGTTTTGGTGTTCTTCAACCGGATCTTTTCGACCCGGTCGTCGCCGAGCACTTCGACGACCTGGTTGTTGGTGAGGACGTCGATGTTGGGAGTGGCGTCGATCTGTTCGATCAGGTATTGCGACATCTTCAGGACCAGCGAGTCGCCGCGCACGACCATCGTGACCTGCGATGCGTATTTGGAGAACAACATCGCAGCCTGGCCTGCGGAGTTCGCCCCGCCGATGACGAAGACCGGGCGGTCCCGGTAGGTCGCCGCCTCGGAAAGGACCGCGCCGTAGAAGACGCCTGCTCCCTCATATCGCTCGTACCCGGGAACGCTGAGCTTGCGAAGCGACATCCCGCTGGAGATGATGACCGCGTGGGAGCGAAGCTCCACCCCGGTATCGAGGGTCACCACCTTGACGTTGTCTTCGGTCGTCACCTGGGTCACCGAAGTCGCCGTCAGGATCTCGGCGCCAAGCCGCGTCGCCTGGGTCGTCGCCCGGCGGGCCAGGTCGCCGCCGCTCACCCCGGATGGGAAGCCGAGGTAGTTCTCGATGCGGCTGCTCGTGCCGGCCTGACCGCCCGGCGCCTCCGATTCGACCATGACGGTGCGCAGCCCCTCGGAAGCTCCGTATACCGCTGAGGCGAGCCCGGCGGGGCCGCCGCCAACGATGATGATGTCGTAGAACGGGCTGTCGGCCTCCGTCTGCAACCCGACTTGTTGGGCAATGGCGCGCCGGTCCGGGTCGACCATTCGTGTTCCGTCGGCGAAGATCACCACCGGGATGGCCGTGCCGTCGTCGGATCCGGCGGCGACGATGGCTTCGGCCTCCTCGTCCCGCTCGATGTCGAGGAATCGATACGGCACCTGGTTCCTAGCCAGGAAGTCCTTCACTTCGTGGGTGGCGGGTGACCATGTGGTGCCGACGACGCGGATCCCGTCGAACGGCGCCGGCGTGTTCGCAACCCAGTCCTCGAGCAAGTCATCGAGGATCGGGTACAGGTTGTCCTCCGGCGGGTCCCACGGCTTCATCAGGTAATGATCGAGCTCGACCTCGTTGATGGCCTGGATCGCTGCATCGGTGTCGGCATATGCGGTGAGCAGGGCTCGTTTGGCGTCGGGAAAAAACGGTCTTGCCTCGAGCAGCAACTCGGTGCCGGTCATCTCGGGCATCCGCTGGTCGACGAGGAAGAGGGCGATGGTATCGCCGCGCGCCTTGAGGGCTTCGGCCACCTCGAGGGCCTCCGCTCCCGACCCGGCGTCGACGATCCGGTAGTCCGGCGCAAAGTGGGCGTTGAGGTCGCGCCGAACCGCATTGCGAACTTGCGGGTCGTCGTCGACGGCAAGGATGATCGGCGTGCTCATGTTCTTCCCTCAGCGAAACGATACCGGCATGACATCTCTTTACTCCCCATGTTCAGCTCAGCGGCACGTACTCGTGGAGTACGCGGTCGTGTCCGACGTCGACGATGCGAATCCCCGATGGGTCGGCGCCGAGCGGGTAACCGACCGGGCCCGTGGTGACCATCTCGAAATCGCCATCGAACGCAAGCGAGTTTCGATGCCAGTGACCGGCGAATGCGACCTTGACCCCGTTGGCGCGGATGAGCTCGAGTATTGGAGCTCGTTGCGCTGCCGGCAGGTTCCAGTAGTTGTCTTCCTCATCGGGGTGGTCGAGAAACAGCGGATGATGCCCAAGCAGGATGGTGTGTGCCCGCTCGTCTGTTCGGGAGATCTCTTCCTCGAGAAACGCCATCTGCTCGGCAAGCTCGTCCATCATGTTCTCCGGGTGGTCGATGACCACGGTGTTCAACACAACGAAGCGGACCTCACCATGGTCGAAGCCGTAGAAGTCGGCCCCGAACACCTCTCGGTAGGCCGCAACACTCGCCGGGCTCGGAACCACGGTGTCGTCGGCGATGTCATGGTTGCCCGGAACCCAAAGCATCGGGATGTCCCGGTCGAGTGATCCGGTGATCCTCAGCAGCTCTTCAACCTGGGCCTCATCGGTGTTGCTGTCGATCATGTCCCCACCCATGACGACGAATTCGGGGCGGATGGCATTGGCCATCTTGATCGCCGACCGGTACCGCTCGGCATCCCACTCGAAACCCTCCACCTCGGGGACGATCTGCACTTGCATGCCGCGGGCATCGAAGCCGGCGATGTCATCCTCGTTCATGCCGCTGAAGGTCGCATAGGCCCCAAGCTGACAGTCGGCCATAAAGATGAACCGAAACGGGGTCATTGCTTTGCCTCCCTATGCAGAGAAGGGGGAAGTGACCATTCCTGTCTTCGTCTCCTCTGCGGAGCGGGGGAGACGCGTCGAAGCTCTGCTTCGGCGCAGAGGGGGCTTCCCAAGCTCACTGGCCGGCAACCCACTCATCGATCAGCCGTTGCATGGTCGGCATTGGAACCGACCCGGATCCGATCAGCGTGTCGTGGAACGCTTGGATGTCGAATCCGCTGCCGAGGGTCTCCTCGGCTCGGGCACGCGCCCGGAACATCTCGCGTTGACCGGTCTTGTAGGCGAGGGCCTGACCCGGCCAGGCGATGTAGCGCTCGACCTCGTTGACGATGTTGTTCTCGGCTTGTGGTGAATTGGCGGCCAGGTAGTCGATCGCGTCCTGTCGCGACCAGCCGAGGGCGTGGAGCCCGGTATCGACCACAAGACGGCCCGCCCGCCATGAGTCGAAGGAGAGAATCCCGAGTCGCTCGATGTCGCTGGTATAGAGATCCATCTCATCGGCCAGTCGCTCCGAGTACAGCCCCCATCCTTCGTGGAAGACGGTGATGAACGCGTTCTTGCGAAACTCGGGCATCCCCTCCATCTCCTGGGCCAGCGCCAGTTGCAGATGATGCCCCGGTATCGCCTCGTGAAACGCAAGCGCCTCCGACTCGTAGCGAGTTCGCGTCTCGGGAAAGGCGGTGTTGACAAAGAAGGTGCCGGGACGGGAGCCGTCATCGGCCGGAGGGAAATAGAACGCCATCGGCGCGTCCTCCGCGCCCAGGGGCGGCACTTCGGCCATCACGCATGGCGTCTGGGGAAGGCGTCCGAAGGCCTTGCCCATCGCTGCACTCGCCCGGTCCATGGCCCCCTGGGCCGCGGCAACGATCTGCTCCCCATTCTCGAAACGGAGCGCCGGGTCGTCGCGCAGTCTGCGGTAGATGTCCTCCAGGTCTTCGGTGTCGAGGACGGAGCGGCCCAGCGTTCGATACTCCCCCTCGAGTTCGGCGATGTCGCCGACGCCGGCGTTGTGGATATCGAGGGCGGTCAGCGGCAGCGAAGTGTGACCGCGGACGGCTCGGTGGTAAATCTCCTCCCCGTCGGACAGCCAAACCACCCCGCTGCGCTCCTGAGGCCGCGCCTTTGGCAGCACTTCATCGACGATGGCGTTGCGATAGCGAGCGAACCCGGGACGCACGTCGGTCTCCACAACCTCTTTGAGTCGCTCCCGCCAGGCGGCGACCGCATCCTCGCTCCACTGCGGCGGCGGGTTCATACGGACGATGGCGTCGTCCTCCACCGGCAACGCCAGGTAGGTGTCGAGCTGGGCGACGGTCTTCTCGGCGGCGATCGCCGGGGGGGTCCGGTCCCTGGCGAGGCCCTGTCGCAGGCGTCCGATCATCTGGTCGAGCATGCGACCCATCTGCGACCACTTCTCCAACATGGCCTCGGCGTGCTCGGGCTCGGTGAGCGTGATCTGGGGTATCACGGTCTGGAAAACCACCTGGACGCCATTGAATGAGTCGACGGCGAACTCGCTCAGCCGGGATCGGAGGTTGTCCGCACCAGAAGATGCTTCGAACATGAGCACCTCGCGGCTGATTTGCTCGTCTCGAGTGAGCGTGGCCGGGTCGACGGCCTCAGCGGCTGCGGCGAAAGCGTCGAGGGCAGCGATTTGCTCATCCTCGACCTCGCGCGACGCCTCCTCGAGCTGGTCGTCGTAGTCGTGGTAGCCGAGGAGGATGGCGTTGGTCGGCGACAGCTTGAGCTGGAAGGCCCAGTAGTCGTCGCCGAGCTGTTTCAGTTCCTCGTTCATACCCATGCTTCCTTAGACCGAGGCCGCCCAATCCGACACCATCCGGTCCAGCGTCGGCAACGGCACCCCGCCGGAGTCGAGAACCGTATCGTGGAACGCCTTGATGTCGAAGCGATCCCCGAGCGCCGCTTCGGCATCGCGGCGCATGCGCTGGATCTCGAGGCGCCCGATCATGTAGGAGAGGGCCTGGCCCGGCATCGAGGCGATGTAGCGGTCGATCTCTTCGGTGATCGTGTACATCGTCATCGGCGTGTTTTCCGCCATCCAGTTGATCGCCTGCTGGCGCGACCATCCGAGGGCGTGCATACCGGTGTCGACGACGAGCCGGCCGGCTCGCATCGAGTCCGCAGACAGCATGCCCATCCGGTTGAGCGGCGAGCTGTACAGGCCCATCTCGTCCGAGACGCGTTCCGAGTACAGACCCCAGCCCTCGCCGTATGCAACGATGTGAATGTGACGACGGAATTCGGGGACGGCGTCGCCGAGCTCCTGGGCAATGGATCCTTGCAAATGGTGGCCCGGGATCCCTTCGTGGAATGCGGTCGACTCGACCTCGTGGATCCCCCAAGACGAAGGATCGGCGGTGTTCATGAAGAACATGCCGGGCCTTGATCCGTCGTCGGCGGCGGGGTAGTAGAACGCCTGGGCCCCGCTTGGTGTTTCCTGGACGATGCAGTCCGCCTTGGGCAACCGCCCGAACCACTTGGGCATCTCCTCCCGGGCCCTGGCGAAGGCGTCCTCGGAGGCCTTGACGATGTCGGCACCGCTCGTGTGGTGCAGTTCCGGATCGTCACGCAGTTTGGCGAAGATCTCGTCGAGATCCTCGGTTCCGAACACCTCGACACCGAGCTCGCGGTATTCGTCGGCAAGGCGCTCGATCTGATCCAGGCCGACTTGATGGATCTCGCCGGCCTGAAGCGGGAGGGTCGTGAAGCGCTGTATGGCCCGCGAGTACACGGATTCGCCATCGCTCAGGAAGGAGAGCCCCTCACTGCCCGCCGGGCGCGACACGGGCAGCACCTCGTCGCGAAGCACATCGCGGTGGCGTTCGACCGCCGGTCGAACGGAGTCGCGGACGACGTCGGCGATGCCCGCCCGATAGGCCTCGGTTTCCTCCTCGCCGTACGAGGGCGGTGGTTGGGTCATCATCAAGGGGTCGGACTCGATGGGGAGGGCGAGCCAGTCGTCGAGCTGGCCGATCACCAGTTTCACCGCAAACTCCGGCGGCGTTCGGTTGGAGGCGACCCCCTGGCGCAGACGCTCGGTGACATCGTCGATGGTGTCTGCGTAGCTTTTCCACTTCTCGGCCATTACTGCGGCAACATCGGCGTCAGGGACCGACAGCATCGGGGGAAGAAGCTGCGCGTAGATATGGATCCCGAAGATGGGATCGGCTGCGAACTCGGCCTGTCGAGTCTCCTGGAGGTCGGCATTCGACTCGACCTCATAGATCAACACCTCGCGGGTGAGGGCGTCGGTCTCGCTGAGGCTGGCGGGATCGATCGCCCGCGCCTTGGCTCCGAACTCGCGCAGCTTGGCGATATCTGATTCCTCGAAGGCTCGTGATACGCTCTCAAACCGGTCGGCACCCGAGTAGTCGCCCTGCATGTGGGCAGTCGTCGGGTTGGTTTCGAGGTAGTACCGCCAGTACTCGTCGGCGAGAGTGGTGATGTCATCGCTCACAACGGCGTACCTCCCAGTGGATGTTGATCGCGCAGCGCGGTACCTTATCGCTACCGGGCGCCCGTAGCTCAATTGGATAGAGCGTCTGACTACGGATCAGAAGGTTGGGGATTCGAGTTCCTCCGGGCGTGCTGCTG
>CAXMOP010000023.1:0-31600 GCA_964195155.1 uncultured Kiloniellales bacterium | reverse complement strand
CCTCGGCCTCGAGGAGGGCATCGGTCTCGCCCGAATCGCCGCTGTTCGTGAGCCTCGCCACCTCGAGCTCGGCGGACTCGAGCTGCTCCTCGAGGGCCCGCAGGCGTTGGGCGGCCTCGTCGGAGGCGTCTTCGGCTGCGGCGAGGACCGCACCCTCACCCGAGTCGGGTGCGGCGACGAGGTCGATGTCCGCTCCCGCCAAGATGCCGCCCGTCATCTGAAGGTGGGAAACCAGCTCGGTCATGTCCCCGCCGAAGGGATCGATGATCTGCTCACCGCGCACCCGCATTGGCATCAGCACCAGCGTGGCATCGGCGCATGTCTCCACCAGGTGCCGACGGCTCGGTTGCGAAAAAATGAACACTGTGGCCGTGAGCCGCGCTTCCTGGAGCATGGCCTCGGCACCGGAGCGGGCGTCTTCGACATTCTCACCGGCGTTCACCGGGACGATGAGCCGGATGGTGGCTCGACTCCATTCCGGGGTCCTGGTGGCCAGATAGGCGGTGAGCAGCGCCAGCCGGGAGGAGCCATCGCCTTGCCACCACACGTCGATGCGACGCTTCTTCGCTGCTACCTGTTGCAGCTTCGCCCAGTCGGACTCGTCCGTGTTGACACTCACCACGTTGACCCCGAGGCGGGCAACATCGCGCACCGCCCGCACGTACATGGCTCGACGTGCCCGCCCAGGTGATTCGGGCCAGCCGAACAGGACCGTATTGGCACGCAGCGAACCGAGGCCGAACGACTGCACGATCACCGGCAACGCGTCCATGCCGTCGGGTGCCAGCACCGCACGGGCCGGAATGTCCAAGCCCAGGTCGTCGATCTCTCGCTGGAGGGCGATTTGGCGCTGCGCGGCCTCCAGCCGCATGAGGGCACCCTCACCCTCGACGATCTGGAAGACGGCGGTGAGGCCGCTGCCACCCTCGAGCCAGCTCGCAAACTGCAGGATGCGCGCCCGTCGGTCTGGATCCGCCGAGAACAGGATCAGCTGCGGTCTCCAGTGCCTGGCATGCTCGACCTCGCGGTCGAGCGCCTTGATGTTCTCCACCGCTCGCGAAAAGTGGTGAGAGTGGCTGGCGTCGGACCAGCGGGCGGGAATCTCGCGCCTACCCAGGTACTGGTAGACCGCAAACACGAGGATCATCGCGATGAAGGCCGCCAGAGCGTTGATTGCCAGCATGGCCCCGGCGCAGAGCAACGCCCCGGCCAGGCTCAGCCGTTTGTCAAACCAGCGGAATCGCGGCCGGAACGAAGGGCTGGCGGCACGCGCTTCGTAATAGGTGGCGTAGTTGAGCAGACCGTATGAAATCAGAAAGAACATCGAGACGATGGGCGCAATCACGTTGAGGCTTCCCAGGCTGATGGTGGCGAGTGCGATCACCAGCGAAACGATCGTGGCCGCTCGCGGGTTGTTCACCGGCCCGAACCCCTTGGCGAAGACCCCGAGCGCTGGGAAGACCCGGTCTGAAGCGAGCGATTGAAGGATGCGCGGTCCTCCGAGGAGTGAGGCCATCGCCGAGGAGAGTGTCGCCGCGATCACCCCGAGTCCGACCAGCGCGCCAACGACGGCGACTTCTCGCATCGCCTCCCCGGTGTCGTCGATGAGCAGGAGCAGGGGCACGCCGGCGGCGAGCAGCACCATCACCGTCACATAGACCACCGTCGACAGCCCGACGGCGGCGAACGTGCCGCGGGGCAGGCTGCGTCCGGGGTCCGCCAGGTCCCCGGACATGCTGACGCCCTGGGTGAACCCGGTGACCGCCGGAAAGAAGATGGCGAAGATGGCCCAGAAGCCGATGGCACCGGCGGGTGAAGTCCAGCTTTGCGACAGCGTCGACGCATCGAATGAGGCCACCGCACCAATGAAGAAGGACACCAGGGCCGCAACCAGCACGACCATGATCACGAGCTGGAAGCGGGTGGCCACGTCGGCCCCCGCCCACGCCAGACCGAACAGCACCAAAACGGCGACGGCGGCGACGGCCTGCACCGCGAGCCCGGACTCCCAGCCGGAAAAGGCGGCGACTACCTCACCGAAACCGATCGCATAGAAGGCGACGGAAACGGACTGGGCGAGAAACAACACGAGGCCGATTGCGCCGCCGAATTCGATGCCGAGCGTTCGCGAGATGAGGTAGTAGTCGCCGCCGCCCTTCACCTCGAAGTTCGTGGCGATCGCCGCCAGCGAGATGCTGGTGAGTGTCGACACCGCAGTGGCGATGCCCAAGATGATGAGCGCACCAGCCAGACCGGCGTTTCCCACGACGAACCCGGTACGCAGGAAGAGGATGATGCCGAGGATGGTGAGGATGGACGGGGTGAACACCCCGGCGAAGGTTCCGAGCCCGCTCGGCTTCCTTCCCTCGCCGCCCCCATCGGGGCCGGGGGACGGTTCGGGCCAGTAGCTGTCCATCGATGACCCTCCGGTCCTCAAAGTAGCTCAAGCCAGGCGAACCATGGGCTGGCAGCCTGGCGTCGCTACGAACCCCGGGTTCGCAGCGTCGCGGTTAGGTCTTGTAGTTGCGGATCCCTGGGAGCTCGAGTGCCTTTTCGATGGCGGCGTACACTTGCTCTGCCATTCCCTTCTCCTCGGGCTCCAGGAGATTCGCCATCACTTTGAGGACCCATTCCATCAGGGTCTGGGAACGCATGCCGACGGTCACCAGGGTTCGCATCACCGCCGGGTTGCCGATTGCCTCGAGAAAGATCCTCGCCACGCGCTGGTATGCGGCGTACTCGTCGATGAGCGTCCGGTCGTAGGCGGCAAGCGCGCCAGGATCGTCCGAGGCGAGCGCCTCGGCGATGACACCGGCCGCAAGACGCCCGGTCTCGTAGCCGTAGTCGATTCCCTCGCCGTTGAACGGGTTCACCGCACCCGCGGCGTCGCCGACCGCCACCCAGTTGCGGCCGGACTTCGGCCCAACCGAAAACGCCATGGGAAGCTTTCCGCCGATCGGCTTGGCGATCGGATCTCCTTCGATCTGCCAGTGGGCCGGCAGGGCCGACACGTAGGCGTCGAGGATGTCGCTGGTATTGACATCCTTCCAGCCCTTGAACGTCGACACCAGCCCGGCGCCGACATTGATCGTGCCGTCACCGAGCGGGAACACCCACCCGTAGCCCGGCATCGAGCGGCCCTGGGCGTCACGGATGTCCAGCTGGCTCTCGATGTAGCCGTCGTCGGAGATCGGGCTCTCCCAGTATCCGCGTACGGCTAGGCCGAACGGGTAGTCCCGTCGCCGCTCGGTGCCAAGGGCGCGGCCGAAACGCGAAAGCGATCCGTCGGCGATCACCACGTATTCGGGCGTCACCCGCTCCGGATCATCACCGGATTCCGAATCCGCGTTGTCATGCAGCTCGGCTCCGACCAGCTCGCCGTTGTCCACGATGGCCCTGGCCTCGACCCCCTGGAGCACCTTGGCACCCCGAGTCTCGGCGAGGGACGTGACCCGGCCGTCCAACGCCGAGCGTTGCAGGGTTGCCCCCCAGTTCGGATACATCGAGTGCTCGGGCCAGGGCATCTCGAGCATCACATCCCCGGCGTAGGAGCGAAGCCCGATGATCTTGTGGACGTCATCACCAAACGAGAAACCCATGTCGACGAGCTGCCGAACCGCTCTCGGGGTCAGGCCGTCGCCGCACGCCTTGTCACGGGGATACGTCTTCTTCTCCACCAGGAGCACGTCGACCCCGCGGTCGGCGAGCCAGTATGCCGCTGCTGCGCCCGACGGGCCGCCGCCAACAACCAGGACTTGAGGGTTCATGGTCGGGAGGCTAGAACCGTTCTTGCGTAGCTCCATCCGGTATACCGGACCCTGCTACGCAAGAACGGAAGGAATCACCCTGCGGCGGTGACCTCGAACTCGCCGTCCTCGTTGAAGCCGCAATCCGCTTCGGCGGTCGCCTCGTCCGCCCCCCCGAGGGCGACGCGCTCGTACAGCACGACCCTGGCGATCTCCTCCTCGGTGAGGGTGACCCCCGCGGGCGGCATTCCCCCCTGGACCGGCTTGTCCTGCGCGCCGTAGGTGGTGGGCAGCCAGCCGGCGGAGCCCAGGGTCACCCACTCCTGGTGCAAATCGCAGGCTCCCTGGGGGAAGGTCTCGAGCACCACGCCACCGGCCAGGCCCGGGCCTGCTCCGCCTTCTCCCGCGGCTCCGTGGCAAACCGCACAGGTCGCCTGATAGATGAGACCGCCGAGCAGGACGTTGGTCTCCTGGACCGCCCCATAGGGAACGGATCCGTCGCAGTTTGCATGGGCTCCGGTGACGGGATCAATGCCCACCTGTCCGGCGCTTCCACAACTCGGCTGGTTTGGGACAACCACGACGTAGAGAACCGCGAGAAGGGGGATGATCACCAGGGACGCGGCCAGCCAGGCCGGATATCGGCCGGTCCGTGATGGGGCGGGCTCGATGGATCCTTCTTCGATCGGCTCGGACGCCATCAACACCTCGACCGCCGGGGCTGCCGACTCGGTCGGCGCCGCCGTCGGCTCAACCGGCGCCGATACTGGCTCGACCGGCGGGGCGGCCGACTCGACGGGGGCGGCTGCGGACTCTGCGGGCGCCGACGGCGGGGCCGCCGCCGCAGCCGCGGTCGCCACGCCCCCCTCGACGGCCCATTGCCGCATCACCTGGTCGGCCGGTACGCCATCGGCGTCGGCCCGCGCCTGCGCAGAGCGCTCGACCAACGAGACCGGGATGCCCTTGGCCTCCGCGGCTGCGCTGATCAGGGCTTCGCCGGTCAGCGACTCGGCCGTTGGCAATCCTGGAGTGTCGGCGACGGACGCCGCCGCGGCACCGGAAGTCGCCTCGGCGGCTGCCGCCTCGGCGATCGGCTCGCCGCCCGCATCGCCCGGTACCGCTGCCGGAGCCTCTCCACCGGTCCAATCGGCGATGACCGCCTCTGGTGTGGACCCCGCTGCTGTCGCTCGAGCCGCCGCCGAGCGCTCGAGGATGAATGCGGGGACCCCCACGCTGGATTCGAGCTCTTCGAAGTTCTCGGCCATGCGGTTACCTCAACGACAGCAGGTATTCGACGAGAGCATCGAGCTCCTCATCGGACAGGTAATCGTATGACGGCATGAGCGACCACTGGCGCCTTCCCCGTGGATCGACAAGGGTTTGTCGCAACTCACCGGCGCCGGTAGCCCGGCTCCCGAAGTGCATCAGGTCGGCGCCGAGGCGCTCAAACCCGAGCAGGGCAGGGGTCTCATGCACATAGTCGCCAGCGACACTGACCGGGCCGAGCCCCACGTCGGTGACGACGGGCCGCACCTGCTGGGTGTGGCAGTAATAGCAGCCCTCCTCGAGGTACACGGCACGGCCGGCCTCGAGCGTGGAACCCGCCGGGTACACCCGGTCTGCGTCGGCGAGGATGGTCCCGTCCTCCACGGACGGGTCGAGAGCGGGTAACACGACCGTGAGCAGCAAGGCGCCGATGAACAGCACAACTGCCCCGAAGCGAACCCCGGCCCACCCGGGAGCGCCGGGCTCCCCTGCGATCTGCAGATCGAGCGGCGAAGCATCCAGATGAGCCCTCTGCGCGTCGCCTTTGCGTCGACGCAACAACGTGATGATCAGCAGCACCTGGGCAAAGGCATAGATCCCCGCACCAAATGCGCGCAGCATCAGATATGGATCCAACGCGCGATCGACCTCGATCCAGCCCTCGCCAAACGACGTGAACGACTGCGAGTTGGCACCAGCGGCCCAGGTGAAGCCGGTTGCGACCCCACCCATCCACATTGCCCCCAGCATCAGGAACAGGCCGACCAGGGAAAGGCGGAGATGCCAGATCGCCAACGGTGAACCTGCCACGCCCGGCCCCTTCACCGAGTAGGCAAGGGCGAACAGCCACAGGGAAAGGGCACCGAGGTACACGAGCGCGTCGCCGGCGGGGACGAACTCGGTGAACTGCACGACCGCACTCGACGTGCGCAGCGCTTGGACGAGTGTCTGGACCGGGATCAGCAGGAACAGCAGCGCACCGACGAGCACGAACGAGAGCGCGCCACGGTCGTCGACTCGCTCCCACTGGCCGCGCATAGCCACGAAGAAGTCGGCGACGATGATGAGCACCGGCACGAACAAGGCAATGGCGAACGCCACACCGAGCGTCTCATACCAGCCGGGACCGGGCCCGTAAATGTACATGACCGGGCCGGTGGTCCCCCACACCAGGGCGAGCGACCAGAAGCCAAGCGCCGAGAGTGGAGACGGTCGCATCGGGTCGGTGCCGACAATGCGCGGGATCAGGTAGTAGATCAATCCGACGCCGGCCGCGACGAACCAGAAGCCGGTCATCGCGGCACGGAAGAAGCCGGTCTGCATGGCACCGGTAAATCCCGCAAGCCCGGGGAAGTTGCCCACGAGATAGGTGAGCACGGCGAGCCAGCTCGACGCCAGGAGGTACCAATGCGAGGGGACCATCGATTGCCGGCTCGGCGCCACGTTCCTGGTCACCACGGCGGCGGCGAGAAGGAGCCCAACCCAGACGAAGGCATCGGCATAGAGCGGCATCTCGAGATAGAGACGCCCCTCGCTCTGTCCGAGACCGATCCCGATGATGCCGACCACCACGCCAACGGTGATCGCGGCGGCCGAGAAGTAGGCGAGAAGAACGCCACGGAGTCGATGCATCGAGAGCCTCGGCAGCACGTAGTACGCCCCGGCGAGCAGCCCGAGGGTCAGCCATCCGTAGAGCAGGGCGCTCGTCACCATCGGAACGAGACGCCCGTAGGAAAGGAACGGTATCCCCGAGACCATGTCGGGAAGTACCAACTGCATTGCCGCGATAAGGCCGAGCACGACCGCGACCAACAGGAAGACGAGGGCGGTGATCAGATTGGTGGCAACAGCCCTCGCACCGGGATCGTCCTCCCTCGACCCTGAGTCGGGTTCTTCTGAAGATTCGAGATCCGCGGTCACCTGCCGCTGCCCTCCACATCGTCCATCGCGGCGGGCGGAAGCCTAGCCGTCGAGCCCTCAGCCATGAGTCGACAGTCGACAGCCCGAAGGGCGTACGAAACGATCGCGCCAGAGTTATGGCTGAGGACTGTGGGCTGTGGACTGACGACTGTGGACCGAGGACTTCTTCGATGATTTCCGAAGCGCTCTCTCACCGCGTAGAATTCAACGGGACCAGGAGGAGGCGCAGCTGAGCGATCGATTGAAGCTGATCATCGGGCTAGGCATGATCGTCATGGGCCTCGTCACCGTCATTGGTGGGTCGGTGCTGGTCCACGCCACCGAAGCCCCCGTCGTCGACGACCTCGGCACCGAGTTGTACGCGCTGATCCCCCGCGGCTGGTTCTGGACCACCGCCTCTCAGTTCATCGCTCTCAACGGCGTCATGCTGGTGCTGGCCGGCGCCACCCTCGCCTTCGTCTGGGATCGACCGCTGACCTGGGCCAGAGCCGTGGTCGGCGCCGGACTGTTCGTCGCCCTCATGATCATCATCTTCGGGGTCATTCCCAACCAGATGCTCACACTGGCCCAGGGCCCGCTCGAGTGGACGTCGCAGAAGATTCTGATCACGATCCCGCCGGCGCTGGTGCTCAACAACGAGATCACGATCACCGCCGAGACCCTCAAGGACATGATCGTGGGCGGATACGCCTTCAACAATTTGATCGTGATCGCCATCGTCATGGTGGTTTGGCAGAACTATCACCGCAAGAAGGACGAGCCGAAGCCGCAACGGATCTCCGAGTACGGTCGCCCGATCCGGGTGGAGCACTGATGGCCAAGGGCGATGTGTGGTTCGAAACACCGCCAATGCGCGACGACTATCAACTCGCTGCGGTCGACGAGACCTACCTGACCGCCGCGGTGAAGCCGAAACAGTTTCTCCACATCGACCAGGCGGAATGCATCTTGTGCGAGGGCTGCGTCGACATCTGCCCCTGGAAATGCATCCACTACCTGTCGGTCGACGTCATCTCCGAAGGAGCTAACGTCGACAACCCTGCCGAGAGCGCAGAAAACCAGGGCGTGTTCATCGTCGACGAAGACGAGTGCACACGATGTGCCCTCTGCATCGATCGGTGTCCGACGGGCGTGATCAGCCTGGGGAAGTTCTCCGGATCACTCGCCGACCAGGCAGTGGAGTTCGCCGACGCGCCATGGGAGCTCGACACGGGGCAGCGGGACTTCAAGAACGGCTACGCCTACGGCGTGCGCTACGACCAATAGGAGAGTCAATCGGTGGCAAACGGCAACGGTGACAGCGGGCGGGGGCTCGGAGGGGTAGTCACCGACCTAACCGACATGTTGCGCGAGAGCCAGGTATGGACGTCGATATTTCGACCGGGCTCGCCGTTTCGCGGCGGCTACTCGGACTCGCCGCGCAACCGCTCGTACGTGGTGATGAACAACGTTCTCTACCACCTGCACCCGGTGAAGGTGAAGCGCCACGGGGTGCGCCTCTCGTACACGCTCTGTCTCGGCGGCCTGTCCTTCTTCCTGTTCATCGTGCTGACGATCACCGGCATCTTTCTGATGTTCTACTACCGGCCGACCTCGCCACAGGCCTATTTCGACATCCAGGCCCTGGCCACCGACGTCGCGTTCGGACAGTTCATCCGCAACATGCACCGGTGGGGCGCCCACCTCATGGTGTTGACGGTCTTCCTGCACATGGCCCGGGTCTTCTATCACGGCGCCTACAAGCCGCCAAGGGAGTTCAATTGGGTGGTCGGTGTGATTCTCTTGTTGCTCACGCTGCTGCTCTCCTTCAGCGGCTATCTGCTCCCGTGGGACCAGCTTGCACTGTGGGCGTTCACCGTGGGAATGACGATGGGGACCTACGCGCCCGTGTTCGGTGATCACGTGAGCTTTGCCCTGATTGGTGGCGTACAGATTTCGGCGGACACCCTGTTGCGGTGGTACGTCCTCCATGTCCTATTCCTCCCGTTCATCATCGTGCTGTTCATGGCGGTTCATTTCTGGCGGGTGCGCAAAGACGGCGGCGTATCCGGCCCGCTCTAAGGAGAAGCTTTGGCCGAAGTCCCAGAACACATCAGGCGCCGATCGGCGGAGGCTCGAGCCAAGGCAGAGGGCCGCCCGGTCGAAGAGGTGTTGGCCGAGGCAGGCTTCGGGGACGAGCCGGCAACGGCAGCCGCGGCGCCGGAACCGGCAGTTCCGACCGAAGCGGTCCCATCGGCGCCGCCTGCCGCTGACACTGCCGCCGCGGCGCCATCGGGCAACGGAGGCGTTGACATTGCGGTGTTGTCCGCGGATACCGGAGTCCCGGAGCACATCCTGCTCCGAGCCACCCGCGCCAGGGCAAAGGCGGACGGGCTTCCCGATCCGACCACCGCCCCGGCCGCCGGGGGCGCACCGACCGGAGGGGGAACGGCTGTGGCCACCGCGCCGGCGCCGGCCACCACGAACCTCACCTCCCCGGCCCAGGCGGTGCCCGAAGGGGTGAGGACACAGCGCCTGCTCACCGTCGTGAAGGCCGGGGCGATCCAGCAGGTCAAGCGGGAGCCGACCGACAAGGTCAGCGTGTGGCCGCACCTCCTGGCCATCGAGTTCGTGGCGCTGCTGATCATCAGCTTCGTGTTGATCGCGATATCGATCTTCATCGAGGCACCGCTGCTCGAGTTTGCCAACTTCAACGAGCAGCCAAACCCGTCGAAGGCCCCGTGGTATTTCCTCGGCCTCCAAGAGCTCCTCGCCTATTTCGATCCGATGGTCGCCGGCGTGCTCCTTCCTGGCCTCGGCCTGGTGGCGCTGATGTTCATCCCGTTTGTGGACAAGACCCCGTCGATCCGCCCGTCGGATCGGAAGCTGGCAATCACGATCTTCACGTTCTTCATCGTCGCCGCCGCCATCCTCACCATCTTCGGCTCGTTTTTCAGAGGGCCGGGGTTCAACTTCGTCTTCCCGTGGCGCGACGGCATCTTCTTCGATGACCTGTTAGAGGTGCTCGACTAGCCATGGACCCGACCAGTATCTTCATCACCGGGATCTTGATCGCAGGCGTCCTCGCCGTCGCGGGGATCTTCGCCGTCGCCTTCCGGCGAGGGCCAACCGACGGGCCGGTCACCGCCGACGAGCTCGATGCGAGAGCAAAGGCCGCGGACGAGGCGGCCCGCGCCAAGAAAGCCAAGTCGACCAAGCAGGTCGGTGGCGAGGCCACCGCGATTGCGACCATCACCGAGGCGCCGCCGGAGGCCCCAGAGCCGGATCTACCACCGGAGCCGACCGAAGATCCGCTGATCGATCGGGTAGCGGTGACTCAAGCCGAGTACGGGGTGACGCGTAGACAGTTCTTCAACCGGGCGTTGATCGCCGTTTTCGGTCTCTTTCTGCTCCAGTTCGCCATCGCCAGCATTGCCTTCATCTGGCCAAAACTGGGAGGCGGATTCGGGACGCCGGTCAACGCCGGCAGCCTCGCCGACCTCAAGGAGGAAATCAGCGTCGCCGGATCGGTCGACCCAAAGTTCATTCCTTCCGCTCAGTCCTGGGTCACCCTGTTCCCCCTAGCCGACCTGGAAGGATCGTCCTTCGAGAGCACGCCGTTCGTCGTCGCCGGCGGCGAGGGCGACGGTGTAGGGGTCATGGCGCTGTGGCAGAAATGTGTCCACCTCGGGTGCCGGGTGCCCACCTGCATCCCATCACAGGGATTCGAGTGCCCATGCCACGGCTCGAAATACAACATTCACGGCGAGTACGAGGCGGGCCCGGCGCCCAGGAACCTCGACCGTTTCGGTGTCGAGGTGAACGACGCCGGTGATCTGATCATCCTTACCGGCACCATCGTCGAGACCCCACGCTCCAAGAACAAAACGGCCAAATATCCCCAAGGCCCCTTCTGTGTTTGAGGTGCTCGCCGCAATCCTTCAGGAGCAGGAAGTCGCGGGCAGTGGCTTCGGCATCGGCTCGCTTGTGCTCATCCTTGCGATCACGCTGCTGTTGTTGTGGATGGGCTACCTGTTCGTCAACAGTCGGCGATCACGATCGGCAGCGTCCGAGCGTTCTCCCCTCAACCAGACCCCGTATCTGTCCGACGACGAGCTCGAGAACGTCCGGACCACCAGGGTGTTGCGCGCCGCGGTGATCGCCGCTGCGGCGATGGCAATCATCCTTCCCTGGTATGCCTTCAACGAGTCGGATCGAGCGGCGGAGGCGGCCGTCGAGCTCGAGGAACTCGACATCGAGGAGGGCAAGCGTTGGTACGAGGTCTTCGAGTGTGTGTCGTGTCACAGCACCGATCTCAGCGGCGGCGTCACCGAGTTCATCGAACCCCGCAGCGGTGTACCCACCGCCTGGCTGGTGCCGTCCCTGAACGATGCGTTATACCGGTTTGACGAAGACGAGCTGCGGTTCATCATCGAGTTTGGCCGCGCCGGTACACCGATGCCCGCCAACGGCCTCGAGGGCGGAGGGTCGATGAGCCTGCAGGAGGTCGACCAGGTCATCGCCTACATCGCTTCCGAGCAGATCCCACAGGCCGAGGTCGTCGCCAAGGCCGACCGCAACGTCGACCTTGCCCTGCTCCGCACCGAGAACGGAGCCGAAGCAACCCAGATCAGGATCAACCGCCAGCAGGCGAGAATCGATGACGTAACCGACGCCGAGGTGGTCCTTGCCACGGCCGGCGACCTCGAGGACGAGATGCTCGATCTCCTCGGCGGCGACGGCACCTGCACCCCGGAATCGGCTGAGCTCGCCCTCACCACCTGCGACGACCCCGGCCAGGACACCGATCGCGACGGCTTGACCGATGCCGCCGAGCCGCGACTCACCGAGATCGGAGCGATCGCCCGCGAGTTCCTGACCGAGCTGACCTTCAGGGCGGATGGAACCGCCTTGCTGCTCCAGCGGCCCGGCTACGACGTGCGCTTCGACCCAGAGAACCCGTTCACCAACACCGACGACGCCGATCACCCCATACCCGACCTCGATGCCGCAGACCAGATGCTCACCGACCTCAAAGGCGACCTGCTCCTGGTGGGAATCAAGGCGGCGAAAGCCGACGACTTTCTCGAACCGCTCCTTTCGGGATTGGTCTTCCTCGAGGAGTCGGCCGAACTCATGCGGTGGTCGGTCGACTTCGCCGAAGTGGCGACCGCGATGAGTGCGGTTGCCGGTACGACGGTTTCGCTCGATGACGCCGAGCGCGCTGTCGGGCTGTTCAACGGCACTTGCGCCCGCTGTCACACCGGCGGGTTCAGCGCAGGCTCGACCTTCGAAGTTGGCCCCGGACGCGGCGCTTGGGGGCCTGCCATCAACGACGGACGCACGGTCGTGCAATTCTCCGACATCGAGGACCACATCGAGTTCATCATCACCGGCACCGACAACGCTGCGCCGTACGGTGTCAACGGCATCGGGACCGGCAGGATGCCGGGCTTCGGGGCCTCGCTGACCCAGGATGACATCGAGCTGATCGCCCAGTACGAGAGGACCCTGTGATGGTTCGGGACCAGCGGGGCCTGACCAGGCTCGAGTGGCTCGGTTTGCTTGGCCTGATTGCAGTGCTGCTTGCCATGGTCCCGTTCGTGCGCGAAGGCGTCCAGGACCTGGCCGGCCAGGTTTACAACCGCACCGACGACGCCGGGGAGCTGACCGACTTTTCGGTGATGATGCGCGGCCTCACGATCGCGATCGGAGCCGTCCTGGTCTTTGTCGGTGCCGCCTGGCTGATCCTTGCCACCAACGTTGGGGGCCGGCTGTCGTTCCTGCTGACCGGCGCAGCAGCGTTTGGCTGGCTGACCATCGGCGGAACCCTGTTCGTGGTCTACGCACCGCGGGGAATCCGACCGGCCGACATCGAAGGGCTGAACGCCCTGCAGATGCGGGTGCCGGCGATCGCGCTCGCGCTCGGCTCGTTCATCCTCTTCCTGATGTTCGTGCTTGCCCTCAACCTCTACGAGTCCGAGGCAGAGGAGTAGAGGCTCGGCCGCCTCCCCCGCAAGCGGCAGCGCCGCGGGGGAGGCGCGAGGCGGCGGAGCCGCCGAGCGGAGGGGGCTCTTGGTTTGACGCCCCCTCTGCGGAGCCGCTGCTGCGACTCCGCGTCTCCCCAGGATTGCGGGGGAGGCGAACGAGAGTGAGTCGAGAGTCGAGAGTTATCAGTAGATCAGTAGCTGCCTTCGCTACTTCGCTACCGCGACTCACTCCTGCAGATGATGGGCCAGGATCTGGAGCTCCGACGACAGGTCGACCCTGCGCACCTCGGTCCCGTCGACCTTGAGCACGGTGGGGGCGAAGTTGAGAATCGAGCGAATTCCGGCCGCCGATAAGCGGTCGGCAACCTCCTGGGCGACCTCCGGCGGCGTCGCAATGATGCCGATCGAGGCGTCGCGGTTTTGAACGATCTCCTCGAGACGCGACAGTGACGCGACCGGCAGGCCGGCGACCGTGGTGCCGACCTTTGCCGGGTCGACATCAAAGAGAGCGACCGCCGTGAACCCCCACTCGCCGAAGCCCTCAAAGGCGGCAAGAGCTCTCCCCAGGTTGCCGGCGCCAACAATCACCACGCGGTACTCGCGGTCGAGACCGAGCAGGCTGGTGATTTGATGGCGGAGCCCATCGATGTCGTACCCGACGCCGCGGACGCCCCGGAGCCCGACCAGCGAAAGATCCTTTCGCACTTGCGCAGATTTGACACCGGAGATCTCGGCCAACTCCTGGGATGAACAGGTGGTCCGGTGTGACGGAAGCGAAAGGAGCCCCCGCAGGTACACAGGGAGCCTGGCCACAGTTGCCGCAGGGATGCTGGCCTTCATTCGCCCGTGGATAGTAAACGCCGTGCCAGATCCCAAAGGTCGTTGGCCTTCAGCCATCGGTCACCGGTAGCCCGCTGGGTTCCATTCGACTGCCGGTCGACTCCTCTGTGCCACGCTGCACGGCCCCAGGACGAACCTGCCAACCTGGATCCATGAGACACGAACGAGTCACCTTCGCCAACGAACGCGGCGATCTTCTGAGCGGCCGCATCGACTATCCCGTCACGGGTGAGCCCATCGGCTATGCCCTCTATGCCCATTGCTTCACGTGCTCCAAGAACCTGCGGGCAATCGGCCGCATCACCGAGACCCTTGCGCAGCACGGAATCGCCACCCTCCGCTTCGACTTCGCCGGCCTTGGCGAAAGCGAGGGCGACTTCATCGATACGAACTTCACCACCAATGTTGCCGACTTCATGGCCGCCACCCACTTCTTGCGCGACCACTACGACGCTCCAGAAATTGTGATCGGCCACTCTCTTGGGGGCGCCGTGGCCCTGGCGGCAACGCCGTCACTCCCAAGAGTCAAGGCCGTGGCCACGATCGGAGCACCGTCGAGCCCCTCCCACATCAGGACCCACATCGCCGACGATATCGAAAAGATCCGGGCGGAAGGGGAGGCCGAAGTGATGCTTGCTGGACGACCGGTCACCCTCAGCGAGCAACTGCTCGAAGACATAGCGAAGGTTGACCTCGCGGCGTCGATCGGTGCAATTGATCGGCCGCTCCTCGTGCTGCATTCTCCAATCGACAACACGGTGAGCGTCGACAATGCCGCAGAAATCTTCGAGGCAGCCCGTCATCCAAAGAGCTTCGTATCGCTCGACACCGCCGATCACCTCATCACCAAAGACGACGACGCTCGCTACGCCGCAGAGGTCATCGCTTCCTGGTCGACCCGGTATACCAGCGGAGACCTCACCTCCCACGCCCAACCCGACTTCGTCGCCGACGCCCCGGAGAGCGTCACCGTGGTGCGCACCGAGGATGGGTTCCGCACCGAGGTCATCGCAAACGGCTTCCCACTGATCGCCGATGAGCCGACGTCGGTTGGAGGGAGCAACGCCGGCCCCACCCCCTACGACTATCTCCTGACGGCCCTTGGCAGCTGCACCTCGATAACGCTGCGGATGTACGCCGACCGGCAACGGTGGCCGCTGGAGTCGGTAACGGTGCGTTTGACCCACCGCAAGGTCCACGCCAGGGACTGCGAATACTGCGAGACCGAGGAGGGAGTCGTCGACGAGATCCAACGCGAGATCGAACTTGCCGGTCCATTGGATGCGGCGCAACGGCAGCGACTCTTCGAGATCGCCGACCGCTGCCCCGTCCACAAGACGATCAGCGGAAACGTGGTCGTGCACACGCAGCCCGCCCTCCACTGAGCGACAGATCTGCGCGGTCCTCGGCGGCAAAGCCCAACCCACGACGCGTCTGGCGGGGTGCGTTGTGTCGACGTCTCTCCGCGCACGCCAGGTGAGGGAACCTGTGCGGCGACCCTTGACGAATCGGTAGTCAGCGGCGCCACCTGCTGAGGAGCGAAGGCCCGATGCTGAGCGCCCGGCGCAGCTGCCGGACCTGGCCAGGTTCGAACTCGCCCTCCATCAACACCATGCCGGTTTTCGGGTCGAGCAACACGGGAACCCGCTGGTCGTAGCGTGCCAGCAGCGCCGGATCGTCGTCGATGTCGATGATCTCGAGCGGAATGCCGTCGAGCAGTCGCAGCGCGTCCTCACACAGGTGACACCCCTGCCTGGTCATGAAGAGCAGCTGGTCGGTCACGGCGCCATTATCGTCGCCGCGATGCGTCCGTTCACTGCGTTCGTCGTCATCGGGCTGGTCGTTCTCATCCTTGGCGCCTTTGTCATAAAGCTTGCGACCACTGGATTGACTCCCTGAATCCGGATAGCCGGGCTCACTCCTGAGCAAGATCATCGTCATCCGAGACGACCGTGAGAGCATCGCCGTTGCCCGGGCGCTTGAACGACAGCGCGACACCCGCAGCCAACGAGAAGCGCTCATCGGCACGACCATCGCGAACCGCGATGGCGATCTGGCCGTACGAGTCGACATGGACCATGGCCTCACCACTTGGCACATGGGCGTACGCCTCGACCCAGGGCATTCGATGCTCCACCCCCGCGATCAACGCGGTCACGTCGGCTCTCGGCTCGAAGCCAACCGATGACAGATCATCGGGAGTGACGTTGGTCTGGGCGTTGCCGAAGTGGTCGACCCACAACACCTCTCCGTTCACCCCACCAAATCGATCCTCCTCGACCAGGGGCAACATCATCGGCACGACGGTTCTTGGATCCACCTCGGACCCGAGGTCACCGATCTCCGCCTCGCCGGAAGCAAGCACCGCAGCCGCCGGCGCAAAGATGTCGCGCCCGTGGAAGGTCTCTCCTTCAGCAGGGAGTCGATACTCCGGGTTCTCGATGGAGACGATGAGATCGGCGCTCCCGGTCATCGCCACCGCCGCCGCAAGCACCCCGTTGTCCGGGCCAACGAAGAATCCCCACGGTGTCCTGGCCGCGATCGCTGCCCGCTCGGTCCCGACCCCGGGGTCGACCACCGCGAGCGCCACGCCGTTCGGAAGGTATTGGATCGCCCGCAGCAGGGCGAGGGACGCCGCCTGCACATCGCCCCTCGGAAAGTCGTGTCCGATATCGATCACCGTGGCGTCGGGCGCGATCTTGGCGATGACGCCGTGCACAACGCCGACGAACTCATCTTCGTGACCGAAGTCTGAGAGAAAAGAGATAGGAAGAGAAGAAGTCATGAGTCGAGAGTCAAGGGTAGGAAGCTGCGAGTTGCCAATCTGGCTCTGGACTCGCGACTCGCGACTCGCGACTCATTCCGGCCACCAGCCGGCCCTGGTCAACGCTCCGGGCAACTCCTTGCCGAGCTGCTCACCAAGCCAGCGAGCGGTGGCGATCGTCGCCTCGTGGTCGATCCCCGCGGAGACGCCGTGCCGCTCGAACAGATACAGCAGATCCTCGGTGGCGACGTTGCCGGTGGCGTTCGGCGCATACGGACAACCCCCAGTCCCTCCCACCGAGGCGTCGAGGACCTTGACTCCCGCCTGGTACGCGGTGATCGCATTGGCCGCTGCGGTGTTCCTGGTGTCGTGGAAATGGCAGCGCAGTGCGGCATCGCCGATGACCGGCCGCACCTCGTCGACGACGGCCAACACCTGGCCGGGCACCGCGACCCCGATCGTGTCTCCGAGGGCGATCTCGTCGGCCCCCGCAGCGGCTGCTCTTCTGGCCAGGGCAACGACGGCCTCGACCGGCACCTCCCCGTCGTAGGGGCAGCCGAAGGCCACGGAAATCGTCAAGCTGGTGGCCAGGCCGGCTTCTGCAGTACCCGGGAGCATCGCCTCGATCTCGCGCATCGTCTCCTCTGGCGACGCACCGGCGTTTGCCTGATTGAAGCCTTCGGTGGCGCCGACGACGAAGTTCACCTCGTCGACGGTGGTCGCCAGTGCCCGTTCGAGGCCGCGACGGTTCAGCACGAGAGCGATATAGGAGACACCGTCGGGACTCTGCCCAAGGCCTTCAGTCACCCCCTCGGCATCGGCCATCTGTGGCACACGGTCGGGATGGACGAACGACGCCACCTCGATGCGACTGGTGCCTGCTGAGACGAGGCGCTTGATCAGCTCGATCTTCGTTGCCGTGTCGAGGATGGCGTCCTCGTTCTGCAGCCCGTCCCTGGGCCCAACCTCGACAATCGTCAGCTTGGGTGAGTCTCCAGCTGCCATGTGGTCGCTTCTCGATCCGTATCAGGTATTAGGTATCAAGTACAACGTCGTTCTACCTAATACGCAGTACCGGCGACGGCGCAGCCGTCTCTCACAGATTGCCTCGCTTGGCCTGCTCCCGCTCGATGGCCTCGAACAACGCCCTGAAGTTCCCCAGCCCGAAGCCGGTCGCGCCGCGCCGCTCGATCAGCTCGAAGAACACCGTTGGGCGGTCCTGCAACATGCGGGTGAACATCTGGAGCAGGTGGCCACCTTCGTCCGAGTCGACGAGGATTCGATTCGCCTTGATCCGGTCCCAATCGGCATCCAGATCGGGTACCCGCTCCATCGCCTCCTCGTAATACTCATCCGGGACGTCGATGGTCTTGAGCCCCCTGGCGTGCACGTCCTCCATCGTGGTCTGCAGATCATTGGTGGCCATGGCGATGTGCTGGACACCCGCCGACCCGTAGAACATCAGGTACTCCTCGATCTGGGAGCGCTTCTTGCCTTCGGCCGGCTCGTTGATCGGAAGCTTGATGATGCCCTCACCGTCCCACATCACCTTGGACATCAGCGCGGTGTACTCGGTCGAGATGGCCTCATCGTCGAAATGGCGAAGCATGGTGAAGCCGAAGATTCGCTCATACCACTCGACCCACTCGTTCATATCCTCGACGTTGGCCACCACGTGGTCGATCGTGTGCAACCCGGTGGGCACGGCGATCGGATCGCCACGCGGTTCGAAATCGGGGAAGAATCCCTCTCGCTCTACGAGGGAGTGAATCGTGTCGCCGTAGACGTTGATGCCGCCCGCGACCTGACGGCCGCCGTCGCTTTCGGTGGTAAACGGCTTGTAGGCAATCTCGGCCCCGCGCTCGACGGCCATCGTGAAGGCTGCCTCGGCATCGGGAACGAGCAGCGCCACGTCCTTGACGCCCGGGCCGTGGATCCGCAGGTGGTCGTTGATTTCATGATCCGGGTGCTGGGCAGCGGTCACGATGAAGCGAATGTTCCCCGACTCGAGCAGGTACGAGCTGGTCTCAGAAACACCGGTCTCGGGTCCCCGATATCCGACCATCGAGAAGCCGAGCATGTTCCTCAGGAACATCGCTGTCTGATAGGCATTGCCCACCCACCATTCAAGGTGGGAGAACCCCATGAGGGGGAACGGGTCCCCGGCGGCGAATTCCTTCGCCCTGGCCTTGAGATCGGCGTCCATATCGTCCTCCAAGTGTTGTCTGCCACCCAATTATGCCAGCCCGATCATGCTTCTCGACAACGGGTGACTGCGTACCATGGCGCCATGCCGTATTACCGACAGGTGGGAGAGATCCCCAACAAGCGCCATACCCAGTTCGAGAAGCCCGAAGGAGGCCTCTACGCCGAGGAGTTGATGGGCGAAGAGGGGTTCAGCTTTGACTCGGCGCTGCTCTATCACCAATACCTGCCGACCGCGCTGCAGGCCATCGAGCCGGTCGACATCGAGGACCAGGAGCTCACTCCGAACCACCCGCTGAAGCCGCGCCACTTCCGCACCCACCATCTCAAAGCGGGGGGCGATCCGGTGACCTCGCGGCACACGGTGCTGGCCAACGAAGACACGAAGATCTCGTACTTCATCGGGAGCGAGGACAGCCCGCTGGTGAAGAACGCCACCGGCGACGAGATGGTGTACGTCGAGGTCGGGTCGGGCACGTTGGAAACGGCCTTTGGCGCGGTCCCGTTCACTTCGGGCGACTACGTGATTGTCCCCGCATCGACCATCCATCGATGGGTGATCGACTCCTCAGACGATCCGATGCGCGCCCTCATCATGGAGTCGAGCGGCCACATCGGACCGCCCCGTCGCTATCTGTCACGCAACGGGCAGTTCCTCGAGCACGCGCCATATTGCGAACGCGACTTGCACGGTCCCTCCGAGCCACTGTTGATCGAGGGCGAGGACGTCGAGGTCCTGGTCAAGACCAGGGCGGGTACGACGCAGTTCGTCTATAAGAACCACCCGTTCGACGTCGTCGGCTGGGACGGCTGTCTGTATCCGTATACGTTCTCCATCCACGACTTCGAGCCGATTACCGGCCGGGTCCACCAGCCACCGCCGGTGCATCAGACCTTCGAAGCTCCGAACACGGTGGTGTGCTCGTTCGTGCCGAGGCTCTTTGACTACCACCCCAAGGCGATTCCCGCCCCCTACAACCACGCCAACGTCGACAGCGACGAGGTGATCTTCTATGTCGATGGAAACTTCATGTCGCGTAAGGGATCGGGCATCGAAGCCGGCTCGATTTCGCTCCATCCCGGCGGCCACACCCACGGCCCCCAGCCCGGGAGCGTCGAAGCCAGCATCGGGAAGGAGGGCACCGAAGAGCTCGCCGTGATGATCGACACCTTCCGTCCCCTCAATCTGGGCCCTGGAGGCCGCGACGCCGAAGAGGACGACTACGCCTGGACCTGGCTTGGCGGCCGATGAGCAGCCCTTCTTGCGTAGCAGACGGCCATATATCGCTCCTGGCTACGCAAGAACGGTCGGGTCGGTGACCGTTCTCCTCCCCGATGCCCGCACGGCGCTTTTCGGCGCCTTGATCGACTACGCCGGCCTGTACCCACCTGCTTCCCTAGATATGGATGGCGCCGTGGCCGGCTATCGATCGGCGCGAAGCTCGAACGAAGGGTGGATGGCCGGGCGTTTTCTGTGTCCGGCGTCGCGGTTGGTGGATCTGGCAGCGATCCTCGTTGCAACGATGGAGACCGGCGAGGTGCCATGGCCGATCGCGGTCACGTTCGACCTCGATCCAACGGCGAGCGCCACCGCGGCCGCCGCCTTTCACGCCGAGATGGATCCCGCGGCCACGGTGCATCTCGCCGAGGCGCGCATCCCCGAAGGATCGGATGCGGAAGCGATCGCGGCCTTGGTGACCACCGCGCTGTCGATCAACGACACGGTCGTTCCCTTCCTCGAGGTGCCTCGCAACGGCGTCGTCCCCGCCACCGTCCGAGCGGTCGGCGACGCAGTGAAGTCGTCCCTGCGCCCCGGTGGCGCCAAGCTGCGCTGTGGAGGTTTGGGTCCAGACGACTTCCCATCCACGCACGAGGTTGCCGAGTTCATCGTCGAGTGCACTGAGGGCAACCTGCCGTTCAAGACCACCGCCGGTCTCCATCACCCGATCCGACACCGCGACGATGAGCTCGGCTTGATGCGCCACGGTTTCCTCAACCTGCTCACCGCGGCGGTTGCGGCCAAAGCCGGCGCCGGGCTGCTCACCATCGAGGCGATCATCGCCGAAACCGATCCCGATGCCTTCGAGACGTCGTTCGGAGGGATCTCGTGGCGTGGCGAGCGTGCCGACGCTACGGCCATCAACGCCACCAGGAATGAGGGCTTCATCGCCTACGGCAGTTGCGAGTTCTTCGAGCCGGTTGAAGATCTCGCCAAGCTCGGCTTCCTGCCATGACGGCTTTCGGAGTATTCAGCACCCAGGGGACGGCGCCTCGGGTCGGGATGGCCTCCGCTGATGACATCCTTGACCTCACCAGCGTGGCCATCGACGTTCCGGAGGGCACCTTCTCCGCACCGTCGCTCAACCCGTTCATCGCCATGGGGCGCCCGGTGTGGATGGCCGTGCAGGAACAGATCGCCGAGCTCGCTACCGAAGGCCGCGGCGTCCTGGTACCGCAGGCAGACGCGACCATGCATCTGCCCATCGAGGTGGGCGACTACGTCGACTTCTACTCTTCGATCCACCATGCCACGAACGTGGGCGGCCTGTTCCGCCCCGATGGCGAGCCGCTCCTCCCCAACTGGCGTCACCTTCCGGTCGCCTACCACGGGCGCTCCGGCACGGTCGTCGTGTCTGGAACGCCAATCCAACGGCCAAGCGGCCAGCGACGTGGCCGGGGCGGCCCACAGTTTGGGCCGTCGACCGCCCTCGACTTCGAGCTCGAGGTCGGCTTCATCACCGGAAACGCCAACCGCCTCGGCGAAGCCGTCCCGGTCGAGGCGGCCGAGGACCACATCTTCGGAATGTGCCTGGTCAACGACTGGTCGGCGCGCGATCTCCAGGCCTGGGAGTACCAACCCCTCGGGCCCTTCCTCGGGAAGTCGTTCGCCACCACCATCTCACCGTGGATCGTGCCTCTGGGCGCTTTGGCCAACCACCGGGTGGATCCGCCCGACCAAGAGCCGGAGGTCCTGCCTTATCTGCGTACCACCGGCCCAACGGCGGTCGATCTGCAACTCGAGGTCGAGATCATCCCGAGTGGCGCCTCGTCCGGGACCGTGGTGACAGCGACCAGCTTCGCCGACATGTACTGGACCATGGCCCAGCAACTCGCCCACGCCACGGTCAACGGCGCCACGGCACGGGCAGGGGACTTGTTCGCCTCGGGCACCGTGTCGGGGCCAGAACCGGGAACGCTCGGTTGCCTGCTCGAGATCACCAAGGGCGGCACCGAGCCAATCACCCTCAACGACGGGTCCGTGCGCACCTATCTCGAGGACGGAGACACGGTGGTGATTCGCAGCGCTGCAGGGGACATCTCCTTCGGCGAGTGCGCGGGGCAAGTAGTCGCGAGTCGGAAAGTCGAGCGTCGAGAGTCCTGAGTCGAGAGCCAGAAAGTCGAGAGTCTTGACTCAGGACTCAAGACTGATTCACTACCCTCACCGGATATGGCCATCCTTCGCCTCTTTGCCGGCTTGCGCGAATCCGCGGGGACCTCTGAAGTCACCGTCGACGCCGACACCGTCGGCCAGATTCTCGATACCGCGGTCGCCGACTACGGCGAGGAATTCGCGGAGGACCTGACCGCGGCACGAGTATGGGTGAACGGCGAGCCTGCGGACCGCGACACGAAGGTCTCCGACCAGGACGAGGTCGCACTCATCCCCCCGGTTTCCGGCGGCACATCGGTGGCCCGGATCGCGGCCGATCCTGCGGAGAACGTCCTCTCGTTCATCTTGCTCCTTGCGCTGTTCATCGCGTCGTGGATTCCCGTCGAGTGGTTCGTCGTCGTCGCCGTGGGCGCTGTGCTGGCCTGGTTGTGGGACCTGACCACTACCGACGCGGGAGCCCTGAATCGTCTGAACATCTACCCGCTGGTTCTCGGTCCCCCGATCGCCGGCATGGCCACCTACGCCTGGGGAATCACGGGCTGGGCAGCGGCAGTCGGAGCCTCCATCCTCATCGCGATCAGCTGGCCGATCTTCGACAAGGCCCAGCGCGATGTGATCAACATCGCCTCGACTGCCACGGTCGCTGTGGTTGCCGCTACGGGAACCGGGGCGTTCGTACTGCTGCGAATGATCTCAACGATGACGGTGCTCGCATTCACCTTCATCGTCGCCGCCGGAATCCTGGGCGCGGTCGCCAGCTCGGTATACGGCGGCCAGACGCTCGACCCCAATGTCGGGACATTCGCGGCATCGGTCATCGCCGGAGTGTTGGTCGGGCTCTTCGCCTCCGAGGTGGGCCTGACCGCCGGCCTGCTCGGGTCGGTTCTGGCGGGGGCCGGGCTCATCGCCGGGCGTACCTTCGGATCCCTGATGCGGGTGGGGACGATCATCCATACCACCCGCGCCCCCGGGCTGCTCAGCCCGCTGGATGGGCTGCTTTTCGCGGCGCCATTGTTTTGGATGGCCTTGATCATCCCCGCCTGAAGTGCGATGAGCGCCAGCGAAGAGCCAAAAGCATGCGATGAGCGCCAGCGAAGAGCCAGAGAGCATGGTCACCCTTGCAGCGCGAGCCGTGAGGTGCATCGCCCGGGCCATGTCGATGAGCGCCAGCGAAGAGCCAAAAAGCATGGTCACCGCTCCAGCGCGAGCCGTGAGGTGTAACCCGCGTCCTCACCACCAGCACATACGCATTCTCGGCGTCCGGGGGTAGCCTATTGGTTCGCATGCTGATCTCGCGCACGTCGCGCGCCGTGGTGGTCTTTCTGGTGTTCGTCCTGCTGGCGATCGTCCCGTCGGGCGCGTCCGCACAAACCGAGGGCGATGTAGAACGCGCCGAACAACGCCTCGAAGCGGCGCGAAGAGAGGCCAAGAATACGCGCGAGCACTGGCTCGCTGCCCAGGAGGCACTGGAAGCGGCGCTCTTCGAGCTCGACCAAGTCACGACCGAACTCGAGCGGCTCGAATACACGATCGGGCTGCTCGAGCATCGAATCGAAGCCTACGACGGCGAGGTCTCCGAGCTCAGGGAGATCGCTCGGGAGCTCGTCGTCGAGGCATATACCTCCGGCGGGCGCAGCCTGGTGACCGCCGCATTCGAAGCAGGCTCGATTCAGGATTTGCTGACCTCCCAGGTCCTGATCGACAACGCGGCAAGCCGCGACCTCGCCGACCTCGACCGGCTTCGGGCGCTATCGCGAGAGATGGATCGGCTGACCATCGATCTCGAGGGGCAGCGGGTCCAGGTTGCCGCAGTCAAGGTCGAAGTCGACGCGCTGGTCGAACACACTTCGGAACTCGCCGCCGAAGCGAGCGCTGCCTACGCCAACGCGACGGCCGCCGAGCGCAGCGCCATCGACACCCTGGCCACGGAACGCGCAGAGCTCAAGGCAGCCCAGGTTCGGGCCGCGGCGGCGAGAGCGGCCGCGAGCGGCGGCGGTAGCGGTGGCGGCGGGGGTGCTGGAGGGCTTGCCCCGGGGGCGACGCCCAGCTTTGTGTGCCCGGTTGAGGGTGGTGCCGGGTTCGCCAACACCTGGGGAGCGCCTCGCTCCGGGGGAAGACGTCACAAGGGCGTGGACATGTTCAACGCCCGCAACACTCCGCTGCTCGCGGTCGTGGACGGCACGGTGCGTTTTTCGTCGAACAGCCTCGGCGGGCTGTCGACTCACGTGTACTCCGACACCGGGATCACGTACTACTACGCCCACCTGGAAAGCCATCCGAGCGGGTTGTCATCGGGGCAGCGCGTCTCCGCAGGCACCATCGTCGGTTATCTGGGCAACAGCGGAAACGCCCGATACACATCACCGCATCTGCACTTCGAGATCAGACCGGGCGGCGTTGCCGTGAACCCCTATCCGACCGTCCGCCACTACTGTTGACGCGATGGGAGTCGACCAGTGAATCCGCGCCGCCGCCGTATCGACGAAGCCACCGACGAGGCGTTCATCGCCGATGTCGAAGCGCGGTCAACCGACGAATTGCGTGAGAAACGGGAACTCCTCGATGACCTCGACACCGAGCTTTCCTACTACCGACGGATGCTGCACGGCCGGATGGATCTGCTCGAGTTCGAGCTTCGTCGCAGATCCGGCGAAGAGACCAGGACGCTGCTCGAGGCGCTGCCGCAGATCCTTGCCGCCGGAGTCGGTGGGATGCACCGCAGCCCCATCCCGAAGGAGCTCCCGCTCGAACTGCCATCGTCCGGTTCCGACGAGCGGCATCCCGTGGACACCATCCTGCAGGACGACTTTCTGGCCCATCTGCCAACGATCGACAACGACGAGCTGATCGCGATCCAAACGACCCTGACCGACGCAGAGCGGATCGTTTCCCGAGAGCGGCGCGAGGTCTATGACGTGTACGACATCATCAGCGCTGAGCTCACCCGCCGGTACAAGGAAGGCCTCGCCGACGCCGGAGATCTGCTCTCGGAGCAGTAGCGGCGGTGCTTCTGGTGTCGTGGAAGTTGCAGCACAGCCACCCGTCATCAACGAACGCGTCATGAGCGGGACAGAGATCCTGAGCGAGTGGTCCGACGAGCCATTCATCCACACACCGATTGCGGATCGCCTCGGACCGTTTCCGCATCGATCGTTCCTCGAGACCTGGTGGCAGCACATGGCCGGAGAAGATCGTCTTGCCCTCATCGTCGCCAGCGACGGCACGTTGCCGCTTCGTGAGCGCAACGGCCTCGTACTGTTCTGCGGCGACCCCGACCTCACCGATTACCACAGCCCGCTCGGTGACGCTTCGACCTGCATCCGTGCCGCGGCCGAAGCCTTCGCCGGGGATGAGTACTCGCTCGATAGCTTGCCCGCGGAGGCGGCCACGAACCTCCACGGAGCGCTCGACGAGCACGGCCATCCCCACGCGGTAACCAGAGACGGGGTCACGATCGTGATCGACCTCCCGGAAAGTGAAGATGAGTGGCTGGGCGGGCTCCGCAAGAAGGACCGCCACGAGATCAGGCGCAAACGGCGCAATTTTGCGGCAACGCTTGGCGAGCCCACGCTCGAGCGCCGATCCGACGGCGAAGCAATCGCGGCCTTTGTCGCCCTGCACCGATCCTCCCCTGGGGTGAAGGGAGGCTTTATGCGGCCAGAACGAGAGGCGTTCTTCGCCGATCTCGTCGCTGGCGCCGGTGCCTCAGTGGAGGTCCTCAGCGTCGCCGGCGACGCGGTAGCGGCCGCATTCGGTTTCGCCGGCGACGATGGCTACTACCTGTACAACTCTGCGTACGCCTCGGAAGCCGCCGAATCTTCTCCCGGCATTGTTCTGCTGGCGACGCTGATCGATACGCTGATCGCCGATGGAGTGCCGAGACTCGACCTCCTCAAGGGCGACGAGCCGTACAAGTCGCGCTTCGGAGGGAATCCCCGCCCGCTCTACCGGATCGAAGGGGCGTTCTCATGATCGATCAGGTGGCGTATCTCGCGATGCACACCTCGCCATTGAGCCAGCCCGGAATCGGGGATGCCGGCGGGATGAATGTCTACGTCGACGAACTTGCCCGGTCCATGGCGGGGCGCGGGGTGGGCACTGTGGTGTTCACCAGACGGACCAGCCCGGATGCGCCAGCCGTCGTTGAGCCGACTACCGGATATCGAGTCGTACAGATCGACGCGGGACCACCTCGCCCGATCGACATCGGTGACTTGACCCCGTTCGTTTCCGAGTTCGCCACCCAGGTCGTGCGCTGGTCGTCGCGCCACGGCGAATCATTCGACGTCGTGCACTCTCATTATTGGCTGTCGGGTTGGGCCGGTGTCCTGGTCAAGGAGGCATTGCATCTGCCGCTGGCCAATTCCTTCCACACGCTGGGAAGAATCAAGGATGCCGCTATCAGCCCCGGCGAGCGGCCGTCTTCGTCGGTTCGGCTGAACACCGAGGACGATGTGATCGCAGCCGCCGATTGTGTTGTCGCGGCAACACCGTACGAGTTCGACGACCTGCTCGAGCACTACGGCGTCAGCCCGGAGCGCCTCCGCGTTTCGCCACCGGGGGTCGACCATGGGGTGTTCTCGCCGGGAAACAAGGTCGAAGCAAGGCGAGGACTCGGCCTCGGGGCCGCTCCGATCGTGTTGTTTGTCGGCCGGATCCAGGCACACAAGGGAATCGATATCGCGATCCGAATGCTTGCCAGGCTGCCGGGAGCGGTTGTCGCCGGGGATGGACCGCCGCGGTTGCTCGTCGTCGGCGGCCCGAGTGGCGCCGCCGGCACCGAGGAGCTCGACTATCTCCACAAGCTTGCCGCCGAGCTGGGAGTGGCCGACCGTGTCGACTTCATCGCCCCCCGGCCCCACCGCCGCCTTGTCGACTTCTACCGGTCGGCCGATCTGCTCGTCATGCCGTCACGCTCTGAGTCCTTTGGACTCGCCGCCGTCGAAGCGCAAGCCTGCGGTCTGCCCGTCGTTGCATCGCGTGTGGGCGGATTGTCGTACACCGTTGCCGAGTCCGAATCCGGGCTACTCGTCGACGGCCATGATCCGCGGTCGTTTGCGGCGGCGGCAAGCGCGGTCCTGGATCATCCGGACTTCCAGCGTCGGCTTGCCGTAGGAGCGTCTCGGTTCGCCGCCCGTTTCTCCTGGCGGGCAAGCACCGACCGGCTGCTCGGCCTGTACGACGAGATCATCTGAGCTCCGAGCGCGCCGCGAGCTACGAGTAGGGCGCGAGGCAGGGAGGTCATTACGGGTCGATCGGCCCATGGACAGCCGGATGGCCCAAGTTACCCTTGCAACTGATCCCCGCACTTCCCCGAACGAGGTCTTGCTGCTTCGGCACCTTGGGCCATCCACGGTCGACCATACGAAGTTCGGGCCACCGTTTCAACCACCCTGCGTTGGTCGAAACGCGCCCATCGTGGGGTCGCGGTGCTCTTCACTTGAACCTCAACGCGCCTACCTGTGGATGACCGTGGTGGTTTGTCCACATACCCACATCAATCCACAGGTCCTTGTGCACAACCCGCTGTCGACAAGTTTCTCAGTGAGCGTTTTCGCGAACTCAGATTCCGAAGATGAGTTGGCGCAGACGCACCCGCTTGGTGTCGAACGTTTCCAGATCGATGCGCATCGACCCGAGCCGAAGACCCCGCATCGCATCGCCGTAGTGGGTCGCCACCCTGAGCACCCCGTCTTCGTGCTCGAGTGCGCCGAGGCCGAGGCATCGGCCCTGATCGTCGAGCACGCCGACCAGCATCCCGTCAAGGCGCCCCGGGTCGAAGCCATCAGGCAGCGTCGGGGCGAAAACCGTCGTCTGCACACGCCACCGCTGCAACGGGGCCGCCAGGGCTGCGGCAAACGCCTTCGCCCGTCGCTCCTGTCGGTCGACCGGTGATGGTGTCTCCACCTCGGGTGCCGGTTCGACGGTCGCGATCTTTATCGACAGGAATCGGCGCAGCATCCCGGTCGTCGGCTCGAGCTCCTCACCGCGCTGCAAAGCGACGACAAGATCCGGCTGGATCAGTTCTGCAAGGTGGTACTTCAGGGTCTGGCCGACCACGCCGGTAACCACGCCCGAGGTGTCGACGATGATGACATCGGCGTTGGGACGGGCCAGTTTGACCAGTGAGGCGACGGCCACGACGTGCGGCAGCACAACGCCCTGTGGGGTGGTGGATCCAACGAATCGCATCTCTTCCGGCGGGACGTCCGGGTTGAGATCAGCAAGATCGTTCACATATTTGAGCCCGGTCGTCGTGGGGGGACCGGCAAGCTCCGAGTCAACGTCACCGTCAACGAAGGCAACCGTGGAACCGTGAGAGACAGCGTCGGTCACGATCAGTTTGGCGAGTTCGGTCTTGCCCGTGTCGGCGACCCCGAGCAGCATGATCACGCCCTCGAACCCGACCAGTCGATCTCGCAGCGCTCCGTATGGGCGATCCGTCATCAGGTCATCCTATGAGCGTGTCCACAGATGCGGTGGAGTGCCATGGTGCACGGGCTCCGCCAGCCGGGTCGGCCTTGCCCCCGCTGCCGACGTCGCCCGAGAGTCGGCACCGGCCTGGGCCGCTTAGCCCGAGGCTGGGTAACCTCAGCGCCGTGCCCTACATCGACGAGATCGACCCGGAAGAGGCAGTCGGGGTCACCGCCCAGGAGTATGAAGCGGCGATGCGTCGGGCGGGACGCATCTGGCACGTCGTGTCGATCATGAGCCAGAACGGGCCGGCCATGCGAGACGCGATGCGGCTGTACGGAACGCTGATGTACGGCGAGTCTCCACTGTCGCGGGCGCAACGGGAGATGATTGCGGTGGTGACGTCGCAAGTGAACGAATGCGTCTATTGAGTGCAGGCGCATCTGCACGATCTCCGGTCGGAGGTCGATGACCAATCGATGGTGGACCGATTCGCTAAGGACTGGCGGATGGCGGGGCTCGACCGGGCGACGAAGGCCCTGCTCTCCTATACCGAGAAGCTGACCACCGACCCGGGAAGCAGCGGCCCACAAGACATTGCAGTGCTGCGTCAGAACGGCTGGGACGACCGGGCGATCCATGACGTCACCCAGGTCGTCTCCTACTTCAACTACATCAACCGCATCGCCGACGGCCTCGGCGTCGAGCCTGAGGACTGGATCGACCTCGAGGGAGGGGTTTTGTAAAGGGGCCGGTAGTGCTCCATGAGCCGGCTCACGCCTGGGATCAGCAGGCGTTCTCGGATGAGATCGGGATGCCGTGCTTGCACAAGTTGGCCTCGACGTGTAGCACGATCGGGGCATCCCATGGCTGAACAGCGGCGCCGAGATTGCTGCCAACACGATCGCCTTCGGCCTCCTCGACTTGCCGTTGACCGAGACCGAGGCTGGCTTCTTCGAGGTGCAGCTATCCCGGTTCAGGCTGCTCACCGGCGCCAACTCGCCACGAATCGAATAGGAGCCCCCCGGTTGGTGGCCGGTCGATAGGCTCAGCACACACATGAGCACGCCGACGGGCACCGTCACTTTCCTGTTCACCGACGTCGAGGGCTCGACCCGCCTCTGGGAGCAGTCCCGCGACGCAATGACCACCGCTCTGGCGCGCCACGACGCCATCCTGCGCCGGGCCATCGAAACTCGCGAGGGCTACGTGTTCTCCACCGGCGGCGACGCCTTCGCCGCAGCCTTCCAACGGGTGAGCGACGCCATCGAGGCCGCGCTTTCCGCACAGATCGCGCTGCAAGCCGAGTCTTGGCCTTCGGTCGAGATCCGGGTTCGGATGGCGGTGCACGTCGGGGAGGCCGAAGAGCGCGACGGCGACTACTTCGGGCCTACCTTGAATCGAACGGCGCGCGTCCTCTCCACGGCGGCCGGCGGCGAGATCCTGCTTTCCAGCGCCACGGCAACGGTGGCCGTCGATTCGCTGCCGACCGGTGCCACGCTCATCGACCTCGGCGAGCGGCAGCTCAAGGACCTGGAGCGCACCGAGCACGTCTATCGGCTCACCGCGGCGGGTCTGGCCGAGCCCGCCTCAAGCGAGCCGGAGCCAACGCCGACCGAGGCGTTGCGCTTCACCATGGGCGATCGTCGCCGAGCGATCGCAGTGCTCCCTTTCGACGTCATCGGCGGCGACGAACACACCGAGGCGTTGGCCGACGGGCTGGTCGAAGACCTGATCTCCGCGATCTCTGCATGGCGACACTTCCCGGTGATGGCGCGGAACTCGACCTTCGTGTATCGCGGCGAATCGGTAGACGTCCGCCTGGTAGCAGAAGAGCTCGGCGTCCGGTACGTCATGGAGGGCAGCCTTCGCCAGTCCGGCGACCGGTACCGCGTGGCCGCCCAGCTCATCGATGGGACCGACGGGAGCCATGTCTGGGCCGACCACTACGACGACGCCGGCGAGGACGTCTTCGACTTCCAGGACCGCATCACGAGAAGCATCGCGGTTGCGGTCGACCCGGCGATCTTTGCCGCCGAGGCCCGCTATCTCGCCTCGAGGCCGCCGGCGAGCTTCGATGCCTGGGACCATATGGTTCAGGGGAGGCGGCTGGTCGAAACCTTCCATCCGGACGACGTCGATGAGGGGATCGGCCACCTCCATGTGGCCATCGACCTCGACCCCGGCCTGGCGGAGGCCTATGCCTACCTGGGTCTCGCCCACTTCTTCCGGGGGTGGGCACACGCAGTCGAGGACGAAAATGCCGAGTACGACAAGGCCGTCGAATGGGCAAGGCGCGCCATAGAGATCGACGCCAACGCCGGGACCGGCCATGAGGTCCTGTCGCTGACGTACCTGTTCCGCGGCGAACACGACCGAGCGCGAAACGAGGCGCGAATCGCACTCAAGGCCAACCCGAGCTCGGCGCTGGCCCATTTCTCCGTCGGCAACGAAGCAATCTACTCCGGCGACCCGAAGACCGCCCTCGGACACTTGGAAACCGCCCTCCAGCTCGATCCCATCGGCGCCTGGACCTGGGTGTTCCACGCGATCTCCAGCGCCGCCCATTACCTCCTCGCCGACTACGACCAAGCCGTCAGGCATGCCCGAGATTCAATCGCGATCAGGAGCGGCTACCTCTTCCCCAGGTTGTTTCTCGCCGCAAGCCTGGCCCGCAGCGGCGACGTCGACGGGGCTCGCACGCAAGTCGACGAGATTATGTCGATCAAGCCCGAGTTCACCACCGACTTGATCAACCAGCCGTTCCAGCCCCGTCACCGCGCCGAGTTGATCGATGGGCTTCGGCTGGCGGGCCTCGAGACCGACGAGGGCTAGAAGGGTGCTGAACAATGACGAGTGCTATGGGCCGCCGACTGCTCGAAGGTTGCGGTGTCTCGGTTTCTCCCGATCGCGACGGCCCGCTGGAGGATTGCTCAGCACCCTCCTAGAAGTCCACCGCATCGGTGTTGGCACCACTCACCAGAACCCCCACGTGCTCTTCCGGTTCCGGGACGTACCCGCCGGAAAGCAGCGCCGCAGCAGCTGCGGCACCGCCGGGCTCGGCGGCGATGCGTGCGACGCCCCA
>CAXMOP010000022.1:0-2115 GCA_964195155.1 uncultured Kiloniellales bacterium | reverse complement strand
TCTCCGCCTGCAGATCAGGATCGGCATCAACTCAGGCGAAGCCGTCGGCGCCATCGTCGGCACCAGCAAGTTCCACTACGACCTGTGGGGAGATGCAATCAACGTCGCCGCCCGGATGGAGTCACTCGGTGAACCGGGCAGAATCCAGGTCGCAGAAGGGGCCTGGCAGCGCCTCCAGAGCGGCTACGTCCTCGAACCTCGCGGCGAGATCGAGGTCAAGGGCAAGGGCCTGATGAATACATGGTTCCTAGAAGGACCCCTGACCTGACCCAACCCACGGCGCGCCCGGATCACCCCAACGCCATAGGCAGTGAGGTCACGCCTCGGAAGATGAAGCTGTCGTGGCGTGGTGCGACGCCACTCACCTCGAGCGTTTCGGCGTGGCGGGCGACGGCACCAAAGGTCTCCTGGAGTTCGATGCGTGCCAAGGGCGCTCCCAGACAGGAGTGAATCCCGCCGCCGTAGGAGACATGGGCGTTGTCATCGCGGGTGATGTCGAGGCGGTTCGGTTCGTCGAAGCGCTCCGGGTCACGGTTGGCGGCGCCCAGCAGCAGGCCGACCTTGGAACCCCGCTGCAGTTGATGCCCCTCCCAATCCACGTCTTCGAGCACCCACCGGTCGAACATCTGTAGGGGAGTGTCGAAACGCAACAGCTCCTCGGCAGCGCCGGCCGCATGCTCGGGGTGTTGGCGCAGCAAATCGAATTGATCGGGATTGGCGGCCAGCGCCTGCAGGCCGTTGCCGATGGCGTGCACCGTTGCTTCATGTCCGGCGTTGAGCAGCAGAATGCAGGTGGCGATCAGCTCATCTTCGGAAAGCCGTTCGCCTTCCTCTTCGACCTCGATCAGCGCCGTCATCAGATCGTCGCCGGGATTGGTCCTTCGCTCAGCGACCTGGCTCCGCATGTAGTCCACGAAGTCAATCGTGGCCTGCTCGGCGGCGGGTCCGTTGTCTTCAGCGCCGCCAAGTTCGTAGAGGCCGACGATGGCGCGTGACCAATCGATGAGCTGAGCCCGGTCGGCTTCGGGGATCGCCAGCATTTCGGAGATGATCGTGAGCGGGATCGGGGTGGCGTAGTCAGCGATGGCCTCCATCGATCCACGTTCGGCGGCGGCGGCCGCCAACTGGTCGGCCAACTCCCGCGCCCTGGGTCGGAGCGCCTCGACTCGCTTCGGGGTGAACGCCCTGCTCACCAGCCCGCGCAGGCGTTTGTGGTCCGGTGGCTCCATATCGATGAATCCAAGCGTGCGGTTGAATCGGGTCCATACCGGGTAGTCCCGCAGAATTGGGGTGGAATGTTTGAGGTCTTCCTCGCTCATCACATGGAGGGCGTCGCGTCCGAAGCGGCGATCTCGCAGGATGTTTCTGACATCGCCGTACCGGCTGAACAGGACCAGATTGAACCTCTCCTGATATGAGATCGGCTCGGCCGAACGCAGCTCATCGAGCGTCGGGTAGGGATCGGCGATAAACCCGGACTCGTAGGGACGGAAATCGAACGGCACGTGCGCACGCTACCCGTTGCCGCCTTTCGGCGAGATGTTGACTCGCCCTACCCTCGCGGCATGGACCTCGACCACCTGGCGGCGATGGCCGCTTCCTACGATGCCAACGCATCGGATCGAGAAGAAGTCGGCGAACCCGACTGGCGCGACGAGATCCGTGACGACTTCGTGGCCCGGCTTCCCGAAGGCGCTCGGGTCCTGGAGATCGGAGCCGGTGTTGGCTACACCGCCAAATGGTTCCTCGACCAGGGGATCGACATCGTCGCCACCGACCTGTCGCCCGCCAACGTCGAGTTGTGCCGTGCCAAAGGGGTGCCGGCCGAAGTACGCGACATGGCCGACCTCGGATTCCCCGACGGATCCTTTGACGGGGTTTGGGCGGCGAGCTGTCTCATGCATGTGCCCACCGCCGATCTCGGAACCGTGTTCGCCGGGGTCAACCGGGTACTCGGCGATGGCGGTCTGTTCTGGGCCGGTACCTGGGGAGGCTCTACCACCGAGGGGACCTGGGATGACGACAGGTATCAGCCGAAGCGGTTCTATTCGATCCGTGACGACGAACTGATGCGCTCGCTGTACGAACCGCACTTCGAAGTGTTGTCGTTCGACA
>CAXMOP010000021.1:0-72251 GCA_964195155.1 uncultured Kiloniellales bacterium | reverse complement strand
GCACCTCCCCCTGAGGGGGAGGCAAAGAAATAGCCTCTCTCCGCTCGGCACCTCCCCCTGAGGGGGAGGCAAAGAAATAGCCTCTCTCCGCTCGGCACCTCCCCCTGAGGGGGAGGCAAAGAAATAGCCTCTCTCCGCTCGGCACCTCCCCCGAAAGCGAAAGGGGAGGGACCGGACCCCGGCCGCGGACCTCTCTTCGCTCCCCCCTCAGGGGGTAGTCCCGATCATGGTCCATAGATCGAGTCCCTATCACTCACAGTGTCGTCTCGATCTATGGACCATGACACGGAGGGAGGGGAGGGGGGTCAAAGGTGTGGTGAGCTGGATCAAGCGCGAGCAGCTGAGTGGCTATCGACGCGGAAGGGCCCCGCGGTGGGAAAGACCGCGGGACCCTGAGAGGAAGTAGCTGCTGTGTAGGGGAGGACTACCCGGCTTGGTTACTTCCTCGTGATCTCCTAGATCTGAGCGCCCGTCGGTTCCGCAGCAGGGGCCAAGGCGTCACCCTCCGCTCCACCGTGGTGCCTGCGGAATCCCTCTCGAAGCCGGCGTAGCTCGTCGGTGGTGAGCTGACCGTCCTCGAGGTACGGGGCCGCCGGGCCGTTCGGATCTTTGAGCCAATGGTCGTCCGGCAGACCGGAGAGGAACTCGGCGAGCTCATCGCCGTCGACGACGCCATCCTCGAGGTAGGAGCGGAATTGTGCTCGGCGCTCCTGGCGGTCTTCGCGGCGCTGCTGGCGCTCTTCCTGGTACTCCTCGGCCTTCGCGGCCAACGCCTCGGTGATCGCATCGGCCTGGGCCTGGGTGATCGTGCCGGCTGCGACCAGCTCGGACAGCGTCTCTTCGAGAATCGCCCCTCGATGTCGTTTCACGTGCTGCTGGTCGATGGCCGGCTCGTCCGACTCTTGAGCCGTCGCCTGGCCTGCAACAACTGCGGTGGCGGCAAATGCGCCGGCAGCGATGACGACGGCGGCTATGACTGCGGTAATGATGGTTCTCACGGAACCTCCTTTCCCACTCAGTATCGGAGGCGGTGATGACGGCAGCCTGAGCGCCGGTTAAGAATCGACTGAGAGCCCTTCAGCGGCCCGCGACGGGGACATGGAACCCGACGATGGCGCCGCCACCTGCCGCGGATTCAACAAAGACCTCGCCACCGTGGTCCTCGGCAATCTGCTTGACGATCGACAGCCCGAGACCCGACCCCGGTGTGGACCTCGCCACCACGGAGCGGTAGAAGCGGTCAAAGACCAGTTCGCGCTCCTCGGTGGGAATCCCGGGGCCGTGGTCGCGCACGCTGACGCGACCGTCGCTGACCTCGACCTCTATCGGCTTGGAGGGATCGTTCCACTTGTGGGCATTGTCGAGGAGGTTGTCTACGGCCCGCTCCAGTGCCGCCGGTCTACCCATGACGGGCGAGGTTGTCCTTGTCAGGGTGATGTCGGATTCGCCGCGCCGGCGAGCCTTCGTCACCGACACCTCAACGACGTCTTCTAGTGCGACACGCTCGATGGGGAGCTCGGCGTACCGGTCGGACGCCAGGTCGACGATCTCGGTCACCAGGGCGGACAGATCGATGACCTCGGCATTGGCGGCAGCAACCAGCTCGTTTCTCACTTCGTCGCCGAGCTGGTCCGACTTTGCCAGTAGCTCGATGTTGGTGCGCAGCGCCGTGAGGGGTGTGCGCAGTTCGTGGCCGGCATCGCGAACCAGGCGGCGCTGCTGGGACCGCGACTCGTCGAGCGCTGCCAGCATGGCGTTGAAGCTTCCGGCCAGGCTGCCGACCTCGTCTTTGGACGCGATCTCGATTCGTGAGCCGAGATCTCGCGTTTCGGCAACGTGCTCGGCGGCGGCGGTCAGATGGCCGATCGGCTTCAGCGCGCTTCTGGCGATGAGCAGGCCGATGACGCCGGCGAGCAGGGTGCCGATCACTCCAATCGCAAGGAGAATCACGGCGAGCCCGGACAGCGTTGCGTCGACCTCGGTGAGCGGTCTGGCGATCTGTACGACGCCGAGGCGCCCGGCATCGACCGAGGCCATGCGCACGTGGACTCCGTCAACGGTCTCATCGCTCAGCACCGCTCCATCCAGCATGGACCGGGCATCAACGGCGGGAAGTGCCGGCTGGCCCTGCGGAACGATCACTCTCCCGTTGGGCAGGTTCAGCTGGTAGTAGACGACGTCGAAATCGCTGCGGACGTTGCCGAGAATTCCCGGAGGGAGACGGAACGGTCGATCGCCGGTGATCTGTTCGAATTCCTCGACCGCCTCCTCCACGATCATGGTCCGTTCCAGCAGGCCCGAGTCGACCTCTGCCCGGAGCTCGATTCGTGCCGCCAGGAACGCGCTGACCGATACGGCGATAACGGCAAGAGCCACCGCGGCGGCGGCCACCGTGGCGATTCTGGCCCGTAGGCTCATCGGTCTTCTCGAAAGACGTAGCCAACGCCTCTGACCGTATGGACCACCCGGGGCTTCCCGTCCTCCTCGGTCTTGCGGCGCAAGTAGCCGATGTAGACGTCGAGGGAGTTCGACGACGTCTCGAAATCGATGCCCCACACCTCGTTGTACAACTGGCTCCGCGACACCACCTTGCCTGCGTCGCGCATCAGCGCCTCCAGCAGGTCGAATTCGGTCTTGGTGAGCGTGAGCGGCTCGCCATCTCTTGCCACCTCGCGCGTGCCGAGGTTCATCTCGATGCCTGCATCGGTCATGACCTCGCTCACCTCATGGTGCGCCCTGCGCAGGAGCGCCCGCAGCCGTGCCAGCAGCTCCTCGAGTGCGAACGGCTTGGTCAGGTAGTCGTCGGCTCCGGCGTCGAGCCCATCGACCCGATCGCCTACCTCGCCCCGCGCCGTGAGCATGAGGATCGGTGTCGTGTAGCCGTGGGACCGCAACATGCGGGCCGTCTCCAGCCCATCGACGAACGGCATCATGACGTCGAGGATGATGGCGTCCGGCTCCTCTTCGTCGACCATCGCCAAGGCCTTCCCACCGTCGGTGGCGGTATCGACCTCATAGCCCTCGAAGGAGAGGGCGCGCGTCAGCGCGGCGCGAACATCCGGGTCGTCTTCGACGATGAGCACTCTGTCCATGGCGATCTCCTGAAACGATACGACGCCGAACCCCTACAGCGCGTGAGGACCGTATGAGAATCGTTCCGGTAGCGTCGTCGGAATGCCATGGAACATTGAGGATCGCTCCGTCCTCGTCACCGGTGCCACATCGGGAATCGGCAGGGCGAGCGCAGCTGCCTTGGCAGAGCGGGGCGCGGATGTGGTGATTACCGCCCGGGATCCGGCGGTTGGCGCCAAGGTCGCCCAAGAGCTCACCGCACGCGCTGGTAGAACGGTGCGGGCGATGACCCTCGACCTCTCGGACCCATCATCGACGCAGGCCTTCGCCGAGCAATTCCTGGCGACCACGGCTGACCTCGGAGTGCTGATCAACAACGCAGGCGTCATGCTTGGCAGGAAGGCGATATCCACCGACGGGTTCGAGATGACCATTCGGGTCAACCATCTTGGCCACTTCCACCTCACCTGCTTGTTGCGCAACCACCTCGTGAAATCCGAACCGGCACGCGTGATCACCGTGGCATCTGCCGCTCACTATTCCGCCGACCGCGTCGAACTCGAGCCGGCGGGTGGCCTGTACCGGGGATTTCGGACCTACGCCCGTTCCAAGCTCGCCAACGTGCTCTTCGGCGCCGAGCTTGCACGGCGCTTGGCGGGAACCGGCGTAACCTCGTTCTCGCTCCATCCCGGCGTCGTGGCCACTCGGATCGCTCAGGACGGCGACACGATGCTTGCCGGCCTTGCCTGGAAGCTGATGAGCCATCGAATGCTGACCCCGGTGCAAGGGGCGGCGACCACCGTGTACGCGGCAACCGATCCGCGACTCGAGCAGCACGACGGCTCCTACCTGTCCAGCTCGCAGGTCACCGACCCCAGTGCGCTCGCTAGGGACGAGGAGCTGGCTGCGCGGTTGTGGACTCTCAGCGAGGCAGCCGTCGGCTGCAGATTCTGATGCCTGGCTTGCGTTCCCCGCAATGACCAACCATGCCGGCGCGGTGCCCGAGTCTCCAAACAGGCCATGGTGGCAGCGGCTGGCAAGCTTCGCGATCACGGCTGCGGTCGTGGTGGTCGTGTTCGGTTTCGTCATACCCCAGATCGCCGACTACGACCAGGTCCTCGACCACATCGCGGGTATCGCAGCGGGCCACTGGATCCTGCTCGGCGCACTGGCCGTCTGGTTCCTCGTCGCCTATGTCTTCGTCCTCATGACAACACTTCCGACGCTGCGCTTTGTTGAAGGATTCGTGGTGCAGACGACCGGCACCGCCATCAACAACTCGATCCCCGCCGGCGGCGCCATCGCACTTCCGTTGCAGTACGTCATGTTCATGTCGTGGGGATTCACTCCTTCGGCAGTCACGAGCGGTCTGGTGACGGCCGGGGTCTGGGATCAGCTCACCCGCATGGCCGTTCCGGTACTTGCGGTGGCGCTGATCGCCCTCAGCGGTGACGCCGCCTGGTGGATGTGGGCGGTGTCGCTGGTTGGCATAGCCATTGTCGGAGCCACGGTGTGGGTCCTCATCGTCGTGCTGCGCTCCGAGACGACCGCTCGCCGGTTTGGTGGCCGCCTCGACTCGGTCACCAACACCGCACTCGGCTGGATCAATCGGGGCCCGGTCGACGTGGTTGCTGCAACCCTCCAGTTTCGGGTCAACGTCACCTCGGTTGCGGGGGAGCGGTGGAAGGTCATCACGCTGGCATCGCTGCTGAACCACGCGGCGATGGTCCTGCTCTTCTTGGCGTCGCTCCGGGCGGTCGGGGTGTCCGAAGATGATGTGTCGACTGCCTGGGTCATCCTCGCGGTCTCACTCGGCCGCCTCCTGGTGGCGATCCCCATCAGTCCCGGGGGACTCGGGCTGGTCGACCTTGGATTCATTGGGCTGCTGACCCTCGGCTGGGGGGCAGGGGCGGACCAGGCGCTGCTCGCTGCGGGCGTGCTCCTGTACCGGGCGCTTACCTTCCTGCCCCCGATTGCCGTAGGGCTCGCCTCGTGGGTGTTTTGGCGGGCGAACCGCTCGTGGCGAGGCGACTGGAAGGTTTTGCGCCGCGGCGAGGTTCATCGGTCGGTCGGGTAGGCCTGCTAACCGAAGAGCGTCCCCGCGATCAGCAGCGCTCCGAGCTGCAGGACGACCCACACAAGCCATCCTCCAATCGCAGTCCCGATGGCGCGCGGGGTGTCCAAGTCGAGTCCTTGCCGGATCGCAATCACGGAAGCGACCAGCGTCCAGACGGCGGCGACGGGTCCGAGCAGTGGAATCACTGCGATCACGCGGGGCGCCTGGGCAAACCCGAGAACGCGGGCCATCTCGGCGAAGTCGGTCGTGCCGCCGAAAACACGTGCGCCGATGAAGCCCGTCGTCCATGCCCATACGACCCACCCGGTCAGCGCCAATGCGATGTTGGCCACCACAGCGAAAGGCAGGCCTCCGTCGTCTAGACCGATCCATGTGCCGAAAGCAAACCAGGCGCGGACACCCTCCCAGATCTCCGATCCAACCACCTCACCCAGGCCGATCCATGCTCCAACACCGGCAAGCCCATTGGCGATCACGACGACGAAGAACGCCTGCCCGTTCAAAGACGGGTCGCGTTCGACGAGGTTGTAGAAGTCGGAATCGAGCGCGCCGGCGCGGATCATGTTTTGGAGCATGAGTCCGGTCACGATAAAGCTGAACCGCGCGCCATGCTTGTTGGCCGCCTCGCAGTCCGCTCGGCGGCGACTGCCTGATCGCGAGCTCTCGAGCGAGAAGCAATTCAGTGGCGGCGATACCGAGGACGCCAGGCGACTCCTTTGCCTCCCCCTCAGGGGGAGGTGCCGAGCGCAGCGAGGCGGAGGGGGTCAAGGCGTTGTTCGCGACCACGCCTTGACCCCCCTCCCCGCCTGGCGGCGGGACTCCCCCCTGAGGGGGGAGCAAAAGGAGAGGGGCCCCTGGCGCCACGCCTCGACCCCCCTCCACTCTCCGGCGGTATTCCCCCCGTCGAGGCGGCTTCTTTGCCTCCCCCTCAGGGGGAGGTGCCGAGCGCAGCGAGGCGAAGGGGGGTCAAAGCGCTTCTCGCGACCACGGTTTGACCCCCCTCCCCGCCTGGCGGCGGGACTCCCCCCTGAGTGGGGAGCAAAAGGAGAGGGCGACGGCCTCGGTGTACGCACACCGAATTGCTTCGCAGCAGAGAACGCAAGATCAGGCAGTCAGGCGGCGAGCCCCCGCGAGCCGCCCAGCAAGGATGGTTACCCTCCCCGCGTGCCGCCGACCATCACCCGCACTGTCGGCCTCGACGGAGCCGCAACAGCATCGGGGCCGACTGTTGTGATCGACACCTACCGCGCCTTCTCGACCGCCGCCTATCTCCTCGACGCCGGGGTGAGCCGGCTCATCCTCACCGACGGTGTCGATGAAGCCCGGCGCATCGCCGCACATCATGATCGCGCCCTGCTGTGCGGTGAGGATCAAGGCCGGCGCCCGGATGACTTCGATCTCGGGAATTCCCCGACGGAAGTGATCGCCCATGGCGGCCTGGCCGGGGCAACGGTTGTGATGCGCACCACCGCAGGGACCCGCTGCGTCGTGGCGGCGGTTGAAGCGGGTGCTGGCCCGATCTACGCGGCGAGCCTGCTCGTCGCACGCGCCACCGCCGAATCACTCGGAAAAGAGCGGACCGTCGCCCTCGTGTCGTCGGGCGGGTCGCCCTCAGTTCCGCACGACGAAGACGAACTGACCGGAAATGTGATTGCGGGAACGCTGTTGGAACGCGAACTCGAGGCCGAAGCCGTCATCGCTTCAGTACTCGCCGGTGCCGGCACGAAGCGGCTGCGAGCGGCCTCATGGATCGATGACGGCGACATCGAGCTATGCCTGATGGTCGATGCGTTCGATTTTGCCTTACGCGTCAATGATTCGAACGGCCTAGTGACACTGAGCAGGCAATAGCTACTCTCTGCGAGAGCGCGAATCGAAAGTCTCATGTCACTGCGAACGCCTGCCGATAGAAGCCTATGGCTTGGCTAAGAAAACGCGGAGAGCGTGACTCCAAAAAGAAACGGGCTCGGCATGCCGAGGTCACTCAATCCCGTCTGAGCCAAGTGTTTGCTCGAAGCAACGGCGTCGAGAATGAGGACCCAAAAGAGGTCGAGGCGCGGATCCGGAACATGTTCTACGGGACGAACAAGAAATAGCGAGTTCGTCTAGGAGTCAGCGAGTCCACCCGGGGCCGCTGTTTCCGTGCCTTCCTCGACCGCTGGCTCCGCTTCGCTCGGGCGATAGAACATCGCCACCTGGCCAAAAGCAGCCAACACACCGAGCACTGCTATGCCAAAGCCCACCCAGCCGTCAACGCTGTCTGCAATCCCGATCGCTGAATCAACGGACACCGAGCCCGGTCCCCCGATGGCCACCGCGAATCCGACCGATGCGATCACGAATACATACTCCCAGCCTTCATCGGGCCGAGCGGTGACCCAGAATCCCGCGTAGCGGTGCACCGAGATGAACGCGACCACCATGATCGCGATCAACCCTGCCGCCGCGAACGAGGTCAGCGCCCCGACCACTAGCAGTACGCCGATGCCGATCTCGGATGCCGAAGAAGCCATCCATTGCATCCCGGGCTGACGGAACCCGATGCTCCCGAACCATGCAGTGGTCTTCTTCTGTCCGCGTGCGTGCTTGATCCCGTGGGCTAAGAGAACCAGACCTACGGCGACCCTGATAATGAGCAATGCGATGTCTGTCGGCATCGAGCACCTCCCGTTTTGGAAACGCGGCGCCGGCGATGTTTATTGCAGGTGCACGGCGCCCACATCCCGGCTCGTTATCCTGAAGGGATCGTACCTGCCTTCCGGAAGGCGCCATGGACCTCGGACCCGAGGAAATCGAACGGCGGAGTTTCCCCCTCAAACGCAAGGGGTTTGACCGCAGCGACGTGAGCCGGTATCTCCATCGCGTCGCCATGGCGATGGCCGAGCTCGAGAATGCGGCCAGGGCCGCCGAGCTGAGAAATGTCGAACTGCGCCGGGACGTCCACGACCTCCACGGAAGTTCGGAGAACGGATTCCATCAGGCCGTCGCCAGCAGTGCGATGGCGCGAGAATCCGGGACTGGGCCGGCCGAATCCGCAGCCCATCTGTCTGCCGAGGAGGCACAGCGCGTCCTCGCCGCAGCAATAGCTCAGGCGGTGCGGCTGAAGGAACGCGCCGTGATCATCGTCGAGGACGCCCTATCCACCACCGAACAAATCGAATCGAACCAGGCCCGCCTGCTTGCCGCGGCGAAGACCAACCGCGACCTCCTGCTCACCGAAGCCCATGAAGAAGCAGCCGATATCGTCTCCGAGGCCAAGACGGAAGCCGCCGCCACCCGCGCCGGTGCGCAGCGGTTTGCTGAGCAATTACGCGAGCTCACCGCAGCGGAGACTATTGAGTTGGTCAGCTACGCCAAGACAATGGCGGCGGCCATTCTCGAGACCGCAGGGAGCCAAAACCTCTCGATCGAGCCCGAAGAGAAGGTCACCATCGATCTTCGCGAGCCGGTGCCCGAGCCGGTCGACGACATCGGAGACGTCGGGTGGTCCCCCAGATCACAACGGCCCTCACGCTATGAGGCCAGGTCGGCAAAGCTGCCTCGGATGGGCGACGAGAAAGCAGCCTCGGCGATCGAAGAGGTCGAGTCGTTGCGCGACAAACCGCAATGACCGGCTGACGTTAGGACGGTGTTGAACAATGACGAATGCCCTGAGCCGCCGCTCGCTTGCGTGTTGCGGTGACTCGGTTTCTCCAGTCAGCGTCGGCACGCTGGAGGATTGCTCAACACCCTCCTAGCTGAATACCGTTTCCGGCCGGGCCTCGAGCTCGCCGTCGACGATGATGTCGACTTTCTCGTTGTAGAACGAGACATAGCCGGCTATCGGCGCCGACTCAGCGACCGGAGTCGGATACGACCAGACGATGTCCTCGACCAGTCCGTCGGCGGTACGCACATGCCAGTACTCCGCATCTCCCTTGTAGGGACAGCTGGTCGCGGTGTCGGAGGAAACGAGCAGATCCAGGCGAACGTCGGTCTTCGGCAAGTAGTAGCGCACCGGCAGACCAGTTTCGAAGAGGAGCTTCGGCTGGTGCGAGTCGGCGACGGTCGCGCCGTCGATCACCACCTCGATGTGACGGGACGACTGGAGAATATCGACGCGCTTGTACGGGTCGCGGGCATGGACGTACACCTCTTCTTCCTCCTCGAACCAACGCGACATGGCGTTCCAGTTGAACGAGACGTAGCCCTTGATCTCATCGATCTCGGCCTGGTCCCAAACCCGTACCGCAGCCGATGCCTCCCGACCACCCGCCTTGACGGTGTGCACGGATGCGGTGCCCCGGCTCGGCGATCGGTAGGTGTCGCCGGTGTCGACCAACAGATCCGTGCGAACGTCTGCCGCCGGGAAGTAGTAGGTCGGGTAGTACGGCCGTTCCCACACGTATTTCGGGCTCACCGAGTCTGCGACGACCTCGCCACCGAGGTAGACCCGTACTCGTTTGTGGCCGTCTTCGACCCTGACCCTGCCTCGCGTCTCGGCCATCGTCCAGCTCCTCGGATTGGTGGTGTGGTTGTGATCCGGCATTCGAGCAACCAGGACCAAGTGGAGCTGATTCCCGGCTAGAGAGAGTCGAGAGTCCAGAGTCGCGGGCCGGCGTGGATGGGATAAGCCGCCCAACTCTCGCGCACGCGCCGGCTCATCGCACCCGTCATTGTTGAGCACCCTCCTCGGTGAGCCCCTTGATCACGAACAGAAACAGGTGATCGACCAGTTCACCGCGGTTCATCCGGCCGTCCTCGCGATACCAGCGATCTACGGCGTTCAGGATCGAGAGGATGAAGATCGCGGCCATCGCAATGTCGATGTCGCCACGGAAGGAGCCATCGGCAGAGCCCTCCTTGAGCACGGTCCGAAACGCTTCCTCGTACCGGTCGCGGGCGGCGATCACGCCGTCGCGCAGGTCGCCGTCGAGCACCGATGCCTCGTTGAGGTAGGTCCGCACCTCCGGTCGATGGTCCAGCACCACGCCGATGTGCCCGGCAATGAGTGCACGGAGCCGAGCAGCGGCCAACCCCTCGCTCGCCAGCGCCGCCTCGGCGGCATCCTGAAAGAAGCCGGCGCCGCGGTCGACCACCTCGACGAGCAACTGCTGTTTGCCTTCGACGTGTGAGTACAGCGACGAGCCGAGGAGTCCAAGTTCGCGGCCAAGATCCCGCATTGAAGTTCCGTGATAGCCGCGTTCAGCGAACAGGCGCCCGGCGGCAGCGACGACGTCGTCTCTGGTGGTTCTGCTCATCGGTCGTACGTCAGCTCGACGAACTCGGAGACGGGATGGGACTGGCAGGTGAGGACATCGCCCCGTTCAACTTCGGCGTCGCTGAGTGCCCAGTTCCGGTCCATGCGCACTTCACCCGCGGTCACCACCGCCCGGCACGAGGCACAGGCACCGCTCTGGCACGAGAACGGGGCGTCGGGCCGCACCACAAGGGCATGGTCGAGGATGCTGAGACCGGCCGGGTCGATCACCATCGTCGAGGTGCGGCCGTTGAGCGTGAACCGCACGGTCGAACCGTCCGGGTCGTCGGCGGGGATTTGGGGGCGCACCTCATCACCGGCATAGAACAGCTCGTCGTGGATCGACTCCTCATCCACTCCGAGCGTGGCCAGGGTCTTGCGCGCAGCCTCTACGACGCCGGACGGCCCGCACAGATACCAGCCGTCGACGGTGTGAGCGTCGACGACCGTTGCGAACAACTCATCGAGCTTGGCACCGTCGATGCGACCGTCGTAGAGGGGAATGATGTTGGACTCCCGGCTCAGCACGTGGATGAGCACGAGCCGGCTCGGATACCGATCCTTGAGGTCACTGAGCTCCTCGAGGAACATCACCGACATCGAGTTGCGGTTGCCGTAAACGAGGGTGAAGCGGCTGTTCGGCTCGTCTTCGAGAACCGTGGCAATCATCGACATGATCGGGGTGATGCCGCTGCCCGCGGCGATCGCCAGATAGTGACTCGCGTTGGCAGCATCCGTCTCGATGATGAACTCACCAACCGGAAGCGTGACCTCGAGCCGGTCGCCCGCGGTCAGCTCCTTGTTGACATAGGTCGAGAAGGCTCCGCCGTCGAGCTGTTTGACCGCGACCCGGAGCTCACCGGAGTTGGCGCTCGTGCAGATGGAATAGCTCCGACGCACGTCTTCACCATCGACGTCCCCGCGAACGATCACGTGCTGGCCCGGGGTGAACCGGTAATCGGCCACCAGCTCTGGTGGCACGGCAAAGCGGATCGTCACCGAGGCGTCGGTGAGCCGGTCGATGGAGGCGATGGCGAGCGAGTGAAACTCAGCAGCCATGAGAAGTCGCGAGTCGCGAGACGCGAGACGCGAGCATGACAAGCGACGAGTCGTTCGCGACTCGTAACTCGCGACTCGCGACTCGCGACTCGCGACTCATATTGCTTTGAAGTGGTCGAAGGGCTCGGCGCACGAGCTGCACACCATCAGCGCCTTGCAGGCCGTGGAGCCGAACTCGGCAACGAGCCTGGTTTCCGGCGCTGCGCACTGCGGACACAACACGGGCTCGGGTGTGCTCCCGACTTGCTGTGGCGGGGCGATGCCGTATTCGTTCAGTCGCCGCTTGGCTTCTTCGCTCATCCAGTCCGAGGTCCAGGCCGGGCTGAAGGTCGTGCGCACCACGATCTGGTCGTATCCGCCGGCTTCGAGGGTCGACACGATGTCCTCCTCGATGACGCCCATTGCCGGGCACCCCGAATAGGTGGGGGTGATCGTCACCGTGACCACGCCGTGTTCGTCGACCGAAGCCCCTCGCAGGACGCCGAGGTCGGCAATCGTGAGCACCGGGATCTCCGGGTCGACGACCGCAGCGAGCAGCTCGTCGATGGCGCTGGCCATCACCAGGTGAGATCCGGGAAAGTCCGCTGCATCCATTGCATCTCGGCGAGCAGGTGGCCGAGATGCTCGCCGTGAACCCCGTGCCTACCGCCGCTTGCCTGATACGGATCGTCTGGACGCTCGAGCGTCGCTTCGGCCAGCACCTCGGTGACCGTTCGTTCCCAGGCGGGGCGCAACGTTCCCGGGTCGACGCCTACGCCCGCGTTCGACAGGTCGCGGTCAACCGAGTCGCCATCGAAGAGCTCACCGGTGAACCGCCACAGATCGTTGACCGAACGCTGGATGCGTTGGTGCGACTCTTCTGTGCCGTCACCGAGCCGGATCATCCAGCTCGAGCTGTGTCTGAGGTGATAGCGCGCCTCTTTGACTGCCTTGGAGGCGATCCCGGCGAGACGCTCGTCGGCGGATTGTGCAAGGGCCGTCCACAACTCGAGCTGGTATGCGTCGAAGAAGAACTGGCGGGTAATCAAGTCACCGAATCCGTCATGTGGCTGCTCGACCAGCAGTGCATTGGTGAACTCGCGCTCGGAGCGGAGAAAGGCGAAGTCGTCCTCGCTGCGTCCGTCATCCTCGACCTCGCCGGTGTAGGTGTACAAATGCTGAGCCACGCCGATGTGGTCGAGGGCGATGTTGGCCACCGCGAGGTCCTCCTCGAGGTCCGGAGCGCGCGAGATGTACTCGCCAAGGCGCTGGGCGAGAATGAGGTTGTCGTCGCCGAGGCGCAGCAGATAGGTGCCAAGCAACGTTGCGGTGGTCGTCGTGTTCCCCGTTTGGGAGCTCGGCTGGATGGTCACATCTGCCCCACTTCGTCCGGAATCTCATAGAAGGTGGGGTGCCGGTACGGCCGATCCTCAAATGGCTCGAACATCGATTCGGAGTCGTCCGATGCGTGCACCTCGGTCGACGCCACCACCCAGATGCTCACACCCTCGGCGCGGCGGGTATATACGTCGCGGGCGTTCTGTACTGCGGTCTCGGGATCGGCAGCGTGCAGGGAGCCGGCGTGAGTATGGCTGAGCCCGCGCTTGGGACGGACAAAGACCTCCCACAACGGCCAACCGTGGTCTTGGTGCTTCGCGGTGATGTCATCCAGTTGCTCGCCGGGGATCTGTGGAACGTCGTAGCTCATGATCTGCTCCTCACGCCGACTCGGCGAGTGCGTGTTTGGCCGCATATGCCGCCGCGGCCTCGCGGACCCAGGCACCCTCGTCCCATGCCCGCACCTTGTGGGCCAGGCGCTCGCGGTTGAGTGGGCCGTTGCCCTTCACCACTGCCCAGAACTCGTCCCAGTCGATGTCCCCGATGTGCCAGTGGCCGGTCTCCTTGTCGAAGCGAAGCTCCGGATCGGGGAAGGTCACGCCCAGGTACTGACCTTGGGGAACCGTGGTATCGATGAACTGTCTCCGCAGCTCGTCGTTCGTGACCCGCTTGATCTTCCATTGCATCGACTCCTCGGTGTGGGTCGACTCGCTGTCGTGGGGGCCAAACATCATCAGCGATGGCCACCAGTACCGGTCGACGGCGTCTTGGAGCATCGCCCGCTGTTCGTCGCTGCCGTTGGCCAGCGCAAGGCAGATGGCGTAGCCCTGACGTTGATGAAAGCTCTCTTCCTTGCAGATCCGAACCATGGCGCGTGCGTATGGCCCATACGAGGTGCCTTGCAACATGATCTGGTTGGCGATGGCTGCGCCGTCTACCAACCACCCGATCACACCCATGTCGGCCCAGCTGAGCGTCGGGTAGTTGAAGATCGACGAGTACTTTTGCCTCCCGGTGTGGAGCAGGTGTTGGAGCTCGTCGCGGGAGACGCCAAGGGTCTCGGCCGCCGAGTAGAGGTAGAGGCCGTGGCCGGCCTCGTCCTGCACTTTGGCGATGAGGATGGCCTTGCGCATGAGGGTTGGAGCCCTGGTGATCCAGTTGCCCTCGGGCTGCATCCCGATGATCTCTGAATGGGCGTGCTGGGCAATCTGGCGAATCAGGGTGCTGCGATACCCGTCTGGCATCCAGTCGCGGGGCTCAACCTTCTCGTCGGCATCGATCGTCGCCTGGAATTGCGCTTCGCCGCTCACCGGATCTCCTCAGCCTCGGTCGGTCTCACCATTATACAAACGAACGTTCGTTTGTGAAGAGGCGACACGACCGTTCTTGCGTAGCCACATCCGGTATACCGGATCACGCTACGCAAGAACGGGTTTGTTAGCTGGCCAGGGCCTGGATCTGGCGGATGGCAACGGTCACCGCCGCGGTATCGGATACCCCATCGCGGCGTAGCAGCCGCATCAGTCTGGTCAGGCGCCCCTCCTGCTCGAGGTGACTCGAGATGAAGGCGTCGATCGCTTGGTCTGCGGTGTCATCGGGTGACTCTTCGAAGATGCGTTCGACGATTCGCCTCCGAAGCGCCATGAGGTCGTACGCGAGGCTGAGGCGCGCCCATCGCTGCCACCGGGTGTCGGCCGGCAGATTGTCCAACTGGCGCTCAAGCCAGTCGATGTGGAAGGACTGGCCGGCGCGGAAAAACGCCTTGGCTACGTCGAGGACCGGTCTGGCGGTGGCCTCGGCGACGTCGACGATGTCGGTCCCGTGCACCAACTGATCCTGATAGGCGTGGCGGTACGCCAGCTCCGACGGCACTCCGTGGTCGATCAGGCGCTGCGCCTCCTCATTGTTCTGGTCCTGCCAGCGCTTGGGGCCGATCGACTGTATCTCGCCGGCGAGCTCGTTGAAGCCTCCCCCATAGAGCTCGATAATCTCGGCCATTGAGGCATCCCGTGGCTGGGCGATGAATACCCGAGCCACCGTCTCGACCAGATCGTCCACACCCTGGAGCATGTCGCGCTGCAAGGCGGGATCGAGCATTCCCGTGATCTCCTCGATCGCGGACCAGCGCTGTCCGGCGAGGGTGACATCCCTGGCGACGCGATACGCCCACACGATCTGGGCAGGGCTCGCCCCCATCTCCGCCTCCAGCCGCGAGACAAACGTCGATCCCTGCGAGTTGAGCACCTGGTTGGCAATGATGGTCGAGATCAACTCGCGACGCAGCGGATGCTGATCGATGTACTGGCCGAACTGGTCGACGATCCTCGTCGGAAAGTACCGGCGCAGGTCGTCGTCCAACTCCGGTGAATCCGGCAAGTCGGAGGCCACCAGGTTGTTGGTGAGTTGTTGCTTGGCGTACGACATGATCACGGCCAGCTCGGGGCGTTGCATGGCGAGGCCGTCCCGCGACCGCTCCATCATGATCTCGGATGAAGGCAGCCCCTCGATCTCCCGGTTGAGACCCGCATTCTCTTCGAGATCCATCATCAGGTCCTCATACGCATCGATGCTGGCCGCCGACAGGTCGGCCTCCTGGGCGAGGATCTGCGCCTGCAGGAAGTTGTCGTAGACGATTGCCTCGACCACGTCGCTCGAGACCGATTCGATGAGCGCATTGCGCTCCTCGCGCTCGAGGGCTCCGTCCATCTCCGCAAGGCGAAGCAACACTTTGATGTTCACTTCTTTGTCCGAGCAGTGGACGCCCCCGACGTTGTCGACGAAATCGGTGAATATCAGACCTTCGAAGCGGGAGTACTCGATGCGCCCGGCCTGGGTGAAGCCGAGGTTGCCCCCCTCACCCACCACTTTGGCTCGCAACTCGTTGCCATTGATCCTGATCGCGTCGTTGGCACGATCCTGGGCATCGAGATTCGACTGGCCACTGGCCTTGACGAAGGTGCCGAGGCCGCCATTCCAGAGAAGATCGGTCGGCGCCTTGAGCACTGCACCGATCAGCTCGTTTGGCGTGAGGACACCGGAGCGGATCCCGAATCGCTCGCTCATCTCCTCGCTGATATCGATTCGCTTTGCGGTCCTCGGAAATACGCCGCCTCCCACCGATATCAACGCCTTGTCGTAATCGGCCCAAGAGGAACGACCCAACGCCGCGAGCCGCTCCCGCTGCTCGTACGCGGCCCCCGCATCCGGCTCCGGGTCGATGAAGATGTGGCGGTGGTCGAAGGCGGCAATGAGGCGGATCGATCGCGACAGCAGCATTCCGTTCCCAAAGACATCGCCGGACATGTCGCCGATCCCGACGACCGTGACCGCGTCGGCATTGATATCGACGCCGAGCTCGACGAAGTGGCGGCGAACGGACTCCCAGGCCCCGCGGGCGGTGATCCCGAGGGCCTTGTGGTCGTAACCCGTCGAGCCACCGGAGGCGAAGGCGTCGTCGAGCCAGAACCCGTACTCGGCGCTGATAGCATTGGCGGCATCGGAAAACGTGGCGGTTCCTCGATCGGCGGCGACGACGAGGTATGGGTCTCCGCTGTCATGGCAGCGCACGCCGCGAGGGTGAACCGCGATTCCGTCCACGAGGTTGTCGGTGATGTCGAGCAGACCTCGAATGAAGATCTCGTATGCGTCGTGAATCTCATCCCGGGAAGCGCCGGCCTGGTCGGCGGGCTCCCGCACAACGAAGCCACCCTTGGCGCCGGTGGGCACAATGACCACGTTCTTGGTCTTCTGGGCCTTCATCAGGCCAAGCACCTCAGTGCGGTAGTCCTCTTGCCGGGTTGACCAGCGGATCCCTCCCCGCGCCACCCTGCCTGCGCGCAGGTGCACGCCGGCGGCGGCGCGGGCAAAGACGAAGATCTCGAACATCGGGAAGGGCTGGGGCATATCCGGGACCGCTTCTGAGAGGAACTTGAAGGCAAGCGACTCGGTATCGATGAAGGCGCTCGTACGCAGCGTGGCATCGATCAGCCCGAGGAAACCGCGCAGAATCCGATCCTCATCGAGCGACTCGACATCGTCGAGGTGGTCGATGATGCGCAGCCGCAGCTCGGCTTCTGTGCCTTCGTCGCCATCGGGTCCGAAGCGGGCCTCGAAGAGCTGCACGAGGTCCTGGGTGATCTCGGGATAGGCCGCGAGCGTGTCGGCGATGTACTCCTTGGTGAACGTCGGCGTCACCAGGTGCCAGTACGACCGATAGGCGCGAAGCACGTTGATCTGCTGATAGTTCAGACCGCTGCCCACAACCAGGCGGTGCAGGCTGTCGGTCTCCGCAGAACCGGTGAGCGCGGCAGTCAAGGTCTGTGCAACCCGTGCCGCACTCGCGGCGATGTCCAGGGCGGCGCCGTCCGCGCCCAGCACACCAAAGTCGTGCAGGAAGAGCTCTTCTTGGTCATCTTCGATCCGCGTCGGAACCTCCTCGATGACGGTGAGGCCAAGATCCTCCAGGAGTGGCAGCATTGCGGAGAGGTCGCGTTTGCCCTCTCTGCTGTACACGGCGATCCGGGTAAGGCCTTCTTCGCTGTCGATCTCGTTGTACACATCAACAGCAATTTCGTCGTCGCCGGCCTTGAGCCGATCGATGTTGGCCACCGCGGTCGCCGCCTCGGGGAGAGGGGTCGACGAGCGGTAGTAGGTCGGGAATCGAGCATTGTGGGCTTCGACCAGCCGTTTGGCCTCGGCCTGGCCGACGCGGTCGGAGAGCACACGACCCACCCGATCCTCCCAGGTGCGCGTGAGGCGATATACCTCACTCTCCAGTTCCTCGGTCGGCACATTCGGGATGTCACCTTCCGGCCATACGGTGAAATGGATGCGTGCGTCGCCGCTCTCACCAAGCGACAGCCGGTAGTCGATTGACTCGCCCTCGAACCGCTCGAGGAACAGTTGCTGGAGCTGCTGCCGGAGCTCGGCGTTGAATCGCTCCCTCGGCGCGACGACCAGCACCGACACATTGCGGCTCAGCGCATCGCGTCGGACGAAAAGGCGCACGCGCTGGTGCTCCTCGGACTCGAGCAGACCGATCAGGCTGCGGCGCAGATCGTCGTGCGAGATCGTGAACAACTCATCCATCGGGAAGGAGTCGAAGATCTGGACGATCACCTTGTAGTCATGGGATCCCTCGATCAGGTCCTCTTCCGCCAGGATTCGCTCCAGCTTGTTGCGCAGGATCGGAATCGACCCCGCATTCGCCATGTACGCCTTCGACGTGAAGAGCCCGAGAAGGCGGGCCTCCCCCTGGGGGCTGGCATCGTCGCCGACGAGTCGCAAACCGATGTAGTCCATCCGAGCGTCGCGGTGCACCGTCGAGTAGGCGTTCGTCTTCGAGATCACCAGATGGTCGCTCGACTCGTACCGCTCGCGGACGCCGGTCGGCAGATCCTCAAGCGGTACCGGCTCGACATATTTGCTCCGCCATTCAGTGTGGAGCAACCCGAGTCCGGTGCCGGGGGTGATGACCAGCGCAGGCTGCCCGTTAGCGTCGACGATGTCGTATCGCCGGTAGCCGAGGAAGACGAAGTTGTCATCGAGCAGCCATTCGAGGAACGCAACGGTCTCGTCGACGTCTTCTTCCGGGAACGAGGCGGCGTCATCGCGGGCAAGGCCGATCATGGTCCGAACCGCTTCTTGCATCGGGACGAAGTCGCTGACGACCAGTTTCACGCCGGTGAGCACCCAGTCGATCGCTTCTACCAGCCCGGTAGCTGCGGCCTCATCGAGCATCTCTAGGAGCTCGTAGTGCTGGAACGATTCGCGATTGTCAGCATCGCGGCCCCTGACGACGTCGAGCAGATTGCCGGCGTCGTCGCGGAGTGTGCCAACGACGGGGTGGAAGCTCCGGGCGACGGCATGCTCGCGCCGGGTGAGTAGCGCCAGAATCGAGTCGATCAGGAATGGGCGATCGTCGGTGACGATCTCGACGACCGAGCCGGGAGCGTGGTAACCATGGCCCTCGTGTTGTGGGTTGAACACCCGGATCGCGTGCGGCTCGTCGCCGCGCTCAGCCAGGAACCGGAAAGCGTTGGCGAGCTCGGCCTGAAGCTCGTCAGGGCTGACCAACGGGAACTCGTCGTCGGGAACGCGGGCGGTATAGGCCTTCGTGAATGCAGAGAATGCCCCGGGCAATTCGGCCACCACATCGACCTGTGAGGCCGCTACCGGGTCTGACGTCCGCTCCGGAGAGGCGCCGTCATTCACAAGCAGTGGAGCATAACGGGCCCCTCAGGGGACGATGAGTACCGGACATGGCGCCTCGTTGACGACGTGGCCTGCCACCGATCCGACGACCATCCTCCGCAGCGGGCCGGCCCCACGGCGGCCGACCACGAGCAGATCTGCCTCGAGGCGCTGGCACGCCTCGATCAGCTGTTGGGAGGGGTCACCGATCTCCTCCGCCGTGTCGTAGTCGATTCCCGCCAGATCTACCTGGTCGAGGGTGCGGTCGAGCACGTCGCGCTGGGCATTGGAGAGGGCGTCGCCAAGCGCCTCCGCGGTGGGCGGCGAGCCGACGATGCCCCACCAACCTTCGGGCGGTCGCACGACCGCGACGATGAGGAGCGTCGCATCCCGGGCGCGAGCGAGGCTGGCGGCGACTCTGGCGGCATTGATCGATTGCTCCGAGCCGTCGACACCGACGATGATTCTCTTCGGGTCCCATCCCTCCATGGGGTCAGCGTACCGACAACTCGAGCTAGCGAGAAGAGGCCGAGCGACCTACCGAAGTAGCGAAGCAGTAGCGAAGTAGCGAAGTAGCCAAGTAGCTAAGGCAGACCAAGTAGCTAAGGCAGACACTGATCTACCCAGCTACTGATCTACTCAGCTACTGATCTACTGATCTTCGCGAACAGATCGAGGCTGGTGCGGTCGTAGGCGGCGTCGGGGAAGTAACCGATGATGTAGCGCATCCCGGCGTCTTGCCAGGGGCCGAGCTGCTCGATGATCTGGTCCGGTGTGCCAATGAGCCCGTGCTTCTCGTACGTGGCTCGCGTTCGCTCCGCTTTTTCGGCGCCGACCAGCTTCGTCATCCGTGTCTCGATCTCGTCGAGCTTGTCGGTGACGACCTGCTGATCCTCGTCGATGAGCACGGTGAAGTTCACCGAACGCACGATCTCGTCGAAATCTCGTCCGACCGCCCGACAGTGATCTGCAAGCACTTCGCTCTTATGCGCGAAGGCGTCGAGCTCGAGCCCGAAGTTTGTGTAGTCGGCGTATCTGGCAGCGACACGGAGGGTGAGTTGCTCGCCGCCGCCGGCAATCCACATCGGCAGCAATCCCTGGATCGGTTTCGGATTCGCGATCGCACCGTGGAGCGTGAAGTACTTCCCGTCGTACTCGACCTCGTCCTCGGTCCACATCCGGCGCATGATCTCGACGCCCTCCTGGAGCTCCCCGATGCGTACCGATGGCTTGGGGAAGTCGTAGCCGTAGCCGTCGTACTCCTCCTGGTACCAGCCGGCGCCGATTCCCATCTCGAGACGGCCGTTGGAGATCACGTCGATGTCCGCCGCGATCTTCGCCAGGTAGGCCGGGTTGCGGTACGCGATCGATGTGCACATCTGACCGATTCTCACCGTGTCGGTGGTGGCGGCAAGGGCCGCCATCAGCGTCCATGCTTCGTAGCTGGACTCCTGTGTGCCGATCGGGACCGTGTGGAAGTGATCGAACACCCACAGCGATTCGTAACCGGCGGCCTCGATGTCTCTTGCGACGGCAAGCATTGTCGGCCATTGCTCGTGGCGGTCGATGCCCATGAGGTCGAGACGCCAGCCCTGCGGGATGAAAGCTCCATAGCGCATGTGAGCGGGAAACTAACTGCTTCCGCGGTTAAGGCTCGCCATTCCCATGGGCGACTCGCAGGGGCTCGCCGCCCGACTGCCTGATCGCGGGTTCTGTATCGAGAAGCGATTCGGTCATGTTTGTTGGGCGGCTCGCAGGGGCTCGCCGCCCGACTGCCTGATCGCGAGTTCTGTATCGAGAAGCGATTCGGTCATAGCTCGCGACTCGCGACTCGCGACTCCCCCCGGGAGATATGACTACGACGCTTTGTAGGGTGGAGCTCATGCAGCTCTATGCACGAGTGAACATTCTGGACGGTGCGGCGGTTCGACTGCCGCACGGGACGCTGGATGAGGTGATCCACCTCGACGCAGATTGCGTAGGGCGCGCCAAGGGTTGGGTGGAGAAAGGAGCCGACCGCCTCCACGTCGTCGACCTGGACGCTGCCATTCACGGCGACTACCGCAACCGACCGGTGATTCGCGAGATCATCGCCGAGCTCGACGTCCCGGTACAGGTCGGGGGAGGCGCTCGCTCCCGCCTCGAGATCGATCGGCTTCTCGACGACGGAGCATGGCGGGTCGTCGTCGGCACGCTGGCACTCGACGACCAGGTGCTGTTCTGGGAGATCAACAGGGAGCATCCCGGCCAGATCGTGGTCAGCCTTGACATCACCGCCGACCAGGAGTTGGTCACTCAGGGCTGGACTGAAGGGACGGGCAAGTACCTAGAGGAGACGCTGATCGAACTGTCGTCGGCCGGGGCCGCGGCCTTCATGATCACCGAAGTGGGCCGCGACGCCCTCGAAGACCCGCCGAACTTCGAGGCACTGCGCACCGCCACCAACATCGTCGACGAGGAGGTCATTGCCGCGGGCGGTGTGCGCGATCTCGACGACTTCAGGGAGCTGCTGAAGATCGAGGGATTGACCGGTGTCGTGGTGGGCAGGGAGGTGACGGCGGGGAGGTTCTCGGTCGAGGAAGCGCTCGCCGTCCTCCGCGGAGCCAGCAAGGACCACGGGCCCTGGTCGCGGGAAGAGCTCGCCGCCGCCGCAGACCAGTACAAGGCCGTGCTCGACAAGGCCGGCGACCCAACAGCCGGCTCGAGCGGTGAGGTCCTGAAGCGGTTCGTGCGCTGGCTCGGCGGGGGTGCGCCGTAACCGAGACGCCGGACTACGTCGAGGGCAACCGCAGCTTCTGGAATGACCAGGCGCCACAGTTCGCCGAGTGGGCGGATCGCAACTGGACGAGCGATCCCAGCTGGGGCATCTGGGGCGTCCCTGAGGCCGAGGTCGGCCTGCTCGTCGACATCGCGGGCAAGGCAGTGCTCGAGGACGGCTGCGGCACCGGTTATGTGTCTGCCTGGATCGCCAAGCTTGGCGGTATGCCGATCGGCCTCGACAACTCCCAAGGCCAGCTCGCTACGGCCAAGCGCATGCAGGAACAACACAACCTGGCATTTCCGCTCATCCACGGCATCGCCGAGCGGCTCCCCTTTCGCGATGAGTCATTTGATGTGGTCATCTCCGAGTACGGCTCGGCGATCTGGTCCGACCAGTATCTCTGGATCCCGGAGGCTGCCAGGGTGCTTCGGACGGGCGGCGAGCTCATATTCCTGGGCAACTCCACGCTGTTCATCCTGTGCGTGCCCGACCGCGAAGGCGAGGCGGCGGGGCCTCGACTCCTCCGCAGCCAGTTCGGAATGCACCGCTACGACTGGCCGGAGATCGAGGACGATGGGGTGGAGTTCCATCTCAGTCACGGCGACCGGATCCGGCTTCTGAGAGACAGCGGATTTGAGATCCTCGATCTGATCGAGCTCCAAGCGCCGAAGGAAGCCGTTACCGATTGGGACCATGTCGACGCAGCGTGGGCACACCGATGGCCCTCTGAAGAGATCTGGCGGGCCCGCAAGACCTAGGACGGTATTGAACGATGACGAGTGCCCTGAGCCGCCGCTCGCTTGAGTGTTGCGGTGACTCGGTTTCTCCAGTCAGCCCCCGCACGCTAGAGGATTGCTCAACACCCTCCTAGTCTCTCGTCGCCTTCGGGGGGAGACTGGGTTTCTTACAGCTCCGTCAACAAACGAGGAACCTCGTGTGAACACCACTGGGATCCGGAACGAGACCATCATCCGGCCCGTTGCCCACCTCGACCGGGCGTCGAATCGCGCCCACAGATCAGAGAAAGCAACCCATGAACAAGGCATTACGAATCATCGTGCTGGTGGCGGCGTTTGGACTCGTCGCCGCTGCGTGCGGTACCAACGACGACGTCGCAGATGACGCCACGACAACCACTGCGGCCGACGTGACGACCACCACTGAAGCCGCAACAACGACAACCGAGGCCATGGAAGAAATGGAGCCGGGGCTGACCCTCGACGTCACCGGGTTTCCTACGCTGGCTAACGGAGTCCACTATGAGAACTGGGCGCTCATTGACGGCACCCCGATCTCTGCCGGCAAGTTCAACATCGAGGACGGAGCGATCGTCGATATCGACGGCGGAGCCATCGAGAGCTTCCCGGTGCCAGACCTTGACACCGCATCAACGATTATCGTCACGATCGAACCGGCCGGCGACACCGACGCCGTTCCGTCCGATACCAAATTCGTCGCAGGTGACGTCGTCGATGGCAGCGCTGAGCTCTCGATCGCCCACCCGGCTGCACTCGGTACCGACTTCGCCGACGCCCTCGGCACGGTGCTGCTCGCGACACCGACCAATGGCGACGACAACGACGAGCTGAGCGGGATCTGGTTCATCGAGCTTCCCGGTCCTACCGCAAGCTTGCAGCTGCCGGTGCTCCCGGCGGGTTGGAACTACGAGGGCTGGGCGGTAATCGACGGTGTCCCCGTGACAACCGGGACGTTCCTCGACGCGACGGCCCCTGATGACGCAGCACCATTCTCGGGGCCCGAGGACGGACCTCCCTTCCCCGGCGAGGACTTCCTGGTCAATGCGCCGGAGAATGTGACGTTCCCGACGGACCTGAGCGGCGCCACGATCGTGGTGTCTGTTGAGCCCGACCCGGATGACAGCCCGGAGCCGTTTGTCCTGAAGCCCCTGGTCGGCCAGGCCGATGACCCGGCTTCCGACCACGTCAGCTATGAACTCAGCAACAACGCCGGCGACCTGCCCGGCGGAATTGCGACACTCGGTTGACATCGACCACCAACCTTGCGAGGACGCGCCCTTACGATATGGGCGTGTCCTCGCAGGGAAACGGCGCGGTTAGGCGGATCCTCGTCGTCGACGACGAGCCGATGGTGCGCGAGGTACTCGTTGGCTACCTCAAACGAGACGGGTACGCCGTCGACGAGGCAGCGAACGGACAGGACGCCCTCGATCTGGCCGCCTCGACCAAGCCCGATCTGATCGTGCTCGACGTCATGCTGCCCGAGCTGGATGGGTTTGCCGTACTGACCAGCCTTCGCAAGAACAGCTCGGTGCCGGTGATCCTGCTCACGGCCCGTGCGGAAGAGCCCGACCGCATCGTTGGCCTCGAGCTTGGCGCAGACGACTACGTCGTCAAGCCGTTCTCTCCGCGAGAAGTCGTTGCCAGGGTCCGTTCGGTGCTCCGCAGGACCCAGGCGCCGAGGCTGGCCGAGCGGTTGGAGTTCGACGGTCTCGTCATCGACGGCTCGAGCAGGGAGGTCGAGCTCCACGGCGCGCTGGTCAAGCTGACGCCGATGGAGTTCGATCTCCTCGCACACCTCGCATCGGCGCCACGCACCGCGATGTCTCGATCCGAGCTTCTCGAACAGGTGTGGGACTCGTCTCCCGATTACCAGGACCCGTCCACCGTCACCGTGCACGTCGCCCGCCTGCGCCAGAAGATCGAGGCCGACCCCGAACGGCCAAAGTGGATCACGACCGTGCGCGGCATGGGATACCGCTTCGAGCCATGAGGATCCTGGGACTCGCCGTCGCTGCTGTCCTCGTGGGCGTCGCCCTTTTCGAGATCGGCATGCAGCCGTCGGGGGCTGAACGGGTCGAGCTGCTCGCCATCCTTCTCGGCATGGTCGTCGCCGCAGCCGTCGCCGCCTGGGCATTGCCCCGGTGGGCACGCCGGGCGACCTCGCTGCGTGGAACGCTGATCGCGCTCATCGCCACCGCTCTGCTGATCGTCATCGTCGGCGCGGTGGTCTCTGCGCAGCGGATGTTCCTGTCGACGCACGACGCCCAGCTGCTCATCGTCGTTCTCGGACTCGGCCTGGTCGCCGGCCTGAGCTTTGCTGTATCGGTCGCCAAACCTTGGACCGAGGATCTCCGCAGCGTTGCGGAAACAGCATCCCGAATTGCCGGCGGGGACCTCACCGCAAGAACCGGGGTCGACCGCGCCGACGAGGTCGGGTCCACTGCGCATGCGGTCGATGAAATGGCACGGGAGCTTGCCGCCCTCGACATCGAGCGAGCTCGTGACGATGAGGCTCGCCGGCGATTCTTCGCATCGGTAAGCCACGACCTCCGCTCCCCGCTCGCCGCACTCCAGGCCGCTGCTGAGGCGTTGCGGGACGGTGTGGCATCCGACCCGGATCGATACCTGGCTTCGATTGAGGGCGACACCCGGGTGCTGAACCAGCTCGTGGACGACCTGTTTCTGCTCGCTCGCATCGAGTCAGGAGGGTTCGAGTACGAGCGGATGCCGGTGGATCTCGCCGAGATCGTCGACGAGGCGATCGAGGTGCTGGCGCCGGTGTCGCGGCAAGCCGGTGTCAACGTCCGCCTCGACACTGACGGAACCTCTGTGATCAATACCGGACCAGCGCCGATCGGTCGGGTGATCCGGAATCTGTTGGACAACGCGATCAGGCACGCCCCGTCCGGCTCGGAGATCACGGTCACCGTCGAGATGCCGGCAACCGTCACGGTCGCCGACGAGGGGCCGGGCTTTCCGCCCTCCTTTACCGAGGCGGCCTTCGACGAGTTCGCCAGAGCCGATCCGGCTCGCTCCCGATCGACCGGAGGTGCGGGCCTCGGGCTGGCAGTCGCCAGGGAACTGGTCGAGGAGCTTGGCGGACACATCTGGGCAGAGCCAGGCCCCGGCGGGCTGGTGGCGTTTTCGCTGCCGGACTAGCGCCGCGGCCCTTTCTTTGATCCCCCCTCAACTCAAGGGGGGAGTCCCGCCGCAAGGCGGGGAGGGGGGTCAAACCGTTGCCGCGACCACGCCTTGACCCCCTCCGCCTCGCTGGCGCTCGGCACCTCCCCCTGAGCTGAGGGGGAGGCAAAGAAGCCACCTCGCTGTTGTCGCCACCTTCCCGAGAAGGGAGGGGGGTAAAGCCGTGGCGCCGCGGCCCTTTCTTTGCTCCCCCCTCAGGGGGGAGTCCCGCCGCAAGGCGTGGCCGCGACCACGCCTTGACCCCCTCCGCCTCGCTGGCGCTCGGCACCTCCCCCTGATGCCCGGCCGGCGGCGGTCCGAAGAGACAACAACATCGCCCTTCTAGCATCTGAAGATGAGAAAGGCACTGATCCCGATCGCGATCCCGCTTGGGCTGGTGGTGGGGGCCGCGTTGGCCGCCCCGTCGCTATTGAGGCGAATGTTCGCGGTTCCTCAGCGCGCCATGCCCGACACCACGCCTCGAGACATGGGACTCGACGGCGAGGAGGTGTGGATCGAGGGCCCGAACGAGAAGCGACTCCATGGTTGGTTCATCCCTGGGGCGGAGACGGCGCCGGCCGTCGTGGTGCTCCACGGTTGGGGAGGGACGGCCGCCGACATGCTTCCCATCGCGCCCGGTCTCAACGGCATCGGGCTGCATGCCTTGTTCCTCGACGCTCGGACGCACGGGCTTTCCGACGAGGAAGACTTCATGTCCATGCCGAGGTTCGCCGAGGACCTCGAGACCGCAGTGGCCTGGCTCCGGGCACGCGAAGACGTCACGACGATCGGGGTCATCGGGCACTCGGTGGGCGCGGCTGCGTCGATCCTGGTGGCATCCCGCAACGCCGACGTCGACGCCGTGGTGGCGGTGGCGTCGTTTGCCCACCCCGAGGAGTTGATGTGGCGTGCGATCCCATACCCGGCGCCGATCAAGTGGACATTGCTTCGGGTGATCCGACAGATGATCGGCGTCTCTTACGACGACATCGCGCCGCGCAACAGGATCGGAGATGTTGAGGTTCCGCTGCTGCTCATCCACGGTGATGCCGACGAGGTCGTCCCGGTCGAGGATGCGTTGAGCCTTCGCGAACATCAGCCGAGCTGCACGCTCATCGTGGTGCCCAATGGCAACCACTCCGATCTGGATGCCTACGAGCCGTACTTCCCGCAGGTAGATGAGTTCTTGCGCAGCAGTTTGATGGCGGCGGAACCACTGAACCGCTGAGCCGCCTACCAGAGCTCTTCGAGCATGGCGTCAACCGGGTCGGTGCCCGCAGCCGTGCCTTCCGCTGCTTCGTCGATGCCCGACCCACCGGTAGCGCTCGTCTCAAATGCACCAGCCGCGGGCTCGAGGAAGCGGCTCGGCAGGGCATAGGAATGGTTAGCACTGCTCGAGAAGCGGTGGTGATAAAAGCGCTGGGGCACGCTCACCACCAGATGGTTCTTTGCCCTCGTCAGCGCGACGTACAGGAGCCGACGCTCCTCCTCGAGTCCCCCGGGGTCGGTGAGCGCCATGTCGGACGGAATGTTGCCGTCGGCAGCGTGGATGACGAACACGGCCGACCATTCTCCTCCCTTCGCCGAGTGAATCGTGGACAGGATCAGATAGTCCTCGTCAAGATGCGGCGGACCGGCGAGGTCGCTGGTCGAGAGCGGGGGATCGAGGGTGAGCTCGGTGAGGAAGCTGCTGCGGTCGGCATGCTCGGTAGCCAGGGCTGCCAGCTGACCGAGGTCGGCGAGCCTCGCGGCAGCATCGTCGTAGTTGGCCTCGAACACGACCTCGCAGAACTCGGCGAGCCGCTCGATCTGCTCGGCAGGGGACGGCTGTGACGCCGGCGTCCCGCGGCAGTCTCCCAGGGTGGCACGAAGCAGGGCATAGGCCTCGGCGCTCTCTGCCGGCATCGGCAGGTCTACCGAGATGAAGGCGGCCACCCGATCGCCCGATCCGTCAACCGCCAGATCGTCGAGCCGCTCGGTCAGCGACAGCGCCGTCGCAGCACCGACCCCCGGCATCGCCTGGAGCACGCGATCCCACGCAAGCTCGTCGTACGGATTGTCCAGAATCCGCAGCAAAGACATCATGTCCTTGATGTGGGCGGCCTCGAGGAACCGAAGCCCGCCGAACTTCACAAAGGGAATGTTGCGTCGTGATAACTCGATCTCCAGGCCGGCCGAGTGATGCCCGGTCCTGAACAGCACGGCTTGATCGCGCAACTCGATCCCCTGCTCGCGCAGTTCGAGCACGCGATCCGCCACGAAGTCGGCCTGGGCCGCTTCGTCGTAACAGGTGACGAGTGCCGGCTTGGGACCGGCCCGCCGCGCCGACCACAGCTGCTTCGGGAACACGGCGTTCGAGGCGCCGATGACGGCATTGGCGGCCTCGAGGATCTGCGGCGTCGATCGGTAATTCTGCTCGAGTTTGACCACGGTGGTGCCGGGAAAGTCGTCACAAAAGCCGATGATGTTTTCCACGTTCGCTCCGCGGAACGAGTAAATCGATTGGGCGTCGTCGCCGACCACCGTCACATTCCGACTACCAAGTGCCGACAGGATCTGCGCCTGGCTGCGATTGGTGTCCTGGTATTCGTCGACAAGCACGTGATCGAAGAGTCCTCGGATGGCCCCTGCGGCCGGTGATTCGAGCAGTGCGTGCCAGTACAGGAGCAGGTCGTCGTAGTCGACGACGTTGGTCTCGCGCTTGCGACTGGTATAGGCGCGGAACAGGCCGCCGAGATCTTCGTGATGTTCTGCGACCCACGGGTACCAGTCTTTCAACGTGTCCTCGAGGGGCGAGCGCGTGTTGACCGTGCGCGAGTAGATCGCGGCAATGGTCTCCTTCTTCGGAAAACGGCGCCCGGTCGAGCCAAGCCCGCGCTCGGCGCGCAGGCGCCCGAACAACGTGGCGGAATCCGTCTGATCGATGACGGTGAACCCGGCGCCGAGCCCAACCGCGACGCCATGGCGTCGCAGCAGTCGGTTGGCAGTCCCATGGAAGGTCCCGCCCCACACGCCACCGGTCGATCGATCCACAACCAGGGCGCCGACGCGGCGCAGCATCTCAGCGGACGCCCGCCTGGTGAAGGTGAGGAGCAGGATGCGGTCCGCCGGCGTCCCCTCGTCGATGAGCCGCGCCACCCTGCTTGCCAGCGTGCGCGTTTTGCCGCTCCCGGCCCCGGCGACGACGAGCAGCGGGCCGCCATCGTGGAGCACGGCCGCCCGCTGGGCGTCGTTGAGATCGTTGAGCCATGGCCTACTATCGTCGAACATACGTTCGACGATAGTAGGCAGTAGCCAAGTAGCGAAGTAGCGAAGAAAAGAGGAAAGCCGTTGACCAGGACTTGGCTACTTGGCTACTCAGCTACTTAGCTACTGGCATGCACATCGGCGTCTCGATCTTTCCCACCGACAAGACCATCCAGCCGGTGGATCTGGCCAGGGAGGTCGAGGCGCGCCGTTTCGAGTCTCTGTGGTTTCCCGAGCACAGCCACATCCCGATCTCACGGAAGACCCCATGGGGAGGCATCGACGGTGCCGCCGAGCTACCCGAGATGTACTGGAGAACGCACGACCAGCTCATCGCCCTGGCGGCCTGCGCCGCGGTCACCGACACGGTCAAACTGGGCACGGGCATCACCCTGGTGGCCCAACACGACCCGTTGTGGCTGGCCAAACAGGTGGCCTCACTCGACGTGATCTCGAATGGGCGGGTGCTGTTCGGGATCGGATATGGGTGGAACAAAGAAGAGCTGGCCAATCACCACGTCGCCTACACCGACCGGCGGGCGATCCTGCGCGAGAAGGTGCTGGCCATGATCGAGCTGTGGACGAAGGACGAGGCCGAGTACCACGGCGACCACGTCGATATCACGCCATCCTGGCAATGGCCGAAGCCAACGCAGAAGCCGCACCCGCCGATCATCCTCGGCGGTGGCGCCGGCCCGAGGACGATGCGCGACATCGCCGAGTTCTGTGACGGGTGGATGCCGATCGTCGTCAGACACGAGATGGCCGGCAAGATCGGGGAAGTTCGGGCCGCCATGGAAACCGCCGGCCGCGATCCCAATTCGTTGGAGCTGACGGCCTGGCAGGCGCCGCGCGATCTCGAGCAACTCGAGATGATGCGAGACCTTGGTGTGACCAGGGTGGTGTTCGGATTGCCATCGGTCGATCGCGAGGTCGTGATCGACAAGCTCGACAAATACGCAGCCATTGCCGCCGCCCTCAACGACTGAGCGGGGAGTCATGAGCAGGAGCCATCAGGTATTGTTCCCGCGAACGAAGGAGTGACGATGGACAAAGTCGAGATGCTGAAGGTCGCCCCGCTGTTCAGTGGCCTCAATAAGAAACAGCTGAATGCAATCGCAGACACCGCACGCGATCTCACCTTCGAAACCGGCGACACGATCATCGCGGAAGGTGACCATCGGTCTGTCGGCTTCTACGTGCTCGGCTCCGGCACCGCAGAAGTGAGCAGAGACGGCAGCGTCGTCGCCACCTACGGCCCCGGTGACTATTTCGGCGAGATTGCGCTCCTCAGCGACGACACCGCTCGCACCGCGACCGTCACCGCGACCAGCGACACCGAGGTGCTCGGCCTCACCAAGTGGGACTTTCGAGCACTCCTCAACTCCAAGCCGGACATCGCCGTCCAGGTGATGGCCGAGCTTGCTCGCCGTCTGACGGAGACCCAGTCAACCAGCGAGTAAGAGCCAGTGACCGAACCTCAATTCATCATCCACGGTGGGCGCGGATCGATGGCCGTATCGGGCGTCGAGTACGCAAAGTACGGTGGCAACACGACGTGCTTCGAGATCGCACAAGACCCTCGGCACCGTGTGCTGATCGATGCCGGCACCGGATTGCGCGATGTCGAGCACAGCCTGAGCCGGGATCACGATCACCAGTTCACCATGCTCCTGACCCACTACCACTGGGACCACATCCAAGGCATCCCCGTCTTCTCCCCGGTCTGGATGCCGGGAAACAACTTCACCCTTCACGGCCACGACACGCCGGTCGGCGATGTACGGTCCACCCTGGCTGGCGTCTTGACCCAGCCATGGTTCCCAGCGGCGCTCGTCGATTCGCCTGCAACCATCTCGTTCCGCGACTTTTCGGAACCAATCGAATTCGGCCAAGTGTCGATCACTTCTGTGGCACTCAACCATCCCCAGGGGATCACCGGTTTTCGGATTGACGGCCCGACGCGGAGCATCGTGGTCGCGACCGATCACGAGAGCGAGCCTGAGGCCGATCAGAGACTCGCCGAATTCGCCAGGGGGGCCGACGTACTCATCCACGACGCCCAGTATCTGCCCGCCGAATACCCGGTCCGCGTGGGCTGGGGCCACAGCACCTGGGAGCACGCGGTCCAAGCCGCCAAGAACGCCGAAGTTGCGGAACTGGTGCTCACCAGCCACGACCCGGACCACACCGACGACGACATCGACGTCATCGTCGCTGCCGCAGCCGAGCATTTCCCGCACGTGACCGGCGGCACCGAGGGAATGAAGATCCCGCTGTAACTCGCGCTGCGATGCACCGTGTGAGTCGATCTAGTCCGACGGAAGACCCATTGCCTCCCGCGCTCCCTCTGAGAAGGTCTGGTCGACGACGACCGGCCACTCGGTGATCCTATGGTCGACTACCCCGGCCACTTGCCATCCGCTCGGATCGGTTCGAGTCTCGTCGTCATGTCTGTCGACGCCGACGGTTTGCCGCGGGCAGTCCTAGCCGTCGATCGCGCTCAAGAGAAGATTCTGAGTCGCCCTGCCAACCGAACCCTCGGTGTCGAAGAGCGCGGCGTGGGCGAGGCCGATTCCGGAGGGCTCCCACAGCGACACGGCTTGTGCGCAGAACCATTCACCCGTTGGATCGCGGTGCAGCGACAACGTGAGATCGGCGTTGACGAACCACACCTCTTCGATCGGATCGTTGTAGGAAATGCCGTTCAGACAATCGGCCAGCGGGCAGATGGCCTGAAACGGGCTTGGTTTCTCACCCTGCAGCAAAGGGACCTTGGTCCTCATCCACATCGTCGACGGCCCGCCCCCCGGCCTGGTGGACGGGTCGTAGCGACACTCCACCGAGTCGTTGAACGCCGCAAGGCCATGTGGTGGCTGAATCGGGAATGGTCCCGGCTCGGACGCTTCGAAATCCGGTGCAAGGTCGTCGGCGATCGACACCGCAAGATGGTCGAGCTCGCGCATATGGAGGCCGTGGGCCCGGGCGTAGATGCCGTCGTCATCGGACAATTCGGCCTCGGTGACGCTCGCCGAGCGGCCGAGCTTGACCATCGATGCCAGCACCCGGAAGCCCCGCATCGGGATCGGGCGCATGAGCTCCACCGTGATGCGCGTCATTCGCTGGTCGGTGACGATCTGCTCCATGGCACGGGCCAGCAAGCCGGTCGGCGGTCCTGCATGGCATGCATCATCAACCCAGGGTCCCCGCGAATAATCGGTCGGGACAAACCAATCGCCTTCGTCCCTATCGAAATAGGCCTCGATCATGCGGCCAGGCTATTCGATCGCCCCCGGGTAGTACTTGCTCGGAGGGTGGGTGAGCAATCCTGCAGCGGGGGCTGCGGTCGGGAGAAACCGAGGCACCGGATCATCCGAGCAAGCGGCGGACGTGGCACTCGTCACTGTTCGTCCTCGCGGAGCTCAGGCGGAGGCTGCACATGGGGCTCGGGCTCGATGACCCAGGTGCCGCGGGACTCGTCGACCGTCACCGCTGCCATCTTCACGGCTTCGGTCAGCCAATCGGAAACCGCATCGACCGTGCGCAGCTCTTTGAGGGCGTCGCGGATCTCTTCGAATGGCGTGGACTGGCGCGACTCAATCAGGATGAGGTGAGCTCCGAACTGGGTCTCCACCGGACCGGCCACTTCGCCGATCGGTTCCGTCGCCGTCACCAGGGCGAACTCCGGCACGTAACCGATTGGGTCCGCGCAGCCGAGCGAGCCGCCACTTTCCGCATTCGAGGTGTCGATCGACAGCTCTGAAGCGAGGTCGCCAAAATCCTCTCCGGCGTCGAGGCGAACCAGCGCGGCCTCGGCTTCTTCAAGGGTGGCCACCAGGATGTGGGACGCACATACTTCCTCGACCCAGCGCTCGGGGCTCTCGTCGAGCTCCTGTTGAACTTCTTGGTCGCCCGGTGCCTCTACGTCAGGACCCAACAACTCGTGGAGGTGCTGCTCGATGGCGATCTGACTCGCCAGGCGATGCAGCGCAGCCTCCGAGATGTTCTGCTGGGCGAGAAACGACGGTATGTCGAGGAAGCCTGCGTCGATGACCAGCCTGCGGATCTCGGCGTCGATCTCTTCCTCCGAGGGTTCGAACCCGAGTTCATCGGTGACGCGTTGGTCAATGGCCTCCCACTGAATGGTCAGCCCGAGGAAGGTGGCGAACTGTTGCGGCGTACGGTCGAAGTCGGAGATCTCGATGAGTAAGCCTTCGACGTCGGCGGTGGTGATTTCGGTGTCGTTGACGGTCGCCGCGATGCTGTCGCCCCCGCAGGCGGCGAGCACCAGTGCTCCGACCGCAATGATCGTTCCTGCGCGTGTCATGGCGGCCGAGCATATGGCGGCGGCAGCGGAAACGGCTGCGACGCCGATGAGAATCGCGTAGGAGGGTGGTGAGCAATCCACCAGCGGGCCGCTGCTGTCGGGAGAAACCAAGTCACCGGATCATCCGAGCAAGCGGCGGCCCCTAGCACTCGTCATTGTTCATCACCGTCCTAAGGGCGGCCGCGCTCAGATCGCGAGCGCGTCCCGTAACACGGCGACCCGATCGGGGTCGACGCGGAAGTACGCCCACTTCCCCCGCTGTTCGCGGATCAGCAATCCTGCCCCGGCCAGGATCGACAGGTGATGACTCACCGTTGGCTGGCTGCGTCCGATCGTGTCGACCACATCGCAGGCACACAGCTCGCCGTCGGGGGCATTGGCGACCAGGCTGAGCAGCCTGAGCCGGACCGGGTCCGCCAGTACCTTGAATCCGGAAGCGAGCTCGCTGGCCTCTCCCTCAGCCAGCGGCTCGATCAGCACCGGATCGCAACAGGCTTCAATGACCTTGATCTCCATATACCGCAGGCTACCAGTGATTCTGGGCAACGTATTGACAGTCATCGATGGGTATTGGTAGTATCGTATTGATGGCGATGAATACGTCGATGCCGGAGAACCCACCGATAACCGACCGTGTGCGCGAACGCGTCCGAGAGCGCTACGCCGCAGCAGCAATCGCGGCGTCTTGCTGCGAGCCCGGCTGCTGTTCACCAGCGACCGACGCCGACTTCGGCTCGGCGCTGTATCGATCCGGGGACATCGTCGCCGTGCCGGAAGGTGCCAGGGCGGCAAGCCTTGGCTGCGGCGACCCGACCGCGGTTGCCGCTCTGGTCGAGGGCGAGACGGTGCTCGACCTTGGCTCGGGTGCCGGCATTGATGTCCTGCTATCGGCACGGCGAGTGGGCCCGACCGGCTTTGCATACGGCCTGGACATGACCGACGAGATGCTCGATCTTGCCCGCAGCCACGCCGACGAGGCCGGCGCTAGGAACGTTGAGTTTCTCAGGGGGTACATCGAGGATATTCCACTCGGACCCGACGCCGTCGACGTGGTCATCTCGAACTGCGTGATCAACTTGTCCGCGAACAAGCCCGCGGTGTTCGCCGAGATCTTCCGCGTGTTGCGGCCGGGCGGCCGAATCGGGATCAGCGACGTCGTTGCCGAGGACCACCTCACAACAGATCAGCGCTTGGAGCGGGGGAGCTGGGTCGGCTGCATCGCTGGTGCGCTTTCCTTCTCCGAGTATGAGAAAGGTCTGGCTGCGGCGGGCTTCGCCGACGTGAGCATCACCCCGACTCATCGGGTGGCCGAAGGCATGCACTCGGCGATCGTCAAAGCCGAGAAGCCGGCCGCCGTCGCTTCGGGCGGCACGAAGTGCTGGACACCGCACGATCTCGAGGACCGGATCGCGTAAATCCGGCCCAACGATCACGCAGCCGTAGGGCGCTACCACGCCTTGTGGTGACAGCGCTAAGCCCCCTCCCCGCCCGTTTCCTCCCGTCGCTTGTGAGGCGACTTCTTTGCCTCCCCTAAGGGTGTCGTGTTTCGCGACAGTACGACGATCGTTGGGCTCACCGCCGCGGCGTTCTCGTTGCTCCCCCCCAGGGGGGAGTCCCGCCGCAGGCGGGGAGGGGGGTCAAACCGTGGTCGCGACAACGCCTTGACCCCCTCAGCCTCGCTGGCGCTCGGCACCTCCCCCTGAGGGGGAGGCAAAGAAACCGCGCCGCCGAGGCAAGTGTCGCACCCCAGCGCGACCGTTCACCTCAGGGGGGAAACAGGGGGGAAAAACGAATACCCCACCCTCGACGAGACGCGGTGTCGCACCGTCGCAAAGACATGACATGTAACCGCAGAGATTCGGTCAGCCCACCACGGTGAGATGGGATTCTTCGTCATTCGTCATCTCACGGACCGGTGTTTCCACGGCAGCCGCCGAGGGCACCTCGGGTCCGCCGGTGCCGTATCCGGCGACCTTGCTGACTTGCGGTACCAACCGGCTCTCCCACGACCCGACCGCCGAGTTGTAGCCGTTGACCGCGGTGTTGAGCTTCTTGCCAACGTCGCCGAGATGTTTGGCGAACCGGGCGAGACGCGTTTGGAGCTCCTTGGTGTCGGCAACGATCTGGCGTGCCGCTTCCACGGCGCGGTACTCGTTGATGACCTGCGCGGTGACGCCGAGCAGCGCCAGCAACGTCGCGGGGCCGGCGAGCAGCACCTGTTCGCCGAGAACCTCGTCCCAAAGCTGGGGTCGGGCTCGCATTGCTTCGACATACAGCCCCTCGTCGGGCAGGTACATTACGACATACCCGCCGGCCGCCGCGGCGTGATAGCCGCGAGCCTTCAGATCCTTGGCCATTGCGGTCAACGCCCGAGCGTGCTCAGCCATCAGCCGGGCCCGCTCCGTCGCGTCGTCGGTGCGACACGCAGCGGCGAAACGGGCAACGGGGAACTTGGCATCGATGATCAGGAAACGGCCATCGGGGAGCTTGATCACTGCGTCCGGTCGATTCGCATCATGGCCCGCCGCCTTGTTCAACGCGAAGTCACGGTCCTCAACCAATCCCGCATGCTCGAGGGCCTGACGCAACGACAATTCACCCCAGCCGCCCCTTCCCTGGGCGCTGGCGAACATCGAGGTCACACCATCGACTCGTCCGTCGAGCGACCGAAGCCGGCCATCGAGAGAACCCTCCATCCGAGCGATACGCTCCAGCACATCGGCGTTGAGCCCATCGGGCAACGCAACCTCGGCCTCCCGCTGTCGGAGCACCACCACGCCGAGCGCGGCCACCGCCCCCGTCAACAACACAATCGTCGTCAGCAACACCACCATCATCGCTGCTCTCCTTTCCTCATGGGTACATCGTGCCGGCCGGGTGTGACAGAATTCCAGAACCGTTGCTCCGCAAGAGTTTCGGACCGATCCCGACGACGCCCCAGGACCGTCAGGGAATACCGAATTTCGCCCTACGGTTCAAGTCAACCCAAAGAGAAGACGCGAGTCGCCAGTCGCGAGTCGCGAGAATTGCGGGATTGGCTCGCGACTCGCGACTCGTGACTCGTGACTCAAGAAAGGACACGCCACATGGCGGACCTCACAACAACAACACTGCCCGTCCTTCCCCTCCGCAGCGGGGTCGTGTTCCCACATATGGTGGTCACGGTCACCATCGAATCCGACGAAGCCAAGCAGGCCATCGCGGCCGCCGAGAACAGCAACGGTCGCTTACTGCTCGTCCCCCAGGTCAACGGCGAGTATGCCAGCGTCGGCACGATCGCCGAGATCCAAGAGGTGTCCACCGGAGAGGGCACGACCGCGCTGATCTCGGGGGTCTCACGCGCCCGTATCGGCGCCGGCCAGCCAAGCAGCGGAGAGGTGCTCTGGGTGGAGGCGATGCCGGTCGACGAGCCCCTCGAGCACAGCGACGAAACGCTGGCACTTGCCGAAGAATTCCGCACCGTCGTCAGCGAGATCCTCGACCATCGCGGCATCGCCGGGATTGCCGACCGAATCCTCGCATCCGATGACCCCGGTCAGCTCGCGGACCTCCTCGTCCATTCTCCGGACCTGAGCACCGCCGAGAAGGTCAAGGTCCTGGAGACGACCGACGTCCACGAACGGATCACGCTGGCGCTCGACATGATGAACGCCGTCCTTGCCGACATCGAATTGCGCCGCCGTGTCCGCGAAGACGCTACCGAGCGCATCGACAAGACCCAGCGCGAGTTCATCATCCGACAGCAAATGGAGTCGCTGCGCAAGGAGCTCGGCGAGGAGTCCGAATCCGTCGTCGGTGAATACCGCCAGAAGCTCACCGAAACCGACCTCCCCGAGACCGTCGCCGAGGCGGTCGAACGCGAGATCGATCGGCTGGAGCGGATGAACGACCAGAGCCCTGAGGTGGGCTGGGTGCGTACCTGGCTCGACACCGTTTTCGAGCTGCCGTGGGGTGTCCACACCACCGACCACCTCGACCTCGGCGAGGCCAGGGACGTCCTCGACGCCGATCACACGGGGTTGAGCGACGTCAAGGAGCGCATCGTGGAACACCTCGCGGTGCGAAAGCTGCGCAAGGAGCGCGGCGTTGAAGACTCCACCGACGACCGGCGCGGAGGCGGCGCCATCCTGCTCTTGGTGGGCCCTCCCGGGGTGGGAAAGACTTCCCTTGGGGAGTCGGTGGCGCACGCGCTCGGCCGCGAGTTCGTCAGGGTCAGCCTCGGCGGCATTCGCGATGAGGCCGAGGTACGCGGTCACCGCCGCACCTATGTCGGGGCGCGGCCGGGCCGAATTGCGCGAGCCCTTGCCGATGCCGGTTCGATGAACCCGGTGTTTCTCCTCGACGAGATGGACAAGGTTGGGGCCGACTGGCGGGGAGATCCGTCCTCGGCGCTGCTCGAGGTGCTCGATCCTGCACAGAACCACACCTTCCGCGATCACTATCTGGAGTTCGATCTCGACCTCTCTGACGTGCTGTTCATCGGCACGGCGAATGTGATCGAGTCGATCCCCGGACCGCTCCTCGACCGTACCGAGGTGATCCGCTTGGACGGATATACCGACCAGGAGAAGGTCGACATTGCCCGCGACCACCTGCTCCCGAGGCAGCTACGCGGCGTCGGGCTCGAATCCGACGAGGTCACCGTGTCCGACGAGGCGCTGGCCACGATCATCGAGAGCTACACCCGGGAAGCCGGAGTACGCGGGCTCGAGCGCACCCTGGGGAAGCTGGCGAGGAAGAGCGCGATGAAGATCGCCACCGACGACACCGTCACCGTCGACGTCACGGAGACCGAACTGGTCGACCTGCTCGGCAAGCCGACCGTGTTCCGGGACGAGGCGGGAGATCGCACCCGGGTGCCAGGCGTAGCAACCGGACTCGCCGTCACCGGTGCCGGTGGTGACGTGCTGTTCGTCGAGGCATCAGCGATGCCGGGCAATCTCGAGCTCACCGTGACCGGCCAGCTCGGAGACGTGATGAAGGAATCCGCCGAGATCGCCTTGTCGTACGTCCGTTCCAACGCAGCCGAGCTCGGCATCGATGCCGATCAGCTCGACCAGGCGATTCACCTCCATGTGCCTGCGGGGGCAATCCCGAAGGACGGGCCTTCTGCCGGTATCACGATGACGACGGCCCTGGTCAGCCTGTTCACGGGCAGGAAGGTCAGGGACACGGTCGGGATGACCGGGGAGCTGACCCTGCAGGGAAGGGTGCTGCCGATCGGAGGGGTCAAGCAGAAGGTGCTTGCCGCGCACCGGGCCGGCCTCGATGAGGTGATCCTCCCCGTCCGCAACGCCGATGATCTCGACGAGTTGCCGGACTCGATCCGTGAGGCCATGCAGTTCCATCCGTCGGACGACATCACGCAAGTCTTGGAGCTGGCGCTGGAAAAGTCCTGAGTCCGGAGTCGAGAGTCCAGAGCCGGAAGTCAGGCTCGCGACTCGCGACTCTTGACTCAGTGGTCCGGTCCCGGGCCGAGGCCGAGCTTGGCGTGCATCATGCCCATGCAGTGGTCCATGACGAAGCTCATGTTGGACGCAGCGGCAATCTCGCCTGCTTCCTCCGAGACGATGCCGACCTGGAGCCACAGTACGCCGGCACCGATGGCGGCGGCGTTTTCTGCGATGCCGGGCGCCTCGTCTGCTGGGCGGAACACGTCGACGACATCGACGGGCTCGGGGATGTCGAGCAGGGTTGGATAGGCCTTCTCGCCAAGCACTTCCTCGTGCCTGGGATTCACCGGGATGATCCGGTACCCCTGTTCCTGGAGGTAGGCGGGAACGACATGGGCGCGCTTTTCGGGATCGGGAGAGGCGCCCACCACCGCGATCGTCTTGCTGTCCGCGTAGATTCGGCGAAGCTCGTCGAGGGGTGGACGAGTTCTCATCGCAGTCAGATCGGGAGGCCGGGGAGGCTGTACAGGTCGAGCCGGTCGAGGATGCCGAGCACCCCGAGCACTAATGCGGCCAGTCCGACGACGCCGATGACGCCCTGAAGCGACACCATCAGCCAGCCCTCATCGAACCAATAGTCTCGCCACGCCCCGGACAACATGGATCCGGCGAGGATCGCTCCCCCGGCAATGAGAAGGCCGGGTCCGAGTAGCTCGGGGATCTCGGTGACGTCGAAGGTGATGAAGCCCACCGACAGCTCGCCGCTCGACGGAGCGAACGACAGCCAGAGCCCGGCCACGATCAACAATGCGCCGAAGATCCCGAACAGCCACAGAGCAAAGTGGCCGCCGGCGTCAGCGTCGTGCGCATCGACAGAGCGCGCCGGTCCGTAGCTCACGAAGTGGATCTCCTGCTCAGTTGCCGATGTCATGAGGGTTCGCTCGGCTCGGGAGCATAGAGCATGGGATTGCCCAATCAGCGTGGCCGACGGTGATCCTCCGGCGAACCGCGACTACATCGCCATGTCGTCGGCGATACCGCCTCCGAGCGGGTCCGGCCCGTACTGGTTGGGACCCTTGGTCCCCTCGAGGAAGCCGGTTTCGATCAGCGCCCAGATCCAGCCGATCAGGGGAATCAGCACGATCAACACCCACCAGCCGGATTTGTCGCGGTCGTGCCAGCGTTTGATCGCGACGGCCAGGCTCGGCCACAGCAACGCCAGGGTGATCAGAAACGCGATGAAGACCGAGTTTCCGCGAAAGAGTGCCGACGCAATGACATTGATCACTGCCACGACCACGATCCCCAACCAGAACTTGGCGCGGTTGATCCTTCCGTCAAATTGAAAGAGCAGGTCCATCCAGTCAATATCAGCCACGACGACTCCCCTCGCTCAAATGCGGAGCGATCGTACCCGATGGGCCGTCCGGACCGTGGTTCTACATCGCCATGTCGTCGGCGACGCCACCACCAAGCGGGTCGGGCCCGTACTCGTTGGGACCGCTGGTCCCCTCGAGGAAACCGGTCTCGATGAACGCCCAGATTGGGCCAATCAGTGGGATCAGACCGATCAAAACCCACCAGCCCGACTTGTCGCGGTCGTGCCAGCGCTTGATCGACACCGCAAGCCCGGGCCATATCAACAGGAGAGCCAGCACGTAGACCAGGACCGCTTCGGCCGCCGCTGCGATGCCCACGATCACGATATAAGCCACCCAGATGATCACCGTGCCGAGCCAGAACTTGCCCCGGTTGATCCTGCCGTCGAACTGAAACAAAAGACTATTCCAATCGATGTTGTCCACTGCGACTCCCTTCGGACGTTGCCGTGACATTAATCTCGAGAACCTTCGGGATGGTGACTCATCGTGGCGTCGCGCCAACTTCGATAAGGTCACTCGCCACCAACCGAGGAGGGATCAGCCATGACCGCACCCGATGGAATCCGGGGGCTGAGATGGTCGGACTTCGAGGACTCCGAGCGTTGGAGGGTTGCGCTCGGCGTGTGGTGGCGGATCATCGTGCTGAGCATCGGCCTTTGGCTCGCGGTTTCGGTCATCATCGGGGTGCTCGCGCTCGTCTTGCTTTCGATCGGCAACGCAGTTAGTTAGCTGACCCGCCCATGAGAGACGGCACCGTCAAGATCCTGTCCCGCCTTCATGCCGCGGCATACCGGGCGACCGGTGGGCTGATCGGGCGCCGCCTCGTAGCCAACGACATGTGCCTCCTCACCACCACCGGTCGGCGAACCGGAAGACCTCACACCGTTCCGCTGCTGTATCTCGAAGACGGCGACCGGACCGTGGTGATCGCCTCGTACGGCGGGCGAGTCCATCATCCGGAGTGGTACCGAAACCTGGTCACCGAGCCCGAGGCCACCCTCCAGGTACTACAGAATCGAATACCGGTTGCGGCGCGGACCGCTGACGCGGAGGAACGAGCGGAATGGTGGCCACGGGTCGTCGAGGCCTATCAGGACTACGCCGTCTACCAGTCCAGGACCGACCGGGAGATCCCGATCGTGTTTCTGGAACCGCGGAACCCGCCAACGGCGCCGTAACGTCCGAACCGATATGCAATCGATACTGCTCGCGGCCATTGCGGTGATGCTCGCCGGCTGTGCATCCGCCTATTCGGAGCCTGTTGCCGACGCCACGGTGCTCATTGCCGAGTCAAGCGGCGGCTGCGCCCAGCTCGGCCCGAACTGTGTCAGCATCGTCGTCCATGGCGACGGAGAGGTCACGGCATTCCGCATCACCGCGACCGGATCCGAGCTCGTCGATACCGCGGTGATCGACCGCGAGCTCGTGATTGCGCTTGACCGCGAGCTGGCGGCGACCGACCAGGACGAGCTCCTCGCATCGCTTCCGCCCGGCGAGTGCCGGGGGTGTTTCGACGGCATCGACACCACGATGAGCTTCCCTATCTACCCGTTGCCCGTCGTAACCCCGACCTTCTCTTCGGTCGACGTCAAGCTCGACCGATCGGAACCCGTGTTTGCGGCTGCGTGGGCGGTCTATGAGGCCGCGCAAGCGGTCATCGAGGTGCCGGTCATCTCCCGCTAGGTGTCATCGTCCAAGGCGGCCACAAAGCATGCCGCTAGTACGCCTCGGTGTCGGCGCCGAACGCTTGCTTCGTGGTCGGCAGGAACGCCAGGATCAGCACCCCGCCGTTGATCACCAACGCCGGCCAGATGTTCTCCAGCGTGGCCGTGCCGATCAGGGACAGGAGAATGAAGAACAGGTTCAGCGACGCCAGAATCACCACGAACATCCAGCCCCGCGTGTCCTGGCTCCAGATCCATCCGGCGACGGCGATCCAGATCAGGCCGATGAGCCCGGAGAAGAGCGCGCCGAGCCAGTTGACGTCTTCGAGGAAGAACTCGAGCTCGCCAACGCTCGCCACGGAAATCCAACCCATGTAGCGCGCCGCATCGAGGAACGCCGCAATCGCCGCGAAAATCGCCAAGAAGAAGAGAACCCAGGTCACCCAATTGCGATGGGTCTCTGGCACCGGAGCAGACCAGTCTGTCATTGCACACCTCCTGACCTTCACGATAGGCAGCACCGCAACCCGCCTGCATCGGAGGGTCGACCGAACGGCCATCCTCGACCACCGGAACGGTCTCGGCCTGCCGCCGTTTCGTAACATGGCCAGATGCCGGCCAACCTCACCCCGGAGTACAAGAAGGCCGAGGCTGCCTACAAGCGAGCGAGGGATCCCCAGGACCGTCTCGAGTTGCTCGGCGACATGAACCGCGCCATCCCAAAGCACAAGGGAACCGAGCATCTGCGGGCCGAAATCAAGACCAGGATCAAGGAGCTCAAGGCCGAGCTCGCCGGCCCGTCGAAGGGTGGAGCGAAAACCGGCCCGGCCACCTTCATCCATCCCGAGGGCGCCGCCCAGGTGGCGATCATCGGTCCTCCCAACTCCGGCAAATCGACGCTGCACGCATCCCTTACCGGAGCCCACACCCACGTCGGGGACTACCCGTTCACTACGCAGTACCCGGAGCCTGGCATGCTCACGATCGACGACGCCCACGTCCAGGTCGTCGACCTGCCGCCGATCTCTCCCGAACATCCGATCCCGTGGATCGGCAACACGCTGCAGTCGGCCGACGGTGCACTGCTCGTCATTGACCTCACCCAGCCGGGCTGTGTCGAGGCACTCGTCACCATGGTCGAGATTCTCGAGGAGCGACAGGTCACCCTTAGCCCACAGTGGGGCTCTCGGGTAGACGAAGACGACGACCCGTTTGGCCTGCAATTGTCCACGGTGCTCGTCGCCAACAAGAGCGACCTCATCGCCGACGTGGATGGAGAGCTTGCGGCATGCATGGAGCTTGCCGACATGCAGCTCCCCACGCTGGCCGTCTCTTCGGTCACGCCGGGCGGCTTTGACGAGATCGGGCCCTGGCTGTTTCGGAACCTCGAGATCGTGCGGGTTTACACGAAGGTGCCGGGAAAGGATCCGGACATGGGCCGCCCGTACACGGTGCGACACGGCGCAACGGTCGGGGAGGTTGCCCAGCTCGTCCATCGCGACCTCGCCTCGTCGTTTCAACACGCCAGAATCTGGGGCTCGGACGCCTACGACGGCCAACAGGTCGGAAAGGACCATGTGGTCGAGGACGGAGACGTGGTGGAGATCCATAGCTAGACAGCGCTCCGAGGTGCCGCTCTCGCGCACTCGGTGAAGCGGGCGTTACTGCGCATACTGGATGATCGGCGACGGTTCGCCGAGAGGCGCTCCGCCAATCAGCCAGCCGGATGCTCAGCTCATGGCGCGGTCCCGATGATGGCAGAATAGAGCCGCACAGCTTCCCGGTCGCCAACGCATCAGTGCAGATATGGGTCGGGCAGGTTCGGTTCGGGAAGAGCACATAGCCCCACTGCGTTGTGCAATTGCGTTGCTGTGCAATCGACCATTACCTGGGATGTGACAGTGGCTGAGAGCGAGGAAATCTGGCACGAGATGTTCTCTGAGGGGAACGCGCTGCTCGACAGGGGAAGAGCATTGTTTGCCATGATCCCGTCCGACCCCCGCTGCATGTGGTGCCACGGCCCCTTCGAGGGTGCAGGGGGCCGGGTGATGTCGATGCTGGGGAGGGGTCAATCACGGGAGGATCCGCGTGTCTGCAATGCATGTATCAAACGGGGTCACGATCACCCCGGAGGTACCCACGTCGATATCGCGACCGTGTTCGCCGATATGAGAGGATCTACGCCAACTGCTGAACGCCTTGGTGACCGTGCCTTCAGCGAATTGATCGATCGGTTCTTTCAGACCTCTTCGAAAGTGTTCATCCAAGGCGGTGCGCTGCTCGGTCGGTTGGCCGGTGATGAAGCGATCGGATACTTCGTCCCTGGTCTGGCCGGACCCAACTACGCCCAGGCTGCTGTGGACAGCGCGGTGGAGCTCCTGGCGGCTACCGGGCATGGCGACCCCGATGGGCCGTGGATTCCACTCGGTGTGGGAGTACACGCCGGCAACGCTTACGTCGGCATGTTGGGTGAGCCGGGCGGGTCCAGGGAAATGACCGCTCTCGGCGACGACATCAACGTCGGAGCGCGACTTGCCGATTCCGCCGGAGTGGGCGAGATACTGGCAAGCCTGCAGCTCACCCGGATCATCGGACTAAACACTGATGGTCTGGAACATCGGGAGCTGGACCTGAAAGGCAAGACAGCGCCCCTCGAAGTCGCGGTGATCACGCCAAGTTGACCACAACCGGGGAGCGGTCCCCCCTCCCGGGGTAACGCACGCCGAGACGCCCGATCGATGATTGTCCAATTCCGGCTGGGGAGTTTGGGAGCACACGGTCGCGCGCATCCGCACCCGTCGGTCCACGTGATGCCGGACCTCAGCGGCAACTTCGTCGGTGGTCGTGGCACTGCTCATGTGATCACTCTCGCAGACCGAACGCCCCATGCTCGCTAACCAGCGCAGATGTGAGGATCTGTCGGCGATCGGCTCGCTTCCGCCAAGCCCGATTTCCACCGTCTGCCCCTACACCCTGTTTGAATCCTCAGCAGGAGCGTTGTTCGATGAATGATGGCTGGCCCTTGCGACTACACACGTGGTTCCCATTCCTGCACTCGTGGCGGCTATTTGAGGACCGGGAGACCCCGTATCGCCAATGCGTCAGGTGCGGACACGTGCAGATGATGACCAGTGGCCGGTGGCGATAACCAACGGCCGGCTGGTTGGTTCATTGGGTGAGGAGCTGATCGCCCACCGCGACGCGTGCTGCCAGCACCGATGTGCCGGTAATGGGCCGGGGGCCCGGAGTTCAGGGCGAGGGCGCCATCGATAGCCAGATCAGGTAGCCGATCGCGGCTGTTGACACGAGGAAGATGATCCGTCCGGGCCGCTGCCACCACCTCGGCTCGCGGTCCTCGCTGTACAGCATCGTGAGCATCACCCGCTCGACGACGCTCACCTCACGCCCCTCGTGGAGCCGCGGTGGATCGAAGAAAGCGCCGTGACCGCAGTGAGAGCACACCTCGGTGTCGAAGCCGATACCGATGCCGCATCCCGGACACCGCTGTTGTTCGCGATTTACTGCCGTCAACTTTCACCATTCCCCGAACCAATGCTAGCCGGGCCTCGCCGACCAGACGGGTGTTCGGCTTCCACTAGTGTTTGCCGCTGCCGCAAAACGAGGGAGCCGCCGTGGCCGACACAAACGCCAATCCGGTCATGCATGACGCCGAGCATTACATCCTGGAGGTGCAGAACCGCGAGCGATGGACAGCCGAAGATCAGGACGTTGATGCTCGTCTGGAAGCGCTGAGGGACAAGCACGGCGGGCCGCCGAACATCATCCACATCATGTGGGACGACACCGCGTTCGGCGACATCGGCATCCCTGCCCTGGCTGCGATCAGAGGTTTCGACACACCCAACCTGGATCGGATGCGCGACGAGGGCATCATGTTCACCCGCCTCTACTCGGAGAACGCCTGCACGCCGAGCCGTGCTGCGGTGATCACCGGCCGGCACCCGGTTCGCACCGGCATGGGTGTTGTCGACTGGCCCCTCGGCTTCGGCGGGCTACGCGGCGACGAGGTGACGACCGCTGAAGTGCTTTCCGAGGAAGGCTACGCCACCGCGTTCTACTCCAAGTGGCATCTCGGCGACATCGAGGAGAGTTGGCCGCATTTTCACGGGTTCGATGATGCGTTCTTCCTCCCGTACAACCAGGTGAGCAGCATCTGGAACCCGATGGGCGACGTCGCCAACATCGCCCCGGGCTCTGCACATATGCGCAAGGACAACGTGCACGAGATCGACGAGCACGGGTTGCGGCCCGACGGCATGGTCATGGTCATCGACGGCAAGAAGGACGAATTTAGCCGGGAGTGGGGCGCACCCGACGTCGAAACCTACATGAAGGTCGACCTAGAGTCGGAGCAACGGCTGATGGCGTTCGTCGACCAGAACGCCGCAGACGACAAGCCGTTCTTCATCTCGTACTGGCCGAACGCCTTGGGCTTCGTTCCAAGCCAGGAGCCCAAGTCGACGCTGAACGCCGGCGGACTCGCCGAGGCGCTCAAGCGGCTCGACGGCTTCATCGGCGAGCTGATGGACAAGCTCAACGAGCTCGGGATCGCCGAGAACACGTTGCTGGTGTGCATGGCCGACAACGGGCCGATGATCCACAACCCGCCGAGCCTGCTCGGCATGATCGACACGATCTTTCGGGGAGGCAAAGGCGACTTCCTCGAGGGCGGCGTCCGGGTGCCGGGGTTCGCCTGGTGGCCGGGCACGATCGCTCCCGGCCAGTTCGTCAACGACATCGTCCACGAAGTGGATCTGTTCACCACGTTCGCCCGGATCGGTGGGGCAACCGGTCACATCCCGACCGACCGAGTCATCGATGGCGTCGACCAGACGTCGATGCTCCTCAACGGCGATGGGTACAGCCGACGGGACTACGTGTTCATCTACTCCGGCGATCAGCTGGGCGCCACGGTGAAGGGTCGCTACAAGCGCCATTGGATCACCGAAGGTGAAGATACGGGAACCTCTCCGGTGTTCTTCGACCTGATCACCGATCCCCGCGAATCCATGGCACAGCTCGTCCCCTTGATCTGGTCGAGCGGCCAGTTCGATCGACTGCTGGCCCGCCACCTGCTGTGGAAGGAGCGGTATCCCGACCGCGAGAAGGGGCGGGGCGTTCCCTTCACCGGGATCGAGAACGCCCGACCGGAAACGCTCGCAATCGGTGACACCCTCGAGCAGCTCCGCAAGGAGCTCCCGTTCGACCCGCTCGAGTTCATCGGCTTCACCATGCCTGACCAGTTCCGGGCATCGCTGCGGACCGACGGCGTCGACTAGTCGGCGCGGGCTCCCCGAGAAGCGCTGATCGCCGCTCGGTAGAGAGGCGTCACCAATGACGGACATGTGGATCGATCTCGTGCCGCTCCTGCTGGCGATGATGATCTCCCCTGCTCGCACCCTCGCCGTGATCTTGCTGCTACACACGCCACGAGGCGCGACGACCGCGCTCGGGTTCGTTGGCGGAATGGTCTCGTCGATGCTTCTTCAAGGGGCTGCCCTTGGCGCAGCCATGAGCATCGTTGGGCGTGCCGCGGAAGATCGCTCGGCCGACCTTGCGGTCCTGATCGGTGTGCTGTTTCTTCTCGGTGGGGTGATTCTGCTCGCTGGCGCCTTCAAGATCGCGACTGCGCCGGGTGCCGGGGGAACGCTCCGGTCGCTGCTCGAGCGCCTCGAGAACCTCGATCCGAAAGGCGCATACCAGGTCGGTTTTGGATGGTTGCTTGCGAGCCCGAAGCAGTGGGTGTTCGTTCTCACCGTCGTCGCCGTGATATTTGCTGCTCAGCTCCCACCGCTCGGAAGTTTGGCCAATTACCTGGTCTTCACGCTCCTGGTCCAGGCCGCCTACTTCCTGATCATCGGGGCGTACGCCCTGGCGAGGGAGCGGGTAAGCGGCATACTCGACGCCGCGTTCGGATGGATCAGGATGCACCTCAGGGCCACCGCGATTGGGGTGTTTGGCTTCTTTGGCGTGGTGTTTGTCATCAAGGGCCTGACGACCCTCGGCTAAGACGCGACGCACTCCTCGCCTCAACCACGCAGGGGGAGATCGGTGAGCTCTGGGCACGGCGCCAAACGTGACGCCCGGCTATTGGGAGCGCCAGGAGGCATCCGAAGAGTCATCGTGGCGGACGACTGACGGACGTTCCTTGTCATGCGGCGAGGCGCATTCGCGGGGGAAAGCGCCATCCATCGGGCGGCGACCCTGCCGGGTACTCGGTGACGATCGCTCCGCCGTCGTCGAGGAGTTGGTGGCCGAGCGGTTCGTGCTCGCGTGGATACGAAGGTGGGTTGGATGTTGTAGGTATCGGCGAACATATCGGGATCGTTCGGCTCGACGTGGCGCCGGTCGTTGTCCGACGCACCATTCGTCATTTGTGGATGGCTCCGGCCGGAGCGTCGTCTTACTCTCCACTGCTTCCCGGCTTGGTTGACACCAACATGGCCCGACTCGACCGACGAACCACGACCGAGCCATAACGAATCAGTGGCAAGAATGGCGTACGACTCGATGGAGTTGGGTGGTTCCGAAGACTCGGGCTCAGCTGAGGCCGGCGTGGCCGCCAAAAGAGCAAAGGCGGGCAGCGTTAAGAAGAGCGCGAGCCCCCCAGTTGCGGTTCGCCCAACCGACCTCAACGACTCCCCCGACGTTCAGCCCCGTGTCATGTCTGGTGCAACTTCTACACGCGTCTGAGGAAGGTGACAAGGGCCATTCGCGCTGAGCGCGCGTGCGACCACCGTGCGCGGTGCTTATCGCGTTCCGCGATCAGGGGACGGTCCCCAGGGCCTCAGCGAGCGGGCGGAGGATGCTCTCGGCGAGGTGGTCGTCCGCGATCTCGACAAACACGATCAGGCGTAGGTCGCTCGACATCAGTTTCAATAGCCAATCCTCGCCGGCGTACGCGTGCAGCGAGGCGTCCAACCGCAGGAACCCTGCGTCGTCCAGCCGGTCGATTGCAACCTGGAGGTCCTGCCGCGCAGACTCCGACGAACTCGCCGCCGGGTAGTGGAGGTCGATGCGATGCGGATGGTCCAATCCGTCGCTCGACTGGGTTGATTCGGGCCGTACAGCGGTCCCTACCCAATCAATCGTTGGGGCAACGGCTTCGAGATTCGGGCACCGGCAGGAATCGGAGAAGTCGCCGCCACCGTCCCTGCCAAAGCCGATGCAACCCGAGAGGACGATTGCCAGCGGCAGCGCCAACCATCGGATCGTCCGGACAGAACGAGAGTCAACACTTCGGATCATCTCAGGTCACCCTATCCGAGCTACGGAACTTGAGGCTTGCGATTTGCGCGTTGAGCCTTGTGCCTTGAGACTCCCTGCATGGCCCGCCCCCTCGCCGTCGGTGTGCAGCTTCCTGAGGTCGAACGCGTGGTTTCGTGGCAGGAGCTGCGAGACATGACACTTGCCGCTGAGGCCACGGGGTTCGACTCGATCTGGGTTGGCGACCACTTGCTGTATCGGGATGGTGACGGGGCCAGCGGTCCCTGGGAGGCCTGGTCGGTGCTGGCGGGCCTGGCCGCAATCACCGACCGGGTCCAGCTCGGGCCTCTGGTCGCTTCGACAAGCTTTCACAATCCGGCGATGTTGGCCAAGAAGGCGGCCACCGTTGACGAGATCTCGGGGGGTCGGCTCATCCTCGGTTTGGGAGCGGGGTGGAATGAGACCGAGTACGCCGCCTTCGGCTTTCCCTTCGATCATCGGGTCGCACGCTTTGCCGAGGCATTCACGATCATTCGCACGCTGCTCACCCAGGGCAGCATCGACTTCGAAGGCGACTACTACACCCTGAGGGACTGCGAGCTCGTACCCCCACCGCGACCAGGCGGCCCGCCACTGATGATCGGATCGACCGGACCAAAGATGCTGGCGATCACCCTGCCCTACGTCGACCTCTGGAACGTTTGGCATGCATGGCACGGAAACCGACCGAGCGGGTTCGGTGAGGTGAATGCGACCATCGACGACGCGTGCCGAGAGGTAGGCCGCGACCCCGCCGAGGTGGGAAGGACGACGGCGCTGTACTGGCAATTCGCCGGCGGTACCGGCCGGGTCCAATCCAACCCCGACCGCGACAGTGCTCCTCCGCTATCGGGCGGTGCCGACCAGCTCGCCGACACGTTGCTCGCCTTCGCCGAGGCAGGCGCCAACCACGTCCAGCTCGTCCTCGACCCCATCACCACCGAATCGATCGAGATCGCCGCGGAAGCCTTGGCCATTCTTGACTAGGCCGCGCGGTTCCTGAGGGCTAGTTCATTGGCGCTATTGGCAGGCACGCACTTAAGGATTAGTGCCTCCGGCGCCGATTCCAATGAGGTAGGGGAAAACGGTCGATGCGCACTGCTCGTCGCAGATTTGGTGTGGTACACATGCAACTGGCGGCTCCGTCCCGACTCCGGGCACGCACGATCATCGTGATCATCACGGCCCTCATGCTCGCTTTCGGCGCGCCGGCTCGCGCCGGCTCGCGCCGGCGACGATGACGGCGTCGAGTCGGCTCGCGCCACGGCCCTCGAGCACGTCAACTACAAGATCAACTCACTCAAGGAGTACCGCGAGGGAGCAAAGACCGACCAAGCTTGGGCGATCTACACCGAAGGTATCGAAGAGCTCGGCGGAATCAAGGCTCGAATTCTGGAAGAGGACAACACCGAGGAAATCTGGGCCCTCAAGGACAGAGCCAAGGCGGTCTGGGCCGAGACGAAAGAACTCGCCGCCGCTGCCGACGCCGATACCAAAGAGGACAATGACGATGACGACGACGGCAAAGACGAAGAGAGCGAAGGAACCGGCGGAGAAGAAGACGATGGCGCAGAAGAGACCGCGATCATCCTCATCGCCCTCAACGCCATGGAACTCGAAGTAGACAATTACCAGATCGCAATACAGAACACGATGCATCCCGACGCAGGCATCGGTACGCCGGAGGGCTTCGTCGCTCTCGACGCCGGCTGGGCTCTGCTCGACGCCATCGACGCAGCCAGGTCGTTGACCGGCGACGAGCTGGCCCTCGCCTGGGCGGGCATCATGAGCCAGCACAGCGCCTACATCCAGCTGGTAATGACCTACGACCGGGAGTGGGACATCGGTCTCTTCGCAGGTTCGATCGTCGCCGAATAGCCACTAAGACGCTCTCAGGCCCCACTCGGGGCGCGCTGCCCCCGGCTTTGTCGGGGGTGGCGTGTATTTGGGGCGGCTAGGAGGGTGTTGAGCAATCCTCCAGCGTGCCGGCGCTGACTGGAGAAACCGAGTCACCGCAACAATCAAGCGAGCGGCGGCTCAGCGCACTCGTCATTGTTCAACACCCTCCTATTCCGATACCGGCTCAGTCACCGCAACCAACAGCAGATCGACGGTCGTCGGGTTGTCACGGGTGATCACCGGGTAGTTGGTGTCGGTAGTCCACAGCAGCCGGTCGTCGGCGCTGATCGTGGCCCTGATCGAGTACCCGTGGCTCTCGACGATCTCAGCAGGGTCGAACCCGATCGAGTAAGAGAGGGGGACGGATCGCGGGTCATCGATCACGTGTGCACCAATCTGCTGGGAGGGGGCGTCCAGCCGCGACGTATCGAGCAGTTCGACGATCACGACCGCGTCGGGTGGCATTGAGATCTGTTCGGAATACGTCACCGAGCCGGTGACCGCACCCGACGATGACCAGCGGCTTCCGCGCACCTTGGCGACGACTGCATCCTGGATCAGTGCAAGCTGCTCGGGCGACACCCGCTCTCCGATCTTGTCCTCGAGTACGGCGCGCAGCTCGTCGTCGGACATCCTCCCCAGCCGCCGACGCTGCCGTACGACCAACGCCACACCAACCGCGGTGCTGATCACGACGACGACTGCGACCAATGCGAGGAACCGCTTCATGCGGTAAGGCTACAAGTCAAGGGGCGGCCTCTTGGCCGCCCCTTCCTTATGACTCGTGGCTCGCGACTGGCGACTCGCGACTGTTGTCTACCGATGCCGCCAGACAATCCGGCCCTTGGTCGGGTCGTAGGCTGACACCTCGACCTCGACCTTGTCGCCGGCAATGATCCGGATCCCTCGGCCACGCCGCATCTTCCCAGATGCTCTGGCGATGACCTCCAGGCCGGAATCGAGCTCGACACGGAATTCCGCGTTCCTCAGGGTCTCAACGATGGTCCCCTGGGTACGGAAAGTGTCGTCACCTCTGGCCAAGCTGGCTACCGCCGTGGCCTTGCTTCATTAACGGTGAGTGGACGACCGTCGAGTTCGTAGCCGTTGAGCTCCTCGATGGCTTTGTTCGCCTCCGCTGAATCCGTCATCTCGACGAAGCCGAATCCGCGAGACCGACCGGTCTCACGATCGTTGATCACGGCTGCGGAGTCGATCGCCCCATATTCGCCGAAGAGCGTTTCTAGCTCCCCGCCCGTCGCTGAGAACGGAAGGTTCCCTACGAAGATGTTCATACTTGCTATGCCTCCTATGGCATTCCAACGAGCCTCGTTGGCCCGCTATTCGGCCGGGTTCATCAATCTACATCGAACCAGCCGAAGCCATCTCGAGCGAGGGACGTCCCTAAGCGAGCTAGACGATAGTGCGATTCTGCAGTTGCTGACGGGAACTTTTGCCGTGAGCATGGAGGCGAATGTTCACACACCCCGCCGATCTCGACACCACCCGGGCGACAATCGTGGCGCGTGGCCTGGTGCCGACCGCCTCGGCGTACCTGACCGATGACGTGGCGACCAGCCTGCCGTTCGAGGATCTGGCGGCTTTCAAGGATCTGCTGAAGCGGTTCTTCTCCGACACACCTTGGACCGAAGGGAACGACGCTGCTCTGGCGGAGCTGGTTACGCCCCATGTCGGCGATCAATGGCGCGAGCACGATCTCGGCGGAGGCATCAGCCTCGACTATGGGAACCGGCATGGCAGATTCGTGCTCACCGCCTCGGGCGGGTCAAGGGGTGCATCCTCGATTTTCGACCGCGCGTTCGAGGGGCCGGTGGTTCCGGAGGCCACGCCACACCCACGCAAGGTCCGCTTCGTGATGGGCGGCAGCCCCTCGCCGGGCGAGTGGCATCGGAGAGGCGACTCGATCGACGATCCTGCGCTGAAGCGGCTCTTTGCCGAGCCGGACGTCACCGATGTGATGGTGGCTGGGGACTTCATCACCGTCGGCATCGATCGATCCTGGGAGGATCGGCTCGAACCGATCCTGGCGCTCGTCACCGAGCTGTACGCCCGTGACGGATCGATCGAATCTCCCGAGCGAACGAGGGCCGAGCTCTTGTCGGAGGCCGGGCAAGCCGCAACGACCGCCGATGAGCTTCACCTGCTCGATCCCGACGACGCCGGCCACCAGCACCGCCTGGAGGTCGCACTCGACGACCAGTCCTCGTCGGTGCGTCGCATCGCGGTGGCGATTCTGGCCGAGTCTTCTGATACCGAGGTGCGCGACAGCGCCATCGAACGAGGGCTTGCCGACGGCTCGCTGCGGGTGCGACGGATGGCGCTGGATGCCGCCGGCGACACCGGCGACGAGACGTTTCGCGCCGCCTTCGAGCAGGCTGTGATCGGCAACCCCGATGCCTGGATCCGATGGCGGGCGGTCAAGGCCCTCGGCGACCTCGGGATTGGGTCGAGCCTCACGGTCGTGGAGAGGGCCTTGGACGACGACGAGTTCCGGGTCCGATTCGAGGCAGAACGAGTGCTGAGGACCTCATAACCGTTTTTGCGTAGCCAGGAGCGATATATGGCGGTGCTACGCAAGAACGGATGGGTACAGCTCGGCCGGCCTCACAGTGAGGCCGGCGTTGCTGCTGAGTGGGGGCGTTGATCTGTGTCGAGCTAGGCGGCGATGGCCTGGTCGGGCGGTGCGTCGATCGGTGCGGGCTCCTCGCCGCGGAGCCAGAGGCCGATGCCGAGGAGGCCGGCAGCGAGGATGGTGAACCCGACCAATCCCCCGATCATGTAGGCCACCGGGTAGTCGCCCCACTCGTCGGGCGAACCGGCCTCCAACGCCCTGGCGATGGCAAAGGCGATGGAACCGAGCAGCATGCCGGAGCCATACGCGATGGTTGGCAGCCGAGGCGCAACTCGTAGCGGCAGAATAGCCAGGGCTACGAACAGCAATCCCACCCCCTGCACGGTCATCCAGAACGGAATAGCCCAAGCGAGGATCAGTGTCGCGGCAACGCCGATTCCGAGGATGATCAGACCAGCCATGCCGAGCACCCCGAAGCCTCCATGGCGTTCGCGCAACCCGGCGGTGGCCATCAAGGTCAACGCGCTCGCAGCGACGACGAGGCCAACCAGGACCAGCCACGGGGACGACGCCTCGGTGTCGAGTAACGAGTAGACCCCGGCGAAGAGTATTGCGGCGACCCACATCCCGCTCGCCCATAGGGCGGCGAGTCCGGCGGTTTTAGTGAATTTGGTTGGCACGGCGATTCCTCCTCGTGGTGTGGAGGCGAACGCGTCGGCCATCAGGTCCGGGTCGCCGAAGCGATCCAGGGTTTTGCGCTGGGCGAGCTTGGTGTCGGTCCCGCGTGCTTCGAACCGCTCCACCGTCGAGTACAGATGGTCTTCCATCTCTGCGACCAGGTCCTCGACGTCGCGACGCCACCGCACCCGGGTGCGCATGGTGTCGAGATAGCCGTCGATCAAGACGTAGTCGGCCACGGGGATCCTTTCAACACACTGGCCACCGCATCCGAGAACTCGCCCCAAGCACGGCGCTGCTCACCAAGCGCACCCCGGCCCCGATCCGTCAGCCGATACGTGCGCCTTCTTCTTCCCTGCACCACCGACCATTCGCTGCTCAGATAGCCGCCCTTCTCCAATCGATGCAACGCGGGATACACCGTTCCCTCGGGGAGATCGAACGTGTCGTCGCTGCGCTCCCTGAGGTCGTCGATCACGGCGTACCCGTGCCTGGCACCGTCGGCAAGGACCGCCAACAGCAGTAGGTCGAGATGCCCTTTCAGCGCCTGCCCTCTCATACCTAGACAATCTAGGCTAAGACAACCTAGGTGTCAAGAGAAAGTCATCAGTCATCAGTCATCAGTCAGCCAGAGGGTGGGCGGGAAGGACAAGCGCACCTTCGGGCTGAAGACTGTGGACGGAAGACTGTGGACTTTGGAGTCATCAGTCATCGCCCGTCCGACTCTGGCTGATGACTCAGGACTGACGACTGAAGACTCCTTAGGGCGTATGGGCGTGGAAGCGCTTGATCCCGGTGGCGGCGCGCAGCTGCTCGGAGTGGCGCATTGATCCGGGGCCTACCGGCATGCCGGTGGCGTCGGCGAGGCGGTTCATCTGGTTGAAGTTGCCGAGCACGGCGGCCGCTTCCACCGTGGCCGCATCACCGAGCGCAGCGCGCAGCTCAGCCCGCGCCGAGGCCAGCACATCGTCTTCCGAGCCGTGGGCGGCATCGACAAAGCCAACGAGCTCGCGCCCGCCCGCCAGCAGCGGATCAACGCTCGGATCGGTGATCGACCTCGGATCCCAGGCGATTCCCATGTTCTGCGCACTCCAACTGAGCATCGATGCATGCGCCAACACTCAGTAGAAGCACTCGTTGACCTGCGACGTTCGTGCGGCGACGAGCTCGATCTGCGTGCGGTGGAGCGATCGAGAAAGATCGGGATCGCCCATCTCGTCGAAGGTCATGTAGGTCGCGTCGGACAACGCCTGCCAGGCTTGGGTCTCGGGCGGGACCAGCGAGATGGTCTGCGGAATGCTCACCGGTGGCACCATCGGCAGGAAGGACTTCCCGACAATGAGATCCGTCGGCGGCGGAAGAAGGGTCGGCTCCCCGGCCTGTGGTTCCGGCAGCGGCGGGAGGGGAAGGCCCAACGCACGGTGAAAGAAATCAACCGCCGACATTCGGGAGGCGATGCCGATGATCTCGGCATAGGCGGGCAAAGTCACGTTCCGTTCATCGAGACCAGCAACCCAATCGGCGTCGATCAACGGCGACGATGACGCGACCATGTCAACCACGTCACGCAGGGCTGGAGGGAGGCCCTCGCCGGCCGGCTCGCCGGCCATTCTTTCCGGGCGGCTCGCACTCGGCTCGCCGCTGACTGCCTGAGCTCCACGCCTGTCATCGGAGAGGGATTCGGTCATTGCCCTTCGTGCCTCGGCGGCGATCTCCACCCGTTCCCCGCCCGAGAACCAGGTTCCTGGTGCAGCCAGGAACGACCATTCCTTGGCGAACGCGTCGTCCAACGCTTTGGGGATCGGTATCTCGGTAGCGAGAGACATGGGTGAAGCCCGGGTAGTTGATGAGCCGAACAGCCCCGAGGCTAGGTTGCCGGCATGGCGACGATGACGAGCAGCCGGCGCGTGGTGTTCGTCGCGCTCCTGTTCAGCGCGATGGGTGCCGCCACGCTCGCCGCACCCTCGATGGGGATCTTGGCCACCTTCATCATCGACGACCTCTCGATCTCCCGGACCACGCTGGGCTGGATCATCGCCACGAACGTGGTACTCGCCGCCGTGCTGTCCCCCGCGATTGGATTGGTCACCGACCGCATCGGAGGCAAGGCCGCTCTCATCTTTGTCTTCAGCCTCTCTGTGGTGGCCTTCGTCGTGTTCGGCATCGCCCCTGCCCTGACGTGGCTCTTCATTGCTGCCGCTCTAGCCGCCGTCGGCCAGGCGGGGGCGAACCCGGCGACGAACAAGTTGATCGGTGAGGACCTCCCCCCCGGGGAGCGTGGCGTCACCACCGGGATCAAACAGTCCGGGGTGCAAGCCGCGATCACCGCGGCCGGGCTGGTTCTGCCGACCTTGGCGATCGCATTTGGTTGGAGGGCGGCAATGCTCGCTCTCGCCGTCTTGCCCCTGGCTGGTGCGGTCATCGCCTTCATCGTCATCCCGGCATCCGATCGATCGGCGCAGTCGACCGGTGCCGGAGCACACCGCCTGCCCCCGTCGATCTGGTGGCTTGGCGCCTACGGGCTGGTGATGGGCTTTGCCGGCGCCGTCACGTTCTTCATCCCGCTCTTCGCCGAGGAGTCGCTCGGCCTCGATCCGCGCATCGGAGGGCTGGCAATCACGGTGGTGGGCAGCGTCGCCTTTGCCGCACGGATCCTCTGGGCCCGGTATGCAGAGCGACGGCACCGCTACTTGTGGTCGCTCGGCGTCATGGCGATGCTCGGTGTCATCGCCTCGATACTGCTGCTGGCCTCCACCCGGTGGATCTGGCTGCTGTGGGTGGGCGCAGTGCTCATCGGGGCCAGCACCTCGGCGTGGAACTCGGTCGGGATGCTGACGGTCATCAACGAAGCGGGAGCAGCGACGGGTCGGGCCTCGGGCGTGGTACTCCTCGGGTTCTTGACCGGGCTCGGCGTTGGCCCCCCGCTGTACGGAGCGACGGTGGACGCCACCGGAAGCTACGCGGCGATGTGGATCATGTCGATCGTGGCATCGGCGGCCGCTGTTGCACTGGTCGGGGTTTGGCGGGGCTACCGCGACGCACCCACCGCCGCGACGACGGGCTAGCGTCGCCTCGGGACACGTGATCGATGGCTTCCAACGACATACGCAACGACAAACGCACCATCTTCGGATGGGCGATGTACGACTGGGCCAACTCGGCCTACATCACGGCCGGGAGCCTCGTTTTCGCCATCCTCTTCTCCGATGTCATCTACCCGACCGATGGTTTGACGATCGGCGGGACCACGATCGGCGCCGAGGCCTTCTTCGGCATCGTCATCGGCCTCGGGGCGCTGCTGCTGTTCATCGCCATGCCGGTGCTCGGGGCGATTGCCGATTACACCGACCGCAAGCTGACCTTGCTGCGGTTCTTTGCCTATACGGGCGCTGCATTCGCCGTCCTCACCGCACTGCCCGGTGCCGGCGATCTCGTGTTCGCCGTGGTGCTGGCGCTCGTCGCCCAGATCGGATTCGCCGCAGCCAACGTGATGTACGACGGGTTTCTGCCCGAGATCACGACACCAGATACCGTGGACCGGGTATCGGCAAGAGGCTTCGCACTCGGCTACGCCGGAGGCGGCCTCCACTTGATCTTGGCGGTAGCGCTGCTCCTCTACGCCGACCAGAACGCCTGGGTGGGCGAGACCGCGGAGCGCGTCGTCATCGCCTCCGCCGGATTGTGGTGGGCCGGTTTCGGCGCCTTCGCCTTCACCCGGCTGCCACGCGCCGGCGACCGCGCCGAGCTGCCGGAGACGCCGGACCGGCCCATCCCTGCGTATGTCAGGATCGGCTTCAGCCGTACCGTGCAGACCACCCGAAGCGTGCTGGCGTTCAAGCAGCTCGCGCTGTTCTTGCTCGCCTTCCTGTTCTACAACGACGGCGTGTCGACCGCGATCCGGATCACCCCGGTCTACGCAACCGAGACGCTGCTGCTCGACGCGACGGCCATTGCCGCAGCCTTCGTCGTCATCCAGCTGGTCGCATTCGTCGGGGCGCTCGTCTTCGGATGGCTGGCAGGCGTAACGGGGACCAAGCGAGCAATCATGGTCTCGATTGCCGGCTGGGTCGGCGTCGCCGTCGCGGCATATCTGCTCCCAGCAGAGCAGCCGCTCGGATTCCTGGGCGTCGGCGCCCTAGCGGGGTTAGTCCTCGGCGGTGTCCAAGCACTCTCTCGCTCCCTCTATGCGTCGATGATCCCCGAGGACGCCTCGGCCGAGTTCTTCGGGTTCTACTCGGTGTTCTCCAAATTCTCGGCGATCTTCGGGCCCCTGATCTTTGCCGCGGTGGGCATTGCCACCGGCTCTTCGCGGCTCGCCATCCTGTTCCTGGCGATCTTCTTCGTTATCGGCGCCGTCGTCCTGTCCTTTGTCGACGTCGAAGCCGGTCGGGAGGCGCGCAACCAACCGCGGACCCTCAGCCGGTAACGATCCCGGCTATTCGCGACCGATTCGGTAGGTTGTAGCGACCTTGAACAACGGGAACGAGCCGCAACCAGCCGCATTCACCAGCGCGGTCCTGCAGCGCCGCCTCGGCCTCTATGGCGTGCTGGCCATCTCGGTCGGCGCCATGATTGGCTCCGGCATCTTCGTGCTCCCTGGTCTCGCGTTCACGATCGCAGGACCGGCGGTCATCCTGGCGTTCTTTCTCGCCGGGTTCGTGGTGATTCCCGCTGCCCTTTCACAGTCCGAGATGGCCACGGCTATGCCCCAATCCGGCGGCACCTACGTCTACATCGACCGGGCCATGGGTCCGCTCATGGGCACGATTGCCGGGTTCGGTGTCTGGTCGTCGCTGGTCTTCAAAGCTGCATTCGCTCTCGTTGGCCTCTCTGCATATCTGGAATTCTTCTTCGAGCATGATGAGCGGCTCGTCGCCGCCGCGATCGCCGTCGTCCTCATCGCCATCAACCTCATCGGTGTCAAGGAAACAGCAGGGTTCCAGGCCGTGCTCGTCACCGTCGTCCTCCTGCTGCTGGCCGGGTTCGTGTTCCTCGGCGTGCCCAACACCGAGGGCTTCCGCTACGACCCCTTCCTGCCCCACGGGCTGAAGGGACTGCTATCCGCGACCGGGCTCGTCTTCGTCTCCTACATCGGAGTGACCCAGGTGGCAAGCGTCGCAGAAGAGGTCAAGCGGCCGGGACGAAACCTCCCGCTGAGCATGCTGACCTCGGTAGCGATTGCGATGGTGCTGTATCCGTCGGTCGTTGCCGTGATGGTCGGTGTGACTCCCGCATCGGAGCTTGCTGCCACCGAGACGCCGGTGTTGACCGCGGCGGAACAGTTCATGGGGAGCTTCGGAACCTACGTCGTGGCAGCCGTCGCGGTGCTTGCCCTCATATCGATGGCGAACTCCGGCATCATCTCGTCGGCCCGATACCCCCTCGCCATGGCGCGCAACTCGCTGGCGCCCGGATTCCTCGCCAAGGTGGGAGAGCGAAGCAACGCACCATACGCGGCCATCCTGGTCACCGGCAGTGTCCTCATCCTGCTCGTCCTGACACTTCCGCTGTTGGAGCTCGCCAAGCTGGCATCTGCCTTCCAGCTGCTGGTGTTCGCCTTTGTGAACCTGGCGCTGATCGCCTTTCGTGAAGCCGACCTCAAGTGGTATCGGCCCGAGTTCCGTTCCCCCTGGTATCCGTGGCTCCAGGTCTTCGGGATCATCGCCCCGATCGTTCTCCTGACCCAGATGGGCATCGTTCCCACGGTCGGTGCCCTGTTGTTCATCGTCGCCGGGGTGCTCTGGTACCGCGGGTTCGGGCAGGCTCGCGCCGTCAAGGAATCGGCGGCCCGCGAGGCTCTCAGAGGGAGGGCGGATGATCGCCTCGTCGATCTCACCGCAGCCGAGGTCGCCTCGGGGGGACGCAAACACATTGTCCTGCTGATCAGACGACCGACACGGCTCGCCCGGCAACACACGCTTTTTCGTCTGGCGCTGCGGCTCAGCATCGCACCGGGCGGGCATATCCACGTGATCAACTTCGACACCTCCACGGCAAGGCTGGTCCCTACCGCCGCCGACCAGGCAGAGGCCGACCGTCTCGGCATCGCGGTCACCGCAACGCACTACACCGACGAGGATCGGCGCGGGGCGGTCCACCAGTACGTGGAAAACGAGGGCGTCGACCTGTTCATCGCCGACCTGCCCCAGGAGCTGCGCGCCACCAGAACCGTGACGAGAGACCTGAAATGGCTGCGCGAGCATCTGGTGTGCGACTCGGTCTTCCTCCGCAATCGGGCGGTAGATTCGATCGACTCAATCTCAGTGCTCGGCACCGGCGGGCCCTATGACCCCGTCAAGATCGGGATGGCCGATCACATCGCCCGCTACGAAGATGCGACGATCCGGTTTGTGCACGTGACCGCGCCGGATGCGCCCGACGCCCAGACCGAGGCCATCCACGAATACCACGAGCGGCTCGGCGACGTGCTCACCGTTGGGTGGGACGATCTCATCCGGCCGACCGAGGATCTGGTGTCGACGCTCACCGAGCTGTCACGCGGCTCCAACCTGGTCCTGCTTGGCGCGCCGACCCATCGATTCCACGTGGTGACCGATCTCGCCGACCGCATCGCCGAGGCGGTCGACTGCCCGGCCCTGTTGGTTCACACTCCGCTGCTGGAGAAACCGAACGCAGCGGTCCGAGCGGTGCAGTGGTTTATCAGCTGAGTCGCGAGTCGCGAGACGCGAGACACGAGCAAAAAAGGTCGGATCGGGCCTCGCGACTCGCGACTCGCGACTCAAAAGCAGGAGCCCCCTTACGGGGGCTCCTGAAGTGAACCTTGGAAGACCGATGCAGGTCTGTCTGTGAATCACCCTGCATAATGGGTATAACTTACCCCGCTGGCCGTCCCACCGGTTCAACGCTGAATATCGACCATCATCACCCGGATCTTGAACACTCTCAGTGTTTTGATTCGTGCGACCTACACGCCACTTCCCCTTTGGATCAAAGGATTTTCGGCTCCTGACAACGGATGCGACGGAACTAGTCCTCGGTCGGCGCAGCCCGGCTGCGTAGCGTCGTTGCGTGCCCGGAACCAGACCCGCCTGCCGCCCCTTCCCAGTCCCGATGGAGCTTGGCGTAGACCCCTCCCCGGGCAACGAGATCGGCGTGGGGGCCGCGCTCGACGATTTCCCCGTCGTCGAACACCAGGATCGTATCGGCCGCCTCGGCTGTGGATAGCCGATGGGCAATCGCGATCGACGTGCGGCCTGCGGTGAGGCGCTCGATCGCCCTCCTGAGTTGCACCTCCAACGCCGGGTCCACGGCCGACGTGGCCTCGTCGAGCACCAGGAGATCCGGGTTGGCAATCCAGGCCCTGACGATGGCAACCAACTGCCGCTCACCTGCGGAGAGATTCGAACCTCGTTCGCCGACTCTGGATTCGATCCCGTTTGGGAGCGACTCGACCCATTCGAGGAGACCGAGATCTGCAACGGCGGCGCGAATCCCCGTGTCGTCTGCGCTCGGCTTTCCGTATCGAATGTTGTCGGCGACGGTGCCGTCGAAGAGGAACCCTTCTTGCGGAACATATGCGACACGGGTTCGCAGCGAAGCAAATCTCACCCGGTCGAGGAGAACGCCGCCGACCACGACGCTTCCGCTCTCCGGGTCGAGTAGCCGGGTGGCAAGCCTGGCGAATGTCGTTTTCCCCGAACCGGTTTCCCCAACAACCGCGATCCGCTCGCCTGCCTGGATCGACACCGTGGCGTCGCGCATGACGTGCTCGCCGGTCGGGTAACGGAACCACACGTGGCTGAAACGAACATCGAGGGCCTGGTCGGGAAGATCGACGCCGTCGGGCGGATCCGGCACCTCGACCTCGCTGTTCAACACACCAAGGATCTTGCGCAGCCCGGCTCCGGCGGACTGCGCCTGGTTGACGGTCTCAACCAGGATCTGGACGGGCGCTACCAACAGCGTGACGAGAAACAAGAAAGCCACGAGGGTGCCGGCACTCAGCCCCCAGTCGACGCCGAAGGTGATGCCAAAGGCAACGGCCGATGCCGTGATCACGCCGGAGAAGACCTCGGCCGAGGAGAACAGGACGGCGGCGAGCGCTCCGGCCCCGAACTCGGCGCGGTATTGCCGGTCGAGGGTGTTCTTGACCCTGGCCATGCCGGCGTCTTCCATGCCGAATGCCCGCACCGTCGATAACCCCGCCGTGGCCTCGCCGATGACGGCAAGCGAATCACCGACCCGGTCACGCACGCGGTCGTGGGCCCGCTGCAAGATCCTCTGGAAGAGGAGAAACAGGCCCGCGTAGATGGTCACGCCGATGGCGATAATCAACGCCAATCGCCATTCGTACACGACCATCACGATCAATGCCAGCGTCACCTGGGCCGTCCCGAGCAACAATCCGACACCACCCCACTCCATGAACTCCTGGATCGTTTCGACGTCCGATGTGACCCGGCCCACGAGGGCGCCTCTCCGCTCCGACTGGACGTGCAGCATCGACAGCCGGTGGACCTGGCGGAAGGTCGTAACCCTGAGATCGGCGAGCCCGGCAGCCGCCGATCGGGCGAGACGCGCCAGAGAGAACCTTCTCGCCACCGCGGCGGCAACGATTGCCACCAACGCCGCCGCGGCTGCCTGGACCGCTTGGCCGCGGTCGATGCCGCCCGGGGCGGGCGACCCGGAGAGCAACACGCTGTCGATGATCCGCTGCACCGTGATCGGGACGACCAGCTCGAGAACCGTGCCGAAGCCCGCCAGAACGAGGGTGAAGACCAGACCCCGTGACAGTTTCGGTGAGACCCGGAAAGCCTCTCTGAGCACCGAGGTCGTCGAGTCGTTCACGGTGCCGACCGGTCGTCTTCTCGCCGCGCCGCGTCTTCTTCGTATGCGCGCAGAATCCGTTCATAGCCGGGAACCGTGGCAAGCAGGTCCTTGTGGGTCCCGTGGGCGACTATGCGGCCATCGTCGACGAACACCACCTCATCGGTCAGCATGATCGACGACCGGCGATACGCAACCACCACGATCGTGGCAGGAAGGTCGGCGCCCTGGAGCCCCCGCAGGATCTCCGTCTCCACAGAAGGATCGACCGCAGAGGTCGCATCGTCGAGCAACAAGACCCTCGGCTTTCGGACCAGGGCCCGAGCGAGTGCAACCCGCTGGCGCTCGCCTCCCGAGAGCGCGGTGCCCCGCTCCCCGATATTCGTGTCGTAGCCATCCGGCAGGTTGCCGGCGAAGCGCTCGACGCCGGCAAGGCGTGCCGCCTCGCGAACGTCATCCTCCGGGATGTCGACCCCGAGGGTGATGTTGCCCCACACCGTGTCGTCGAAGAGGAAGGTGTCCTGGGAAACGAACGCAACCTCCAGCGGCAGCTCGGAGCGGGCGAACTCGCGCAGATCCCTGCCGTCGATCCGAATGGCTCCGTCCGACGGATCCCATAGCCGCGCCAGCAGCATTGCCATGGTCGACTTCCCCGAACCCGTCGGGCCGACGACCGCCACCGTGCGGCCGGCCGGGATGTCCAGCTGGAGATTGGTGAGAACCGGCTCATCGGCGAAGTAGGAAAAGGCGATCTCATCCGAATCGACCGGCGCGCCCGATCTCTCGGCCATCGCCTTCAGCGAACCATGGTCGACGAGGTCGTCGGCATCGAGGACCTCCTGAACGCGGCTCCACGCGGCCTGGCTCTGCGCCATCTCGAAGATCACGAAGCCGATGAGCTGAAGAGGAAATGCCATCAGCGTGATGAGGTAGGCGACCGAGACGAGTTGTCCGGTCGTCATTACCCCGTCGGACACCAAAACCGCCCCTACGACAAGGATGAGCACATTGATCGCAACGGGGATTGCTTCGACCACGGCCCGGAAGTCGGCGAATCGCACACCGATGATGGTCAGTCGATCCTTCAAGATTTCGGCTGCCGCCCGGAATCGCTCCGTCTCCTCAACCTCGCGACCAAGGGCCTTGACGGTGAGCGCACCGTCGATGCTCTCGTGGGCGATGTCGCCTACGACCCCGCGCTCTGCCTGTGCTGCTTCGAACTGGGTGAACAGCGAGAATGCTCCGAAGATGTCAATCACCAACAGGATGACGAGGCCGATGAGTGCAATCACTCCGAGGATCCAGTTGGTGACGAAAACGATCACGATCGTGCCGACGAGCAGGAGCGAGGCACCGGTTGCGTAGGGCAGCGGCGCCAGCACAAAGGTCCCGAGCTCAGTATCGACCTCGCTGACGGAAAGCAGGTCGCCGGTCGATCGCTGATCGTGCCACGACAGGCCGAGGCGGAACTGGTGGTCGACCAGCCATTCGCGAGCATCCGCCCGCGTCCGGTATTGGAGCGCGCTGGCCGCCGTGCGCCGCAGTGTGATCCCTGCGGCCTTGACGACCGCGACCAACATGATGGCGCCGGCTGCCAACGCCACCTTGTTGCCGATCTCCTCGCCCCCGTCGAGGACGGGGATGATGACGAGGTCGGTGATTCGGCCGATAACGATGGCAGACGCCACGATCGCCGAGACGAAGATCACCGCACCGAGCACGGCGAGCGCGAACGACCAGGGGTGCCAGCTAACGAACCTGCCGATAAGGCGGAAACCGCCAGACAACACCCCGCCGAGCGTGAGGGCCTCGGTAATCGGTGGCGCGTCACGTCTTTTCCCGGTGGTGGTCATAGCCGCGATGGTAGGTGCGGGGGCCGGGCTTCGAGCAGGCAGCGTGCGGCGTGGATCTATCCTCTAGGCATGCTCCTCATCACCGTCTCGCTGTTCCGCATTGCCCTTGAAGGCGGCGAGGCCACCGACTACGACGAGACCCTGATGATCCCTGGGCTCGTGCTCGGTGCCATCGCCCTGGCGTACGCTGCGACCGCTGCCTGGATGGTCACCCCAAGGCTCGAGCATTAGGCACGAACAGCCCCACCGAATCGCTGCTCGAACGAGAACTAGCGACAACGCAGTCGCCCGGCAAATCGAGGAGGCTCGCCGGAGGGTTGCTCAGCAACCCCTTACCGCCAGAGGGGCATCACCGGCGCATCGGCGATGCTGCTGAGGAACACAATCGTCTCCACGGAGAGGTGTTGCGGCTCGACGACAAAGACGCCGTACCCGGGTCCGTCGTTCGGCGCCTCTCGCGCCCGGTAGCGAACCCACTCCTCGCCGACGGCGTAGTAGAGCGTGTTGCGCGATCCGGAGCGCCCGATGCCTTCGAACGCGGCGTTTCCCAGCGAGCCCTCCGGATCGACGAAGTCCATCACCGTGACTGCGACTCGCTCGCCAAGGACGCCGAGGGCAACCCGTTCGGCGTCGCCAAGCTCTTGGGGATCTCCGAGCATGACGATCGAGAGTGGTGCCGGCGGTTTCGTTCCTCCGGAGAGAGTCCCGGCCGACCCGATCTCATCGGCGTAGTCGACGGCGCTCCGCGTCTCCAGCTCGGCGGACACCTCGACGACCCTGCCCCGAATCTCACGGGCGGTCGCAACGGAACCCTCGATCAATGAGAGCAGATTCGTATTGACGCGAAGCTGATCGAGGACTTCCGGCATCCAGAGATCGCCAATGACCTCGATTCGAGACGGTGACAGCGCGTCGATTGCGTCAAGGGTTGCCTGTGGGATGACCTCCCATTCGCTGAGGAGGAGCGGGCCATCGAGCTCGAGGGGCGCATATCCATCCTCGAGCATGGCCACGTAGGGGTCGATCGCCATCAGGGTGACGGTCGGTGCGCCCTCGGGATATGCATGGAGGGCGATCTCAGCGACCGTCATCGCCGGGTCGCCGATCCCGACCTGGCGAGCCGTGATCCGGCGTGCCGCTTTCAGCGAGCGCAGTGGATCGACCGGGAGGCCCGAAGGCATCCGGATCTCAAAGTGGATGTGGGGCTGGGTGTTCTCGGCGTTGCCCGAGTCACCGACCCAACCGATGAGCTGGCCGGCCCGAACCGTGTCGCCGAGCACCATTCCGGGTGGGAGGCACCGGTAGTTCTCGTCGTCGTAGCCGGGGGAATCATTGTTGAGGTGGACGTATCGGCTGTACCAGCCGTCCGCTCCGGTGATCTGGACGTTGCACCATTCACCGTCATCGCGGATCTGGGTGACAACGCCGTCGTGAGCGGCGACGACCGGAAGCCCTTTCCATCGGTAGGTCAGGATGTCAACGCCGTGGTGCTCTCGGGTGCAGTTGTCTCGGCAGGAGCCAAAACCGTTGATCGAAACGGTGGCCCCAACAATCGGAAAGACGATGTCGCGGGTCACCTTGACTCTGCGGACCGGGTTGGGAGGCCCGGCGAGCGCCTCGGGTGTTCCGACGCGAGCAAGTGGCGCCACCGAAACGGCGAGGACCGTGACCAGAAGGAAGGTGAACACACGGCGCATGCAGACCGTATCCATCGACATGCTGCGTGTCTTACTGAAGACCCGCCGTGGTTAGCGAGGCGGTGTTGTTTTCCAATCCCTGGAAGGCCTAGAAGGGCGGTGAACGATCCTCCAGCGGGCCGTCGCGCTCAGGACAAAGTGCGTCACCACAACACTCAAGCGAACGGCGGCTCAGGGCACTCGTCATGGTTCAACACCGTCCTAGCGGTCCCGGCGCTCCAGTTCGTGCCGGAGAGCGTTGGTGGAGTACCTGACGAGTCCTGGGTCCCATTCGAGCAGCTCGATCCGGGCCTCGGCCTGATCGTCGAGGAGGTCCTCGATGGGGTCGCGCAGGGTCCGTGCCCAGGCCCGGCCACGGGCGGTTGCTCGCGGGCTCAAGGTGGCGTCAGCGTTCACGGTGTAAACCTGGGCCTCGATGGCCGGGTTGTCCCGGCTTCCCTTCTCACCGTAGACGAGGAGGACCGCACCGATGGGGACGTCCTGGATCCCTCCGGTGGCAATGAACTCCCCGTCGAATGCCCAGCCGGTGGCGAGCGAGTCATCGACATTGGTCACCACCTTCGCCCAGTTCTTCCTCCGCTCGTCCCCGACCAGCGGAACCTCGACCGCGATGATGACCGGCATATCCATGCCCAGCAGCGTACCGAGTGGATCGGACAGGCGGGCTAGCAGCGATATGGGCACTCTGCGTGGTGACGAATAGTGCGTCAGCCGGATTCGATGAGGCCGACTGCACAACGAGTATCGAGGTGACTAGTTGCCGGTGGGTCGAGTGACCCAAATTTTAGCAACCACTCGATCTGGTCACGCATCGAGTGGTCTCTGTCAACCCGGACGGCTCCTACATCACGAAGGGGGATGTGAACGGTGGCAACGATCGCGATCCGATTCCTGAGGCAAACATCCGGGGAACGGCCGGGTGGATCGTTCCCTACGTCGGGCTCCCCCGTGTCTGGGTCGCCGAGGGTCGGTGGATGCTCGTCGCCCTGATGATTGCCTTAACCGCCTCGGCGATCTGGCTCTCGCGCTTCGGATTCGATGCCCGACATGACCCGTGGCGTGAAGAAGCGCAGCCGCACGTCGAGGTATCGGCGTGAGAGCTCGGATCGGATTGGCAACGGCAACGGTGCTCGCATTGCTGCTCTCCTTGCCCTCGGCTGGAGCCAATCTCACCAATCCCACCAGCAACGACGGCAACTCATTCACCTCGCTCGACGACTTCAACCTCAACCCGAGTTTCCGGGTCGTCACCTATGAGATCACTGGATCAGCCTTCTCGGGCACCACCTATCTGCTGACGTTGAACCAAACCCTGAGCGCCGACTACTTCGTCATGCTCAGGGGCGCGGCCGGCGACTACACCAGCGGCACCACGCGAACCCCCGATGCCAACTACGCCAGGGTCGACCAGGACCCGCACGGCAACTTCACGGCAGGAAACTCGGCGGCCAATCAACTCAGATTGGCCCGCGGGAGCAGCACGGGCAACTGGACCGGGCAGGTCAGCGTCATTGAGTGCATTTCCGATTGCGCGGCCTCGGGTTTTGGACTGAAACGGGTCAACGAGATCACGATGACGTCCGGCCAGACCTCGGCCAGCAGCAACAAAGGCGGGTCATGGGGTGGCGGCATCGGGCAGATGGGTGCCTATGGCGGTTCCTATGGCGGGGGCATGGAAACCACGGCGAGCTCCGCTGCCGATCACAAGACCGGCTGGGCCCGCATCTGGCCGCAGGGCGGAAACAAGATCAACGTGAGTCGCTCCAACACGGGGCCCGGCGCCTTGGGGGGTACCACCACGTTCTCCATCTACGTCGTGCACTGGGGAACCGAGTGGGCCATCCAGCGAGCCAGGGTGCAGGGCAACAACGGTGGAAACGGCATGAGCTCAACGAGCGATTACGACACGGCCACCATCACCTCGGTGGTCCGTGAGAATACCTGGGTGGTTGCCTACGGGGAGGTCGATCACAACACCCTGTCCGCGGGATGGGAAGGCAACGTTTGGACGCTTGGCGACGGGGTCACGGTCAACGCCAACGAGACCTCGGTCGCCGTCGGCGCCGAGACCGGAGCCCAGCGCGATGTCGAGGTCTACATCCACGAGCACATCGACTTCGGGAACCAGTACGTGTTCGGCGCCGATGGCGTCGCTCCCGGCATCGTCAGCGGCAATCTCTCCGGAACGGTAACCATCCTCAGGTCGCGCAGTCCCGAGACCCACAACCCCACCAACACCGCATCGCGGCGCTTCATCCTCGTAGCAAACAGCTCGAACGGCGCCACGACCGACTACCCGCGGTCGATCGTGTGGGGTCAGCTCGACGCCTACACGACCGCCCGCTGGTAACGATCGCGCAGTGGTGAGCCCGGGGCGTACTGGCTACAGACGCCGGACTTTGGATGGATCGAAAGCTGAGCCCGGTCCCGAGCCTGCGTTCCCGGCCAAGCATTGCGGATGCAAGTCCTGAATGGCTGCTCGATGGAAAACTCGGCGTCAGGCTCTCGGCGCCTCGCGCCGAGCAAGCATGGCCTGCTCGACCGGGCCAGACCGCCGGGTCAGGAACTTCATGCCCTGGAGTACCAACACGGCGCCCCACAGCGCCGCCACGTAGTAGAACCACCATCCGCCACCGTTGAGCGCATCGACCAGTAGCAGGCTCGATACGACGACCGCATACACCACCGCATGGCGGACAAAGCGCATCCGTCGCCTGACCCGTTTCTTCGCTTGCTTTGCCAGCCTCCGACGATCAGCGCCATCGGTGGCGACGGCGCGCTCGATGGCCTCCCGGGAGATGCCCACCTCGCCCGCAACGCGGACGAGGTCGTCGTAGGAGAGGGCACTGGAGGTAGCAAGGTCGTCGAGGCGTGCGGCCAGGTCGATCAGCTCGCCTACCTCGTCGGTGGAGAACCGTCGCTGTTGTCGTTGCAGGTCGGACATCTTCGGGACATGGTACCGGGCGACCGGCGTGCGCATCTCTGCTCACTACGATCTTGGGCCATGCACGATGATCTCGCAACCGCCGTCGATACCGATTTCGCCAGGGCCCGCAAAGAGCTCGAGGAGCTGGTCAACATCCCGTCGGTGTCCGCTCCAGACTTCGACAGCGCTCAAGTGCGCCGCTCCGCTGAGGCGGTGGCCGGGCTGCTCCGCGCCTCGGGGGTTGAAGCGGTTCGCCTGCTGGAAATCGACGGGGCTCACCCTGCGGTCTACGGCGAGATCGCGGCCCCTCCCGGTGCGCCGACCGTACTGCTGTACGCCCACCACGACGTGCAGCCGCCGGGCCCGGCCGAAGAATGGGAAACCGATCCGTTCCAGCCGACCGAACGCGATGGGCGCCTGTACGGGCGAGGGTCGTCGGACGACAAGGCCGGGGTGATCGTCCATACCGCTGCCATCAGAGCATTCGACGGATCGCTGCCGGTCGGCATCAAGCTCTTCATCGAAGGTGAGGAGGAGATCGGCTCGACGAACGTGGACGCGTTCATGAGCGAATACGGGGACCTGCTCGCAGCCGACGTCGTGGTCATTGCCGACTCCGGAAACCTCGCCGCGGGTGTGCCGTCGCTGACGACGTCGCTGCGTGGCCTGGTCGATTGTGTCGTCCTCGTCGAGACGCTCGACGCCGCGGTGCACAGCGGCGAGTTTGGCGGCCCATTCCCGGACGCCATCACGGTGCTGTCGCGTATGATCGCCACGCTCCACGACGACGAGGGAAATGTCGCGGTTCGCGGCCTGGTCGCCGGCGAGGCAGCCGACGTCGACCTCACCGAGGCCACGCTGCGCGAGCAGACCGGCGCTGTTGCCGGGCTCGAGCTGATCGGATCCGGAACCCTGACCTCACGCATGTGGCGGAAGCCGGCGATCGCCGTGCTGGCGTTTGACGCACCCCCGATCTCGCACGCCATCAACCAGATCGTCCCCCGGGCGAGCGCAAAGGTCTCCATGCGCATTCCGCCCGGCCAGGATCCCTCCAGCGCCATGGCAGCCTTGATCTCACACCTCGAGGCCGCAGTGCCGTGGGGCGCAAAGGCCACTATCACGCCGGAGGCAACCGGCGATCCCATCGAGATTGACACGGCCGGACCGGTGCCACGGGTCTTCGCCGCGGCAATGGAGGCGGGCTACGGCGCCGAGGTCGTCGAGATCGGCGTCGGTGGGACGATCCCGATCGTGGCGGCCTTGGGTAAGGCACATCCCGAGGCCAGTGTCATCCTCAACGGCGTCGCCGATCGCACCAGCCGCGCCCACGGCCCGAACGAGAGTGTCAGCCTTGCCGACCTGCGCAGCGGGATCCTTGCCGAGGCGATTGCCCTTCGATTGCTTGCACCCGCATAGTCGGCAAATCGTCACCTTCCTACCCTCGGCCGAATGAAGCGAACCTCGTGGCTGATGATCCTGGTGATCACCGTCGTGGCAATTGCCTTTGCGTTCATCCTGCGCAACGATGCCGTCAGCACCACCTCGACCGACGACGAGCCACCCGGCCACGCCCTCGAGGACACGACCGCAGCCGCCGCGTCATCGTCGACGACGACGACCGCCGCCGAGGCACCGCAGAGCACGGTCCCCGCAACCGTTCCCTCAACGCTCGCGCCAGGCGCATCGGCTTGCGATCCATACCAGTCGACGATGACGACGGGAACGGTCGGGTCCGATGCTCTATTCGAAACTTCCGGTATCGCCGCGTCGCGGCTGGCCAGCGGCATCATCTGGGCACACAACGACTCGGGTGACGAGGCATCGCTGTATGCCATTGGACCGAACGGTGAGGACCTCGGTTCGACCAGCCTGGGCCGAGGCCTGGCCTTCGACTGGGAGGATCTGGCGATCGGGTCGGGGCCCGAAAGCGATCGGCCCTATCTCTACGTCGGCGACATCGGCGACAACTTCGGGATCCGCGACGGGCGGATCACCGTCTACCGCGTGGCAGAGCCGGATCCACTCACGCTGCCAGAGACCGTTCCGATCGAGGGAGTGTTCGAGCTCGAGGCGCCGGGTGGCCCGCACGACTTCGAGGCCCTTTTCGTGGCCGACGGTTCGATCTACGTCGTCACCAAGGACCAACAGACAGCACGGGTCTTTCGCAGTGCCGACCTCATCGAAGATCCGGGCAATCAATCCCTCGAGCTGGTCACCACCCTGGATCTTGGCGCCGAGGTAACCGCCGCGGACATCTCCTGGGACGGGTCGACGATCGCGTTTCGCGGCTATGAGACGGTCTGGCTATGGCACCGGACGGCCGGCACCAGCATTGCCGACTCCCTGCAGACTGTGCCGTGCACTGCGCCGTCTCCCATCGAAATCCAGGGCGAGGCTCTCGCCTTCCTTGCCGACGGCAGCCTGATCACGATCTCAGAAGGATCACACCCCGAAATTCACCGGGTTCCCAGGGCTTCCTAGCTTCGCCGGCTTCACTCCGAGCGGTCGAGGACCGATAGTTATTGCATGCGCGATTTCGATCGGAGGCTGCCCCACGGCGCTCCGTCGCGAGCGGTCGAACGGACCCTTCTTCAACTCATGACGGCGCTGGCATTCGGCGCCGTCCTGGCTTTCCTATGGGCCGGCTGGTACCGCGGCGACCTGGGCATGGTCGCAGGCGTAGCCGGCCCGGCGATCGTCACCGCGGTCGGCGTGTTGCTGTTGGTGACCGACCGGCACTACCTGCTTCCCGTGCTCTTTGTCGCCGCGATAGCGACCGTTGTCCAGAATCGGCTGCTCGGCAACGTCGCACTGTCCAATGCGTCGGTCGCGCCGCTGGCGATCATCGGCATTACCGGCGCCTTCTTCATCACGCGTCGCTGGGT
>CAXMOP010000020.1:0-2138 GCA_964195155.1 uncultured Kiloniellales bacterium | reverse complement strand
ACAGCGGCCCCCCACCAAACACCTCCGGTGTTTGACTCCCCCTCAAGGGGGGACAGCGGCCCCCCCACCGAATCGCTGCGCTCTTCGACTCCCCCTCAAGGGGGGAGTGGTTTCACTGATCGCTTCTTGTCGTGACAGAGTGAAGGAATGAAGGTGTTGCTCTACTCGCATCCGGCGTGCCTCTTGCATGACAGCGGTCTTGGCCATCCTGAGCGACCAGATCGGATTGGCGCAGCACTCGCCGGAGTAAGGGCTTCAGGATTGGAGGTATCCGAGCGTGAGGCGCCGCCGGCACCGGTCAAGGCGCTGTATCCCATTCACCAACCCGAGTACGTGGAACACATAGAAGCCGCCTGTGCTTCGGGTGGTCGATTGCTGGACCCAGACACCGCCGTTGTCGCCGGATCATGGGAGGCGGCTCTGCGTGCGGCCGGTTCTGGTCTGGCAGCCATCGACGACTTGCGTGGCGGTGGTGGCGATATGGCTTTCTTGGCAGTCCGGCCACCGGGCCACCACGCAGGTCCCTCCGCTGCCCGCGGGTTCTGCGTCTTCAACAACATCGCCATCAGTGCGGCGGCGCTTGTCGCCGAAGGAGATCGTGTGGCGATCCTCGACTGGGACGTTCATCACGGGGATGGAACCCAACAAGCGTTCTACGACAGCGCCGATGTGTTGTACCTGTCTGCCCACCAGTTCCCGTTCTATCCGGGCAGTGGCTGGATCGAGGAGACCGGCCAGGGCGCCGGTTCCGGTATGACGGTGAATGTCGCTCTCCCGGCCGGTTCGGCGGGTGACACCCTGGCCGACGCCGTCGACGAGATCTTTGAACCGGTCCTTCGGGACTTTGCGCCGGATTGGGTGCTGGTCAGTGCCGGATATGACGGTCATCGAGCCGACCCCCTCGCTGAGTTGAGGTTCGAGTCAGACGACTTTGGATGGGTGGCCGAGCGGTTGGTTTCTGGATACCGGGGCCGATCGATCGTCTTTCTGGAAGGCGGGTACGACCTTGGGGCGATTTCCGAGTCATCATCGACAACCGTGAGAGGGATCGGTGGGGAGGCGTTCCCTCGACCGGACGGCGCGTCATCTGCGCCCGCTCATGAGATGGTCCTACGGGCGCGTCAGGTCACCAGTCGTCACTGGAGCAATGTTCAAGGAGGGTGACAGCCTTGCCGATATGTCGGGAGTCGACAAGGGACTGAGTGAGCAATCTTCCAACCATCGATGAGCTTCTCGCCGAGGTAGTCGCCAAGGGCGGATCAGACCTCCATTTGAAGCCGGGCGTTGCCCCGATGCTCCGCATCGACAGCCATCTCCAGCCTTTCGAGACGACCGCGCTGGACGAAGTAGCCGTCGAGCGGTATCTGGACGCGATCCTTCCCGATCGCCTCCGGGTCGAGTTCAAGGAACACCACGAGGCCGATTTCGCCTACGGCTTGGCTTCCGGTGATCGCTTCCGTGTAAATGCCTTCCGTCAGCGCGGGTTGGTGACCATTGCCATCCGAGCGATTCGCAAACCGGAGGATTCCGTAGAAGCGCTCGGAATGCCTCCAGTGGTTAGTCGGCTCGCCGCAGAGTTGCGTGGCCTTGTGCTCGTCACCGGCCCAACCGGCTCGGGCAAGTCGACCACTCTGTCTGCGGTCATCAACCTCATCAACCGGACACGTCGGGTGAACATCATCACGATTGAAGATCCGGTGGAGGTGATCCACGAGGATCAGATGTCCTTGGTGAGTCAACGCGAGGTGGGAGTCGACACAGCCGGATTTGGCGAGGCGATGCGTCGGGTATTGCGGCAGGATCCCGACGTGATTCTGGTGGGCGAGATGCGCGATGCCGAGACGGTCGACGCAGCCCTGAAGGCTGCCGAGACAGGCCATCTGGTGCTCTCGACCCTGCACACTCTCGATTCCGCCGAAACCATCAACCGGATTCTCGAGTTCTTCCCTGGTTCTCGCCAGAACCAGGTGAGAAGGATGCTCGCCGGAACCCTGCGGGGGATAATCAGTCAGCGCCTCTTGCCTCGCGCCGACGGCGAGGGTCGGGTACCTGCAGTCGAGGTCCTCATAAACACCGAGAGGGTCTCCGAACGAATTGCCGATCCTGCACTGACCCACGAGTTGCTCGAAGTGGTCTCC
>CAXMOP010000019.1:0-1548 GCA_964195155.1 uncultured Kiloniellales bacterium | reverse complement strand
CCCACTGGATGCATCGAGAGGGTCGGGTCGGGCCCTTTGGGCCTCCCCAAGTGGCTGCAGACGACCACCCGGCCGCCCGCAGCGCGCACCGCCTCGATTGTGGGGAGGGAGGCAACAATCCTGAAATCGTCCGCAACCCTTCCCTCACGCAGCGGCACGTTGAGATCTGCTCGCAGGAGGACCGTGGCGCCGTCGACATCGAGATCAGAGAGAGAGCGGAGGTCCATCATCAGGAGGGATCACGCTAGCCGTCGCAGCATTGCCCCCAACCGGGCCGGATCGTGCTCGGGCCACTGGGCTCCCTGGCGCGCGATGTCGCCCAACTCCAACCGGATACCGGCCTCTACCAGGTCCTCCGACTCGAGTTCGATACCCGTCAGGCCCTCCGGGATCGTCAGGGGTCCATCGTGGACTACGACCACGTCTGGACTCCTGATCCCAGCGATGGCGACAAGGGCCTCCACGTGTTCGAGCCCGCTCATGCCAAGCGTCTCGCCATCCTGGGTTGTGAGGTTGCAGATATAGATCAGGGTTGCTTCCGACTCGTTTATTGCATCGGCCATCCCCCCAACACGCAACGGGGCTATGACCGATGTGTAGAGGCTCCCCGGCCCGAGGATGATCTGATCAGCAGCGCCTAAAGCTTCGAGCGCGGCGCGGGTAGCCGGAATCTCCGGGATGACACGCAAATCGGTGATCATGCCTCTCGACAACGCCACCGCTACTTGACCGCTCACCACGGTTCCGTCGACGTCGGCCTCGATGGTGAGCCGCTCCTCCGCGACCGGTACAACGGCGCCCCGAGCCCCCAGCAAACGCCCGACCGTGTTGATCGCATCGGCAAAGCCCCCGCCCAGGTCCGCCATCGCGGCGATGATGAGGTTGCCCAGGCTGTGCCCGTCGACGTCGGCGCCCTCAAAGCGGAATTCGACAAGTGACCTCCACAGCGACGGTTGGGCCGTCAGAGCAAGAAGGGCACGTCGGATGTCGCCTGGAGGCGGAATGTCTAGACCCGGTGCCAGGCGCCCCGACGACCCTCCGTCGTCACCAACGCTGACAATGGCAGTGATGGCGTCGGCGTAGTCAAGGATCGCGTGGAGGGCGGCCGACAAGCCATGGCCGCCACCAATCGCCGCGACTTGGACGCCGTCGAAGTCCTCCTCCAATTGCTGGAGAAGTGGCTCGACGAGCAGATCGGTCTCGGTCACCGCCTTACGTCTCGGTGCCGAGCCGCGACCTCTATGTCGTCCATCGCACTCAGGTGGGCGGCGACGTGTTCGGCGATGGCGACGGAACGATGCCGTCCGCCGGTGCAACCGATGGCGATGGTGAGGTAGGACTTGCCCTCGCGCTGGTATTTCGGAACGAGGAAGGTGAGCATGTCGTCCAGTCGTTCCAGGAAATCCTGAGTGTCGACGTGCCCGAGTACATGGTCCTTCACTGGATCGTCGAGTCCGGTGAGCGGACGCAGTTCTTCGACCCAATGCGGGTTGGGGAGGAACCGAACGTCGAATACCAGGTCGCTCACCCGCGGCAGGCCGTGCTTGA
>CAXMOP010000018.1:0-13065 GCA_964195155.1 uncultured Kiloniellales bacterium | reverse complement strand
CATCGCCTGGAATGCGAAGGCCGTGCGGGGGTAGAGCTCCAGGTGAGATTCGGCGTCGAATGACGGAGAGTCGGTGAGGAAGCAGTATTCCCAAAGTCGGTCGTCGTACGCGCGGGCGTTGGGGACTTCGGAGTCGAAGGACAATGTGGCGGCCATTGTCCGACCGACGTTCGCAGCCTCGGTGAGTGTCGCTCGAAGCGAGTCGTCCGGGGCGAACGCTTTGCCTTTCTCGATGCCGATCAACGCGGCCATGCCCATGTGGGCGCGGTCGCGTTCTTGTACCGGCTCGTGTTGTACGTATTCCGCCAGCCGTTCCCAATATTCGAACCCATCAGGTGGAATGCAGTAAGCCGGATTCGTTGATCCGTTCATGAAGTCTGGATCCGGCTGCGATGCAGCAGCCGACAACGGGTAGAGACGCAAGCCTTTGAGGTGCGCTGACGGTGCTTCGGGCGTTCCGTCTTCGGAGAATGCCCGGACGAGCCACCACATGCTCAGTGACCACCTCGAGGACGAGCGGCTCGTCATCAAGGGTGATCGAGTTGTAGGCGTACACGGTGGCCTGGTTGCCGGTGGGAACGACGGTCTTCGCGGTGAGGAACTGTTCAAAGATCGGAATCGTGGTCGTGGACGCGCCGACGGAGCGATGGGCGTCTCGCAGTGACATCATCGCCATGAACGGCATGCTCCACAGGTACACCTGCACCGCAGCCTGAAACTTCAACTCGTCGCGCATCCGGCCCACGGTGTCGGGCGTTGGAAAGTCGTTTACGAACTCCAACGCACCCACCCGCGAACCGGAAGAGTTCGCCGAAGCGCCTCGAGCAATATCCCGTGCTTGATCCATTCCGCCGCCGTAGTGCGGCGCCGATTGGCGTTGGTTACTGGCGGGCGAGGATCCTGTGGTAGGTGGCTTCGGGAGCCTCGAGGTGGCTGACGTCGTCGTCTTCGAGGTCGATCTGCACCCAGTCGATGGTGCCGGTGAAGGAGTTGGCATCACCGGAGCCGTACTCGTCGGTCACGGGTGATGCCGTGTCCTTGCCGACGTCCATCGTCTCGTCGGCGGAGAAGATAAACGGCACGGTCTTGTCGATCCGACCCTCGGCAACGACCTCGCCGTCAATCAACAGGGTCCCCGATCCGCCCGCTCCTGGTGCTCCTCCGTCGAAGTCGAACTGGTACTGGACCGTGACTTCGCCCGAAGGCAGCGCTTGCTCGGACTTGACGTAGTACAGGTCCGTCTCGAACCAGTTGTATGCGAAGGCAGGCTTGTTCTCCTTGACGTAGAGCGCCCAACCGGCAAATCGGCCTCCCTGGACGATGACGACCCCATCGGCGCCGTCTTCCGGGATGACCAGCTGAGCGGTCACCGTGTACGAGCGGTTCTTCACGTTGAGCACGGTGTTTTCGAGGAGATGCGTCATCCCCGGGGCGAACCTCATGCTCGTCCTGCCGGTCTGGAGCTCCGGCCGGCCGGCTATCGCCGCGTTGAATCGCTCACCGGTGCGGTCGTCGATCGGGAACACGTTGTACTTGGCGCCCTCCAGGATGAAGATCTGCTGAAGCTCGTGGAGCTTGTCCGGCATCTCCGCCGAGAGATCGTTGGCTTGGGACCAGTCCTGCATCGTGTCGTAGAGTTCCCAAACGTCGTCCTCGAGCGCCGGGGGCGTGTATCCGCCCATTTCCCACGGCGTTCGGTGCTTGGTGACCGCGGTCCATCCGTTCGATTAGATGCCACGGTTGCCTAACATCTCGAAGGACTGCGTGGTGTGACGATCGTCGGCGTCGGCGTCATTGAACGTGTAGTTCATGGCCACGCCCTCGATGGGCTTTTGCGCGATCCCGTTCACCATGTAGGGCTCCGGCAGACCAGCGGCCTCCAGCAGGGTAGGCGCAATGTCAATCACATGGTGGAACTGCTGGCGGATCTCTCCGCTGGCCGAGATCCCGTTTGGCCAGTGGATCACCATCCCGTTGCGGGTTCCGCCCCAGTGCGACGCAACCTGCTTGGTCCATTGGTATGGCGAATTCATGGCATGAGCCCACCCGACCGGGTAGTGGTTGAAGGCCTGTGGCGAGCCGATGTCGTCCATGCGATCGAGGATGTCGTCGACCGTTTCTTTGATGCCGTTGAGCGCCTTGAGCTCGTTGAAGGCCCCATCGAGACCACCCTCGGCGGAGGCTCCGTTGTCGCCCGCGATGTAGATCACGATCGTGTCGTCGAGCGCCCCGATCTCTTCCAGAGCATCGATGAGGCGACCGGTGTGGTGATCGGTGTGCTCGGCGAAACCGGCGTAGGTCTCCATGAGCCTGGCTCCGACCCTGCGCTGATCGTCCGACAGATCGTTCCATGACACCACGCCGGGCGGCCGATCGGTGAGCTGGGTGCCCTCGGGCACGATTCCCTTGTCGATCTGGTTGACCAGGGTTTCCTCGCGTACCGTGTCCCAGCCGCGGTCGAAGCGACCGCGATACTTCTCGATCCACTCCGCGGAGACGTGGTGCGGCGCATGGGTCGCGCCGTATGACATGTACATGAAGAACGGCTTGTCCGGTGTCATCACCTGCTGCGCGGTCACCCAGGCGATGGCCTGATCGACCTGCTCGTCCGTGATGTGGTAGCCCTCCTCGGCCGTTGCACGCGGCTCGGCCGGCGTCGTGCCATCGAAGAGCGTTGGCTCCCACTGGTTGGTCTCCCCACCGACGAAGCCCCAGAACTTCTCGAAGCCGTCCCCGGTTGGCCACCGATCGAACGGGCCCGAGACCGACGTCTCCCAGACCGGGGTCTGGTGCATCTTGCCGAACGCCGCGGTGTTATACCCGTTCAGCTTGAGCATCTCGGCGATCGTTGCAACGCTGTTCGGCCGAACCGACGTGTTCCCCGGCATCGATGTGGCCACCTCGCCGACACTGCCCATCTCGGCACTGTGGTGGTTGCGCCCGGTCAGCAGAGCCTGGCGGGTAGGCGAGCACAGCGCGGTGGTGTGGAACCGGTTGTACACGAGTCCGTTGGCGGCGAGGCGCTCGAGCGTCGGCATCTCGCACGGACCACCGAACGCCGAGGTTGCGCCGAACCCCATATCGTCGATGAGGACGATCAGGACATTCGGTGCGCCCTCGGGTGGTCGCAACGGCTCGATGGGAGGAGCCGAGGTATCCGATGCGTGCATCGCCGGCTCGGCCCGGACCGGGATGTCGGGTATCGGGAGGATCTCGCGGCCGATCGACGGGTTCTGCGCCATTGGGTATTCGTTGTCCCCGGGGAGTCGTACCGGTCGACAATACCCAGGCCGATCGACCCGGCTGCCATCGGGGCCTGGGCACGACCCGGGGCTAACCTCCCTCACCCCATGGATTCCAACCAGATTCGCCATACTTTCCTGGACTTCTTCGCCGCGCGCGACCACCACGTGCTGCCGTCCGCTTCGCTGATCCCGATCGATCCGACGCTCCTCATCACCGGCGCCGGGATGGTCCCGTTCAAGGCGTACATGCTCGGCGAGGAGACCCCGCCGTACCGGCGCGTCGCCTCGGTGCAGAAGGTGGGACGCATGAGCGATATCGACATCATCGGGACCACGCAGCGCCATTTGTCCTTCTTCGAGATGCTCGGCAATTTCTCCTTCGGCGACTATTACCGAAAGGAGGCGATCCCCTGGGCCTACGAGTTGATCACCGAGGGCTACGGCATCGACCCGGAACGGCTCTGGTACACCGTCCACATCTCCGACGACGATGCCGCGGCGATCTGGATCGACGGTGTCGGCGTGCCGCCAGATCGTGTCCAGCGTCTCGACCGGGAAAACCTTTGGCACATGGGCGTTCCTGGCCCTGCCGGCCCATCATCCGAGATCTTCTTCGACAAGGGCCCCGAGTACGGGGAAGAGGGCGGTCCAGCCGTCGACGACGAGCGCCACATGGAGATCTGGAATCTGGTGTTCATGGAGAACATCCAGGACGAGCCATTCCACATCATCGGTGACCTGCCGCAAAAGAACATCGACACCGGCGCAGGCTTGGAGCGCCTCGCCACCGTGCTCCAAGGCGTGTCCAGCATCTTCGACACCGACGTCATCCGGCCCGTGGTCGCTGCCGCCGAGAGCACCACCGGTGTCGCCTATGGGGCGAAGGAACGCACCGATGTCTCGCTTCGGATCATGGCCGACCACGGGCGCACCGTGACCTTCCTCATCGGCGACAAGATCGTCCCGTCGAACGAGGGCCGCGGCTATGTCCTGCGCCGCCTGATCAGAAGAGCGGTCCGGCATGCATTCCTCCTCGGTGTCGACGACGAACTGGTCATGCCGTCGCTGGTCTCGGCCACGGTCGAGGTCATGCGGCACGCCTACCCGACACTTGCTGCCCAGGAAACCCCGATCACCGACATGGTGACCCGGGAGGAGGAACAGTTCCGCAGGACGCTGCGCGCCGGCAACCAACTCCTGGACGAGGCGCTGACCGGCTTGGATCCCGGAGCGAGCTTGCCCGGGGAGACCGCGTTCAAGCTCCACGACACCTACGGATTTCCCAAGGAGCTCACCGAAGAGATCGTCCTCGAGCGCGGGTTTGTCGTGGACCTGAGCGACTTCGACCGGATGATGGAGGAGCAGCAGGAGCGCGCCAGGGCGGCGTACAAGGGTGGCGAAGCTGCTGCGGAAGCCGACGCGTACCGCAGTCTCCTCAATGGGGTCGAGCCCACCGAGTTCATCGGCTACGAGCGCGAGTCCGGATCGGGCCGGATCTTGTCGATCATCCGTGAAGGAGAGGCCGTTGAATCGGCCGAAGAGGGCCAGCCCATTGAGCTCTTCCTGGACCGTTCACCCTTCTATGCAGAATCAGGTGGCCAGATCGGCGATGCGGGCCGGATGGTCACCCCGACCGGTACCGCCGAGATCGCGGACACCCGGTTCGCCCTCCCCGGCGTGCACGGACACCGCGGCGTTGTCGTGACCGGCTCGGTGACCGTCGGCCAGGACGCCGCCCTCACCGTCGCCAGGGAACGCCGTGAGCGCATCAGGAAAAACCACACCGGAACCCATCTTCTCCACGCCGGATTGCGCGAGATCGTTGGCGACCATGTTCACCAGGCCGGGTCGCTCGTGGCCGATGACCGGCTACGTTTTGACTTCAGCCACTACACGGGCGTCGAACCGCAGGAATTGCGCGAGGTCGAGCTGATCAGCAATCAGCGGGTGATCGAGAATGACCAGGTCACCACAATCGAGACCAGCAAGGAGGAGGCGGAGGGGATGGGCGCCCTGGCCTTCTTCGGTGACAAGTATGGCGACGAGGTACGCGTGGTGCAGGCCGGCAACTACTCGACGGAGTTCTGCGGCGGAACCCACGTGCCCACGACCGGGCAGATCGGTCCCGTCGTGGTCATCTCGGAGGGCTCGGTAGCCGCAAACACTCGGAGGATCGAAGCGGTGACGGGAACCGCGGCCTACGAGTACTTGTCGCAGCTCCGTCGCGACGTCGAGGAAGCAGCCGGAGTGCTCGGTGCCCAGCCGGCCAGGCTCGTGGAAGCGGCGCAGGCCATGGCGATGAGCAGCAAGGCCTTGGCCGAACGCATCGAGCAGTTCGAGCAGGAGGCCCGATCCAGCGCCGCCACGGATCTCCTCGATCATATCGAAGACCTCAACGGGCGTTCGATCCTCGTGGCCAAACAGGACGCACTGAGCAGCGATGACCTGCGCGCGCTTGCTTTTCAGGTCAGGGATCGGATTTCTTCGGGTATCGGGATCCTCGGGTCATCGGTGGATGGCAAGGGCGCCATCATTGCCTTCGTCTCCGACGATCTCGTTGACGAAGGTGTGTCGGCAGGTGAGGTGATCTCCGGGGCGGCCAGGACCCTCGGAGGCGGCGGCAGCCGAGATCCAAGGCTTGCCCAGGCGGGAGGCCCACAAGGCGATCGAATCGACGACGCGCTCAGCGAGGCGAAGGACGCGGCACACCAGGCCCTCGCGGGACGGTGAGGGTCCTCGGTCTCGACCCGGGGGAGCGTCGCATCGGAGTCGCGGTATCGGACGCCACCGGTACCATTGCCTCACCGCATTCGGTGATCGACCAGCGCCATGCTGACCTTCCCGAGTCGTTGCGTCGGCTCATCGACGAGTACGCAATCGAGCTGATCGTCGTCGGGCTGCCCGTTCTGCTCTCGGGAAAGGAAGGGTCGTCGGCGAAAGCGGCGAGGGCGTTTGCGGCAACGGTAAGCGACGCCACCGGGCTCCGGGTAGCGCTTCAGGATGAGCGTTTCACGACCGTTACCGCGGAGGAGGCCCTCCTGGAGGGCGGAGTCCGGCGCAGGCAGCGGCGGGAGGTTCGGGACAAGGTCGCGGCTGCGGTGATGTTGCAGGGCTATCTCGACAGCAAGCGGAACAATGACGACCGAAACGCCAACTCGTGACCGCAGGTTGGTCCGGGTCGTGCTGGTCACGGCCCTGGTCGCGGTCGGGATCGTTTCGATCTTCCTGCTCGGGAGACTGCTCGCAGGGCTCGTTGCTGCAGATGCGCCGACAACGACCGTTCAGGCAGGGATACCCGTCAGCGTTGAGGTTGCCCAGGGCTCTTCGGCCCGCACCATTGGTGAAACAATGGAGGCGGCCGGGGTGGTCACCAGGCGCGATCTCGTCGAAGTCGTCGAGCGCGAGGGCATTGCGGCCCAGCTCAAACCCGGGATCTACCACCTCGAGACCGGGATGAATCCTGAACTGGTGGCGCGCAGACTGGTCGAAGGCCCGGACACCGCCAGCGCCAGCGTGATCATCCGAGAGGGAGTCACCATTGCTGCTGTCATCGAGAGCCTCGCCGACCAAACCGGGTTCACCGTCGAGGACTTCGCCGCGGAGTTGCGGGACGGGTCCGTGATCTCACCGTATTTGCCAACCGAAGTGCCGGACGGCGTCAACGAGCTGGCCCGCTGGGAGGGCCTCCTCTACCCGGCACGATACGAAATCCGCGACGACGACACGCCGGGCCAGATCCTCCAACTCATGGCGGACGAGCTGGTGCATCGGCTCGAAGGCGCAGACTGGTCTCGCATCGAAGAGCTCGGTGTGAGTACGTACGAGGCGCTGGTCATCGCGTCGCTGATCCAGCGCGAGGCAGGAGTCGAAGAGGATCGTCCGCTGATCGCCAGTGTGATCTACAACCGGCTTGATCGGGGAATACGTCTACAGATCGACGCCACGGTGGTCTACGCGCTCGGCGGCAGCCCCGGGCGGGTGCTCGCCGAGCACCTCGAGATCGACTCACCGTGGAACACCTATCGGATCGATGGGCTGCCCCCGACCCCGATCGGGACGATTCAGATCGAATCGCTCGATGGTGCCCTCAATCCGGCGTCGACGGGATTCCTGTTCTACGTGCTGGTTTCCGAAGACGGCCGCCACGGCTTCTCGGAAACCCTCGAGGAGCATCGGGCCAAGATCGAACAAGCAAAGGCAGACGGGATCCTCCCGTGAAACTGGTGCTGCTCGGTGATCCCGTCGAGCATTCCCGTTCACCCGCCATCCACACCGCGGCGCTGGACGCGTCCGGCATCGGGGGGAGCTATGTGGCACGTCGGGTCGATCGGGCCGGGATGGTGAGCGCGGTGGCTGAAATCCGCTACGGAGCACTCGACGGCGCCAACGTCACCATGCCGCACAAGGAAACGGCGTTCAGCCTCGTCGACCGAGTGTCAGAACACGGTCTCAGAGCCGGCGCCATCAACACGATCGCGCACCAGAGTGGTATGGCGGCCGGGGATAACACGGACATTGACGGATTGCGCATGGTATGGGCCGCCGCCGCGCTGAACACGGAGGCGCCGATCTTGATCCTCGGCAGCGGCGGAGCAGCGGCCGCCGCGCTGGTCGCGCTGGCGGAACGACGGATCTCGATCGCGGCGCGGACCCCGGAAGCTGCGGAAGCGCTCCTTCGCCGGACCCGTGTCGACGGCGGCGTGGTGGAGTGGGGAACCGCCATCGCGGGAGCGGTCGTCGTAAACGCCACGCCCATCGGTATGAGCGGCGAGTCGCTTCCCGTCGGGATCATCGAGGCGGCGGTCGGACTGGTGGACCTTCCCTACGCCGCGGCGCCGACACCGGCGGTCGTGTCGGCGGGCGAACACGGTATGCCTTTTGCCGATGGGCGTGACGTGCTCGTCGCCCAGGCGGCGGCGTCGTTCGAGCTGTGGGCCGGCGTGGCTGCGCCGCTCCAGGCGATGCGGGCTGCGGCAACTTGACTCCCTGGAGGATGGTCGCTCATGACGAGTACCACGGCGCCCCGATGCTCCCTCACAGTTTGGCGTCCGCCGATACCCCGAATTGCGCCCCGCTGTGCAGATTGCCGACCACCGATCTAGCCTCCGGCGCCGCATGGTGAGCGTTCTCCTGTTCCCGGTCGGATTGGCGGTCGGTGCGGCCGTCGAGGCCGTCGCGATCGATGTGTCGATCCGCGATGTGAGGGATCGCTCCAGCCGGCTGGCGGTCGTTGCGGTCGCAACTGGACTGCTGTTCGCCGCGACCCCGTTGGTCGTCGGGGTGGACTGGGTCCTCCCGGCTTATCTGTGGTTCGTTGCCGTGACGGTGACCCTCACCCTCACCGACCTCGACTCCAAGCTGATTCCGAACCGGATTCTGTTTCCCGGAACCGCGATCGGTCTCGCGCTCCTCTATGGGGGAACCCTGCTCGACGTGTGGGTCGAAGACGGCGCGCTGACCGGTGGAGACCTCTTGCGACCGCTGCTCGGTGGCGCCGCCTATTACCTTGTGCTCTTGGCGCTGGCGTTGCTCGGCCCTGCCGGGGCCCTCGGCGGCGGTGACGTCAAGCTCGGCTTCCTGCTCGGGCTATTCACCGCCTACGGATCGTGGGATGTGCTCGTGATTGCGATCCTTGCCGCCTTCATCGGCGGCGGCCTGGTCTCATTGGTGCTGATCGTCACCAGGATTCGCAACCGCAAAGACGCCATTCCATTTGGCCCGTACCTGGTCGCCGGCGCCTATTTCGCCCTGGCATGGGGCGCCGCAATCGCCGACTGGTACCTCGGCTAGCAGGGCTCACAGGTGACATTGGCTGCTGGCGCTGCGACCATATCCGGATGATCCGATTCCTCACCGCCGGCGAGTCGCACGGCCCCGGTCTGGTGACCATCATCGAGGGCTTGCCAAACGGGCTTGGCTTCACTGCCCATGGTCTGAGCAGCGAACTCGCCAGACGCCGCCTCGGACATGGGAGAGGGCCGCGGATGCGCATCGAGCGCGACGAGCTCGAAATTCTTGGAGGGGTGCGTTTCGAGCGGACGCTTGGTAGCCCGGTCGCGGTCGTGATCCGGAACACCGAATGGGAACGCTGGTCCGAGCAGATGTCACCCGGCCCCGGCTCAGCGGCGCGCCCGATGACCACCCCGCGGCCCGGTCACGCCGACCTGGCCGGAATGGTGAAGTACCGCAGCTACGACGCCAGGGATGTGCTCGAGCGGGCATCGGCCCGCGAAACTGCGGCCCGCACCGTTGCGGGCTACGCCGCCAAGCAGCTCCTCGCCGAGGTCGGGGTCGCCGTGGTGAGCCATGTGGTGCGCATCGGGGCCATCGAGGTGGCCAAGCAGGTGATCCCGGGACCCGACGACCTGGCGGCCATCGACGCGTCGCCGGTGCGGGTGTTCGACGACCATGAAGCCGAGTCGTCGATGTCGGCGGCCATCGACGCAGCCAAGACCGACCGCGACACCCTGGGTGGAGTGGTCGAGGTCGCGGCACACGGGGTTCCCATCGGGATCGGCAGCCACGTGCACTACGACCGGCGGCTAGACACGCTGCTGGCGGGCGCCTTGATGTCCATACCGGGGATCAAGGCAGTGGAGGTCGGTGACGGGTTCGCTTCTGCGGGGAGGCCTGGCTCGGAGGCCCACGACGAGATCATCGCCGAGGGCGGCGAGATGCTGCGGGAGACGAATCGGGCAGGCGGCATCGAAGGGGGCATTTCCAACGGCTCGGTCATCCGCGTCAGAGCAGCCCAAAAGCCGCTCTCGACGCTGATGCGGCCGCTGCGCTCGGTCGATGTCACCACCAAGGAGGCCGCGGAAGCGTTCAGGGAGCGCAGCGACGTCTGCTCGGTTCCGGCCGCAGGCGTCGTCGCCGAACAGATGGTGGCAATCGTGCTCGCTGCCGAGATGCAGCGCGTGTACGGCGGAGACACCGTCGCGTCCTTCGTGGATGCGCATCGTTCCCACCTTGATCGGATCGCTTCCTACTGATGGGCCACGTGTGGTTGATCGGCCTCATGGGAAGCGGGAAGAACACCGTCGGTGTCCACCTCGCCGAGCGGCTCGACCAACCGTTCTACGATCTCGATGCCCGCGTCGAAGAGGGCTATGGCCGGTCGGTGAGCGACCTGTTCTTCATCGAGGGCGAATCGGAGTTCAGGCGCCTCGAATCCGAAGCACTCAGCACCATCGCTGCGGAACCCGACGGTGTCGTCGCCACCGGCGGCGGTTCGATTCTCGTCGACGGCAACACGTCGACGATGCGCGACCACGGAATCGTGGTGCTCCTCGACGTCACCGCTGAGACGGCAGCCGGGCGCATTGCCGAAGGCGGCACCAGGCCTCTGCTGACCGGGGATTCACTCGACACGCTTTCGGACATGCTGACCGACCGCATCGCGGCATATCGATCCGCTGCCCAGGTCATCGTCGATGGGAACGACGACATCGCGACAGTGGTAGGTCGAGTGGTCGAAGCATGCGACATGTGATCACCGAGGGCGAGCGTGTGGTTTCCGAGGTCCTGGTCGAATCCGGCGGCCTATCCGCCACCGGCCTGCTCCCCGATCGCGAGGGACGGTCCGCGGTTGCGGTGCTGACCCAACCGACCATGGCCGGGCTCGCCTCCGCAACGGCCGCAGGTCTCAGCGCGGGCGGATTGCGATCGATCACGGTGACCCTTCCCGACGGAGAGGCGGCAAAGCGCATCGGTGTCGTCGAGGATGTGTACCGGGATCTCGCCGGTGCCGGGCTCGGCCGGGGTGACACCATTCTCGGTATCGGTGGAGGGGCGCTCACCGACGTGGCCGGGTTCATCGCTGCTACCTACCTGCGCGGGATCGAGGCGGTGTTTGTACCGACGACGCTGCTGGGGGCGGTCGACGCCGCCATTGGTGGCAAGAGCGCGCTCAACATCGGCGGCAAGAATCTGGCAGGCGTGTTTCGCCACCCGGCGAGGGTGGTCGTCGATCTCGATCTGCTCGAGACGCTTCCGGAGGTCCTGCGGCGCGAGGGGAGCGCCGAGGCGCTCAAGGCCGGCCTGGTCGGCGATCCCGAACTGGTTGGACTCTATCGGCAACATGGGCTCGCCGCGCCGCTTGACGCGGTGGTGAACCGGGCAGTCGCGGTGAAGGTCGGGGTGGTCACATCGGATTTCACCGAACAGGGAATGCGAGCGATCCTCAACTACGGCCATACGGTCGGACATGCGGTGGAAGTGGCGGCCAATACCTCTCACGGTGAGGCGGTGGCGATCGGGATGGCTGCCGCAGCCACCGTGTCCGAGCTGACTGCCGGCTACGACGACGCCGAATCACAACGGGAACTGATCGCATCGCTCGGGCTCCCGATACAGGCGCCGCCGGTGGCACTCGCTCGGATCGAGGAGCTGATGGCCATGGACAAGAAGCGTGACGAGCGAGGTCTTCGATTCGTCGTTCTCGAAGCCGACGGAAGGCCATCGGTGGTCCATGCCGACCGGGCTACTGTTCGAGCGGCGCTGGGGTCGGTCGGTATCGAGGAACGAGCAGGATGATCTCCACAAACGACGTCAAACCCGGCATGGCGTTGAACCTGCCCGAAGGCCTCTTCCAGGTGGTCGACTACCAGCACGTGAAACCCGGCAAGGGCAAGGCATTTGTCAGGATGAAGCTGAAAAACCTGACCACCGGTGCCGTACTCGACCGCACTTTCCGCGCCGACGAGGATCTTCCCAGGGCAACGATCGACCGCCGCGATTTCCAGTATCTCTACCGCGACGACCTCGGGTTCCACTTCATGGACGGGGAGACCTTCGACCAGATCTCACTGCAGGCCGAGGCCGTTGGTGATGAGGTGCCGTACCTCGCCGATGGGGCCAAAGTCCGGCTGTCGATTTTCGAGGGCAAGCCGATCGGCATCGAGCTGCCGGCTGCCGTCGAGCTCGAGGTGAGCCACGCCGAACCGGGGGTGAAGGGTGATCGGGTATCGGGTGCGACCAAGCCGGTGACACTGACGACGGGCCTTGTCGTGCAGGCACCACTGTTCGTTGACATCGGCGATGTCCTCAAGGTCGATACCCGCACCGGGGAATACCTCACCCGGGTGACGTGAGCCGCCAAGAAGCGCGGGAGCGTGCGATCGGCCTTCTGTACGCGGCCGACGCCGGTGACCTCACCCAGATGGAATCTCCGGAGCACTCGGGGAGAGGATTCCGCCTCGCCCGCGGTACCTGGGCCCATCTCGAAGAGATCGACGCCGCCCTCGACGCCGGGGCCACGGACTGGCGTGTGGAACGGATGCCGGCGGTGGACCGTGCCATTCTTCGCCTCGGCGTCTACGAGCTCCGTTACACCGACACTCCGGTCGGGGTGGTGCTCTCCGAGGCTGTCGAGCTGGCAAAGCAATACTCGACTGCCCGCTCCGGCCGCTTTGTCAACGGCGTGCTTGCCACCATTGCCGACGACGCTCGCGAAAAGTAGCTCAGACAACTTCCAGCTGGTCGCGCGCGAACTGCCGGCCCGGTGGTACCTTCCTGCCGTCAGCACGACCTTTAAATCGGTCCCGAGAGGCCGGTAAGGAAGGAGCAGCAATGTACGGCGCCTGCAGCGGCGGCGAGTCCACCGGGACCGCCCGCCGTTTGTTATTTCGCGGGTCGTTCCCAATGACGATTCTGGCCGGATCTTTGCCTCCCCCTCAGGTGAACGGTCGCGCTGGGTGCGACACTTGCCTCGGCGGCGCGGTTTCTTTGCCTCCCCCTCAGGGGGAGGTGCCGAGCGCCAGCGAGGCGGAGGGGGTCAAGGCGTTGTCGCGACCACGGTTTGAACCCCCCCCCCCCCCCC
>CAXMOP010000017.1:0-41546 GCA_964195155.1 uncultured Kiloniellales bacterium | reverse complement strand
GCACAAACAGGGCAAGTTCCTCCCCGGATCTGCAATCGAGGTGGAGCCGCCTCAGGTCCTGGTTGTCAAGGAACCACAGCTGGTTGTCCCGATGAATCCGATCTACGAGGGCGAGATCCGCAGCGACCTGACGGCGATGGGACTCGACACGGAGGTGGTGTCGCTCTAAAGGGAGATCAGATCCACTCCCGCCGGAATGCGACGACGGTGAGGACTCCGAGAAATCCGGCCGTTCCGGCGACCATCGGCACCACCGGAACCTCGTCGAGCGGCGACGCCCCCTCGGTTCCCGCGTACTGGTTGTGCTCCACTCTTGCCCCGTCGGCCTGGAGCGCCACCACCGCGGTTGACGGCATCGTGTCATCGGATGCAGCGACCGGTGCGGCGAGCATGAGGAGGGCGACGAAGAAGACCCCGAGCAAGGCCCCGGGAATTGATCTGACCATGGCGTCCTCCGTCGAATGCGTCCCCTACACCACTGTTATCGACGGAGGCTGATGGAAAAGATACGGTCAATATGCACCAGGTGACTAGTGCTGCTTCTCTCCGGGAAACCGAAAAGTCCGTCCCAAAACCCTCGTCTTCCTATTCTCGTCCCGTGACCAAGACCATCGAATCGTTGCGGGTAGTTGGTGGCGCGGCACTCGCCGGCGAGGTTTCGGTGCTCGGCGCCAAGAACGCGGCATTGAAGCTCATGGTCGCAACGCTCCTCGCCCCCGGCACCCACCAGCTCACCAACGTCCCCAGAAATCTTGACGTCGAGATCATGTGCGATGTCCTCCGCCACGTCGGCGCCGACTGCGAACGAGACGGGACCGACCTCGAGGTCACCGTGCCCGAGTCGCCGCTGCCGGAGGCACCGCTCGAACTCGTCCGGCAGATGCGGGCTTCGATCCTGATCCTGGGAACCCTGCTGGCCCGAACCGGAGAGGCCAGAGTCGCGCTGCCGGGGGGCGACGACTTCGGATCACGGCCCATCGACCTGCACCTCAATGGCCTGGAGGCGATGGGCGCCGTCCTTGATTTGCGCCACGGCGTATTGCGCGCAACGGCCCCCGACGGACTCCACGGTGCCGACATCTATCTCGATTTTCCGTCGGTTGGGGCTACCGAGAACATTCTCCTCGCCGCCGTGCTCGCCGAGGGCACCACCACGATCGGCAATGCGGCCCGCGAGCCCGAGCTGACGGATCTCGCCGATTATCTCAGGGCCATGGGAGCAAAGATCGACGGCGCAGGGACCTCGACGGTCGAGGTTCACGGCGTCCCGGCACTCGAGCCGAGCCGGCACCGGGTCGTGCCGGACCGCCTCGAGGCCGGCACCTATGCCGCGGCGGCGGCGATGACGGCCGGCCAGGTGACCGTTCGCGACTGCCGTCCGGAGCACCTGCGGATGGAGCTGACCAAACTGGAGGCGGCGGGTGCAACCGTGGCCCGAGGACCAGACTGGTTCTCGGTCACCGGGCCCGAGCGTCCCGAGCCGATCGATTTCGCCACGCTGCCGTTTCCCGGATTTCATACCGACATGCATCCCCAGATGGTGTCGGTGCTCTCGATCGCCGGGGGCACCTCGATCGCGACCGAGAACGTCTATGCCGCTCGGTTTCGATACATCGGCGAACTGAACCGTATGGGTGCGGAGATTGTCACCGACGGCCAGCACATCATCGTCAAAGGGGTCGACGATCTCAGTGGATGTGAGGTCGACGGCTGTGATATCCGAGGCGCAGCCGCTCTCTGCATCGCCGGAATGCGCGCCGAGGGTGTTACCACCATTGTCGGCGCTCACCACATCGACCGAGGCTACGACGGCTTCGTCGAAAAAATCACCGCGCTTGGCGCCGACATCCAGCGGGTGTAGAGCGCAGGTGGTGTCCCGAGCGCTGTTCATCAGCCTGGTGGCCGCAGGGATGGCGGTCATGATCTCCGCGCCGGCAATTGCCGAGGACACCGTCACGCTTCACCCTGCCGACGGCACGGAGTTCGAGATCAACGGGCGTAGATACGGCGGCGCCCTCACCATTGCGGCATCGGAGTCGGGCCTGGCGCTCACCGAGACCACCTCGGTGGACGCCTATCTGGCCGGGATCAAAGAGGTGCCTTTTGGATGGCCGGACGAAGCGCTTGCGGCGCAGGTCGTCGCGGCCCGCACCTATCTCGCCAACACCATGCGCAACGGCCGGTCCGAGCGCGGAAGAGAGCACGGCTTCGACATCTGTGCCTCGAGTGCCTGCCAGGTATATGCCGGGACCAGCTACCTCGATGAGCAACACGGTGATCGCTGGCTCGCGGCAGTCGAGCACACCGCGCGCCAGATCCTCACCTTCGACGGAGGACCGATCCTTGCCGTCTACTCCTCGAGCGCCGGGTCGCGCACGATGGCGGTCCAGGACGTCTGGGGCGGGGCGGCGTTGCCGTACCTGCAACCGGTCGACTCGCCCGAGCAGGGAGTGTCGCCGTACGCCTCGTGGCGCGTTGAGATCCCCTCACGAGCCTTCGTCGAGATCCTCGCCGCGGATGGGCACCCGGTCGGCGGTGACCTGATCGCGCTCGATCACCGCATCCCACCGGAGGGTGAGGGCCGGGCAACCCTCGTGGTGAGCACCACACGAGGTACGGCCACGGTCCTGGGCCCCGCGGTGAAGGGCGCAATGAACCGACAGGGCGCCGACCTGTATCCGGCCTTGCTCCCGGCGGCTCGCAGCGACGGGAAGCGACTTCCCCAGGCGCTCCCTTCCTACCGATACCGCGTCTCGTACACCCCGGAGCACGCGATCCCCGAATTCGTCCTCGCCCATCTGCCATATGACGATGCGGTCCAGTTCGGCACGGTGGTCTTCGACGGTGAGGGCTGGGGGCACAATCTCGGCATGAGTCAGTACGGCGCTCTGGCCATGGCGCTCGAGGGAGAGGACTATGCCGAGATCCTCTCCCATTACTACGGAGGGCTTACCCCCGAGGACGCCGGCGACCATCTGCCCGATGAGGTGGTGATCGGCCTCGGTTGGGACCTCGGTTCGGTGACCTTCTCAGCATCCGGCGCCTTTACCGTTGTCGATGACACCGACGCCGCCGGACCACGATCCGGCGGTACCTGGTCAGCGATCGTCGGCAACGACGGGGTTGTGCTATTTCCAGCGATTGGCTATCCAACCGCGCCGGATCCTCGCACCGGCCTGCCGGCACCGGTGTGAAGAGGGACGAATAACGGCCCGCGAGCGGTTACCTTGTCACCATGGCTGTAGAGCAAGAGAACGTCATCGAGATCGCCTCGCCCACCGACAAGCCGGCGGCGGGATTCGACGGTGAAATCGATCAAGAGGTGCTCGAGTCCGCGCTCGAATACATCCGTCCCGCACTGCAGTCGGACGGTGGCGACCTGGTGTTGCTCGGGACCGACGGTGGCAAGGTCAGCCTCCAACTCGTCGGTGCCTGCGGTGGTTGTCCGCTGTCCACGATGACCCTGACCGCCGGAATCGAACGCATCCTGCGCGACCGCGTCCCCGGAGTCACCGAGGTCGAGGCGGTCTGAGACCCTTCTTGCTGCGCAAGAACGGAGGGGCAGCCCCGTAACCTCGTTGGCTATGGACCTTCTCGAAGCCGCACGAGTCGGCGATCGGCGCGCTCTTGGCCGGCTGGTCAGCGCCGTCGAAGACGACACCGCACTCGGCAGAGAGGCTTTGGCGGTCGCCGGCAATGGCGGAGACACGTGGCTCACCGGCGTCACCGGCCCGCCGGGTGCGGGCAAATCCACGTTGGTCGATCGGCTCATCGACGAGGCCATGTCCGATGGGCAGGTAGCGGTCGTGGCGGTGGATCCGTCGAGTCCTTTCACGGGTGGCGCCGTCCTCGGTGACCGTGTGCGCATGCAGCGCCACACCGACGACGATCGGGTCTACATCCGCTCCATGGCGAACCGCGGGCATCTTGGCGGGATCGCCGAGGCCACGCCGCGGATCGTCGCCCTCCTCCAGGGGCTGGGTTTCGGCGAGATCATCATTGAGACGGTCGGAGTCGGCCAATCCGAGCTTGAGGTTGCCTCTCTGGCCCACACCGTCTTGGTCGTCTTCGCGCCCGGATGGGGAGACGATGTCCAGGCAGCCAAGGCCGGGCTCATCGAAGCCGGTGACATTTTCGTGGTGAATAAGGCCGATCGCCCCGGTGTCAAGGAAACGGTGAGTGCGCTGATCGGCGCCTTGGAGGTCGGCAAACCGCAGCCGTGGACCCCCCCGGTGATCGAGGCTGTGGCTACGAACGGCGACGGCATCGCCGCGCTGTGGGATGCGATTGGCGATCATCGCCGGCATCTCGAGGAGTCGGCGGCCCGGTAGCCTTTCGATCTAGCCAGCAACGGAGGAAATCGTGGCCCTCGTCGAATTCGACGTCACCGATGCCGTCGCAACCATCACCCTCAACCGACCCCCGGGCAACGCCCTCAATGCGGAGTTGATTGTCGCGATCGACGGTGCGATCGGCGACGCAGAAAGTGATGCGGTTCGCGCCGTCTTGATCACCGGTCATCCGCACTTCGCATTTGGGGCCGACATCACGGGATTCCAGGCTGCGTTCGACACCGGCGCCCACGACCGGCAATCGGCGGGGCTGGCCGCGGTCGTCGCTCGCCTGGAGGCACTGCCGAAGCCGACCATTGCTGCCGTCCACGGGGTTGCCCTGGGAGGCGGGCTGGAGCTGGCGATGGGTGCCGACCTTCGCTTCTTCTCAGACGACGCCAGGGTCGGCCAGCCGGAGATCTTGCTCGGCCTGATTCCGGGTGCTGGAGGGACCCAGCGGCTGCCGAGAATCGTGGGCTATCAGCGGGCGAAGGAGATGTGTCTCAGCGGCCGCCACGTGCGCGCCGAAGAGGCCCTCGCCATCGGACTGGCAGATCGCGTCGTGGCCTCCGACGAGCTGCTCACCGTAGCGGCCGAAGCGGCACGGGAGTTCGCCATGGGCCCGACTACGGCGTACGCCGCGGTCAAGCGAGCGATTGGCGGCGGGTGGGATCTTTCCCAATCGGAGGGCCTCGCGTTGGAAGCCGAACAGTTTGGCGAGGCATTTGCGACCGACGATGCCCGAGCAGGCGTCGCCGCATTCCTGGCGAAGGAGTCTCCGGAGTTTGTTGGACGGTAAACCGTATTGAAGCAATTCGATGGTTGGTAGCAGGCCGCTCCGATAGCCTTTTCGTCATGGCCAGGGTCAAGTTTCCCCCGTGGACGGGAAAAGTGTTGCTGGGGTTCGTCACCACGGTGGCCCTGGTGAGCGTGATTTGGGCCTGGGCTCACTCCAACCAGATTCGGTCCGAGTTCCTCGTGCCCCTGGACGACGACCGCGAATACCGGGCCGAAGTGTTCGCGACGCCGCCCGGCAGAATCGTGCTCCCGCCATTCGACGAGTTCCAGAACGAAGGGATCTGGGGTTTCGAGACCGAAGCTGGCTATACGCAGCTCACCGGGATCGACCGCGTCGGAGAGGCCGAGGTGATCTGGAACACCGAGCCCTACGGCGACGGAGTCGATCCCGGCGAGATGGGTCGCCTCGATGTCGATGCGTATCCGGGCGACCCGCTCACCGCGCACGGTCTCGGGTTTCAGGACAAGGCCGCGCCCGGCGACCTGGGGCCGCAACCGGTCTGGTTCATCGACGGGCGGCGCTCCACCTGGGTGGTGATCGCCCATGGGCGGGGCACGGACCGCCTCACCCAGTCGTTGCGCATCATTCCGCGGCTGGTGGAGGAGGGTTTCCCGGTATTGGTGGTCACCTACCGCGATGACGTCGGTGCCCCGGAGAGTCCTTCTGGTCTCCGCACCTGGGGTCTCGGCGAGTGGCGCGACCTGGATGCAGCGATGCTGTTTGCCGAGCGCGAAGGTGCTCGTGATTACATCCTGTACGGTCACGACCTCGGGGCGGAGGTGGTATCGATGCTGCTGCACGAGAGCGAACGAGTTGGCGCGGTGCGTGGCGTGATCCTGGACTCTCCGGTCCTGGACTTCGAGGCGTTCGTGGACCACAACACCGGATGGATTCCTGGGCCGATCGGCGCCCTTGGGAAGCAATTCGCCAGGCTCAGATTCGGCGTGGAGTGGGCGGAGCTCGATCAACTGGCCCGGGCGGATCAGTTCGACGTCCCGATCCTGGTCATCCACGGTGTCGATGATCAGATCTCACCGATTTCGGTCATCGAGGAATTCGCCGGTTCCAGACCGAGCGACGTCGAGCTGCTGAAGATCAGCGGTGCCGGGCACGGAGACTCGTGGAATGTTGCAGTGATTCGATACGAAGAAGCCGTGGTGGAGTTTGTTCAGCGCATCGCCGAACAGGGCTGAGCCATCTCTGGGCCGTGCCGCCAACGGCCTCCCGCGCCGTCGCCACCGTCTTCCTGGTCGCACCTCCACCCGGTAACGCGACCCACAGCGGTGTTGACGTGACCAAACTGAGGCGATGATCTACCTCGATCACGCCGCGACGACTCCGATGCGACCGGAGGCGGTGGATGCCATGGAGCCCTGGCTGCACGACCGCTTCGGGAACCCGTCCGGCGTGCACGCTGTTTCGCGAGGCGCCAAGGACGCGATCGAAGCGGCGCGAGAGCGCATCGCCGCGGCTATCGGTGCTGCGCACCCGCTCGAGATCGTGTTCACCGGGGGAGGAACCGATGCCGACAACCTTGCGGTGACCGGCGCCGCCATCGAGCGCTCGGGGGATGTCGTAACGACGGCGATCGAGCACGACGCGGTGCTGCAGTCGGCCCGGTTCGTCGAGCGACTCGGGCATCAGATTCGCGTGGTCGGCGTCGACGACGACGGCCGCGTCGATCCTGACGAAGTCGTCGGCGCCGTCACCCCCAACACCGCAGTGGTATCGGTGATGACCGCCAACAACGAGACCGGTGTCGTCCAGCCGGTGCGACGGATCGCAGACGAGCTCGCGGCCACGGCGCCCGGGGTACTGTTTCACACCGATGCCGTACAGGCCTTCGCCTCGCTCCCGGTGACGGTCGACGACACCGGAGCCGCCCTGATCTCGATCTCCGCACACAAGATCGGCGGCCCGCAGGGGGTTGGTTGCCTCTATGTACGCGATGGGGTGAAGCTCGAGCCGGTGATCCATGGAGGCGGCCAGGAGCTTGGCCGGCGCTCGGGAACGCACAACGTCGCCGGCATTGTGGGGTTTGCTGCAGCCGTCGATGCCGCTGCCGCCGACCGGCGTCGGTACCGGTCGGTCGTCGGCGGCGCCAGGGACCGATTCGAAGCGGAGCTGATAACCCGGGTCAAGATGGACGTCACCGGGGTCGGTTCCGATCGCCTGGTGTCCCACTCTCATATTCGATTCCACGGCGTTCGCTCCGAGACACTGCTGATTCGACTCGACGGGGCCGGGATCTCGGCCGCCGCCGGAGCCGCATGCCACAGCGGGGCACAGCTCACCAGCCACGTGCTGGATGCGATGGGCGTCTCGCAGAGTGAGAGCGCGGAATACGTGCGTTTCAGCTTCGGATGGACCGACGTCACCGCAACCGCCGGTGAAGCGGCGGCCAGGGTCGCCGAAATCGTCGAGACCCTGCAATGAAGGCGCTCGTCGCCATGTCGGGGGGAGTCGACTCTTCGGTAGCGGCGGCCCTGATGCTCGAGGCCGGCCACGACGTCATCGGCGTGACGCTGAAGCAGTGGGTTGGGCCGGACGGCGAGATGCCGACCGCGGGCTGCTGCACGGTCGCCGATGCCGAGGATGCCCGCCGGGTGGCCGCCCAGCTTGGAGTGCCGTATTACGTGCTCGACTACGTCGAAGAGTTCACCAGCGCCGTCGTCGATCCTTTCAGCGCTGCCTACCTCGCAGGGCGCACACCGAACCCCTGCATCGAGTGCAATCGCAAGGTGCGGTTCTCGGCACTCTTCGACCGGATGGATGCCCTCGACGCAGACATTCTCGTCACCGGCCACCATGCCCGAGTGCGCGCCCACGACGCAGGCTGGCATCTGCTCAGAGCGGTGGATGGCACCAAGGACCAGTCGTATGTCCTCCACATGCTCGGCCAGCGCGAGCTGTCGCGGATCCTTCTGCCGATCGGCGAGATGCGGAAGACCGAGGTCCGGGAGCGCGCCAGGGCAATGGGGCTGCGAACCGCCGACAAGCCGGACAGTCAAGACATCTGTTTTGTCAAGAGCGACTACCGCGCCTTCCTCGAAACCGTGGTGCCGGGTGCCGCTGAGCCGGGCGAGATCGTCGACACCGGGGGCTCGGTACTCGGCACCCACGCTGGAGTCAGCAACTTCACAATCGGTCAGAGACGAGGGCTCGGTGTCGCCATTGGCGAGCCGCGATACGTCGTCGACGTCCGGCCCGCTACGGCCGAAGTTGTCGTCGGAACCCGCGACGATCTGCTCGTCGCCGGCTGCGTCGTCTCCGACGTCACCTTCGTGTCGGGGTCTCCCCTGGCGGACCCAAACGTCGAGGTCAAGGTGCGCTACCGATCCAAGCCGATTCCGTCTTCGGTGACTCCGAAAAGCGATCATGGCTGGCTGGTCGAGTTCGCAGAGCCGACCCCGGCACCCGCTCCGGGTCAATCGGCCGTGTTCTATGACGGTGAGGAAGTGCTCGGCGGCGGTGTGATCGACGACGTCATACGCTCGGATGGCTGACGACGCGACGCGGTCCGAAGAACTGCGCGAGGCGCTTCGCTACCACGACTACCGCTACCACGTCCTCGACGAGCCGGAGATTTCGGACATCGAATTCGACATCCTCTTCCGCGAGCTCGAAGCCATCGAGGAGGAGCATCCCGAACTGGTGACGCCGGAGTCGCCGACCCAGCGGATTGGCGGCCGGGTCTCCGAGTTGTTTGCACCGGTGCCGCATCGAGAGCAGATGTTTTCGATGGATAACGTCGAGAGCCTCGATGATCTGGAGGGGTGGGAGGCCCGCCTCGTGCGGATTCTCGACCGACCCCCCGAGGCGTTTGCGTGTGAGCTGAAGATCGACGGCCTCGCCGTCTCGCTCACTTACGAGGACGGCAGGCTGACCAAGGGTGCGACCAGGGGTGACGGCGTGGTGGGGGAGGACATCACGGCCAACGTGCGAACGATCGGCGCGATCCCCCTGGTCCTTCGTGGAGCAGCGCCCCGCGTGATGGAGGTGCGAGGCGAGATCTACATGCCGGTGAGTGCCTTCGACGAATTGAACGCGAAGCAGGCCGAGGCGGGAGAGCAGCCGTACGTGAACCCGCGCAACACGGCGGCGGGCTCGGTTCGGCAGAAGGATCCTGCGGCCACCGCGAAGCGGCAACTGTCGATCTGGGTGTACCAGCTCGGATATGCGGAGGGCGGCTCCGAGATGGAAACGCACACGGCACAGATGGCGTGGCTTCGCGACCTGGGGCTGCCGGTCAATCCGGAAAACCAGCGGGTGAGCGACGTCGAAGGTGTCGAGGCCTACGTGCGCGCCGCGGAGAAAGCCAGGCACGATCACGACTATCAGACCGACGGGATGGTGATCAAGGTCGACTCGCTCGACGACCAGCGGGCCCTTGGGTTCACCGCAAAGAGCCCGCGATGGGCGGTCGCGTACAAGCTGCCACCGGAAGAGAAAACCACGATCCTGCACAAGATCCTCATCAACGTGGGAAGGACCGGCGCCGTCACCCCGTATGCCGAACTGGAGCCGGTGTTCGTCGGCGGGGTCACGGTCACCAACGCCACCCTGCACAACGAGGGGGAGGTGCAGCGCAAGGACGTTCGCGAGGGAGACACGGTGATCGTGCGCCGGGCCGGAGATGTCATCCCGGAGGTGGTCGGCCCCATCCTCTCGAAGCGCCCGGTCGGGGCAAAAGTGTGGCGGATGCCAAAGAAATGCCCGTTCTGCGGCAATCCGATCATCTTGCCCGAAGGCGAGGCGAAGGCAAAGTGCACCGGCGGCTATTCCTGCCCGAGCCGACTACGGGAGCACCTCGCTCACTTTGCGGGCCGCGGCGCCATGGACATCGAGGGGCTCGGCTACAAGACCATCGACCTGCTGCTCTCCGAGTCGATCATCGAGGATCCCGCAGACATCTTTACGATCGAGCCAGGCGAGCTCCTCGGCCGTGAGGGCTGGGGAGAGGTTTCGGTGGGAAACCTGCTCGCCGCTATCGAGGCGGCCAAGGACCGAGAGGTGGCCCGCCTGCTCGTCGGCTTCGGCATCGACCACGTCGGCGGATCCGTCGCCAGGGTGCTGGCCCGGCGCTTTGGCAGCATCCCTGCGCTTGGCGCCGCCACCGAAGAGGACATCACCGCCATCGACGGGATCGGGCCCGAGATCGCCGCCTCCGTGGTCGATTGGTTCGCCGATACCGACAACCGCGAACTGATCACCAAGCTCGCCGCCGCCGGGGTCCGCATCGAGGATCCGGTCGACGACTCGAGCGGCGGGATCCTCCTCGAGGGCATCACGGTCGTCATCACCGGAACCCTCGATGGTTTCAGCCGCGATGGCGCGAAGAGTGCCGTCGAGGACCGGGGCGGCAAGGTCACCGGATCGGTGTCCGGCAAGACGTCCGCCGTCGTGGTCGGTGCCTCGCCGGGGTCGAAGGCCGGCAAGGCGGAGGAACTCGGCGTACCGGTCCTTGACGAGTCTCAATTCGTCAGGCTGCTCGAGCAAGGTCGGTCGGCCCTCAGCTAGTGCTGTCGTGCTCGGCTGCGCTGTCGTGCTCGGCTACCGGCCGTCGGCCTGGAACAACACCTCGAGGCTTGCCTCGTCTTCGACCTGGACGAACCCGAGGCGCGGTGGCGTCAACCCGAACTCGGTCAAGGTGATGTCGAGCTCGCCGGTGACCGAAATAACCGCCCCATCCTTCCTCGCTTCGACCTCCCAAATCACCGCACGGGGCGTGCCGTTTATGGTGAGGGTGCCGGGCACCTGGATCATGACCACCGCGCCGTCGGCCGCATCCGGAAGGGCGAATTCCTCTGCGGTGAAGGTGGCGAGTGGGTCGCCGCCGAACATGTCGCGAACGAACGCATCGCGCCGCGGCTGATCCGAGGTGAACGTGGTGAGGTCGATCTCGAACTCGAAGCCACCACCCGGGGTAATGGTGCCGGTCAGCGTCTCGCTTCGTCCCACAGCGACCGTGGCGAGCCCTTGGAGGGTTTCGGGCACGCTCCAGGTCGCGGTGCCGGTGCTGATGACGAACTCGTCGAACGATTCGACCGGCGCGGCGGCGGCGCCGGCCGTCTCCGTTGACTCGGCCTGGGTATTAGCGGTCGGGGCCAGGGTCGTCGTGGTCAGGTCGGACAGGCTGAGGTCGCCCGACTCGACGTTGCCGCGGCCGAAGAGGCCAACCGCCATCGCCAGCGCGATCAGCACCAGGACAACCACCGTCCACACGGGCCAGTGGTGCGCCGCCAGGTACGGCGTGAGTAGGCCGACCGACACGAAGATCACCACAGCGATCGGCACCCCGTACGGGATGAGACGGGACAGGGCAACCTGATCGACGATGGCGACCGCGACGAGGGTGACGACAAAGGCCCCGACCAGGGAAAAGCGGAAGGTGGCCAGCCCGTTGTTCGTGGCACGTACCTTGCGCCACAGCCACCCCGACGCCAGGCCGATCAGCAAGGCGCCGACCGTGACCGTGATCGAGTTAGCGACGATTTCGTCCGGGCTTTGCAGCAAGAACGCCAGCACCGTGCCCGCAATTGCCCCGACTGCGCCGGCGGCGAGACCTGCCAGCCACGGGTTCAGGGCGTCGGGATCGTAGAAATATTCGTTCGACATGGTTCTTCTGGCCTATTGAACGCGGAAGGTCCAGGTTACGTTCCCCGGATCCGGTTGACCCGGCGCCCCCTCCCATCGCGCCTCGACGAGGTGAAACCCGGGTTCCCAGACCTGAATTGCTCTGCCCGGCCCGGGGTCGAACACGTGCAGCCCCGTCGCAGCCGTCCACACCACCTCATCGGCCGGGATCGCGACCCCGTCGATCACCAATTCGGCGCGATAGCGGGGTGCCAGGTCGAGGACGACGCTGGGCTGCCCGAACACGAGCTCCCCGTTGCCGGGCTCGATGCGATTGACCGCGCTCGGCAGTTGAGATGGCGCCCCCTCCGGCGCCAGCAGCACTGCGCCAACAACGACCGCGATGAAGGCGATGCCGAGGAGCAACAGGATGACGCGATAGGTGGTGCGGGTCATCGGCGGCCGAGGGTAGGGAGGTCATACCGTTCTTGCGTAGCCAGGAGCGATATATGGCCGCCTGCTACGCAAGAATGTCGGGATGCATCTCAACCCGGTGTTCGCAGAGCTCGGCGACTATCCGATTGCCACCATTCAGGCCAGGGCCCGTGATCGACGAGACGCCGGGCTCCCCGTCGTCGACTTCTCGATCGGAGACCCCCGAGAGCCCACGCCGCCGTTCATTGTCGAGTCACTGCGGAGTGCAGTGCCGGAGGTGTCGCAGTACCCGACCGCCGCCGGTCTGATCGAATTCCGCGAAGCCGTCGCCGACTACGTCAACCGCCGTTTTGGGGTGGTGGTGGATCCGGCAAGTCAGGTGCTCCCGAGCAGCGGTTCGAAGGAGGCCATCTTCTCCACTCCGCTGGCGTTCGTCGACCGGGATGCCGGTGACGCCGTGGTGTATCCGACTCCCGGTTACCCGATCTATGAGCGCGGATCCCGCTTCGCCGGCGCCGAGCTGATTCCGATCAGGCTCTCGGGAGACTTCGTGCTGCGAGCGACGGATATCGACGACGACCAATGGCGCCGGTCCCGCATCGTGTGGATCAACTCGCCGCACAACCCGACCGGCGCCGTCACTGGCATCGGTGACCTCGCCGCGTTGTACGAACAGGCCGTGACGACCGACACCTTGCTGTTCTCCGACGAGTGCTACGCCGACGTATTCGAAGAGGCGGTTTACCCGGACGGCCCGTCGTCGGTGCTCCAGGTCGCCGGCGACGGAGCGCGCGGCACGATCAGCTATCTGAGCTTGTCCAAGCGCTCGGGTATGACCGGCTATCGCTCCGGTGCGATGGTGGGGGATGCCGAAGCCATCGCTGCGTTGCGAGCGCTGCGAGCGTCCACCGGAACCGCCTCACCCGAATTCGTGCAGGCCGCCGCGGTTTCCGCCTGGAGCGATGACGCGCACGCCGCGGAGCGCAGGAAGATCTTTGCCGAGAAGCGGCGCATCCTGACGCGGGCTTTCGACGATCTTGGCCTGGAGGTCGTCGAGTCGTCCGCCGGGCTCTACCTCTGGGTCGCCGTCAGGGACGACCTCGAGGTGACCGACCGACTGCTCGCCGAAGGCGTCGTCGTGGCGCCCGGCCGCTTCTTCGGCGGGGGCGGCGAGGGTCACATCCGTCTCGCCCTCGTCCCAACCCTTGGCGAGTGTGACGCCGCAGCCGAGACCCTCCGCGCGGTGCTCGGCGCTCCCTAGAGCGCATTTCGGCCCGCCCCATGTTTGTTGGGCGGCTCGGCGGGGCTCGCCGCCTGACTGCGTGATCGCGACGGAGCTCGTCGAAAGCAATTCAGTCGGGCTCGCCGCGGCTCGGCGGGGCTCGCCGCCTGACTGCGTGATCGCGACGGAGCTCGTCGAAAGCAATTCAGTCGGGCTCGCGACTCGCGACTCTTGTGCGAGCACCTATGTACGCGGCCTCGTAGTATCGGGTCCGATGGCCGACTCCGAACTCATCACCGCTGCCTACGAAGATCTCGACCGGCTGCCGGCGGCCGAGGGCGCCGTCTACCGCACCATCGAAGCACTCGATGCGGGCGAGGTGCGCGTCGCCGAGAAACTTGGCGACACCTGGCTCGTCAACGAATGGGTGAAGCAGGCCATCGTGCTCTACTTCCGGATCGCCAAGATGGAAACGACGATCACGGGACCATTCGAATACCACGACAAGATCCCGACCAAGACGCGACTTGAAGAAGCAGGCATTCGCGTCGTTCCACCCGGGACGGTTCGTTACGGCGCGTTCTGCGAACCAGGCGTGATCGTGATGCCTGCGTACGTGAATATCGGCGCCCATGTCGGATCGGGCACGATGGTCGATACCTGGGCGACCGTCGGCTCGTGTGCCCAGATCGGACGAGATGTCCACCTTTCCGGTGGTGTCGGAATCGGCGGCGTGCTCGAGCCGCCCAGCGCTCGACCGGTGATCATCGAGGACGGGGCATTCATCGGCAGCCGCTCGATCGTGGTCGAAGGCGTGATCGTCGAGGAAGGGGCGGTGCTCGGTGCCCACACGACATTGTCGGCGTCGGTCCCGATCGTCGACGTCACCGGAAGCTCCCCGGTGATGATCAAGGGCCGGGTCCCCGCCAACGCAGTGATCGTGCCGGGCACCAGGCCCAAGGAGTTCCCCGCCGGCCGGTACGAGCTGCAGAGCCCCCTGCTCATCGGGTACCGCTCGGAGTCGACCGACCGCAAAACCTCGCTCAACGAGGCGCTCCGGACCTTTGAGGTCGACGTGTGAGCCTCACCGACACCCTGGTCGAGCTCATCAACATCCCATCGGTCACCGGCAACGAGGAGGAGATCGCCACGGCCCTTGAATTCCGTCTCTCCGGGAGACGGCCGACGAAGCGGATTGGCAACGCCCTGGTCGTCGGCGAGCCGTCCGGAAAGCCGCTGATCGCCATGTACGGGCACACCGACACGGTTCCGGTGCAGGACAACGCAACGGCATCGGTCCGCGAAGGCACCGTGCACGGCCTCGGCGCGTCGGACATGAAGGCCGGCCTCGCGGTGATGGTTCACCTCCTCGAGGACGACGCCATCGCCGTCGGTCCGTACGAGGTGGCCGGGATTTTCTACGACCGCGAGGAGGGGCCGCTCGACGAGAACGGACTCGAGGCGGTCCTCGATGAGGTGCATTGGCTCTCCGATGCTGAGTTCTCCGTTGTGCTCGAACCCACCGACCTTCATGTCGAGGTGGGCTGCAACGGAGCGATGAATGCCGACGTGATCTTCCATGGTCATGCCGCTCACTCGGCTCGCCCCTGGCTCGGCGAAAACGCCATTACCAAAGCGGGCGCCTGGATTGCCGGGATGCATGAGCGCCAGCCGGAGTTGTTCAAGACGGGTGGCCTGGAGTTTCGCGAGGTGTTCTCGGTGACCACGGCCGAAGGCGGTATCGCACACAACATCATCCCGGCTCGGTTCGTCGTGAACCTGAACTACCGGTTCCCGCCAACCTTCGATCCCGACCAGGCCGAGGAGCGGCTTCGTGCGGTCACCGCTGGAGCCGACGAGGTGGTCATCACCGACCGGGCTCCCGCCGGGCTGATACCAGAAGGAAATGCGCACTTCGAGCGGCTCGAGCAGCTGGTGGGGACGACCGAAGCGAAGCAGGGCTGGACCGACGTTGCCCGGCTCAGCGGCCGGGGGATTGCCGCGGTGAATTTCGGCCCGGGGGCGGTGGCCCAGGCCCATCAAGCGACCGAGTCGGTGCAGGTTGATCATCTCGACGGCGCGTTTGGCATGATGCGGCGGTTGCTGCTGCCCTAAGATCACAGACGAGGTACTGACCATGGCGATGTACGGACGTCGTTCGCAGAAGGCCGATGCGCTGAAAGACATACCCCCGTTCAGCGGGCTCAATAACAAGGAGCGGATGGAGTTGGCCCGTCACGTCGACGAGGTCGCGGTCAGGAGCGACACCATGCTCACCGTCCAGGGTGGACCGGGCGACGCCTTCTATCTCATCGTTGACGGGAAGGCCGACGTGATCAGGAACGACACCAAGATCACCACGCTCGGGGCAGGGGACACGGTCGGTGAGATGGCGTTGCTCGACGGCGAGCCGCGGTCGGCGACGGTAGTGATGATCAGCGACGGGACCGTGCTCACCATGCCGAGAAACGAGTTCAAGAGCGTGCTCAACAGCATTCCTGCCATCGCGCTCAAGATCTTGGTCAGCATGTCGCTTCGGCTTCGCGAAGCGAACAATCGCCTGTCCGAATAGCGTTCACCGCGGCTCGACGACGTCGATGACCTGGAGCCGTTTCAGGAAGAACTGGACGAGCGGGCCGATCCCGAAGGCAAACACCAGGGTCCCGATGCCGACCGTCCCGCCGAGCGCCCACCCGACGATCAGCACGCCGATCTCCAGCACGGCGCGTACCAGGCCGAGCGGGAACCCGGTCCGCCTGGTGATCCCGGTCATCAGGCCGTCGCGGGGCCCGGGGCCAAGCCCGGCGCCGATGTAGAAGCCCGACCCGACGGCGACGATCAGCACGCCGACGAGCATCGCCGCCCATCGTGCGGCCAGCAGGTCGATTCGGTCCGGAAACAGGAACAGCGCCGCATCGAGGACGAGGCCGATCACGACGGCATTGGCGATCGTGCCGATTCCGATCTTCTCCTTGAGCGGGATCCAGGTGATCAGCAGAAGCAGGCCCGTGATGATCACCACGGTTCCGATCGGAATGCCGGTGCGCGTCGACACCCCCTGATGGAAGACGTCCCACGGCGATAGGCCGAGGTCGGCGATGACCATCAACGCCAGGCCGACGCCGAAGAGCACGAGCCCGAGCATCAGCCGGCCAAGCCGGGGCCAGAGCTCCGGGCGACTGGGGATCGGGAGCATTGGGAGAAGCTAGCGGTGAGTCGCGAGTCGCGACTCGCGAGCAGGACGTGCCGACTTGTGCCACAGGCGTTTGGCGACTGTGGACTGTTGACTCTGGGCTGTTGACTTTCGACTGTTGACTTTCGACTCTCGTACCATCAGCCTCCATGGCTGCTGACTTCGATATCGCGCGGATCGCCGAGCTCGCTCGTATTGCCCTGAGCGAAGAGGAGCTCGCGGGCTATAGCGAGCAGCTCGAGGTGATCCTGGAGCACGCCGCCCTCGTCCAGGCCCTGCCCACCGATGGCGTCGAGCCGACCTCCCACCCGCTGACGATGGTGAACGCTTTCCGCCCCGACGAGGTGATCGAGTGCCTCGACCGCAGCGAGGTGCTCGCCGCGGCCCCCGAGACCGAGGACGGCTATTTCCGGGTGCCGCGGATCCTCGACGAGTCATGAGCGATCTGGCCGATCTGACCATTTTGGATGCCAGCGCCGGCCTGCGGGCGAGGAGTTTCTCGGCGGTCGAGCTTCTCGAGGCGACGCTGCGGCGGGCAGCGATCACCGAATCGCATCTGCACGCGTACTTGACCATCGATCGCAACGGCGCAAGGGCGGCCGCCGAGGCCGCCGACGCGGCGCTGACCGAGCACGGGAGTGACGATCGCCCGCTGCTCGGCATCCCGGTGGCGCTGAAGGACAACATGGTGACCCGCGGCGTCGAGACCACGGCGTCATCGCAAATCCTTGCCGGGTGGAAACCCCCCTACGACGGGACCGCAGCGGCCAGGCTCCGCGAGGGCGGGGCGGTGATCGTGGGCAAGACCAACCTCGACGAGTTTGCGATGGGCTCCTCGACGGAGAACAGCGCTTACGGCCCGACGCGCAACCCCTGGGATCCCGACACGGTTCCGGGCGGCTCGTCGGGCGGGTCGGCAGCTGCGGTGGCAGTGGGTTCGGCGATGGGCGGATACGGGTCGGACACCGGCGGTTCGATCAGACAGCCGGCCTCGCTCACCGGCACCGTCGGCGTCAAACCGACCTACGGGCTCGTCAGCCGGTACGGGCTGATTGCCTTCGCCTCCTCGCTCGACCAGATCGGCCCGGTTGCCAGAACCGTGGGCGATGCGGCCACGCTGCTCGAGGTCGTCGCCGGCTGGGACCGGTATGACGCGACCAGCTACCGGGGCGACCTGCCGAACATGTCCGGGTCCCTGGATGCCGGGGTCGAAGGGCTACGCATCGGCGTGGTCGGGGAGCTGAGCGGAGATGGCATCGACACAGAGGTGATCGCAGCGACCCGCGCCACCCTGGATCGGCTCAGCGATGCGGGTGCAGTGATCGTCGACGTGTCGCTGCCTTCTACCGAGTATGCCCTCTCCGCCTACTACCTCATCGCACCCGCCGAGTGCTCGGCAAACCTCGCCAGGTTCGACGGAGTTCGCTTCGGTCTTCGCGTCGGCGGCGATACCACCGCAGAGATGATGGCCGCCACTCGCGGGGCCGGTTTTGGCCCCGAGGTGATCAGGCGGGTTCTGCTCGGCACCTACGCCCTGTCCGCCGGCTACTACGACGCCTTCTACGGACAGGCGCAGCGGGTGCGAACCCTGGTGCGGCGTGACTTCGCTACGGCGTATGAGGACGTGGACGTGCTGGTCTCACCGACCAGCCCAACCACCGCCTTCCCGATCGGGGCTAGGGCGACCGACCCGATCGCGATGTACTACTCGGACGTGTGCACGATTCCCTCCAACCTCTCCGGCGATCCCGCGATGTCGATTCCGGTCGGCCTCGACGCCGGCGGGCTGCCGATCGGGTTCCAGGTGATGGCCCCCGCCCTCGGTGAGGAGCTCATGTTCCGCGTCGCCGCGGAGGTGGAGCGCGCCGCGGATTTCACCGCACGAGCGCCTCTCGCCACCTCCGAGGTGGTTGCACCATGAGTCGCTGGGAGCCCGTCATCGGGATCGAAACCCACGTCGAGCTGCAGACCGCGTCAAAGATGTTCTGCGGATGTCCGGTCGACTTCGGCGACGAACCCAACACGTCGGTGTGCCCGGTGTGCCTTGGACTTCCCGGAGCGCTTCCCGTCGCCAACCGGGAGGCCATCGAGGGCATCCTGGCGATCGGCGACGCCCTCGCCTGCACACTGACCGAGACGTCGCTGTTCTACCGCAAGAACTACTTCTACCCCGATTTGCCGAAGAACTACCAGATCTCTCAGTACACCTACCCGCTGTGCGTCGACGGCCACATCGAGGTCGATGTGGATGGCGAACCGACGACGGTGGGTATCACGCGGGTGCACATGGAGGAGGACACCGGCAAGAGCCTCCACCAGGGCGACAGTGGAAGGATCCACGGTGCGGAACATACGTTGCTCGATTTCAATCGCGCCGGCGTCCCACTGGTCGAGGTCGTCTCAGAGCCCGATATCCGTAGCCCGGATCAAGCACGGGCGTATGGCGCAGAAATCCAGCGCATCGTTCGAGCGCTCGGCGTGTCTGACGCCAGGCTGGAAGAGGGATCGATGCGCTTCGACGCCAACGTGTCCGTCCGGCCCGAGGGGGTGGACACGCTCGGTACGAGAGCCGAGGTGAAGAACATGAATTCACTCCGATCCCTTCACCGGGCAATCGCCTACGAGATCGATCGCCAGATCGAGGTGCTCGAGGGCGGCGGTACGGTCGTGTTGGAGACGCGTCATTGGAACGAGGACCGAGGCGTGACGACTTCGATGCGCTCGAAAGAGGAGTCTGAGGACTACCGGTACTTTCAGGAGCCCGACCTGCTGCCGCTGCACATCGACGAGGCCTGGCGACAGGCGATCCGTTCGCAACGACCGATCCTTCCCGCGGAGAAGCGCGCCGGTTATGTCGAGCTCGGCGCCGCCGCTGCAACGGCAGCACTCCTGGCGGACTCCGATGACCTCGGGCGGTTGTTCACCGCGGCAGTCGCCGACGGCGCCGATGCGCGCTCGGTGGGGAATTGGATCACCGGGGAGGTCGTCGCATATCTCCGCAGCGCGGACACCACGATCGACCGGACCGGGCTCACCCCCGAGCACCTTGGCGAACTGGTGGCGATGACCTCGAGCGGCGCTCTGTCCTCGACCGCGGCGAAGGAGGTGCTCCGCGGTGTTCTCGCCGGCGAAGGCAGCCCACAGACGGTGGCCGAGGAGCGCGACCTCGTCCAGATCTCGGATGTGACCGCCATCGAGGACGCGGTCGAGGCAGTCCTTGCCGAAAACGGTGACGCGGTTGACAAGATCAGGCAGGGAGACGCCAAGCCGGTCGGTTTCCTCGTTGGTCAGGTGATGAAGGCCACCGGCGGCAAGGCCGATCCGAAGATCGTCCAGGAGCTCGTGCGCGCCAAAGCCTCCGGCTGACGCTCCTTCTTCGTCTCCCCCGCTTTGCGGCAAGGCCGATCCGAAGATCGTTCGGGAGCTCGTGCGCGCCAATGCCTCCGGCTGAGGCTCTTTCTTCGTCTCCCCCGCTTTGCGGGGGAGACGCGGAGTCGCGTCAGCGACTCCGCAGAGGGGGCCGGCTCACGACTGGGACGGTTCACGTCGGCAGGAACCCGTAACCTTCACCCGGCATGGAATTTCTCGGCGATGTGATCGAAGACGCCTTCGCGTTTCTTGGCAATTCCGGCGGCCAGCTCGCCGAAGTACTGCTCCTCACGCTGATCGTTGCCGGCGTAGCCACCGCGATCGGCGTAGCCATCGGTGTCCCGTTTGGGATCTGGCTCGGGCTTGGCCGGTTCCGCGGTCGGGCGTTCCTCTGGACCCTGGTCAACGTCGGCATGGCCATTCCACCCGTGCTGGTTGGTCTCCTCGTCCTGCTGCTGTTGTGGTCGGACGGCCCGCTCGGCTCGCTCGGCATCCTGTTCACCCCGGCCGCGATGGTCATTGTCCAGGTCGCGCTGGCGACCCCGATCGCCGCAGGGGTCACCGCCGGCGCCGTGGCAAGCCTCTCGCCCGATGCCCGCGAGCAGCTCGATGCGCTCCATCTGGCGCCCGTACGCCGCGGCAGGGTGGTGGCCAGGGAGATCTGGCCCGGAGTAACCGCGGCGGTGGCGGCCGCCTTCGGTAGGGTGGTCTCCGAGGTGGGAGCGGTGCTGATCGTTGGAGGGAACATTCTCGGTGAGACCAGAGTGCTGACCACTGCGATCGTGCAGGAGACGCGGCAGGCCCGATTCGGGGCAGCGCTTGCCCTGGGGTTTGTCCTGCTCGTCATCGCCTTCACCGTCAATGGAACCCTGACCTGGTTGCAGTTCCGGGAGCGCGGCATTGGCTGAACGGCGATTCGAAGACCTTCGCTGGCCAGTTGACGATCCGATTGTCGACATTCCCGAACTGTCCGTTGAGCTCGGTGAGCGGCTGATCATCTTCGGCCCGAATGGAGCGGGCAAGACGACGCTGCTGCGGCTCATCGCCGCGATCGAGGGAGAGGGCGGGACGCCATACGCGTCCTATTTGCCGCAGCGGCCCTACCTGTTCCGTGGTACCTGTCGGGCCAACCTGTACCTTGGACTCGACAACGCCGATCGCACCAAGGCGGACGATCTTGCCGAACGGCTCGGCGTCGGTGATCGTTTACCAGACCAGGCACGAACCTTGTCGAGTGGGGAGCGGATGCGGCTTTCGATCGCGAGGACCCTTGCAGTCGACTCGCCGCTGGTATTGCTCGACGAGCCGTTGGCTCCGCTCGACCTCCGCGACCGGGAGGTGGTCGCATCCGTCATCGTCGATGCGCTCGAAGGCCGCACCGGGATCATCGTGACTCACGACCGCGACACGGCGGCGATGCTCGGTGACCGGCTCGCCGTCATGATCGACGGCAAGATTCTTCAGATTGGCCCGGTGTCTGAGGTTCTGGCGACCCCGAGCGACGACACGGTCGCCGAGATCGTGGGAGTCTCCAACGTGGTCGACGGACGCGTCCTCGCCAGACGCGGCGCCCTCGTCGAGGTCGAGTGGGGTGAACACCGCTTCTACGCGCTTGGTGACCATTCGGCGGGCACGCCGGTCAAGGTGCTTTTCGGCGGCGAGGCGGTCGGCGTGCACACCGGCGACCTGGAAGGGTCGTCGCTCAGGAACCGATTCCGCGGCGTTGTCACCGAGGTGCGCGAGACCGGGAGGCTGGCCGAGGTGGTCATCGACTGCGGGTCACCGGTGGTCGCGCTCATCACCCCGGGGTCACTCGACACGCTCAACATCAACGAAGGCTCCGAGGTCCAAGTAAGCGTCAAGGCGACCGCAGCGCGAGCCGTCGCGGTCGGGGGAGGCGCGTGAGGCGGATCGCTGCCTGGTCCGTCATCCTGGCCCTGATCGCAACCGGATGCAGCACCGGGGATCGGGTGGTCGTGGCCGCCGGGACGACGTTGGTCGACTCCCAGTTCATGGCGCGTGTCCTGGAGGAGTACGCGGCCGGCGTTCAGATTTCCGTGCTCGGCGTTTCCAGTCTCGAGGCGCTGGCGCTTGGCGCATCCGGGTCCGCAGAGGTGCTCATCACGCACCTACCCGAAGCGGAGGAGGCGTTCCTCGCCGACCATCCAGACGCCGAACAGCAGACCGTGTTCGCCAGCCACTTCGTACTGGTTGGACCGGAGGCTCCGCAGCTCGGAACGCCCGACGCGGTTGAGTCGCTGGAGTTGATCGCCGAAGCGGGGCATTTGTTCGTGTCACGGTCTGACGGCTCCGGCACCGCGGCGAAGGAGCGAGAGCTCTGGGGGATCGCCGGAGTCGATCCGACCGGCCGATCCTGGTACACCGAGACCGGCCAGGGCATGGGATTCACCCTCCAGGTTGCCGATCAGCGAGGCGCCTTCACGCTCGCCGAGATCGGCTCGTTCGTCGCCACCGCGTCGATCTCGCTGGTACCGGTGGGCGAGGCGGCCGAGGACGAACGACTGGCGAACCCGTATCGGATCACGCTCGTGGAGGGAGCAAGCGACGAGGCGCGAGCGTTCTTCGACTGGATGATCTCGGATGAGGGGAGCGCGGCCGTCGTCGCCGCCAATGTCGAGCTGTTCGACGATCTGCTGTATGCCCCGGCGCTGGCATCATGACCGCCATGAGCCATCCGAAGGTCGTCGTTGCCGAACCGATCGCCGATGCCGCCATCGAAAAGCTGAGGGTTTCGTGCGATGTCGAGGTGCTCGTCGGCGCGTCGCGCGACGAGCTCATGGCGGGATTGGATGACGCGGCTGGTCTCGTCGTGCGCTCCGCCACCCGGGTCGATGAGGCGATGATCGCCGCGGCACCGATGCTGGAGGTCATCGGACGCGCCGGGGTCGGGCTGGACAACATCGACCTGGTTACCGCCGCCGCTCGGGGAATCGTGGTCGTCAATGCCCCGGACGCCTCGACGATCTCGGCTGCCGAGCACACGATGGCGCTCCTGCTTGCTCAAGCCAGGCGGATCCCTGAGGCGGACGCTTCGCTTCGCGCCGGGCGCTGGGAGCGCAAGAACCTGCAAGGAGTCGAGCTCTATGGGAAAACGCTCGGTGTCGTTGGTCTTGGCAAGATCGGCGAGCAGGTCGCTCAGCGGGCGCAGGCCTTCGGGATGCGGGTCATTGCCTTCGACCCGATTGTTTCCGCCGAACACGCTGAAGCGGTCGGCGTCGAGCTCGTCGGCCTCGCCGACGTGCTCGCCGAGGCGGACTTCCTCACCATCCACGCGCCTCGTACCGTCGAAACCGAGGGGCTGATCGATAGCGCCGCCCTGGCTCAGATGAAGCCGACGGCGCGAATCGTCAACGTTGCCAGAGGCGGCATCGTCGACGAGGCCGCTCTCGCCGCGGCGATCAGCGCCGGCACCATCGCCGGAGCCGCCATCGACGTGTACGCGGTCGAGCCCACTACGGAAAGCCCGCTGTTTGGGCTGTCCCAGGTCGTGGTGACCCCCCACCTCGGCGCGTCAACGGACGAGGCGCAGCATCGTGCCGGGACCTCGGTCGTCGAGGCGGTGATCGCGGCGCTCGACCGCGGGCGCTAGAAGGCTCAACTGCTGTCGAGTCGACCGTTCACCGGTCGGTGCGCAACCTAGAACAGGAAGACCACGAGCCATCCCGCGGCGAGCCCGTAGGCTCCGGCGACCACGTCGTCCATTGTCACACCAATTGCTCCGGGCAACTCCTCTGCCTGTTTGACACCCGGAAGCACCTTGAAGATGTCGGCGGCCCTGGCGACTACCAAAGCGACCAGCCATGGCCAACCGGTGAGGCCGATCAGTGCCACCAAGGTGCCGGCCACCTCGTCGATGACGATCCAACCCGGATCTTCATGGTCGGTGGCAAAGGGGGCGGACGACCACAGCGACAGACCAAGCGCGATCAGAAACGCGATCAGGCCGGTCCACCACGGTTGTCGCCACAGGAGCAGCGAAATCACCGCGGCGAGCGCGGCGCCGAACGTTCCGGCCCCAGTGTCGCTGCCCCATAGCCGTCGCGGGATGAGCCCGAGAGAAAACCCGCTGGCGATGAACCGGTGCATGGGAGGAGTATCAGGTACCAGGTACCAAGTACCAAGTACCCGCCGGCTGCCCTTGGCCGTTTGAATCCCATCTCGGCAGTCGTATTACCGGACATGCTGGCAGCCGCAAGACTCCCTGACCACGAGCTGGGTTTCGGCGTCGAAGAGCAGCCGACCAGCGGACTGGGTACCGCCCTGCAAGGATGTCCGTGTCGTCAGGAGCAACATTCATGCAACCCGACCAACTCGGTGACTACCAGGTTCCGTCTGACCCGCGGATCCACCCGGACGGCCTTCGCGCCGCGTTCGTCGTCACAAGAATGGATCTCCAAGAGGATCGATACGACCAGCGCATCTGGCTGTGGGATGGAGAATCTGCGCGGCCGGTCACCTCGGGACCAGGCGACACCAGCCCGCGCTGGTCGCCGGACGGCACCCGGCTCGCCTTCCTTCGCAAGGGTGGCCAGAAGGACGACCCGGCACAGATCGCCGTCCTCCCGGTGGGCGGCGGCGAGGCCGAGGTGATCAGCGACTTCGAGCTTGGCGTTCTGGAGCTCGAGTGGTCGCCCGACGGATCATCGATGGCGGCGGTTGCAAGAGAATGGGTTGAGCCCTGGCAAGACGTCGAGCCCGAAGAGCGGTCGCGAATGCCACGCCGGATCACCCGGCTGCCGTTCCGCTTCGACAACATCGGTTGGCTCGACGACAAGCGGACCCACCTGTGGTTGGTGGACAGCGACGAGGATCACGGCACCGCACGTCTGACCGACGGCGACTTCTTCGACTCCGGTGCCCGCTGGCATCCCGACGGTGAGAGCCTCATCTTCGTTTCGGCGCGCCACGAGGAGCGAGGACTGGACCCCGGTACCCAGGTGTGGTCGATCGCAGCTGCCGGGGGAGAGCCGTTGGCGCTAACGCCGATCGGAGACTGGAGCGTGCCCTCTTTCGCCACCGACGGCATCGTGCACGTCTTCGGCTCCGAGGAGGTTTGGTCGCACCCGACGGTCCACCCGCTGTTGAGACAGACGAACGGGGGCTGGGAGCAGGTGACAAAGATCGACCGCAATCTGGTGTCGTTTGCGGGACCGATCGCACCCGAAGGACCGCAATGGCTCGACGACGGGACGGCGCTGTCAACGCTGGAGGACGCAGGAGCGGTTCGGGTTGTCCGCATCGAGCCGGACGGGTCCGTCGACGAGATCATCGGCGGGGATCGGGAGATCACCGGGATCAGCCCGCGGCCCGACGGGTCCGCCGCGGTCTTCGTTGCCTCCACGCCGACCGACCCCGGCGACGTGTATTGGTGGCAGGACGGAGAGGAGCGGCGCATCACGTCGCTGAACGACGAGTTCCGCGAGGCGACCGAACTCGTCGAACCAGAGCGGTTCACCATCGAGCACGATGGGGTGACCATCGAGGGCTGGGTCTACTTGCCGCCGGGGGACGATCCGGTGCCGATGCTGGTGAACATCCACGGAGGTCCCGCCGCGCAATACGGGTACGGATTCTTCGACGAATTCCAGGTGTATGCCGGCGCCGGGTACGGGGTGGTCGCTACCAACCCCAGGGGATCGAGTGGGTATGGAAGGGATCACGTGCGGGCGATCGTTGGGCAGTGGCATCATGATGATCCGCCGGACCTCATCGATGAACTGGCGATCCCCGATGCTGCGGCGACCGCATTCCCGAGGCTGGACCTCGACCGTCTTGGCGTGATGGGAGGCTCGTACGGCGGCTTCGCCACGGCGAGGGTCATTGCCGAGGAACATCGCTACCGGTCCGCGGTGGCCGAGCGCGGCTTGTATTCGTTTCTCTCGTTCGCCGGGACATCTGACATCGGGACGGTCTTCGACGGCTTCTACCTCGGGCCCGGGGTCGAGGACCGGATGGCTGCCCTGTGGGCGGCGAGCCCCCTCCGCCACGCCGACAGGATCACCACTCCAACACTGGTTCTGCATTCCGAGAGCGACTGGCGCTGCCCGATCGAACAGGCCGAGCAGCTTTTTACGGTGCTTTTGCGCAACGGGGTCGACACCGAGATGGTGCGGTTCCCGGCAGGCGAAGGCCACGAGTTGTCACGGAGCGGCAGGCCCAAGCATCGGGTCGAGCGGTTCGAGATCATCCTGGACTGGCACGACCGCCACCTGCGGTGACGCGGCGCCGCCCGATTTCTCAGGTCGCGACTAGCAGGTGGCGGCGAGCGAATCGGCCGATTCGTTTCCCGGCTGAGATGCAGCGATCACCGAATCGCTTCTCGATTGCGATGTCGCGATCACGCAGTCAACGGCGAGCGCACCGCGAGTCGCCAGCAAGCATGGCGCGCATGCGAGCCGCCCAAACAAGCACTGACGCAGGCCGAGGCGCCGCCAGCCTGAAGTCGTGCCAGAATCGTTGTTGACATGAATCCAACGAAGTACATCTGGAGCGACGGCGAGATGATCGGCTGGGACGAGGCAACCGTCCACGTCCTCTCCCACGCCCTCCACTACGGCACCGGCGCCTTCGAGGGGATCAGGGCGTACGACACCGACCGGGGTCCCGCGGTGTTCCGGCTCACCGAGCACATGGAGCGCTTGACGAGGTCGTGCAAGGCGCTGGGAATTCCCGTCGTGTGGACCGCCGACGATCTGGCCAAGGCGGCAAGGGAGCTCTTCGCCGCCAACGAGCTGCGCTCCGGATACATCCGGCCCGTGGTGTTCTACGGGACCGGTGCAATCGGCCTCAGTCCTGAAGGGGCCACGGTGCACACCTTCATCGCCACCTGGGAATGGGGCGCCTACCTCGGGGACGAAGGCGTCGAGAATGGGATCACCGCCTCGGTCTCCTCGTGGCGCAGGATCAGCCACGATTCACTGATGCCAAACGCCAAGATCACCGGCGGATACGTCAACTCGATCCTGGCGAAACAGGAAGCGCTCCGGGGCGGCTACGACGAGGCCATCATGCTCAACGCCGACGGCTTCGTCGCCGAAGGCACCGGTGAGAATCTGTTCTTGGTGCGAGGGGGTGTCGTGACGACACCCCCGGTAGCGGCAGGGGTGCTCGAGGGCGTGACCCGCGATACGGTGATCACCTTGCTCGGCGAGGAGGGCCACGAGGTCCGGGAAGCGCAGGTGACGCGCACCGACCTGTACTACGCCGACGAGGTCTTTCTCACCGGAACTGCCGCCGAGGTGACCCCGGTGCGCGAGATCGACAACACCCCGGTCGGCGATGGAAGGCCCGGACCGATCACCCGGCTTGCCCAGGAACAATTCATGGCGGTCGCCACCGGCCGGGACGACCGACACGGCGACTGGCTCGAGTACGTCTGAATGAAGATCGTCAGGGTCGACACCTCGGTCGACGACATCACCTACGGCGCGGTCGAGCCGGAAGGTATCCGCCTCTACCGCGGCACACCCTTCGTGGCATGGGAGCCCACGGAAACCGTCGTGGGATGGCAGGACGCCAAGCTGCTGGCGCCGGTCATCCCCACCAAGATCATCGCCGTTGGCAAGAACTATGCCGACCATGCCGCCGAGATGGGCTCGGATGTTCCCGAGACCCCGGTGTTGTTTCTGAAGCCGCCGACGTCGATCATCGGCCCGCTCCAGCCGATCCGTATCCCGAGACAGTCCAACGAGGTCCACCACGAGGCAGAGCTTGCCGTCGTCATCGGGCAGGTCGCCAAAGACGTAGAGATCGAGGATGTCGGCCCCAAGATCCTCGGTTACACCGCAGCCAACGACGTCACGGCGCGGGATCTGCAACGAAGCGACGGGCAATGGACCCGGGCTAAGGGTTTTGACTCGTTCTGCCCCCTCGGCCCGGCAATCGATACCGACCTCGACCCTCAGGAAGACCTGGCCATTGTCGCCAGGGTCAACGGCGAGACCCGCCAATCGGCAACGACTTCGGAGCTGATCTTCGGGGTGGGGGAGCTGGTCTCGTTCGTGTCCTCGGTGATGACACTGCTGCCGGGAGATGTCATCCTGACCGGCACTCCCTCGGGCGTTGGCCCGATCGTGCCCGGCGATCGGGTCGAGGTCGAGGTCGAGGGTGTCGGCGTCCTGGTGAACCCGGTGATAGAGGCATGACGCCCCGGGTCCGGTTTGCCCCGTCGCCCACCGGGTTCCTCCACGTCGGGGGTGCCAGGACCGCCCTGTACAACTGGTTGTTCGCCAGGGCGAACGACGGCCGGCTCATCCTGCGCTCCGACGACACCGACGCCGCCCGCAACACCGACGAATACGCCACCGACATCCTGGACTCACTGCGCTGGCTCGGACTCGACTGGGATGAGGGGATCGAGGTCGACGGAGGGCACGGGACGTACCGGCAGTCGGACCGGCTCGATCGGTATCGCGAGGTCGCCGACGGGCTCGTTGCCGACGGAAAGGCATACGAGAGCTTCGTCACCCAAGAGGAGCTGGACGCGTTTCACGCTCAGGCCCGGGGCCTCGGCATCTCGCCGGCATACGACGGTGGCGCCGAACCCGACGATTTCGGGTCGGCGGCACGGAGAACCGCGGGGGTGGAGCCGACGATCCGGTTCCGGGTCCCCAGACCGGGGGTGACCGAGTTCGATGACATCGTGCGGGACAGAGTCGCTTTCGAGCACGACCATATCGACGACTTCGTTATCCTGCGCTCGGATCGCACGCCGACCTATCACCTGGCGTCGACGGTCGACGACGTCGACTACGCCATCACCCACGTCGTACGCGGCGAGGACCTGCTCTCCTCCACGCCGAAGCACCTGCTGTTGACCGGGGCCATGGGGGCCGACCCACCCCGGTACGCCCATCTGTCCCTGCTGATGGGCCCGGACGGCCGGAAGCTCTCCAAGCGCCATGGGCACACCTCGGTCGCGGCATACCGCAGGGACGGGATCCTCCCGGCGGCCCTGGTCAACTACCTGGCCATGCTCGGCTGGAATCCGGGCGACGAGGACGCCGCTGTTTCCCTCGAAGAGATGGTGCCGCGCTTCGAGCTCGAAACCGTCTCCAAGAATCCCGCCATTTTCGACACCGCCAAACTGGAGTGGCTCAACGGGGTATATGTCCGTGAGATGGCGACCGACGAGTTCGCCGAACGGACAATCCCGCTCGTGGAGGCCGATCTGGGTCGCTCGCTCGATCCGGCAGAACGGGACACGCTGCTCGCCATGGCACCGCTGATCCAGGAACGAACCAAGCTGTTCCCGGAGGCGGCGGCGCAGGTGCGGTTTCTGTACCAGGACGTCGCCTACGACGACGATTCCTGGGCCAAGGTGATGTCCAACGACGAGGTTCCCGAGGTGCTCGACGCCGCGGCCCGCCGGCTCGAGGCGACGGAACCGTGGCAGACCCATGCGATTGAGGCAACGCTGCGCGAGATGCTTGCCGATCTCGATCTGAGCGCCAGGAAGGGCTTCCAGCCGCTCCGCGTTGCCATCTCGGGCTCCACGGTCAGCCCGCCCCTGTTCGAGTCGATCGAGGCGCTTGGCAAAGAGGCGACGCTCGAGCGAATTGCCGGCGCCAGAGCTCGCCTCGACGATTGAGTGGAGCCGGGTACTCGATGCCGATTGCTATCCTGCCGATCCGTTCGGGGGTGGTGTAATTGGCAACACACCTGGTTCTGGTCCAGACATTGGGGGTTCGAGTCCTCCCCCCCGAGCCGGCGGCTCTCGGGCCGCCAGCGAGGCCCCGTCGTCTAGTGGCCTAGGACGCCGCCCTCTCAAGGCGGTAGCGTGGGTTCAAATCCCATCGGGGCTACCAAGCAGAAACCCTTGTATATCAGGGGTTTCTGTGCGTTTGCAGGTCGACCGTGTGTCCACCGGGGCGCGCTGAAGGCGCGTTCAGGCTCGTGGAGACGAGCACCATCACCCGTGCCGAGGCCGCACGATTGGATATCGCGCAAAGGTAGGCTCGAATTGGAGTTGGGTATGCACCGGACTTTCAGCCTTTTCGCCATCGCGGTTACCGCTGCCGCCTGTGCCGGTACACCCGCGGAAGAGGCTGCCCCTACTTCCACGACAACGGCCGTCGTGACCACAGAGACACCCCCCACCACATCCGAGGCTCCGACCACCACTGCGGAGTCAGACGGTTCGTTGGTCGCGATGGCCGAAGAGTTTTTGCGTCTGGCGTTCTCCGGGGATGAGGCCGCCGTGGCGAATACGGAAATTGTGGAGCCCGCCAGCGCGCAGGTGAACGGTCTCATCGCCTTCTACGGGCAACTGGGCCTCGGGGCCTCTCAGACCAGCGACTGCGAACTCATGGAGACGGCTGACGGACGGATCCGTGTGGTCTGTCTGGTGGAGGTGGCGTTGTTGAGCGACGGAGCTGCGGCCAAACTCGGGCTGGGGACCGATGCAGAAGCGGCGATAGGCATCAGGTCAGGGTCGATCGTCGAGTTCCAAGAGCCGGAGATCGACGCAGTGTTCGACTCGTTGGCACACCACGCATCTCTGGCCGATCCCGACGGGTACGACGAGTCCTGCAAATCGACCCCGGACAGGTTTGCCCGCGCTACACGCTTCGTCGTTTTTGACGATATCTGTGCCGAGTTCCTGTCCCCTTTGTCGAAGAGTTCGATGTCTGGCTCAGTGAACAAGACGTCGCCAGCGCCCAAGGACAGTATGACGTCAGTTGCGCACGCTGCCATGGGGCGGACTTGAGCGGCACAACGGGACGGGGACCGACTCTGTTGGACGAGATAGCCGTTGGTATCAACCACGAGCGCAAGTTCATTTTCATCAGCGAGGGTGGATCTCACGGGATGCCGGCCTTCCCTCAACTGACCAGGGATCAAATCGATGCCCTGATTGCCTTCATCCGGGAAGCCCAAGGCTGACACGAGCGTCTGTCGCTACACGTCGAGCGCAAGCACGACACAGTCGACGCAGATCTGAGCGCCGGAACTCTGACCTTCGTCGACCCCGAGACCGGCGAAGCGCTGGTGACCTTCACCTTCGTCGAGCTCGACGACGCTCAGGCATCGGCACTATCCAACGATGACCACAGCGAGTGCAGGGCTCACCCCTCTACCGCTTCGTTCGCTGCCACCATCGACGTTGCGGTTCGTTGATGACGAGGCGTTTGCGGAGCTCGCTGAGGCGTCCCCGTAGTTGCGGGTTCTCGGTCTCGTCGGTGACAGAGGGCTCACTGACCTCGGCGGTTTCTGCCGCGTCGGGAGAAGCATCGAGCTCTTGATCCTCAATGGCGACCTCGGGGTCGGAGGTGGCGGCGGTCTCTGCCGCGTCGGGAGAAGCATCGAGCTGTTGATCCTCAATGGCGACCTCGGCGTCGGAGGTGGCGGCGGGCGGCTGATCTCCCCACCGAGCCTCTACGTCCTCCGCAGCGACGAGCCACGGCGAGTTCGCAGTCTCGTCGGAGCGTTGACCCCGGATGGTGCCCGCCTTGAGCGCGCGACGGATGGTCTTGGACGAAACCCCCACAGCAGCGGCAGCCTCGCTAAGGGATACCCACGTCGGTGAGCCGCCGTCCGAGCCGTCATCGCTCGAACGGCCACCGATGGCCTCAGATCCATCCTCTGGTTTACCCGGCTCTTGAGATTCAGTCACTGCGGCATTATTTCGCAGCCCCTTGCGATGTCAAGCATCAACTCGACGCAGAGAGGCTCGGAGAACCTCAATGGAACCCATGCACCAAGTATGGCGTCCGGCTCGACAAGAGACGCACACAAGTCCCTAGGAAGGACACCTAGGAGGGAGTTGAGCAATCCTCCAGCGTGCCGTCGCTGACTGGAGAAACCGAGTCACCGCAACACTCAAGCGAGCGGCGGCTCAGGGCACTCGTCATTGTTCAACACCGTGCTAGCGGGAGTCTCCTCGCCGAGGTCAGGGTGGGCTGGAGGAGTGGGCTACTTCTTCTTGGCGGTTGGCTTGGGCGGCAATGTGCCGATCCAGTCGTATGCCTGGTCAAACCAAACCGCCAGCTCATCTGCGTTGGCCAGGAGCTCCGCCGGCACCAACACGTAGCCACGCATCACGCTCCCGTATTGCACCACGGGCCCGCTCTCATAGGTTGACCGGAATTCCTCGCCGAGGTTCTCGGGCAGCCGCAACGCCGCTGACCCTTCGCCGTCGAGGAAGCTGAACATGTGCCCATTGCGCGACGTGTAGGGGCTCTTTGCACCCTTCACGACGGCGTCGCCGGAGCTCGCCTCGACGACCGCCTTGTACTGTGCAAGCGCTTCTTCAGGCCCTTCGTATTCCGAGCCTCCTGGCACCAACCAGCCTCCTGAGCGGCGGTACACGACCCTACCCCACCGAGCGAGACGTGGTGGCGTGGACGGCAGGCCTGTGGAACGCGATATATCGCGATAGCGTCTTGACCGGTCTTGCCGGCTGCTAGAATCAGCCCGTGCCGTTCTTCAAGTTCCCGATCATGCTGGTGCTGTTTCTGGTGCTGTTCAGCGGTGGCAGGGTGCTTCCCTTCCTGTTCGTGGCCCTCGGTTTGTTCATGCTGCTTCGCATTGCCGGCCAGATCAGCCGTTACGAGCCGCAGCCGTCGGTGTCTGTCGATCAGCTCGGCGAACTGCGGACCGATGTCGCGGTAAATCTGCTCGATCTCGACAATGACGACCGGGTGAAGACCAACCCCGATGTCCGAGCCAGGGTCCGCACCGCCAGCCGGTACTACGCACAGGCGTCGGCGGCGGTCGATCGAGGCGTTCGGCGCCGTGACCGCGAGGATGTGGCGCGAGCCCTCCACCGCGCCGGTTACGAACTCGATGCAGCGTCGGCCGAGCTCGACGGCCGTGCGGCCCCGGAGCCGCCAGATGAGCTGCGCACCTCCCAGAGAGTCACTGTTGCCACCCGACCGCAGGTTCGGCGCCACTACCGGGTCGGCTGCCGCTGGTAGCGGGCCGATCCGAAACGTTGCATCTGATCGCACGAACGTCTCTCGGGCCGAGCGACGGACCGGGTTAGATCCCTGCGGTTCCCCACACCGGGATCTCCGCCCCGTCGATAACCCCGGAACGATGCCCGGTCAAGAAGTCGATGACGTGGGCGATGTCTTCCGGTTTCGGCCAGTTCACGTACTCGGCGTAGGGCAGCGCCGCCCTCGTCGTCGGCGTGTCAATGACCGACGGCAGCATCACGTTGCAGGTGATGTTGTGGTCCCAAAGCTCGGCTGCGACGGACCGGCCGAGCGCTCCAACGCCGGCCTTAGCGATGTTGTAGGCCGCCTGGCCGGACGGAGTCTCGATGGCGTGCCTGCTACCCATCAGCACGATCCTTCCCCATTCCTGCTTCTTCATATGCGGAATCGCCGCGCGGACGGCATTGAACGTTGAACGGAGGTTCAAATCGATCATCCGATCGAATCGAACGTCGTCGGTTTCCTCGACGTCACGCCCACCAAGCCAGCCACCGACCAGGCAGACGAGCACATTCAGTCCGCCGAAGCTGTCTACGACCTCCTGGACGAATTTATCCATGGCCTGAGCATCGGAGGCGTCCACCCGCCGCAGGAGGAGGTCATCTTCCGAGATGTCGAGGTTCGACTCCAGCGCTGTTTCGAGATCGGTGGCTTCCTCGGGGATGATGTAGGTCACGCCCAGCTTGAAGCTGCGACGGACCATGAGGGGCAGGAGCTCCCGACCGACCGACCCGGTACCCCCGGTGACAATGCCGACGTTTGATTCGTTCATCCGCCGCCACAGGTTAGAAGGTTGGTGAATTCAGCGGGCGGTTGCCGTTGCGAGAAATCGAGTCACCGCAAACACTTGCCGCCCGCCAACGCAATCAGATGGCCGCCAGTGCCTGGAGGGTGGCGATGTCCTGGGTGCGATCGAGATCGAGTGCCAGGCCCGGGCGTGACAGCACCTTGGCACCGGGGGCGGTGGCGAGATGCCGACGGAAGCTGCCCACGCCGTAGGAAAACGAGAAGGTCGTGTCGGAGCCGCCGATCAGACTGGTGCCGCCATCGTGCGATGGCGCGAGGACGCGACGGCCCCCGGCGAGCACTTGCATCGCGATTTCGAGATCGGTGGCGGTGATGGCCGGCAGGTCGGCGTGGATGACCATCCAGGTTCCGTGCACCCCGTCGATTCCGGCCGAGGCTGCCGCATTCAATCCGGGGGGATCCGGCTCGTCGATCACCACAAAACCACGTTCCTCTGCCCAGGTGTGAACCGCGTAGTCGCCGGTGATCACCGTCACGGTGGCCCCGGCATCACGGGCCGCGGCCGTGGTCCTTTCGGCGAGGCGTCGCATCAGTGCGTGGCGCTCGCCGGGATCGAGTGCGGCGGCGAGCCGAGACAAACCATCGAAAGACCGGATCGGCACGATCGCGACTGGCTCCATCGGATTAGGAGGGTGTTGAGTAATCCTCCGGCGTGCCGGCGCTGACTGGAGAAACCGAGTCACTGCAACACTCCAGCGAGCGGCGGCTCAGGGCACTGGTCATTGTTCAACACCGTCCTATCCCGGCACCTGGATCCGCTTTTCGTACCAGCGCAGCAGGAGGCTCAGCGACACGGTCAGCACCAGGTAGAACGCGGTCAGGATCAGGTAGCCCTCGATGAAGGCGAACGATCTCCCGGTCCACAACCTGGTCATCTGCGTCAGCTCGCGCACCGCGATGATCGAGACCAGCGCCGAGTCCTTGAGGAGGGCGATGAGGTCGTTGCCGAGGGCGGGCATGATGTTTCTGATCGCTTGCGGGAACACGACCGTTCTCATTACCTGACGCTTGTTCAGACCGATCGAGGCCCCCGCCTCCTTCTGTCCGATGGGGATGGATTGGATGCCGGCGCGAAAGACCTCGGCGATGAAGGCGGCATAGATGATGCCGAGGGCGATGGTTCCGCGTATCGCGAAGCTGGGTCGGAGCCGTTCGATCCCCTCACCGAAAGTGTTGCTCAGGATCTCGAACACCTCGCCGAAGGCGACGATGGTGACGATGAGGATGGTCACAATCACCGGCATGCCGCGGATCAGCTCGATGTAGAACATGGCGAGGTTCTTGATCACCGTGTTGCCGGACATTCGTGCCAGCCCGATCGCCAGGCCCCAGAGCATGGCCAGGATGAAGCCACCGAGGGTGACCAGCAGGGTGAGGCGGAGCCCACCAACGATGAACTCGAATCCCTCGCGCCACCGTTCCTGGGTCAGGATCTGGAAGCCAATGAGGGCGATGAACAGGAAGATGCCGATCAGCCAGTAGGGGACGCCGGACCATGTCCACGTGCCGGAACTGCCCGGTGGTCCGACCTCGACGGTCTTTTGGTCGACGGCTGTCACGGTGTCCTCCTGCGGGGTTGTACCCGGTCAGCTTGGCAGATCCAGTCGCGAGAGAACCGGGCCCCGCAGGACCCGGTTCTCTCTGTCGCCAGAGGATGATTGGTCTTTTTAGGGGTTGTCCGGGTCGAAGTTGACGAACCACTTGACGGTCATCGAGTCGAGGAATCCGTCGGCCAGCATGTCTGCGATCACCCTATTGACCGGGGCGATCAACTCGCTGTCGTGTGCATAGATGAACCCGAGCGGGTCGCTCTGTAGGGCCTCATCGATCAGCTTGAGGGCACCGGGGTTGGCGCCCTTGAACCCCTGCCCGGCGACGTCGTCCATGATCACGGCGTCGACATCACCGTTGATCAGCGCCAGCACCGCAACCGGGAAGGACTCGAAGGCGTCGATGCGGGCATCGCCGCCATAGTCAGCCATGAGCTCGGACCCGAGCAGCTCGTTGGTCGAGCCGACCTGGGTTCCCAGCTGGGCGTCAGCGTCGTCGAGGAATGACTGCACCGAGCCATACCGGTCCTCATCGACCCGGATCATGAACTTCTGCTCCGTGGTCATGTACGGATCGGAGAAGGCGACCGTTGCCTTCCGTTCTTCGGTGATCGAGATCCCGTCCGCAGCCGTGTCGAATTGACCCTGACCGACCTCGACGATGACGTCGGGCCACGCCGCCTCGACGAACACCGCGGTGCAGTTGAGCCGCGTGCAGATTTCCCGCCACACGTCGTAGTCCCAGCCGGCGCCTTCCGTGGAATCGGATGGGATGTAGTTGAACGGCGGGTACAGGTTCTCGACGCCGACGGTGACTTCCCGACCGCCCAGGTCGTCGGCGGCCGACCCAGCCGCGGTCGTAGTGGTAGCAGCTGCAGCTGCAGTGGTAGTGGTGTCGTCGCTGTCGCCGCATGCCGCAGCGACGAGGGCCAGGGCGACGATCGGCAAGAGTAGTTTCATGTGCCTTCGCATTGATACCTCCTGAATTGGATCCTGCCAATGGAGTGGCAAGACCCAAAAGGCTACCGCATACGCTGGGGTCTCGCTCATCTCTCGTGCAATTGGTATATCGTGCCGGGGTGCGCAGGAAGACGAAGATCGTCGCCACCCTCGGACCCGCGGTCGACTCCGAGGATCAGATTCGGGCGCTGATCGAGGCCGGGCTCAACGTGGCGCGGTTCAACTTCTCCCACGGCGATCACGAATCGCATCGGAGACGGTTCGCCTGGGTGAGACGCGTCGCCGACGACCTCGACCTCCCCATCGCCACGCTCCAGGACATCCAGGGTCCCAAGATCCGCGTCGGCACGTTTCCCGAGGGTCAAATCCAACTCGAGCCGGACTCGTTGATCGACCTGGTGCCGGGGGAGGGCATTGGAGACGCCGAGCGAGTCCACGTCGCCTATTTGGATTCGATTGATCTCCAGCCGGGAGCGCCGGTGTTGTTGTCGGACGGCATGATCACACTCGAATGCGTCGAGGTGGGGGCCGCCGGCGCCACGGCGAGGGTTGTCGACGGAGGAAAGCTGCACGATCACCGCGGGGTCGCCTTTCCCGGATCGAGCCACGTTGCACCGGTGGTCACCGACAAGGACATCGAAGACCTCGCCTTTGGCCAGGAGCTCGGCTTCGACCTGGTCGCGGCCTCGTTCATCTCATCGGCTGAGGACATCCGCCAGATCAGGCCCCATATCGGTTCCACGCCGGTCATCGCCAAGATCGAGACGGCTGCGGGGTACGCCAACCTGGACGACGTTCTCACCGCCGTCGACGGCGTGATGGTCGCCAGGGGCGATCTCGGTGTCGAGCTCAGCCTCGAGAGCGTGCCACGAGCACAGAGCGAGATTCTCGACAAGACCAACGCCGCGGGGAAACAGTCGATCACTGCGACCGAGATGCTCGAGTCGATGATCCACAACCCGCGTCCGACCCGGGCAGAGGTGACCGACGTCTACCGCTCCGTGCTCGAGGACACCGACGCCGTGATGCTCTCCGCCGAGACCGCGATCGGCGAACACCCGGAGGCGGCAGTGCACGCCATGGACATCATTTGCCGCGAGGCCGAGTCGAGCCCGGACTTCGGTCGGGCGCCGGAGGCATCCTCGCTCGCCGACCGCGCCCCGTTTGCCTCGGCGGTGGCCCAGGCAGCGGTCGACACCGCGAATCGCCTTGGCCTGGACAGCATCGTCGCGTTCACCGAAACCGGCTCGACGGCGCGGCTGCTCTCGAAGTATCGACCACATGCAGATGTGTATGCCTACACCGCCCATGACGAGACCTACCGCCGCATGGCGCTGTACGGCGGGGTGACCCCGCTGCCCTCGCCACCACATGGGTCGACCGACAGCATGCTCACCTTCCTCGAGAAGGATCTCCAGGAGCGGGGGATTGCCCAGGAGGCCGACGCTGTGGTGATGGTCGCCGGCACGCCGCCCAACATCAGGGCAACGACGAACCTGATGAAGCTGCATCGCATTGGTGCAACGACGACGGGGAATCCGGAACATTGAGTCGCGAGTCGCGAGTCGCGAGCCCGATTCGGACTGAATTGTTTTCGATTAGCTGTGTCGAGATCACGCAGTCAGGTGGCGAGCAAGCCTGCGAGCCTGTCCGAGTCGGACTGAATTGCTGTCGACTAGTTCTGTCGAGATCACACAGTCAGGTGGCGAGCAAGCCTGCGAGCCGCCGAACAAACATGGAGCAAGCTCGCGAGTAGCGAGCCCGGGTCGGACAGCAGCTACACGCCCTCGCCCTCTTCGGGCACCTCAGGAGCGGTGTACGCACCGACGGTGACGGTCACGGTGCCGCCCTGGTTGACCCAGGTACCAACGCCGGGGGTGACCGAGATGACGATGTCGTGGCCCGCCGGGTCTTCGACGACGACGTCGTCTCGGATGATGATGAATCCGAGACCGGCGAGGGTCGCCGCCGCATCGCCGTAGGTCTGGCCTGCGACGCTTGGTACCTGTTGGGGACAGTTCACCGGCTCGCCGGAGATCAGGCACGGGTGGACCGCGATCTGCTCGTTCACCACGTTGTACCGCCACCAGAACGGCTGGCGCTCGACGCGGCCGTCCGGGTGCGTGATGACCCTGGTCGACGTCACCACGAAGCCGTTCTTCCCACCGGCGATCCGCTGTTCCTGGCCGGGAGCGAGGCCATGCTCGTTTTCGACGTCTGCTACGTAAACGGTCTCGAACTCCTCGATGCTGCTCCGATCCGACAACTCGGCGTCGCATCGAAGGCCGCCGGTGTTTCCGTAGATGCGCACGCTGACCACAGCGTTGTTGTACGCGGTCTTGACCACGAACGGTGCCGGCGAGTTGTTTCCGATCTTCACGTCAGGGTTTGGGAAGCCGAGCGTGGCCTCCCTGGCCTCGGGGTAGCGATCGAAATACAGCGAGTGCGGTCGGTGCTCTTCGTCCGCTAAACAGGCGAAGAACCCTGCGTTGTAGAGCGTCGTGGCGAACTGGCTCACCCCGCCTCCGATGTTGGCGGGATGGCCCTCACACAGGATCTCGCCGGCGACGATGGCACAGTCCTCGAGGTACCCCTTCTCCAGGGTTCGCTTGCCGGCAAAGGCGTTGAGCGAGAACACCTCCCCCGGGAGGGTGACGACACCGTCGACGGAGTCGGCGATCAGATGGATGTTGTGCACCCGGTTCGTTCCCGGCGTGTTTGTGGTGAATTTGGAGAGCAGCTTGAGCGGCCCGTAGGCCTCGGCATCCTCGGTGGAGAACCGGGGCGGATCGGCATCGGAGACCGGGAAGGCGCCCGAGCCGGACCCGAGCGCAGCTGCGAGCAGTGATTCGGTTACCCCGGACGCATCGAGCTTTGTTCCGTACCGTGAGGGAACGATTGTCACCCGATCCGCCCCGGTGTCTACGTCATAGGTTGCTTCGACCGGCGGCAGCTCGAAGAGGGTTTGCACCGGCTCGAGGATCGCAGCGACGACCTCCTGGTCGAGGAGGACCTCGATCCGGGCGGTGTCCTCGTGAACCACCGTGACTACGGCCCTCGCGATGTCACCCGGCAGGAAGATCACCGTAAAGTCGATATCGCTGTTGGTCAGGGTGACTGGTGAATCGATCACCTTCCGGACTTCGGCGGCGGCCGCGTCCACGTCGGAGTCGGTGATCGCCGGGACCGAGGTGACGACGGGGAGTGTGGTTGGCGTCGAGCGATCGAGCGTGGTGACGGCGTTTCGGATGAGCACGGCGCTGCGGTCATTGTTGAGCCGCTCGCCTGCCGCCGGGTATTCCGTCACGACCTCGCCTTCGATCACGCTGACCGATCCCTCGAAGGCCGGGTTCGGGATGGCAGAAAGCTGCCACGCCGTCAGCTGATCTTGCACGGCTTTGTCGTCGACGGTCGCCGGCAAGGCGAGTGAGATCGGCGTCGAGAACCCCCCGATCCACGACCAGAACCGCGACAGGATTCCGCCGTCGTGGCGCTGCGCCATTGCTTGTTCCACCGCTTCCACCTCGTCCACCGTCAGGTCGATCGAGGTCGGCACCAGCTGGAACGAGGTTGCATTGACCTGGAACGCCGCCGGTGTGGTGCGCAGCTCTTGCTCATAGGCCTGCATCGTCAGGATCGCGTCGTCGTGAGACAGCCCGCTCAGGTCGACCTCACCCACCGAGACGTTCCTGGGTACCTCACCCTCCGCGACCGACTCGTCGATCCAGAACACCCCCGCCGGTAGCAGGAGCAGAGCGATCGGAACCAAGGCAAATAAGGCGACGCGAGGCTTCACGAAGTCGTTTCCATGGGCGGACTGATTCGGCATTCAGGGTAACGGTGGGGTCTGATAAGCAGTTGCCAGTTGCGGGCGCTACTCGCCGACGATGAGCGCGATGGTGATCCCCGGCTGCTGTTTTCCACCATGTGACGCGCTGAGCACGATTCCGACCTTGTCGGGATTGGGCTCGTAGGTCACGCTCCACAGGAAGCCGGCGGCGTCCAATTCAGCCGTGGCTTTCCCGACCGTCAGCCCGACAACGGCCGGCACCTCGACCGGGCAGTCGATGCTCGCGAAGAGATCGCACGGATTCTTGTCGTACTTACGCAGCGCTGCGCGATAGCGGTGGGTGAACGGCTGGCGAATCACCCGGCCATCGGGCATCGTCATCACCCTGGTCACGGTGACACTGAAGCCCCGGGACCCCTTGGCGACCAGCACCTCGGTTCCCGGCTCGACCGCAGCATTCGCCTCGTACACGGTCTTGGGATTGGTGTAGGAGAACCGCTCACCCTTCTCCGCCGTGCACACACGGCCGCCGTCGTTGCCGTAGAACTGCACCGTGATCGTGTTGTCGGTGTACGAGTTTCTGATGATCACCGGGGCGTCCGTGTCGTTGCGGAAGCGCACGTCGGGCAGGGGGTAGCCGAGCGTCGCCTCCCTCCCCTCGGGATACCGCGAAATATGGAGACTGTGTGGCTGGTGGAGGATGTCTTCGTAGCAGCCAAAGAAAACGGCGTTGTAGAAGGTCGTACCGTATTGGCTCACCCCGCCGCCCACGTTGGCGGGGTGGCCGCAGCAGCTCACGTCGCCCTTGATGATGGCGCCGTCTCTGAGGTAACCCCCCTCTTCGGTGCGCTTGCCGACCTTGTCGTTGATCGAGAACTCTTCACCAGGCCAGACGACGTGCCCATCGATGGTGTCGGCCATCAGTTTGATGTTGTGCACTCGTTCGACACCCGGCATGTTCGTCGTGAACTCCGATACCAGGCCGAGCGGTCCCCACGCTTCGGAGGCTTCGGTCGAGTGGAGCGGCTGTGACCCGTCCCGGTACGGGATGGCCTGACTGAGTCCGGTCGTTGCTGCCACGAACAACGCATCGGTGGCCGCAGCCGGATCAACGACCAGGCCATTCTTGGATGGGATGGTCGACACCGTGTTGGTTTGGCGGTCGATGTCGAACGCGACGTCGACGGGCGCGACGCTGAGCTCCGTTGCCACGGGTGCCAGATACGAAGCGACGACCTGCTGGTCGAGCGACAGGTTGATGGTTGCCGCCGAGTTCTTGATGATGTCGACGCGGATGGCCTCGCCAAGTTGCTCGCGGGTGAGCACGAACCAGGCGCCGCGGCCGACGTCGGTGAGCACCGCCGGGCGCGAGAGCATCCGTTCGACCATCGCAACGGCCTCGTCTATGTCGGTGCGGGTCAGGGACGGATCGGTCTCGACCAATGAGAGCACCACAGAGCTTCTCACCGGGCTGGTGAGCGCGGAGGCGATCAGGGCCGCCGCCGGAGGTCGGTCGATGGCGTTTCCGACGGCCGGATACTCAAAGAGCACCCGG
>CAXMOP010000016.1:0-19877 GCA_964195155.1 uncultured Kiloniellales bacterium | reverse complement strand
CAAGGGAAGCGAGAAGCTGAACCCGACCCAGAGGGCGGCCATGCCGCCGATGAGCATCTGACCGTTCACGCCGATGTTGAATAGGCCCGCTCGGAAGCCGATGGCGACGGCGAGACCGGCGAGGATCAGCGGCGTAGCAGAGAAAAGCGTATCCGAGATGGCGCGTGGCGAACCGACCGCTCCCAGGAAGAGGGCCTTGTACGCCTCCCACACGCCCACGATCGATTCTTTGGCCGCCTCCCCTGGGGACTCTCCATACAACCGAAGGGTGTCCAGGTCGGTGAGGATGATGATGACGCCACCGATGATCAACGCAGTGAACAATGCAAGAACCGGCACGACCATCGCCTGGCCAATCGACGAGCCGACGCCGGTAACCCGCTCGAACCACTCGGGATACCCCTGATCCTCGATGGGATCTTCATCCTCGATGGGATCTTCGGGAGGCGCTCCCTGGGTCACGACGCCTCAGCTTCCGAGCCGAGCATGGCGAGCCCGATCTCCGTCGTCGTTGCGACAGCCGGATCGAACTCGCCTGCGATCTTCCCGTCGAACATCACAATGACCCGGTCGGAGAGCCCAACGACCTCATCCAACTCCGACGACACGATGAGCACGGCGGCGCCGGCGTCACGTTTCTCCACGATCCTCGCATGGATGTACTCGATCGAGCCAACATCAATCCCGCGGGTTGGCTGCGAGGCGATCACGAGGGTGATGTCGCGCTCGAATTCCCGTGCGACAATCACCTTCTGCTGGTTCCCCCCCGACAGGGTCGACACCAAGGCATCGATGCCTGGCGTTCGCACGTCGTACTCCTCGACGAGGCGTTCTGCTCGTTCTCGGGCGGCGCCCCAATCCATCTGCACGCCACGGGAAATGGGCGGGGCGTAGTATGAGTCGAGCACCGTGTTCTCGGTGACCGTGAACGGCAGCACGAGGCCGCTGCGCTGCCGATCCTCCGGGACATGGGCGACCTCGCGTTTGTGGACCTGGCGCGGCGTGTCCCCGGTCACATCGGTCCCGCCGATGCTCACCGACCCTGTGGTCGCCTGACGCAGCCCGGTGATCGCCTCGACGAGCTGGGTCTGACCGTTTCCTTGCACCCCGGCGACCCCCACGATCTCACCGGCTCGGACCTCGAACGACACACCGTCGACCGCACGCTGGTCCCGATCGTCGAAGACAACGAGGTCATCCACCGACAGCACAACCCCCTCCGGCTTCGCCACCTCCTTGTGCACCACCAGATCCACCGGCCGCCCCACCATCAGCTCGGCGAGCTGCTCCTCGCTCACCTCGCCGGGGAGCACCTCGGCGACGGTCCGGCCGGCACGCATGATGACGATCCGGTCGGCGATCTCGAGGGCTTCGCCGAGCTTGTGCGAGATGAAGACGATGCCCTTGCCGTCCTCCTTGAGCCCGCGAACGATGTCGAAGAAACCCTCGACCTCGCGTGGGGTCAACACCGAAGTCGGCTCATCGAACACCACAAAACGCGCCTCGCGCTCGAGGACCTTGATGATCTCAACCCGCTGCTGGACACCCACGGGAAGATCCTCGACCATGGCATCAGGATCCACCTCGAGGTTGTAGCGTCCGGAAATCTCCCGCACCACATCGGCGGCCTCCGCCTGCTTGAGCCAACCTGCCCTCCCGACGGGTTCCACGCCGAGCATCACGTTCTCGGAGACGGTGAACACCGGGACGAGCATGAAGTGCTGGTGCACCATCCCGATCCCGGCGGCGATGGCGTCGGCAGGGGAATCCATCTTGAGCGGCACCCCGTCAACGAGCACCATGCCCGAGGTTGGGGTGTAGAGCCCGTACAGGATGTTCATCAGGGTGGTCTTACCGGCCCCGTTCTCACCGAGCAGGGCGACGATCTCACCCCCCGCAACCGTGAAGTTGACGTTGTCGCAAGCCAGCACGCCGGGAAACTGTTTGCTGCATCCCCGAAGCTCGAGCTCCAAACCTGCCTCCCGCTGCACGTCGCCGCCGTCACCCTAGAGCTTCGGGAGTCGCAGCGCCGAAACGAGAGCGGGGGCCCCCGCCGCAACGGAGGCCCCGCCCATGTTGTTCAGATCAGATGGTCGACTTACTAGTCAACGACAAAGAAGTCGGCCTTGATAACGCCGGCCTCGATGTCCAAGAGCAGCTGCTCCACCTCGGCGGCAAGCTCGGCCGATACTCTGTCCTCCCAGCTGTGGAAGGGGGCGAGCCCCACCCCGCTGTTGCTGAGATCACCCAAGAAGGTCCCTGCCGACCAGGTGCCTTCCGCCTGCTCTTGGACCGACTGGGCCACCAGGTCCAGGATGTTCTTCTCCACGGTGGTCAGCCAGAGATCCGCGTACTGGGCGTCCATGGCGAAGAACGCATCGGCGTCCACGCCAATGAGCGCCGCATCGAGACCACCGGCGTTGATGGCGTCACCGGCCGGGAGGTTGATCTGCCCACCAACCGGGATCATGATGTCGACGCCTTCTTGGAACAGGCTGTCCGCCGTGTCTCGAGCGAGAACAAAGTCGGTGAAGCTGCCGGTGAACACACCGTCCTGCGCCTCGACGTCCCACCCGAGAACCACTACGTCCGTTCCCTTTATCTCGTTGTAATGCGCGACGCCACGGGTAAAGCCATCGAGGAAGATGCTCACCGTTGGGATGTTGGCCCCACCGTAGGTGCCCAGGATGCCGGTCTGGGTCACGCCGGCCGCCAGGTAACCGGCGGCGAACGCAGCCTGGTCTGTCTGGTACACGAGCTCACGCACGTTCGGCAGGTTCAGCGGGACGAAGTCCTCGTCGGTCAGAACGTTGTCGACCATGGTCCAGGTGATCTCCGGGTGTTCTGTGGCGTTGATCGCCGTGACCCCTCCCAGGAAGAACCCGACCGTGACAATGTGCTGACAGCCCTGGGCGATGAACACGTCGATGTTCGGTTGCCAATCCTCCTCGGCATCCGACTCGAGGAATCTGGAACCCGGGGCGGCGAATCCGTCTGCTTCCGCCTTCAATACGCCTTCCCAGGCGCTCTGGTTGAAGCTCTGGTCGTCCACGCCGGCGAGGTCGGTGACGACACACGCGAGTACCGGCTCCCCTTCAAAGACCGCTTCCGTTGTTGTCGTCGTTTCTGCTTCACCTGTGGTGGTAGTGGTGGCCGCCGCCGCCGTGGTGGTAGTAGCAGCCGCGGCCGCGGTCGTCGTGGTGTCTTCCGAGTCACTACACGCCGCCGCGATCAGCGCAAACGCTAGGAGGAGCACTACGAGCACGCCTCGCCTCTTCATTCTGGTCATTAGGACAAACCTCCGTGTGGTCTGTAACAGGGCCGCGCGACTCAAGCGCGACCCGCAGTCTAGAGGGATTGCGATCATTGATGCATGGCGAGGGAGTCGCGAGCAAGGCCACGGATGAAACAAAGAAGCGGCGCTCCCGCAGGGAGGACGACTCGCGACTCGCGACTCGCGACTCGAACCACTCGCTCTCCGCGAGCTCTACCGGGGGTTGATCCCAGGTTTCGATGGCCGCGAAGGCGAGTCGCGAGCAAGGCCATGGATGAAACGAAGAAGCGGCGCTCCCGCAGGGAGGACGACTCGCGACTCGCGACTCGCGACTCGAACTACTCGCTCTCCGCGAGCTCTACCGGGGGTTGATCCGGGGTTTCGATGGCCTCGAAGGCGAGGTTATCCTCGTCGTCGGGATCGATGTCGACGAGGATGGTGGCGCCGGCCGGAAAGTCCTTCTGCAGCACCCGCTCCGACAGTGGGTCCTCGAGCAGTCGCTGAATGGCACGTCGCAGCGGCCGGGCCCCCAGCTGCGGATCGTAACCCCGGTCCGCAAGCAGCGTCTTGGCTCCATCGGAGAGGGCCAGATCGAGGGCCTGGGACTCGAGCTGGGTCCTCACCCGCTCGATGAGCAGCTCAACGATTGTCTTGACCTCTTCCCTGGTCAGCTCGTGAAAGACGATCACTTCATCGATACGGTTGAGGAACTCGGGACGGAATTGCTTCTTCAGCGAATCCATCACCTTTTCCCGCATCCTGTCGTAGTTGAGCTCCTCGCCTTCCTCGGAGAAACCGATGGCCTTCTTGCGAAGCTCGGCGGTGCCGAGATTCGACGTCATGATGATGACCGTGTTCTTGAAGTCGACCGTGCGGCCCTGGGAATCGGTGAGCCGGCCGTCCTCGAGGATCTGGAGCAGGATGTTGAACACGTCGGGGTGCGCCTTCTCGATCTCGTCGAACAGCACGACCGAGAACGGCTTGCGCCGCACCGCCTCGGTGAGCTGGCCACCCTCGTCGTACCCGACGTAGCCGGGGGGTGAACCGACCAGCCGGCTGACCGCATGCTTTTCCATGTACTCGGACATGTCGATCTGAATGAGCGCGTCCTCGTCCCCGAACAGGAACTCGGTGAGCGCCTTGGACGTCTCGGTCTTTCCGACGCCCGATGGGCCTAGGAAGATGAACGAGCCTGCGGGCCGCTTCGGGTCCTTGAGCCCGGCCCTGGTCCGTCGAATCGCCTTTGAAACCGCGGTGATGGCGTCGTGCTGGCCGATGATGCGCTCGTGGAGATTGCCCTCCATGTTCAGCAGCCGCTCGGTTTCCTCTTCGGTGAGCCGGTGCACCGGGATACCGGTCCACTGCGCCAGGACTTCGGCGATCTGCTCCTCGTCGATGATTGCGGTGTAGTCCTCACCGGAAGCGGCAGCATGAATCTCGAGCTCGGCGCGATCAGCGATGAGCACGCGCTCCTGATCCCGCAGCTGGGCCGCTCGCTCGTACTGCTGGGCAAACACCGCCTCGCGCTTGTCACCCCTGAGCTTGGCGACCTGGTCGTCGATGTCGCGGATGTCCGGCGGCAGGTCGTTGCGGCGCAGCCGCATCCGGCTCCCGGCCTCATCGATGAGGTCGATTGCCTTGTCGGGAAGGAAGCGGTCGGCGATATAGCGGTCTGCAAGGTTGGCCGCGTTGACCAACGCTTGCTGGGTGTAGGCCACCTTGTGGTGTTCCTCGTAGGGGTCCTTCAGGCCCTCCAGGATGAGGATGGTGTCGGCCACGGTCGGCTCATCGACCTGGATTGGCTGGAACCGCCGCTCGAGCGCGGAATCCTTCTCGAGATACTTGCGGTACTCCTCGAGGGTAGTGGCACCAATGGTCTGGAGCTCGCCTCTTGCCAGCATCGGCTTCAGGATGCTGGCGGCGTCGATGGCGCCCTCCGCGGCGCCGGCACCCACCAGGGTGTGGATCTCGTCGATGAACAGAATGATGTCGCCACGGGTGCGGATCTCTTTCAGCACCTTCTTCAACCGCTCCTCGAAGTCGCCGCGATAACGCGACCCGGCGACGAGCGCGCCAAGGTCGAGGGTGTAGAGATGCTTGTCGGTAAGCGTGTCCGGGACGGTCCCCTGGACGATCTGCTGGGAAAGACCCTCGACGATGGCCGTCTTGCCGACGCCGGGCTCACCGATGAGGACGGGGTTGTTCTTGGTTCGCCGCGACAGCACCTGCATGACCCGCTCGATCTCGTTGCTCCGACCGATCACCGGGTCGAGCTTGCGGTCCCTGGCGAGCTGAGTGAGGTTTCTGCCGAACTGGTCGAGCACCGTGGAGCCGCCGGAAGACGCACCGCTCGATTCACCGCGCGAGCCGCCCGGATGCCGGGATGGCGGCGATCCCTCCTCGCCCTGCACGCCCGAGAGCAGCTGGATGACCGTTTGGCGGACCTTTGGGAGATCGGCACCGAGCTGTTGGAGCACCTGGGCGGCGACACCTTCACCTTCGCGAATCAGACCGAGGAGGATGTGCTCGGTGCCGATGTAGTTGTGCCCGAGTTGCAGTGCTTCGCGTAGCGAGAGTTCGAGCACCTTCTTGGCCCGGGGAGTGAACGGGATGTGGCCGCTTGGGGCCTGGGATCCCTGCCCGATGATCTCGACAACCTGGAATCGCACCGACTCGAGGCTGATACCCATGCCCTCCAGGGCCCTGGCGGCGACGCCCTCGCCTTCGTGAATCAGCCCGAGGAGGATGTGCTCGGTTCCGATGTAGTTGTGGTTCAGCAGACGCGCTTCTTCTTGGGCCAGAACCACGACCCTGCGTGCCCTATCGGTGAACCGTTCGAACAAGCCGCTACCTCGTGATGTAACTGTGGCGCCTCTTGTAGGCGCCTCGCTGAGTATAGGCCGGGGTCTTCATAATCCTGTGGCGGGCCGAGCGGGACGGGGCCCTGATCTTGAACAACGCTCCCGCTACCATCGTGATTCCCCCGTCTGGCCTTTGGAGCCGTCAGTGGACCGACCCATCCTCCGAAAACTCGTGCCGATTCCCGGTGTATGGGAACGTATCGTCGCCGTCGAGGCTCGCCTTGATGAGGTAACGAGATCCGAAGAAGAGTTTCTCACCGAGCTTGCTCAGCATTTGCTTCGCGCCGGCGGAAAACGCTACCGACCGCTGGTTGCACAGGTCGCAGCAGAACTGGGCCCGGACCTCGGTGCCGGCCCGATCGAAGCGGGTGTGTCGGTCGAGCTGGTACATCTCGGATCGCTGTACCACGACGACGTCATCGACGAGGCCGACAGCCGGCGAGGCCAGGCCTCGGTGAACGACAACTGGACGAATACCGTCGCCATCCTGGCGGGGGACTTCTTGCTGGCCAGGGCCTCGGAGGTCGCCGCCCCCCTCGGCGAGGAGGCGGTGGCGCTCATCGCCTCCACGTACGCCCGCTTGGTCGAGGGCCAGGTGGCCGAGCTCCGGTTCGGGGGAGGCCTGGACCACGGGCCCGATGGGTACTACCGGGTGATCGGCGGCAAGACGGCAAGCCTCATCCGCACCTCGGCGCGGCTCGGGGCGATGACCGCCGGCGCCGATCGCGATGCAATCGAGGCGATCAGCGACTGGGCGTGGGAGATGGGCCTGGTCTTCCAGATCACCGACGACGTGCTCGATCTGGTTGCGGACGAGCAGTTCCTCGGCAAGCCGGCCGGGTCAGACATCCGCGAGGGGGTCTACACGCTGCCGCTGCTGTACGCCGCAGAAGGGCCGGCGAGCGATGAGGTCAGAAGCCTGCTCTCAGATGGGCCGCCGACCGACGGGCAGGTGATCGACCGCGTCATCGAGATCACTATCGACGGGGGATTCATCGACCGCGTCCTCGACGAAGCCGTCGACCGGATCGGCGTCGCAGAAAAGGCCGCGGCGCGGATCGATTCAGCCGAGCTGCGCGAGGTCCTCGAAAGCCTCGATTCCTACCTCCTCGATCGGGTGAACGAGGCGCGCGCATAGCCCGCGTCCCCAGTCCGTCGCGTGCGTCTACGACCCCCGTATGCGAGGTCCTAAGCGCACGCGACGGACCACGCCCTGAGGACGAAGCGATTCGGTCATGCCTCGGGCCGCATGGTGGGAAACAGGACCACTTCCCGGATGTGGGGCTGGTCCGTGAGCAGCATCACCAGCCGATCGACGCCGATGCCGAGCCCTCCGGTCGGGGGCAGCCCATATTCGAGGGCCCGCAAGTAATCCTCATCGATGGCGTGGGCCTCGTCGTCGCCCGCCGCCCGCGCCGCCGCCTGATCGGCGAACCGGTCTTGCTGGTCGAAGGGATCGTTGAGCTCCGAGAACGCGTTGGCGTACTCGGATCCGGCGATGACGAGCTCGAATCGCTCGGTGAGCTCCGGGTCGTCGCGGTGGGCCCTCGCCAGCGGTGAGACCTCCTTTGGATAGTCGAGGACGAAGGTGGGCTCCCAGATCTCGGGCTCGACCAGTGCCTCGTAGAGCGCATAGAGCATCCGTCCCGGGCCATCTGTCGCGCCGATCCCAACACCGCGCGCCTCGCCGATCGCACGCAGATGCTCCGGCGCGGTGTCGAGTGACACGCTGTCGCCGAGGGCGTCGGACACCAGGTCGATCAACGTGGCCCTGCGGTAGGGCGGCGTCAGATCGAGCCCGCGACCCTGGAAGCTGATTGATGTGGACCCCGCGGAGGCAAGGGCCACCGCTGCGACCACCTCTTCGATCAGCACCATGATGTCGTGGTAATCCGCGAACGCCTGGTAGGCCTCGAGCATCGTGAACTCGGGGTTATGGGTGGCGTCAATTCCTTCGTTTCGGAAGATCCTCCCAATCTCAAACACCCGCTCCAGCCCGCCGACCACCAACCGCTTCAGGTAGAGCTCGGTGGCGATCCGGAGGTGCAGGTCGATATCGAGGGCGTTGTGGTGAGTCGTGAATGGACGGGCGATCGCCCCGGTCGCCTGCGACGAAAGCACCGGCGTTTCCACCTCTACGAAGCCGCGGTCCTCGAACTGGCGCCGCAGCTCAGACACGATCGCAGCCCGCGTCAACGCAGTTGTTCTGGCATGCTCGTTGACCATCAGATCGACGTAGCGGCGCCTCGATCGAGCCTCAACGTCCTTGAGGCCGTGCCACTTCTCCGGCAGCGGCCGCAGCGATTTGGCCAGGAGCGTGACCGAGGCGATGCGCACCGACAGTTCCCCCTTCTTGGTCGTGATCACCTCACCGGTCGCTCCGATCCAGTCTCCGCCGTCGAGGTTGAGGAAACGATCGAACTCCTCGTCGCCGAGGACCTCCCTCGATACGAACAGCTGAATGCGGCCCGATACATCCTGGAGCACCGCGAAAGACAGGGCGCCCATCTCCCGGACGGTCATCAACCGCCCGGCGACCGTGACGACCTCACCGGTTTCAGTCCCCGGCTCCAGATTGCCGAAGCGCGCAGACAGATCATCGGCAAGGTCGGTGCGATCGAACCGATACGGGTAGCCCCCGCTCGACATCACCGCTTCGTGCTTGGCGATCCGGCCTGCGACCAGGGGATCGTCTTGCGGCCCGGTGTCGTCGCTCATCCATCTCCCTGGTTCATGTCGTAGATGAGCCGGAGGCCCTCCAGCGTCAGGTATTCATCGACCGTTTCGACCAGCCGGCAGTGAGGGACGATGGTAGAGGCGAGCCCACCGGTGGCGAGGACCACCGGATCCGCGTCGAGCTCGGCGCGGATTCGCTCGACGATGCCGTCGACGAGGCCGGCGTGGCCATACAACGCGCCGCTCTGGATCGCCTCGACGGTCCCTTTGCCGATCGGGGAGCGGGGCGGTGTGAACTCGACGCGCCGCAGAGCCGCCGTCCCGCCGACCAGGGCATCCGTCGCGATCTCCACCCCCGGTGCGATCACCCCACCGATGTAGGCGCCCTCGGCGTTGACGACGTCAAAGTTGGTTGAGGTGCCAAAGTCGACCACGATCGCCGGCATTCCATGCCGATGACGCGCCGCCACCGCGTTGACGATGCGGTCGGCACCAACCTCGCGCGGGTTGTCGATGAGAATGGGCATCCCCGTCTTCGTCCCGGGCTCCACAACGACGACCTCGCCGCCCCCGGTCAGGGCCGGTGCAGCGCCGCGCAGGGTGGTCGTGACCGCAGGCACCACGCTGCAGATGGCGACACCCTCAATGTCCTTTGGCGTAAAGCCATCGAGACCGAGCACCCCGATCACTTCCCACCGCATCTCGTCCTGGGTGCGATCCCGCGTGGTGAGGCGCCAGTGGCCGGCCAGGCTGTCACCGTCGAACAGCCCAGCGACGATCTGCGTGTTCCCGACGTCGATCGTGAGCAGCATTACGTCTCCTGGTAGAGGATCGAAGGGCCGTCGAGACGGGATCCGAGATCTGCGACCCAAACATCGCCAGCGCTGTCGATGTGTACGTTATCGATCAGTCTGGTCCTGCCCACTCTTGCGGCGACGGCAAGGAACGCCGGTGCATCGAGCCCGTGCATCGGCGCCGCAGCTTTCTGAGAGGCCAGTGTGGCGTACTCGAGCGTGGCGCCGGACTCGGCAACGATGGGCGCGCTCGCCAGGGCCTGGAGCGTGCTGGCACTCCCCTCTCCCCGATCGACCGCTTCGGCGACCGCCTCGAGCCCCGCGAACAGCGAACGCGCCACCACACGCTCGGCTGGAGATAGCCGGGTGTTGCGCGACGACAGTGCCAGCCCGTCGCTCTCTCTGACGGTGGGTCCACCGATGATCTCGATCGGAAAGGACAGATCGAACCCTATCCGCTTGACCACTGCCAACTGCTGAGCGTCCTTTCGCCCGAAATAGGCCCGATCCGGGCGGAGTCCGGCAAGCAGCTTGGCGACCACGATTGCTACCCCGTTGAAGTGGCCGGGACGATGATCACCCTCCATGCCCCCACCGACCCCGGACACCGAAACCACGGTGAGGGGTGGCTCCGGATAGACCTCATCGGGCTCGGGAGCGAATAGGACGTCGGCGCCCGCCTTCGCCACCAGCTCAGCGTCCCGGGAGAGGTCGCGGGGATACGCAAAGAGGTCGTCGCGCTCATCGAACTGCAGCGGATTGACGAACAGGCTGACCACAACGGTGTCGTTCGCCCCCCGGGCTGCCTCGATATGGCTGAGGTGACCCTCGTGGAGGGCGCCCATCGTTGGCACGAGCCCGACACTGCCGCCGCCGGCTCGGCGCGCCTCGCCGAAGGTAGTGACGGTCCTCACGACAGGTCCTTGAATTGTTCCCACGTGCCCGCGACCTCTGCGGTGGCCCGAATCATCTCGAGAAACGCATTGCGCCATCGCGGCGTGTCGGCGGTGACGGCTGCGAGCTGTGCCACGACCGTATCGACGTCGCCCCGGGCCACCGGGCCGGTCAGCGACTGTGATGGCCCCTGCTCAAAGGCGTTGGCGACCATCGTCTCGACGAGCGGTCTTGCGACCTCGAACGGGACCTCGGCGGCGACGAAGAGGTCATGGGAGACCATGAGCGCCGCCAGCGGGAAGTTGGCGGCGGCCGCTGCCGCGGCGTGATAGGTAGCTTTCTGCTCGTCGTCGAGGTCGAAGGGGCGGCCCCCGAACGAAGTTGCCAACTCGTGGAGCGTTGTTCGCAGCGGGTCGGTCGCGGTGATCGCGATCCACGCGCCATCCAGCTCGTCGGCACCCGAGGCGGGCGATGGGAGGGTCTGCAACGGGTGAAACGAGCCCGTCGGTGTTCCCATCGCGGCAATGGGGTCGAGAGCGTCGACGCTCGTCGCACCGGAGAGGTGCACGACCGCAGTTGCGTCACCCGACACCGGCGCCACCATATGGGCGACCTCATCGATCGCAGCGTCGCGCACCGCGATCAGCAAGAGGTCCACCGGCGGGATGGGATCACCGATTGCGATGGGATCGGCGCCGAATCGAGCGGCCGCTTCCGCGGCATGGGAAGTCCGTCGCGCAGCAATAGCAACAACGTGGTGTCCGGCTCGATCCAACGCCATGGCCAGTGCGGTTCCGGCCCGGCCTGGCCCGACGAGGGCGATGCGCATGTGGCTCCGATCCTTTCGTGGTATCGGTCCCGTGGCGTTGACCGTAATGGTTCTATCGCCTGCTGGCTGTCAACGCAGCGTCGATCGAAGAAACGCCACCTATGGCGATCTAGCGGGAATCAGCCTCCGACCCTCGGGGCCGAGCGGGCGTCCCAGGATCTCCTGAATCAGGGAGGTAGCGACGATCGGGTCGGCGACCATGCCGGAGTGGACGAGGTACCCGGCAAGCAGGCCCGCTATGGCTTCGTCGATCGAGTCCCTGTGGATCAGCACGCATGCCCCTGGCTCGTTCACCGCTTCATCCATGGCGGCAAAGATCGCTTCGATCTCCCCCGGCTCCTCGGGCATCCCGTCCACGGTGTGGTTGAGAAACCGGAAACCGGCCTCGTCATAAGCGCTTCGATTCTGGCCGGGGGAAAGGAAGCTCAGGATGGTGTTGATCCCCTGATCGCTGAGCCACTTGATCTCTTCCTCGCGACGAACTTTCCGGTGCTGAAAGCCGGATCCACCGATCCGGTCAGATACCGCGAGCCGTCCTGAGATCACCCACCGGAACCCCCTGGGCTCCAGTCCTGGTACGTCTTTCTTGGCCATCAATGCACCGAAGAATAGCGCCGACAGAAGCGATACCCCGGCGGAAACGGCAAGCAATTCGGGGGTGAGAGCGCGTACCGAGTGGGTGGGCGTCCTGTCGATAGCAGTTAAGGGACTCTTGCCAGTGCGTGGCGGCGGGCCGCTCTGGCCCACGGCTCTGCAAACGGCCTCACCAACAGAGGACTGGATCGCACCCGATCTGCGGAGCCGCTAGCTGGGATTCGGTCGTGGCGCCCGGGTCGAATTGCCGGTTTGGGCGGCGGCGATCCCGGCTTGAGACGAGACGCTGCCCGGGCCCTTGATCCGCAACCCGCCGCTGTCGGTGTGCTCCCACTTGGGAACGTCGTGGAGTACCCTGGCGACACCCTCTGCGTCGAGGGTTTCCAGCTCGATCAACTCTGCTGCGATACGGTCGAGGGCGTCGCGGTGGGCCATGATGATCTGCATGGCTTCTTCGTGGGCCTGGGTGATCAGCGTGCGCACCTCGTCGTCGATCGCCGCAGCGACCTCGTTCGACAGGTCCGTACCCTGGGTGTAGTCGCGCCCGAGGAACACCTCCGCGTCCGGCGAGCCGTACTTGAGCGGACCGAGCCGGTCGGACATGCCGTACTCCATCACCATCTTGCGGGCGAGGGCGGTTGCCTTTTCGATGTCGTTGGAAGCGCCCGTCGAGGGATCCCCGAACACGACCTCTTCTGCGGTGCGGCCGCCGAGGGCATACGCCAGCTGGTCGACCAGCTCGCTGCGCTTTTCGTAATACTTGTCCTCGAGCGGCAGCGCCATCGTGTAGCCGCCGGCTCTGCCTCTGGGGATGATCGTGACCTTGTGGATCGGGTCCAATTTGGGAAGTGCATAGCCGACGAGGGCGTGGCCGCCTTCGTGGTACGCGGTGAGCTCCCTTTCCTCCTCGCTCATCACCCGGCTGCGCCGCTCCGGACCGGCGATCACCCGCTCGATGGCTTCCTCGAGCTCGGACTGACCGATCTTGGATTTGTCGCGTCGAGCGGCCAGAAGCGCCGCCTCGTTGATCAGGTTGGCAAGGTCGGCTCCCGTGAACCCCGGTGTCTGCCTGGCCAGGTCCTTGGTCGAGATGCCCTCGGCAAGCGGCTTGCCCTTGGCGTGAACGTCGAGGATCTGCTCGCGGCCCCTGATGTCGGGCCGGTCGACCACGATCTGGCGGTCGAAGCGACCGGGGCGCAGCAGTGCAGGGTCGAGGATGTCCGGCCGGTTGGTGGAAGCAATGACGATCACGCCGTCTTTGGGATCGAAGCCGTCGAGCTCGACGAGGAGCTGGTTGAGGGTCTGCTCGCGCTCGTCATGCCCTCCGCCCAACCCCGCGCCGCGGTGGCGGCCGACCGCGTCGATCTCATCGATGAAGACGATGGATGGGGCACTGGTCTTGGCCTGCTCGAACAGGTCGCGCACCCGGCTGGCACCGACCCCGACGAACATCTCGACGAACTCGGAACCCGAGATCGCATAGAAGGGCACCCCGGCTTCTCCGGCGACGGCCCTGGCGATGAGGGTCTTGCCGGTGCCGGGCGGACCGTACAGCAGCACGCCCTTGGGGATCTTGGCGCCCATGGCACGGAACTTCTGTGGCTGTTCGAGGAACTCCTTGATCTCCTCGAGTTCCTCGACGGCCTCATCGATGCCGGCAACATCGTTGAAGGTCACCTTTGGCGCGTCTTTGGAGACCTGCTTGGCCTTCGACTTGCCGAACTGCATCACCCGGTTCCCGCCACCCTGGAGCTGATACATGAGGAAGATGAACAGCCCGAACAGGAGGAGGTATGGGAAGACGTTGCCGATGAACCACTGCAGCAGTGATGGGTTCTCGTTGACGACGTCCACGTCGACGCCGGCGTCACGTACGGACTCGGTCAGCTGGGCCTCGAGCTCGCCCGGGTAGCGGAGAACGAACGCGTCCTCGGGCGACTTCGTCGTGCCGCGGATCTCATTGTCCTTCTCCTTCATCTCGATCGGCGAGACGATGTTGTCGGCAGCCAGCTCATTTTCGAAATCGTCGAGTGTGTACTCGAGCGGCTCGCTGGACTGGTTGAGGAAAGTCGACACCGCCATGACGACGAGGAAGATCACCGCCAGGTAGATGAGAACGGTTCGTGCGGTTCGGCTCAAGATGCTCCAGGGCTTTCGCTGCTAGGCCAAGTCATGGTACGCCGCTCGCACCGCTAACCCGGGCCATGCCTCGCGGCGCTCGGTACCCCTCAATCTTCGTCTTCCATTACCGCAACATAAGGAAGATTCCGGTACTTTCCCTGGTAGTCGAGCCCGTATCCGATGACGAAATCGGGCGGAATGCGGAATCCCTCGTACCTCACTTCGAGCGGCGGACGCTCGATGCCTTCTTTGATCAGCAATGCGGCGATTTCCAGCGTTGCGGGCTTGCGTACGAGGAGATTCTTCATCAGATAGTGAAGCGTCAGCCCGGAATCGATGATGTCCTCCACAATCAGCACGTCCCGGCCCTCGATCTCTTCGTCAAGATCCTTGAGAATGCGAACGACACCGGAGGTCTTGGTGGACGCCCCGTACGATGAGACGGCCATGAAGTCGAACTCGAGCGGCAAATCGACGTGTCGCGACAGATCGGCCATGACGACGAAAGCGCCCTTGAGGATGCCGACCATGAGCAGGTCCCGGTCCCGGTAGTCGATGGTGATCTGGCTGCCCATCTCGGTGAGCTTGTCCTTGATCTCCTCGGCGGAGACCAGCGTCTTCCCAATCTTCACGACCGCTCCCTCGGTACTGGTGATGTGGTGATGGCGACGGCTCGGACTCCGGTTGGGCGGGCCCATGGGGCCACCCTCCCGGAGACGATGGCGGCAATCCTGGCACCTCGGGCCAGCACAGGCCAAGCCGCCCGCTTGCGATGCGGCACGCCGGCTTCGGCCAGAGCATCCCTGATGAGCTTGGTGCCGCCATCGATATCGATCCGCTCACCGTTTTCGGCGGCTCGAATCCACAATGCCTCATCAAAGACATCTGCATCGACCAACACCGTCGAGCGCGGCGCCGGCGGTGCCGAGTGCCGGGCGGCGATGGAGATGATGCATTCCCCGAATCGCATCGCTTCCGGCATCTCGAGGAGGACCGGATCGGGAACGGCAGGCTCACCATGCCAGATCGCGACATACGGGCCTTCGCGCGCTGCGGTCAGTGCCGAGGTCAGCGTGACCTTCGTTCCGTCGCCGGCGGCGATGCGCAGGACGGCGTTCACATCGTCACTCCTTCCGGCGTAAGGCGGATTGACGCGACGCAGTGCCGTGCGAACGGCACGGGCCGCGATCGGGCGCGGCACCGTGACCAGCAGGGCGATCGAAACCAGCACGGCACCCTCGTCATCGCGGAACGGGATTTGGCCCGCCGCAGCGTCGAGGGCGGCGTCGTCCTGTGCCAGGTGCAACGCAGCACGCGCCAGACTGGAGCGAACCGCCGGTTGATACTTCTCGGCGAGGAGGGGCATCAGGTCGGCACGCACCCGATTGCGCAGCAGATCCGTGCGGTCATTCATCTGGTCATCGGTGAACGGCAAACCGACCGCCTCCGCCACCTCCCGCAGATCGGTGCGATCGATGTCGAGCAGCGGGCGGACGATGCCGGGGTGCGGTGCGGCCATCGCCGCAAGCCCGCGGGCTCCGGCCCCGCGCAGCAGGTTGATGAGCACGGTCTCGGCAAGGTCGTCGCGGCTGTGCCCGGTGACGACGACCTCGTCGGTGCCGAGGCTGCTGCGAATGGCCAGCCACCGGGCGTCTCTCGCTCGCGACTCGAGGTTGGAGCCTTCGGCTACCGGCGCCGACAAGATCGATAGCGGCAGGTCGAGGACCTCGGCAAGCTTGACGGCGCTCGCCAGCAATGCTGCCGAACCGTCGAGCTCGTGATTGACGAAGACCGCTCTCACGCGCGACTGCGGCTCGCTCACCCAGGCAGCGACCGCAGAATCCGCGCCGCCGCCGAGAGCCACGACGAGGGGACGGTTGGGAAGCTCCGACGAGACCCGCTCGCGGAGCTCGTCGGGACTCATGCCACTCGCTTCAGCCAGCGCCGGGGATCACTGATTTCGCCGAGGGTCGGGAGGGCCTCCGACGACTGCCAGGCCAGGCTCAGCGTGTCCCATGAGGCGTATTCCTCGACTCCGGTGATGAACGCTTCTCCGAGCTCGTATTGGCGCAGTTTGAGCTCGAGGCCGATGAGGCGCATGAACGCCGCGGTTCGCTTGTCGCTCCGCCGTGCCTTGAGGACCCGCGACATGCGCTGCTGGGTGACGAGCTCGCGTTCGCCGATGCGGTCCATGACAACGTGTCCGTGCCCCTCGAGCAGCGACATGAGCGCTTGCACCCGGTCGATGACCTCACGCTGCTCCGGAGTGGCAAATAGCCCGAACATGCCCGATTCATCGATCAGCGGCTCTCCGGCGGCGGCGGCTTCCTGGAGCTGAGCGCTGACCCGTTGCATTCTTCCTGGCTCAGGGGTTGCCGACGCCACCAGCTCGTCAACGAGGCCGAGGAAGTACTGCCGGAGCCACGGCACACCGAGAAACTGGAGGCGGTGGGTGCTCTCGTGGAGCGCCACCCAGAAGCGGAATTCGTCAGGTCGGAAGGAGTGATCACGTTCCATCTTGAGCAAGTTGCCGCCGACGAAAAGCACCGAATCACCGAAGTCGCCGTCGCCGGTCGGCAGCACAAGCTCGTACTGGCCGAGCACCTTACGCGAGAGAAATCCGAGTACTGCACCCATCTCGGCGCCCATGATCCGGCCGGCGAGGCCCCCACTCATACCGGTGTAGGCATTGAGCCGCTCCTCTGCCGGTGCCAGCAGGGCTGCAAACGACTCCACGTTGGTCGCTGCCCACTCCTCGCGGCTCACCACCAGGACCTCGGGCACACCGGGCCCCTCCAATCCCGTCTCTTCGGACACCAACTCCGAGGCGCGCGCCACCAATCCAGGTGCGTCGCGGCGGAGCTTGGTCTCGTGGTAGGTCCCCTCGAGCGGATAGCGGCCGCCAAGACTCTTGGCTACCGAAACGGCAAGTGACCAGTCGACTTTGGACATGGCGTCAGGGTACAGAGAGTCATGAGTCACGAGTCACGAGCGGCGAGCCGGCTACTTGGAGACGACCTCATACTTTCGCCTGATCCCAAAGACGTAATACGCCCCCAGGCCGACGATGAGCAGCACCGTGAGCAGTACCAGCGTGGGAGGAAGGAAGCGAGAGGTCCACGGAAGGTCTTCGGCTTCGACTTCGGCCGGCGGCACCGGAACGGCAGCGCCACCGTCGTCGACGACCACCACCACCGGGTCATCGGAACCCTCCCCGTGCTCCTCCGCAAGTGCCGCAGCGGGAGCGAGCGCCATGAGCAACAGCATGACGAGTGCGAGCGGTAGGGCGCGGTTGCTCATTCGTGCCGAGGATAACGCGACCGAGCGCCGGACAATGCCCGGCGCTCGTTCGCTACCCATATTGAGAAGGTTGATTTAGCTGTCGTCTTTGACAATCCTGCCGCGCAGCCTCGGATACTTCGTCGGTGCGTGCGCGAAGCAGAACTCTCGACGGTTGTAGCGAGACAGCCGAGTATCGCAACCCGGCCTTTCGCAGTGTCGTTCTGTGGAATAGGTCTTGGGCGCTCTTGTGCCTTCGGCGAGGCGGCGTCCCTTCAAAACAGTGTCGTTCACGGCTTGTTCCTCCAAGCGAGATGGGAACAGGGGTTACGCCCTACCTACAGCTCGCCTTTTCTGCGTTCTTCATCTATCAACGCTCGGAGGGTGTCAAAAAGTTCCGGAGGAGGCTCGGTTCTTCCGCGATCGTTGATGAGCCCCTTGAGGCGCCGCTCAAAGTCATAGGAACTCGTGCACGAAGCACACTTCCTCAGATGAACCTGGACGCGGGACCGCTGAAAGAACGAAATTTCCTCGTCCAAGTATTGGTACACGTATTCGATTGCGTGGTCGCAGCCGGTGTTCATTGCGTCGTCCCCGTTAGGCCTTTTGCCTCTGCCAGGTTCCACAACTTGCGTTGGAGCGCTTTTCTTCCCCGATGTAGTCGAGACATCACGGTTCCGATGGGGATGTCGAGCATCTCGGCGATCTCCTTGTACGAGAACCCCTCGACATCGGCGAGCAAGACGGGCATGCGGAAATTCTCCGGAAGGGATTCAAGGGCCTCGATGATCCCCTCATCGACAAAGGCATCGAGCATGTCCGCTTCGGCGCTCTGGGTTGCTCCGGACGGCTCCCCGAGGCGCTTGTACAGGTACAGGTCCTGGAGGTCACCCAGCTCGGTCTCTGATGGCCGGCGTTGCTGTTTTCGGTACTTGTTGATGTAGGTGTTGGTAAGGATCCGGTACAGCCAGGCCTTGAGATTGGTGCCTGCGGTAAAGGTGTCGTAGGCGCGGTACGCCTTGAGGAACGTCTCTTGCACGACGTCCTCGGCATCGGCGGGATTTCGGGTCATGCGGAGCGCAGCCGAATACAGCTGTGGTGCATATTGCATGGCATCGCCCTCGAAATCCGCCTGATCGGCCATCGGTCCTCTCTCGTGACTGCGATCCTATGTCTTCTCGCGAGTTCTCGTGGAATTCTGTGCCGACCGCAAGTGAGGCCCGTCGCTACCATCCCGCCTCCCTCGCCGGGGTAGCTCAGTCCGGTAGAGCAACGCATTCGTAATGCGTAGGTCAGGGGTTCGAATCCCCTCTCCGGCTCTTACGCAGTACTCAGTACTCAGTACTGGCAGTCCGCCTGCCCTGGTAACTTCGTCGCAGGATGAGCCTGCTACGCAACCCACCGGAGACCCGCTACGCCGACACCGGTGGCGGCTTCGTCGCCTACCAGACCTTCGGCCGGGGACGCGACCTCCTCTTCTACAGCGACATTCACTCCAACGTCGAGGTGATGTGGGAGCACCCGATGGTCGCCGAATACTTCGATCGCCTGTCCTCGTTCGCCCGAGTGACTTTCTTCGATAGCCGGGGTACTGGGATCGCCGACCCGATTCCCTATGACGTCCTCACCATCGACAACTGGCTCGATGACGGGAGATCGGTCCTGGACGCGGCCGGCATCGAACACGCTGCAGTCATCGGTGACATCGAAGGGGGCCCCCCGGCCATACTCTTTGCGGGCACCTACCCCGAACGGGTGTCGGCACTGATCCTCACTAATTCCTTTGCCAGATGGACTCGCGCCGACGACTACCCGTTCGGCATGACGACAGAAACCCTCGACAAGCTGTTGGTGTGGCTGCGGCAGAATCTGGGCACACCTGGCTATTTCGACCAGGTGCTGCCAAGCCACGCCCATGACGATCAACTCAAGCAATGGCTCGCGCACTATCAGCGCCTGGCGGTCCCCCCAAGCGTGGCCGACATGGCATTTCGCTGGTATTCGCAGATCGACCTACGCGACGTTCTCGGCAACATCAGCGTCCCGACCCTCGTCGTCGCCCGGGCCGATGCGACCTACCACCGGCCGGAACACAGCCGGTACCTCGCAGAGCACATCCCCAACGCCAAGCTGGTTGAGCTCCCCGGCGCGGACACCTCGCCGTTCTTCGCCGCCGACCCGGGGCCGGTGCTCGATGAGATCGAGGAATTCCTCACCGGAGTGCGGCCGCGTCCGATTTCCGACCGGACGCTGGCGACGGTGATGTTCACCGACATCGTCGACTCCACCGGTCATCTCGCCCGGCTCGGCGACCAGCAATGGCTGAGCATCCTTGGCCGACATGACCAACTCACCCGCGAGTATCTCCAGCGATACCGCGGCACCGAACGGGACACATCGGGGGACGGTTTCGTTGCCACATTCGACGGTCCTACCCGGGCGGTGACGTGTGCCGCTGAGCTGCAGCATGTTATGCCCGAGCTGGGCATCGACATCAGAGCCGGTCTCCATACCGGAGAGATAGAGATGACCGGCGAAGGAATCGGTGGACTGGC
>CAXMOP010000015.1:0-75169 GCA_964195155.1 uncultured Kiloniellales bacterium | reverse complement strand
GGGGCTCAAGGCGTTGTCGCGACCACGGTTTGACCCCCCTCCCCGCCTGGCGGCGGGACTCCCCCCTGAGGGGGGAGCAAAGGACGGGTCCGCGACCACGGTTTGACCCACCTCCCCGCCTGGCGGCGGGACTCCCCCCTGAGGGGGGAGCAAAGGACGGGTCCGCGACCACGGTTTGACCCCCCTGCCCGCCTGCGGCGGGACTCCCCCCTGAGGGGAGCGAAAGAGAAGGCTGCAACGGTGAGAACCCGATCGTCGCACTCTCGCGAAATGTGACACCCTGAGGGGGGAGCAAAGGACGGGTCCACGACCACGGTTCAATACCCTCCCTGTCCTACGGTCGGGACTCACCCCATGACCCCCAACCGCGGGACTATCGCGAAATGCGACACCCAGCGGGGGGAGAAACAGGGGGAAGAAATGGCGCTACGGTCTAACGCCAATAGCAAGAGGAGCCTCGATGATTGACTTTCAGGACCGGGTCGCAGTCATTACCGGCGCCGGGGGAGGGCTTGGCCGCGAATATGCGACGCTGTTGGCCTCGCGTGGAGCCGCCGTCGTGGTGAACGACCTCGGCGGGTCGGTGCACGGAGAGGGCAAGGACGTAGCGACTGCCGACACGGTCGTCGCCGAAATCGAAGCCGCCGGGGGGACTGCCGTCGCCGAGTACAGCTCGGTCGCCGAGCCGGAAGGGGGAGCGGCGATCGTCGAGAAGGCCATAGACAGCTTTGGGCGTGTCGACATCCTGATCAACAACGCCGGGATCCTCCGTGACCGCTCCCTCGCCAAGATGGAGTGGAACGAGCTCCACGGCGTCCTCGACGTGCACCTGCGAGGCGCGTTCTATGTGACCCAGCCCGCATTCGCCCAGATGAAAGAGCAGCAATACGGCCGAATCATCATGACCTCGTCGGCATCCGGGCTCTTCGGCAATTTCGGGCAGAGCAATTACGGAGCGGCCAAGGGTGGCCTCTTTGGCTTGATGAACGTGCTCAAACTCGAGGGCGCCAAATACGGGATCAACGTCAATGGGATCGCCCCGATCGCCAGAACCCGCATGACCGACGAGATTCTTGGTGAAATGGCGGAAAATGCTGATCCTTCCTCGGTGTCCCCGGCCGTTGCCTATCTGGTTTCCGAGGATTGTGAGCTCAGCGGAGATGTTTGGTCGATCGGAGCCGGCTCGGTGAGCCGGATCTTCACCGGATTGACCGTGGGATACTTCAAACATCCCGAAAAAGAAGGCCCGATTTCTATTGAGGACGTCGCCGAACACGTCGATGACATCCGTGTTGAGGAGGATTACATCGTGCCGTACTCGTCCCGCGACGAGTTCGCCAAGCTCGGCCCGCTGTTGTTTTCATAGCGCAGCCAAGCTGCAGTAAGAGAGGACGCGAAGTGCCGGATTGGAACGGGAGCACCGCTCTCATCGTCATCGACATGCAAAAGGGTTTTGACGACGATTCGTTCTATGGCCCCCGCAACAACCCTGAGTGCGAGGCCAACGTTGCCAAGCTGATCGAGGCCTGGCGTTCCCACAAATGGCCCATCGTGTTCGTGCGCCACGATTCACACGACGACATGTCCCCGCTTGGTGCCGGGAACGAGGGCAACGCCTTCAAGGACGAGGTCAGCGGTAAGCCCGATCTGCTGGTGGTGAAGTCGACGCACTCGGCATTCCTCGGCAAGCCCGACCTTCACGGCTGGCTGCAGGAACAGGGCGTCAAGGGCGTTGCCATCTGTGGCATCCAATCCAACGTGTCCTGTGAGACCTCGGCCCGCATGGCCAACGACCTCGGCTACGAAGTCCTCTTCGTCGGGGACGCCACCGCCACTTTCGACATTGAGGCGCCAAACCACCAGGTGTTCAGGGCACGAGAGTTGGCGCGGTACACGATCGTCAACCTCCAGGCCGAATTTGGCCAGGTGGTGTTCACCGCCGAGCTGATCGACTGAACGAAGTCGCCAGTCTTCAGTCTTCAGTCTTCAGTGGTGACCGCTCCGACGTGATCCCGACGCGGGTTCCCGCTTCCAGGCGCTGATCCGAGACTGCAACGACACTCGAGCCGGCGTCCAGATCAACTTCGACTTGGTAGCGACCGCTTCGAAAGCTCGACCGACGCACGGTGCCGTTGGTCGGCTCGTTGGTCGACACCTCGACTGCGCCCTTCAGCCGGTTGTTCAATCCGATTAGCTCGCCGATGCGGTCGGTCGAGGACCGGTGCCAGAGTTCCTCGGGCGTTCCCTCCGCAATGATCCGGCCACCGTCGATGACGGCGACCTTGTCGGCGATGGCGAAGGCCTCGTCACGGTCGTGGGTCACGTAGAGGGCGGTCACACCGATCGACTCAAAGATGTCGCGCATGTCCGCAACGAGGCGCTCCCGCAAGGCTCGATCGAGGGCGCCGAGCGGCTCGTCGAGCAGAACGAGCCGCGGCTCTGGGGCCAGTGTCCTGGCCAGGGCAACCCGCTGCTGTTCTCCGCCCGAGAGGGTTGCGACCGAGCGAGGTCCGTAGTCGGTGAGGCCGACGAGATCGAGAGCCCCTTCTCTACGAATGGCAATTTCGTCGGCGGGAAGCCGCTGCATTCGCAACCCGAACGAGACGTTCTGGGCGACCGTGCGGTGAGGAAACAGGGCGTAGTCCTGGAACATCATGCCGAACTCGCGCCGGTGTGTCGGGATGTCGAGTACCGAGGAGCCGTCCCAGCGCACGTCGCCTGAATCGGGGTGCTCGAGCCCTGAGATGACTCGCAATAGCGTGGACTTGCCTGATCCCGAAGGACCCATCAGCGAGACTACGGATCGGTCCTCGACAATCAGGTTCACGCCGTCGAGGGCGGTGACTTCACCGAATCGAATCGATACTGCGCTGACGTCGAGCATCAGAAATCCCCGCTTGCCGCACCGCGAACCCGCTCGATCAAAAGGGCAGCCAGCGCCGTGAGCCCGGCCAGCAGCACCGAGAGCGCCATCGCCTCGCCGAACGTCCCCGGACGGCCCAGGAGCCGGAAGATGGCCACCGGCATGGTCGTGGACTCGGGTCTGACGATGAAGGCGGTGGCACCGAACTCGCCGACCGATATGGCGAACGCGAATGCCGCCCCCACCGCGATCGCCCTCCCGATGATCGGCAGATCGATCGCCCGCCAAGCCTGGGCGGGAGAAGCTCCAAGGGTCGCCGCCGCTTCGCGCAGGCGATGCTGCACCGAGCGCATCGCTGGCACCACGCTGCGCACGACGAACGGTATGGCAACGAGGGAGTGGGCGATCGGGATCAGCGCCAGTGAAGTCCTCAGGTCAAATGGCTCATCGAGGGCAACCAGGAACCCGAATCCGATCATGACCGCCGAGGCTCCGAGCGGCAGCATCAGCGTGGTATCGAAGAGGCGACCGACCCAGCCGCGCTCGTAGGCGATCGATACCGCGGCCAGGCTCCCTATGACCATGGCGATCAGCACCGCGACGGCCGCAAAGCCCATCGTATTGCCGATCGCCCCGGAAGCGGAGAGGCCGAGCAGTCCGCGGCTGGTGAACAGGTTGGCGTAGTTCTCGAGCCCGATGCCGTTGTCGGTGCTGAGCGATCGTCCGATCAGCACCGCAATCGGGATAATCACGATGACGGCGAGCGTCGCCAGAGTGACGCCGACGAACCAGCGCTCGCCGCCGCGGCGCGGCCGCCTCACCGTTTCTCCCGGCGCCCGGTATGGCAGTTCCACGCTCCGGGCCCGCGTGAACCTACCGTAGGCGAGGAGGATCGCAGTGACCGCGACGAGCTGAAAGATGGCTAGGGCTGCGGCAATATCGAGCCTGGCAAAAGCCGCGGTTTGGCGCCAGATCTCGACTTCGATCGTGGTGTGGGAGAGATCCCCGAGCACGAGGACCACGCCGAACGACGTGAACGTGAACAAGAACACCAGCGCGGCGGCGGACCAGATGGCGGGGCGCAGCAGCGGGAGCGTGACCTCGATGAAGGTACGGATACGGCTCGCTCCGAGCGTCTGGGCGGCCTGTTCGATCCTGGGATCGATCTGCTCCCAGAAGCTTCCGACACCGCGGATGACGATGGCGAGGTTGTAGAAGACATGCGCGATGAGGATGATCCACACCGTGCCCCGCAGGTCGATCCCAAGCGGGCTGCTCGCCCCCCACAAGGACAACATCGCGGTGGCGACCGCCAGCGTCGGCAGGACAAAGGGGACGAGCGTCAACGCCCGAAACAACCCTCTTCCGGGAAACGCAAACCGGGCGAACACGTAGGCGGCCGGCAAGCCGACGACGAAGGTCAGCACCGTCGATACCACCGCCTGCCAGAGCGTGAACCACGCCACCGAGCGCAAGACCGGATCGGTCAGGACCGCAGAGAAAGCAGAACCGGCGTTGCCGGGGTCGAGGCCGGTGAGCAGGATGGAGACGAGGGGATAAACGAAGAAGTATCCGAGGAAGGCGACGGGGAGGGCGATTGCGGCGGCAGTGCGCCACCTCATCGCACGATCGCTGCCCACTCCGTGATCCAGCGCTCGCGATTCTCCTCGATCCGGTCCGGGGCCATGGTGATCGGCTGATCCGGCAGCGTGGTGTGCTGGACGAACACCTCGGGGAGCGCCGCATCTTCATTGGCCGGGAAGACGAACATGTTGAGCGGGATGTCCTCCTGGAATCGGGGCGTCAACAGGAAGTCCATGAGCCGTTCGGCGTTGGCCTGGTTCTCGGTGCCGGCGAGGATGCCGGCATATTCGATCTGGCGGAAGCAGCCCTGAGTGACCACCTCGGTCGGAGCCTCGTCGAGCTCGCCGAAGAACACCTCTGCGGGCGGCGACGAGGCATAGGAGACGACGATCGGTCGGGTGCCGGCGCCGGATCCTCCGGAGAATTCGAGGTTGTAGGCCTCTTCCCATCCGGAGGTGATGCGGACGTCGTTGGCAACCAGATCAGCCCAGAAGTCGTGCCAGGAGTATTCGCCTCCTTCGCCGAAGGTCTCGATCGTGGCGAGCAGGAAGGCGAGGCCAGGCGTCGACGTCGATGGATCCTGCACGACGAGCAGGCCGGCGTATGCGGGATCGACCAAATCGCGCAAGGTGGCCGGTGCCGGGACGTCGCGCGCGGCGAGACGGGCGATGTCGGTGTTGAGGCACACGTCGGCGAAGTCGATCGGGGTCACCAGATCGCCCTCCGTGCGCAGCCCGATGGGGACGCTGTCGATCAGTTCGGGCCGATACGGAATGAAGAGGTCCTCGCCAAGGGCCCGGGACAGGAAGGTGTTGTCAACCCCATACATGACGTCGGCAATCGGATTGTCCTTGGTCAGGATGGCGCGGTTGACCATCGATCCGCCGTCGCCCGCTCGAACCACGGTGACGGTGATCCCGGTGTCCTCGGTGAACTCGGCAAGTACCTCCTCGGAAATCAGGAACGAGTCGTGGGTCATCAGCGTCACGTCGGAGGGCCCGGCATCCGTGCACGCGGCGAGCAGCAGAGCGGCGGCGGCGAAGAGGGCGGTTGGGCGGTTCACGGCGTTGCTCGTTCCTGAATCACGAGAAGCCTTCCCTCTGTGAGTGAAACGGTTGCCCGGTCGTCGCTCAGCTCGTTGCTGACGCCCCGCGTTGAACCAAAGCCGAGATCTTCGCCCTCGAGTCCCCACCGAAGTCCGGTGGTGACGACGCCACCGGCGCTTCCGCCGACCGGGACCAGCGACACGAGCTCGCCTGGGGTTCCCTTGATCACGGCCGGTCGCATGTGGTCGCAGACCACGACGATCTCGGCTCCGGTCCACCAGCGCAGCTGGATGGCGGCGTACCGGTCTCCGGCCAGCAGTTGGGCATTGGCGAGCAGGTGATCGAGGCGTCCACCGGCGCCGCCGACGACGGTGATTTCGATCGCGCCACCGGTGATGGCGGCGTCGAGGGCCAGCTCGAGATCGGTGGCGTCCTTGTCGATAGGGTGTCGCTCGATGCGGGCGCCGGCCTGCTCGGCCGCAGCCAGATCCGCCGGCGACACCGAATCCATGTCACCAACGACGACATCGACTCGGAGTCCGAGGATGGAGGAGAGGCGCAATCCACCGTCGGCGGCGATCACCATCGCATCGCTGGGCAGCGGGATCGGAGGCGCGACGGGATCTCCGTCCGTCAAGACGATGGCTCGTAGATCGTCCACGCGCTTCCTCCGCTGGGATTACCCAGATCAGGTTCCGCGGGTCGGTGGCCATGCTTTCTCGCTGCAAGGCCGCCCTCTCAGCTCGATATACGAGCTCCCCGGGGTGGTCCCCACCATGATAACGCCCCCCGGCGCGAACCCAGGCTGGGGAGCGCCTATATGACGCTGCGTTGCCTGGGTTTGCGGCTGTGGTCGGAATTGCCTCTTGACAGGGTGACATTATGATGACATCATGGTAATGTCATCCCGGCATCACCCGGACATCGATAGAGGTAACCATGTTGTACTACAACAGCCCAGAGGCCATGCGAGCAATCCAGGAGATCAACCACGGAACCGAGGACGATCGGCGCAGGGAGTTCACGCTGCGCAGGCTCCGCCGTCACACGAGGTAACACCGTGGACGTCACTGCCATCGTTGCCGAGGTTGAAGAAGCGCTCAGCGCACAGCTGCGGCTCGCCGGAGACGACGAAGCCATGGTCCGGGCCGGCGAGGTCATGATCGGTGCCCTCCAGCCGGCCCTCGAGCGCGCCGCGTTGCGCTTGGCGGAGCAGGCCGCCGAAGAGGTCGATGCTCAGCTCCCGCGCAAAGGCGTGTCGGTTCGCCTCCAAGAAGGAACGCCCGTTCTCACCGTCGAGGACAACGACGATCCGATCACCGTCGACACCGACGAGCTGGAGGCCCGGATCACCCTGCGGCTATCTGACAAGCTCAAGGGCATCCTCGAGGAGGTCGCCAACGAGTCAGGAGACTCGGTGAACTCCTTCGTTGTCAAGACGCTGACGAGCAGGACGCACCATCATTCCAGCGGTCGGCGCTTCAGCGGCACCATCGAGACATGAAGCGCGAGGAGAGTTTCGAAATCGGCGACCATGGGCAGCTCCTCGTGGTCGTGTCCTCCTCGGACATCCTGCTCAACGAGGGGGAGCCCGGGCGCATTGATGTTGTCCTCGAGGGCAAGGAGCAGGGCCTCGACCTCTTCGACATCACCCAGGTCGGCGACCTGGTTTCGATTCAACGAAGAGACACGCGCCGCTGGTCCTCGCCCAAGGTTCGAATCGCCGTCTCGTTGCCTGCAGGGTCCGACGTCGATATCAAAGCCGTCAGCGGCGACATCATGGGCTCGGTCGACATCGGCGAGCTCTTTGTCGCCACGGCGTCGGGCGACGTGCGGCTCGGCGACGTCTCAAAAAGGGCGAAGATCAAGACCGCCAGCGGTGACGTATTCATCGGCGACGTCGACGGTGACTTCCAGGGCGCCTCCGCCTCGGGAGACCTTCGCATCGATACGGTTTCCAGCGATCTCACCGTGACCACGGCATCGGGAGATATCTCTGTCGACGGGGTCGGCGGCCGAACCACCGCCAAGAGTGCAAGCGGAGACATCACCATCGGACTCTTCAGCGGACCCGCCGTCACCGCGCATTCGATGTCCGGCGACATCGCGCTCGGGCTCGCACCCGGGATGTCGATCGAAGCCGACATAGCCACGATGTCGGGATCACTGCGAAACAACGTCACGCCAAGCGAGGATGAGCCGACCAAGCACGCAACACTGAAGGTCAAGACGATGTCGGGGGACATCACGCTTCGTTCAGGCTGAGTGGCCGCCAGCTCCCCAGGAGGGTGTTGAGCAGTCCTCCAGCGTGACGGCGCTGACTGGAGAAACCGAGTCACCGCACCACGCAAGCGACCGCCGGAATGGACGGGGCACTGACCGTTCTTGCGTAGCAGACGGCCATATATCGCTCCTGGCTACGCAAGAACGGTCCATGTGATGGATGAGGCGGGGAGCCGGTTGACGAGTCGGCGGCTCCCTGAAGGCCTGGAAGGGATTCGGGGGTTCCACGATCTGGTGGCGGGGGTTGTTGATGAACCGGGTGAGGTGGTGGTCGGGATCGAGACCGACCTGGGGTTGTGGGTCGAACCGTTGGTGGCGGCGGGGTATCAGGTGTATGGGATCAATCCGGTGGCGGTGTCGCGTTACCGGGACCGGCACAATCTGGCGGGTGCTAAGTCTGATGCCGGTGACGCCAAAGTGTTGGCAGATCTGGTCCGTACCGACCGGCATAACCATCGACCCCTCGCTGGTGACAGCGACCTAGCCGAAGCAGTCAAGGTGTTGGCCCGCCACATCCGCAACCGGCGCCTCGCCGCCGCCATCGACCAATGGGCGTTCTGCTCCCTCACCCAAAGCCCCGGATGCCGAGCCTTCTACGACCAGCGCAGAACCAAAGGAGACCTCCACCACCAAGCCCTCCGCGCCCTCGGCAACCGACTCGTCGGCATCCTCCACGGCTGCCTCCGACACGGAGCCACCTACAACGAAGACACCGCCTGGGCACACCGCCAAACCCCCCTCGAAACCAAAGCCGCTTGACAAGATGCACCCCTGGGGTATCTAGCCTTGCGGCATGGACGCCGCTGCCAACTGGCCGGATCACCGCGATCAACCATTGATCATCGGAGTCGCCGGTGGTTCCGGATCCGGCAAAACCACGATCGTCACCAGCGTGGTCGAGATCGTCGGACGAGAACACGTCGCCCTGGTGCCCCACGATGCCTACTACCAGGATCAGAGCGCACTATCCATCGACGAGCGTGCGATGATCAATTACGACCACCCGGACTCTCTGGAGACCGCGCTGCTCGCCGAGCACTTGAAGCGTCTCCGATCCGGTGAGTCGGTCGAGCGGCCGGTCTACAACTTCTCCACCCACACGCGTTCAAACGAAACGGTTGCGGTGGATCCCGAGTCGGTGATCCTGGTCGAGGGAATCCTGGTGTTGGCCGAGCCGGCCTTGCGGGATCTGATGGATCTCCGGGTTTATGTGGACACGGACGCCGATCTACGGCTGCTGCGCCGGCTCCGCCGCGACGTCGTCGAGCGGCAGCGGACCGTGGATTCGGTGCTCGAGCAGTACGAGGCGACGGTTCGGCCGATGCACATCCAGTTTGTCGAGCCGTCGAAGCGCTTTGCCGACATCATCGTGCCTGAGGGCTACAACCCGAGCGCCGTTGGAACGGTCAGCTCGATGATCCGGCATTATCTGGCGGAGCGGGCCGGGTCCTGAGGTAGTCCTGGAGTGCCTGCAAGTGTGCAATGTCCTTTGGGCGGCGGGCGATCTCCTTGTACTCCACCACGTGCTCGAGCCGAACGAACGGCAGCTCTTCGATCATCTCGGCGGTGTCGATCAGCGCGTCGACGTCAAAGTCGCCGATTGCCCATTCGGTGCCGATCGTGATGGCACCGTCGAAGAGGCTGGCAATGGTGACGCCGCGCTCCTCGACCAGGGTGCCCATTTCGACGGCCCGAGCCCAGGCCGCACCCCGGCTGATCACGTCGAGGTCATTGGCCGGTTCGATGACTCCTCTGATGATCAGGGGTCCGCTGCCGAACACGGCGTAATCGGCGACCAGGAGCTCGAGCGAGCGAAGCAGGTCGAACAGGTCAGACATTGAACCGGAACAGCATGAGGTCGCCTTCCTGAACCTCGTAGTCGCGGCCTTCGAGCCGCCACCTGCCGGCATCCTTGGTTCCCTGTTCCCCGCCGAACGCAGCGAAGTCATCGAAAGATGCAACCTCGGCCCGAATGAAACCGCGCTCGAAATCGGTATGAATCTCACCGGCCGCTTGGGCGGCGGTGGCCCCGGCACGGACGGTCCACGCCCGGGCTTCCTTTGGTCCAACGGTGAAGAAGGTGCGGATGTCGAGCAGGTGATACGCCGCCCTGACCACCTTGTTGAGCCCAGCCTCGTCCAGCCCATACTCGCCGAGCAGCTCGAGCCGGTCATCGGGATCGAGGGAGGCGAGTTCGGCCTCGAGATCACCGGCGACCACCACGACGTCGGCACCTTCGTGGGCGGCGTAGTCGCGTACTGCATCGACGTACGGGTTCTCCGCGAGCCCGTTCTCGTCGACGTTGGCGATGTACATGACCGGCTTGGCGGTGAGAAAGAACTGGTTCCGCACGATCGGGCGTTCGGCATCGGTGAGCTCGAGCGACCGCACCGAACGACCCGTAGCGAGGTGTTTCTCCACTTTCTCCAGGACGGCGAGACGCTGTGCGGCGTCTCGGTCCCCCGCCCGCGCCTTGCGCCCGGCCTTGGCGATGCCGCGCTCGACGCCTTCCAGGTCGGCGATAGCCAACTCGGTGTCGATCGTCTCCAGATCGGCAACCGGATCGATTCTCCCAGCAACGTGCACCACCTCGGGGTCGTCAAAACAGCGGACCACCTGGGCGATGGCATCGGTCTCACGAATGTGGTGGAGAAACTGGTTGCCGAGACCCTCACCCTGTGACGCCCCCTCGACGAGCCCGGCGATGTCGACAAACTCGATGGTCGACGGCACGACCGAGGGGGGATTGGCGATCTCGGCGATGCGGGGCAGCCGACGGTCGGGCACGACGGCGATGCCGATGTTCGGCTCGATCGTGGTGAATGGATAGTTCTCGGCGGAGATCTCCCCGCCCGTCAGGGCGTTGAACAGCGTCGACTTGCCGACGTTTGGGAGACCGACGATGCCACAACGGATGCCCACGCGCGCCTTCCAGAGGGGTTGCAGGAGGTTAGGGGTGGCGATGATTCAGGACACTGCTCCGATACCCTTCGCTTCTCATGTCCGACGCTCGCCTTCGCAACATTGCTTTGATCGCCCACGTGGACCACGGCAAGACCACGCTCGTCGATGCCATGCTGAGAGCGGCAGGTGTGTTCGCCGCACATGAGAAGCGGGTCGATCGCATCATGGACTCGGACGACCAGGAACGCGAGCGGGGGATCACGATCCTCGCCAAGGCGGCCTCGGTTGAGTGGCAGGGCACCAAGATCAATCTTGTCGACACGCCGGGCCACGCCGACTTCGGCGGTGAGGTAGAGCGGGCGCTCACCATGGTCGACGGTGTTTTGCTGCTGGTCGACGCCGCCGAAGGACCCATGCCGCAGACCCGATACGTGCTGTCAAAAGCGCTGGCCCGGGGGCTGCCAGCCGTTGTCGTGATCAACAAGGTCGACCGCCCCGAGGCACGGATCGATGTGGTCGCCGACGACGTGTATCAACTGTTCTTCGACCTCGATGCCGAGGATCACCACATCGAGTTCCCGATCATCTCCACGATCGCCCGGGAGGGTCGCTCGATGGGCGGAACCGGGATCCCGGACCCCGATGCCGACCTCGGTGCTCTGTTCCAGGCGATCATCGAGACCATTCCCGGCCCCACGGGCGACGCCAATGCTCCGCTGCAGGCGCTCGTCACCAACCTGGATGTCTCCGAGTACCTCGGACGCCTTGCCATCGGTCGCGTCGTCGAGGGAACGCTCCGAGCCGGCGATCAGGTTGCGTTGTGCCACTCAAATGAGGAGGAGCCTCCGCTGTTGCGCCGCCTCACGAATCTTCTCGGTTTCGAGAACCTCGATCGGGTCGAGGTTGCCGAACGGGTGGCCGGGGATCTATTCGTGGTGGCCGGATTCCCCGAGGTGGAGATCGGGGACACCCTTGCCGATGCCACCGACCCGAAGCCGCTGCCGCGACTCGAGGTAGATGAGCCCGTTCTGCGGATGACGTTCGGCGTCAGCACGTCGCCACTCTCCGGTCGGGAAGGACGGTTCGTGACATCGCGCCAGATTCGGGAGCGACTCGATCGAGAGGTACTGGGCAACGTATCGATTCGCGTGGGATCCACCGCAACCCCGGAGGTCATCGAAGTCGCAGGCCGCGGTGAGCTTCAGCTGGCAGTGCTCATCGAGTCGATGCGACGGGAGGGGTTCGAGCTACAAGTATCAAGGCCGGAGGTCATTATCCGTGAGGTCGACGGCGCCCCCCATGAGCCGGTGGAGCGAGCGGTCGTCGATGTTCCGGACGAGCACGTCGGGACGGTGACCCAGGCGGTTGCGCCGCGCAAGGGCAAGGTCATCGACCTGCGCCCCGGTGACACCGGGCGAACCATCGTCACCGTCACCGCGCCCGCCAGGGGCCTGATCGGGTTCCGCTCGCTGTTGATGACGGCGACGAGAGGAACGGCGTTGGTCCACCAGCACCACGAAGGATGGATGCCGTGGGTCGGCGACCTGCCCCATCGTCAAGGGGGTGCGATGGTTGCCGATCGGATCGGCGCGTCGACTGGCTTTGCCCTGGACAACCTGCAGAAGCGGGGCGAGTTATTCATTGGTCCCGGCGTCGACGTGTATGAGGGGATGATCATCGGCGAGGCATCGCGCCCTGAGGACATGCAGGTCAATGCAACCAAGGCAAAACAGATGACCAACATCCGAACGCATTCGACCGATGAGGCCATCAAGCTGAAGACTGCGCGGCTGATGACGCTTGAGCTTGCCATCGAGTGGATCGCGGGGGACGAGCTCGTCGAGGTGACGCCCGGGGCGATCAGAGTCCGCAAGCGACATCTCGCCGAGTCCGAGCGGAAACGGCACAAGCAGCGTTGAGCACTGATTCGGCGCGTAGTGTGACCGCGCAGATGTCCGAGCTTACGACACAGACGTGCGCCTGGATTGAGGCGCAGACTGGGTCTCCCGTTCTCTCGGCGACCAAGCTCGACGGTGCGACCACGGCTTCGGTCCATCGGCTCGATCTCGCCAACGGTCGCATTCTCGTTGCCAAGGTGTTCGATCAGCAGGACTTCCTCGATGAGCGACCGGACCGTGCCGATCACGAAGCGGCGATGCTCGATCTGCTGGAACCAACTCCGGTCCCGGCGCCGCGACTCGTCGCCGTCGACGGTGTGGGTGAAGCGGCGGGGATTCCCACAGTGCTCATGACCTGGGTCGAGGGAACGACCGAGCTCCCGGATGGCTGGGTTGGCGCAATGGCGCAGAACATTGCCGATATCCACCGGGTGGACCCTGGGGGCATCACATGGCCCTATGAGCGCTACAACGAAGGCTTCGAGCTCGCAGCGCCGAGCTGGGCGGGCGATCCGGGCATCTGGAACGAGGCCTTTGCGATCGCGACGTCGCCGCCCGCCACGGCCACCGGCTTCATCCACCGCGATTACCGCGGTGGGAACCTGCTGTGGCTCGAGGGGGAGCTCACCGGCGTGCTCGACTGGCTGTCCGGCTGCATTGGCCCGCTGGCGATCGACCTTGCCCACCTTCGGGTGAATCTGGCTATGGATCATGGTCTCGATGAGGCCGAGGCGGTGCTTGACGAATATTTGGAGCTCGGGGAAGGCGGAGCCTGGCACCCGGCGTGGGACGTCGTCGACGCGATCGACTTTCTCCCGTATTGGCTCGGATTACCGGCGGTGGAGGTTTGGACCTGGGACGGGCGTCCCGCTGCTGAGACCCGGGCTCGTTTCGATCGCATCCTCAGTGATGCGGTTCGGGCCTCCTACGGTTCGCCGCAATGAACGAGGAGACACTGAGCACGCTGATCGAGTCGAGCGATCTCGACGGGCTGGTGCGCTTCATCGACGGGTTGGCAACCAGCCGCGACTGGGATGGGATTGAGGAGACCCGCGATCGGTGCCGTGAGGCGGTTGAACGCGGTAAGCAGGTGTGGGGGCCGGCCGAGTACGCCGAATACCGTCTTGCCCTCGACGCTCCTGCCGATCGGGCGGCGGCAGTGATCGGCGACGGAAAGGGCAGATACGGGCCCGGACCGCTTTGGGAGGTGGCGGCGTCGACCCACACCTGGGAGGAGCTGTCACCGCTTCTGGAAACCCCGACGGTACGGGCAATGGTGGCGCACGAGCGGGCGATCCGCGGCGATGAGGTCGATGCCGGCCAGATCGACGGCAGGATCCTCGAGATCGAACCGACGCCGCGCCGGTGGGAGCCGTCCTATCCGGTGGCCGTGTATCGCTCCGATGGTGTCGACTTTCCCGAGGGAGAGCGAACGCCTCTGGCGTGGGAGGACCTCGGGAGGGCGGGGGACCAGCTTGCCGAGGACACCGGCGTCGACGCACTCCTCGAGCTGGTGAAGCCGTGGTGGGACGAGAGCAGCGGCCACGCCGACGCAGTGCACGTATCCGGCGACGCCCGTTCGGCAATTCGCACCATGGGGCTGCATCGGGCGCGGATCGCCGAAGTCTCTCCGCAGGAGGCAATGGTGGCCATGGTGTGGGCTGCGTCGAGTGGCGGCGCCTACGCGAGCCGGCGGGGAACGCCCCGAGCGAGGGCGCTGGCGTGGTGGGCCGTCGCCCAGCTTCTTGGCTATGACGAGCTGCCGGAGGATCCCGATGCACTCAGCGAGTTCGATGAGCTCAACTGGTATCTATGGGATCCCGGGGATCAGGTGGGGGGCTGGTCGCTCTACCTGGCGGTCGAGGACCCGAAGGACGAAGTGGCATGGGCGATCAGCGCCGTCGATATGGTTTGAGGAAGTCGTCAGTCAACAGTCTTCAGTTGGCAGGTAGCTCGTGGCGCTTCTGGCTGAGGACTGAAGGCTGAGGACTGACGACTGCTTCAGTCCAGCTCCGCTTGGGCCAGTTCGGGGTCGTCGACTGTGACCGCGAAATGCAGCCCCTCGGCATTGGAGTGGAGTAGGTAGATCGAGTCGATGTTGACCCCGGCGTCTGCGAGGCGCTTGGCGACCGCGGCAAGCGCTCCGGGCTCGTCGGGAAGGAACGTGTCGAGGATCGGCCGCTCTTCGAACACGACGCCCGCCCCGGTCAGGATTCGTCGTGCGGCGTCGGCGTCGTCGGGCATGAAGCGCACCAGGGTCTCTCCGTTGGCGCCGATTGCCGCCAGCGACTCGATGTGGACTCCGGCGTCGGCGAGCTGGCCGGCGAGGGTGGCGAGCTGTCCCGGCTTGTTGGCGAGGGTGACCGAGAATTCCTTCATAGTTTTATCCTACGCGACGCGATCAGTGTTTGAACCGCCAGGATGCCATCGGGTTCGGATGGGGCTCTCACCACGCGAACGATGATCGGAACCAGCAGTGTCGCAATCATGGCGATCACCACGACGATGACGATCATCCGACGGACGAAGGTTCTGCGCTGAAGGCGCGCGATCTCTTCCGGGCCGGGCTCATCTGGGTCTTCGTCGTAGAGCATCGCGGCCCCGGAGCGTACTTGCACTGGCGATCGAACATATGTTCGATTAGCGTGGTCGAGTGGCACGGTACGCGGAGCTCCACGCCCATACCAACTTCAGCTTCCTCGATGGGGCATCTCACCCGATCCGCCTCGTCGAGCGTGCTGCCGAGCTCGGTTACACCGCATTCGGCGTCACCGATCATGACGGGTTCCGCGGTGTGGTCAAGGTGCATCAGGCGGCGCAGATCTTCGCCATGCCCATCGTGTACGGGACGGAGGTGGGGATGAGTCGCGAGTCGCGAGTCGCGAGTCGCGAGGAAGCCCCCCCTGCGGGTTTGCCGAGCAAACCCGCGTCCCCCCCGCCTGGCGGGGACAAGGAAGCCCCCCCTGCGGGTTTGCCGAGCAAACCCGCGTCCCCCCCGCCTGGCGGCGGGGGGGACGAAGCGCGGTCCCGCCGGGGGCGGATCCGGCGGATGCATGGGACCAAGCCCATCGACCTGCCACCCACCGATCATCTCGTTTTGCTCGCCCCCGACCCCGTCGGATATACCGCCATCAGTCGCTTTATCACGAGCGGCCAGTTCCGGGGCAAGAAGGACGCTCCCGAGTACCGCTACGAGGACCTGGCCGAGGCGTCGCGGCGGGGCAACCTCTATGCCCTCACCGGCTGCCGCAAGGGGGCGGTGCCCCGGGCAGCACAGGCCGGCGATCTCGCCGGGGCGATGGCGGCGGCATCGCGCCTCGGTGAGGTCTTCCCCGGCCGGCTCTTCATCGAGCTGACCCACCACGGCCTTCCGGACGACGACGCCCGAAACGACCTTCTCGCCGAGGTCGCCGCCCGACTCGGTCTGCCAACGGTGGCGACCAACAACGTGCACTACGCCGACCGCAGCGACGCGGTCCTCGGCGACGTTCTCGCCGCCGTTGGTGGTCGGCGCGATCTCGAGGTGGCCGATGGTTTCCGCTCCGCAAGCGACCTTGCCTATCTGCGCAGCGCGGACGAGATGGCGGAGCGGTTCGCCCGGTATCCGGGTGCGGTCGAGCGCGCCGCCGAATTGGGGGAAGCGCTTGCCTTCGACCTCGACCTGCTCACACCCCAGCTTCCCGACTTCCCGATGCCGGGCGCTTTCAACGACGAGAACGAGTATCTGCGCCATCTCGTCTTCGAGGGTGCAGGTGATGTGTACCCGGGCGACCGCAACGGCATCGATCCCAAGGCCGAGGCTCGTCTCGAGCACGAGTTGAGCGTGATCTTCGAGCTCGGGTTCTCCGGGTTCTTCCTGGTGGCGTGGGACATCGTCAACTACGCCCGCTCCCGAGACATCTACTGCCAGGTCCGCGGCTCCGGCGCGGACTCTGCGGTGTGCCGCTGCCTGGGCCTGACCCGGGTCGATCCGATCCGCCTGCACCTTCCATTCGAGCGTTTCCTCTCAGAGGAACGAGGCCGGCCCCCCGACATCGACATCGACTTCGAGGCCGAGCGCCGCGAGGAGGTCATCCAGTACTGCTACCGGAGATACGGGCGGGAGCGCGCCGCCATGGTGTCCAACGTGATCACCTACCGGGCCCGCTCGGTGCTCCAGGACGTCGGCAAGGCATTCGGGCTGACCCAGGCCCAGGTCAATGGATTGACCAAGTACCTCGATTCCCGCAGCCCGCAAGCGATTCCCGAGGTCGTCGACCTGCCGGCCGGTTTGACCACCGAGCTGATCTACGACGTCTGTCAGCGCCTCGACGGCTTTCCCAGGCATCTCGGCATTCACTCAGGCGGGATGGTCGTCGCCCGCCGACCGCTGTGGGAGGTGGTGCCGCTGGAGTGGGGCCGCATGGAGGATCGCACGGTGCTGCAATGGGACAAGGACGACTGTGCGACGATGGGCATCGTCAAGTTCGACCTGCTCGCCCTCGGTGCGCTCAACGCCATGCACATGTCCGTGGACACGATCGCCGACGTTCACGGGATCGACATCGACCTGGCGACGATTCCCCAGGAGCCCATCGTCTACGACATGTTGACCCGCGCCGACACCGTCGGCGTGTTCCAGGTCGAGTCGCGTGCCCAGATGGCCACCCTGCCGAAGATGAAGCCAAGGACCTTCTACGACCTTGCCATCGAGGTGGCGCTGATCCGGCCCGGACCCATCCAGGGCCACTCGGTCCACCCGTTCCTGCGCCGCCGCAACGGGCTGGACCCGGTCCGGTATCCGCATCCATTGACCGAACCCATCCTGAAAAAGACACTGGGGATCCCGGTGTTCCAGGAGCAGCTGATGGAACTGGCCCGCATCTGCGCCGGGTTCACCCCAGGGCAGTCCGACCGGCTGCGCCAGGCGATGACCCACAAGCGATCGTCCGAGGCCATGGATCGGCTGCGCAGCGAGGTGTACGACGGTATGGAGGCCAACGGTGTCACCGGCGCCGCCGCCGACGAGATCTGGGAGAAGCTCCAGGGTTTTGCCTCATTCGGCTTCCCCGAGTCGCATTCGGTGTCGTTCGCCTACATCGTCTATGCGACCTCCTGGTTGAAGTACCACTGGCCGGCGGAGTTCTTCTGTGGGCTGCTCAATGCTCAGCCGATGGGCTTCTACTCGCCGAACTCGCTGGTCCAGGATGCTCAGCACCACGGCGTGGTCGTCCTCCCCCCCGATGTCAACGCCTCCGCGTTCGACTGCACCGTGGAGCCGTTCGACGCCGACCCGGACGACACGTCGGCTTACTTGGACGGGCTGTGGCGGCGGGGGAGGGGCCCGGTCGACGACCCACTGCGCCCTGCCGTTGCCCTTCGGATCGGGCTGCGCTACGTGCGCAACCTGGGGGATGCCGAGATCACCCGCATCGAGGCGGCGAGGATGACCGCCGGCGCCTTTGCGACCCCTGAGGACCTCGCCCAACGCACCGGGCTGCCGCTCGACGCCTATGAGGGGTTGGCCGCCTCCGGTGCGCTCGCCCCGATCGGTTTGGGACGCCGCCAGGGCGTCTGGAGTGCCGGCACCCTCGCCGAGCAAGGACCCGACCGGCTCGCCCTCGACCATGGTGGGGCACGCCCCCCGCTCCCCAACATCGCTCCGGCGGAGGAGATGCAGGCCGATCTGTGGTCGACCGGTATATCAACGACGCACCCGGTTGTCTTTGTTCGAGAGATGCTCGATGACATGGGTTGTGTCCTCATCGCCGACGTGTTGTCCTCACCCCGACATAACACGAGGATCAAGGCCGGTGGCATCATCACCCACCGTCAGCGTCCATCAACCGCGAAGGGTGTTCGCTTTATCAACCTGGAGGACGAGACCGGCCTGCTCAACGTCGTGATTCTTCCCCAGGTGTGGGAGGCACATTACGAAGTAGCTCGCAAGGCCGTAGGGGTTGTCATAGAAGGGATTCTGGAGCATGAGGACGGGGTCACCAACCTGGTGGCCCGACGCTTTACCGAATGGCCCCTGGAAGGAATCCGCTCTCGTGATTTTCGATAATTCCCGTGCTCAGGTGGAGGGCCCAGCCTGCCGATGGAGGACGTTGACCCACCAGATGGAGATGGGATGACGACGACGTTCACCGGGGAGGTCAGGATCCCCGGGTCAATCGAGAACGGGTTGCCCTCGACGATCATGCTCGATGCGCAGACCCTGGTCCTTACTGCCGGAGGTACCGAGCTCGGGCGTTGGAATCGCACCGACCTGAAGCTCCGGCGCGAGGCGGACGGAACATTCCACCTCACTCTCGGGCGCGAGGTCGTGTTGTTCAACCCTGATTCTCCACTGGAGTTCGCCATTCTCTCCGGTATGCCAGGCGCCGGCACCGCGCCGGCCCCGGCGACCACCGCGGTCGATGAACTGGCCGCGGCCCCGATGCCGCCAACCGCTCCTTCCGCCGCCCCGACGGTTCCGGCTGCACCCGTCCCCGCTGCTCCCATCGCGGCCGTTCCGGCGTCGCCTGAGCCACCCGCTGCCCCACCGGCGGTCCCGGCTGCTCCGGCCGCCGCGGCCGTGCCTCCGACTCCGGCAGCGCCTTCGCCTTCTCCGTCGACGCCCCCACCCGCCGCGCCACAGCCCGCTCCAACGACCCCTCCCACCGAGATCGCGGCACCGGTTGCCGCACAGCCCGCCGTCGCACCCTCGGTGGCGGCCATCCCACCCGGGCCGGCTGCCTCCCCGGCGACGACGCCTGAGACCCCCGGGGTGGTATCGGGAACCGTGTCGTCGGCTCCTCCGACAAGCCCCGCGCCCGCTGCATCCGCGCCGCCTCCAACGGCCGCACCGCTACCGGTAGCGGCATCGACCGTGCCACCGACTCCGGCCGTGGAGTCGGTTGCGCCCCAGGCCGCTGCCGCGGTGGCACCAATTGCAGCAGCGCCGGCGGCGGCGGTGGAGATCCAGCTGGAGCAGAGCACCGGGCCGGCCGGTGGCGACGGCCCCGTGGCTGCACCCACCCCACCTGGTGCCCAGCCAATAGACCCGGCGTTGGCCTTCCCACTCGAAGCCGCGCCAGGTACCGACCCACAGCCCCCCGCAGCGGCTCCCCGATCCGGTCAAGCAAAGGACTTCTGGGACGGCTTCTACGCCGAGGAGCAAGAGGCCGCAGCCATGCCGGGCGAGCCGGTCGCTGTTGCCGAAGTCTCCGCTGGTGAAGCACCCGCGGATCAGGCGAGCGAGTTTCACCTCGAGGATGGCCGCGAGGGCTCCGTACCCGACGACGCCGCAGCGGACGACGCCGCACCGGACGACGCCGCGAAAGTCGGTGGATATGGGTCGGGCCTGTTCACGGAGGATGCCGTGACCGCGGCGGAAGTGCCGGCGTTCGGTGCCGGCGAGCCTGCCGCCGAGGACGAACGCGGCTGGTCGTACTACGACGACGCCGATCGTGAGCAGGCGGAGGACGAGCCTGGTTGGTCGTACAACGACGACCAACCAGAAGAAGCCGGAGCCAGCGACGCCGATGCCGGCGATCCTGCGGACGTGGCCTCCGACGCTGCCGACCGCGAGGAATTAGTGGTGACGGCAAAGACGTCACGTCTCAAGGGCATCACCGGGTGGCGACCCAGCCTGCCCAGCTTCGGCCTTGGCTCTTCCGCGCTCGGTATGCGAGCCAGAGACGTACTCGGGATGCTCGATTCCATTCTGGAGGAGAACGGCACCGAGGACATCCCCAAGTCCTTCATCATTGGCCTGGGGGGCTTCGCGATCCTGCTGGGCGTGGTCGCAGTCCTGGTCGTGGCTTTCGGCTGAGCGAGTTACGAGGCGCGAGCTCCTACCGTCCAACCGGTCGCTTCGGCCCATACTTCGGCTCGTTGTATGGCTGCCCGGATAAACGGAGTCTTGCCCTCGGTGTAGGCCATCCGGTCGTCGCGGTAGCGCTCGGCGAGATCCCACTTGAGCTCCTCATAGGCGCGCCGCGTATCGGCATCGGCGCGGAGATAGTCACGGAACAGCAGGTGGTTGCGCTGCCATGCCCCACCGGCCTCGCACACGTGGATCTGCACAACGCGGGGCGCGTCCGGCGGGGCACGAAAATATCGATCCTCGTCGTGTCGTGAGCGCAGGGGAACGCCCGTCGACTCGATGGCGGGGATATACGCCGCTTCGTCCTCGAGCACCCTCACGGCCACTTGAATGTCGACGACCGGTTTCGCTGCCAACCCCGGCACTGCGGTCGAGCCGACGTGCTCGATTCGCGGCGCTATTGCGCCCAAGGCCCTCGAGAGCCGACCTTCCCACACGGTGAAGACCCGGGGCCAATCGTCGTCGTAGGTCGTGATCGCGATGGGCTCGCCGCTGGCAGCGCCGAGCAGCTCGAAGCCGGAATACTGTTCTGCGAGCCACTGCTCGGCGATCCGTTGCCGGTCAACGCGCGACAGATCCGCGGCCCGAATCCCCTGACCGGCAGCTTCGATCTCGTATCGATCAGACAGGGTTGGACGGTCCTCCGGCACGATCGGCTAGCGCCGGCCCTACGACGAGGCCGTTATGCGCGTCACCACATCGATGGCGCGGCTGGTGTCATCGTGCGACACGTCGAGGTGGAACACCGCTCTGATTCGTTTCGGGTCCGCCGTCAGCATGGCAACACCGTCCACGGCGCAGCGATCGACGACGTCGGACGGATGGCTCACCGCAAAGAACACGATGTTGGTCTGCACAGAGGCCAGGTCGACTTCAGTCCCGGGATGATCGGCGAGGGATTCGGCGAAGCGGCGGGCGTTGTCGTGGTCCTCGACGAGGCGCTCCCGGTGATGCTCGAGCGCGTACAGCGCACCCGCGGCGATGATGCCCGCCTGGCGAAAACCACCGCCGTACATCTTCTTGTAGCGACGGGCACGGTCGATGACGTTCCCCGAACCGGCGACGGCCGACCCAACGGGTGCACCCAGACCCTTCGAGAAACAGACGCCGACCGTGTCGAATCCGTCGGCGTAGTCGGCTTCGGGGATCCCGGTAGCTGCTGTGGCGTTCCACAAACGGGCGCCGTCGAGGTGGGCAGCGATGCCGAGGTCCTTGGCCGCACCAACAACGGCCTGCGTCGTCGGAAGCGGCCAGATGGTTCCCCCGGCCTCGTTGTGGGTGTTCTCCACCGTGACCAGAGTCACCGGGTCATAGAGGCTGATCGGCAAGTCCTTCGGCGCTGGGGGAGCGGCTGCGATCAGTTGCTCGGCACTGAACACCCCGTGCCGGCCGGGGATGGGCGCAATGGTCACGCCGGACAGCGCCGCCGCGGCACCGCTCTCGTGGTGGCGGATGTGTGCGAGCGCCTCCATGACCACCCGATCGCCGGGTGTCGTCTGGGAGCGAAGCGCAACCTGGTTCGCCATCGTTCCCGAAGGCACATATACCGCGTCTTGTTTGCCCAGTAGTTCGGCGACGGTGCGCTCGAGGGCATTCACGGTCGGATCGTCGCCGAAGACATCGTCTCCGACCGCAGCGCTCGCCATTGCCGCTCGCATCGCCTCGTTTGGCTTGGTGACCGTGTCGGATCGCAGGTCGATCATGGCGCCCAATCCGCGAATAGCTTGGGATGCACGGCATAGGCGACGGTTCCCCCCGCATCGACGGCTTCTGCCCAGTCGCCCAATGCGAGATCGATGCCGACCATCGAGCCGGTGCGCATGTCGACACGCCCGCCGGTCAAGTGGGTGACCAGCATCGACCAGGTCGGTTCGTGGCCGACGAGCATCAGGCGGTCGGCGTCTCTTCCGTATCGCGCAGCAACGGAGAGGGCGCCGGCGGGTGATGTCCCGTACAGGTCGCCGCTCAGCTCGAGCGGTGCAGACCATCCGCCCGACAGCCGGGCAATCTCTACGGTCGACTCGGCCCGGACTGCGGTCGAGGAGACGATGCGGTCGGGTGCCTCACCCATCTCGCGAAGCAACGCCCCCATGGTCGCTGCCGCTCGCTCGCCGCGCTCGTTCAGCGGGCGCCCATGGTCCTCGGCGTATTCGGCGTCCCAGTCGGACTTACCGTGGCGAAAGAGAATCAGCCGGCGCACGGGGCGACACTACCGGTCAATCGCCGGTTCTCGAGTCGGGAGGACGAACAGAGCGAAACCCTTGTCTCGCGACTCGCGACTCGCATCTCATTCCGCAACATCGACCCATCGTGCACCAGCAGCCCGCACGAGATCGCTGAGCTTGATCGGGTAAACCGTTGTCGGGGTGCCGGCGGCCGACCAGACATCCTCATTGCGCATGAGTGAACGGTCGGCCACGACGACCATCGAGCGGGGGTGGCCAAAGGCGGGTGTGCCGCCGGCGGCATAGCCGGTGGCATCCCGGCACTCCTCGAGGGTTGCGCGACGGGCATCGTCTGCATCCAGGGTGGCCGCCAGCCGCTCCGTGTCCACCCGGTGATCTCCCGACATCAAGACCAGCACCGGATCGGTATCGACGATGAACACCAGCGACTTGGCGATCTGGGCCAGGTCGGCCCCGACCGCGGCGGCTGCTTCTGCCGAGGTCTTGGTTCCCTCGGGAAACACGATTGGCTGAATGGTCAGGCCGAGACCCTCTGCGGCGCGCACCACCCGCTCGGTGGCCTCGGGGAGCTCGTGCACCTATACCTCCGCCAAGACGGGGGGCTTCTTGTCCACCCAGGGTTTCGCTGCCTCGAGCTGACCGGCGAGGCTCAGCAGCGTGTCCTCCGCTCCGAATCGTCCGAGGAAGTGCGAGCCGACCGGCAGGCCACCATTGGTCCAGTACAGGGGAACCGACATTGCGGGCAGGCCGGCGAAGTTGGCGAGGGGGGTGAAGGCAACGTAGCTGGTCAGCAGCTCGACCAGCTCGGGCCAGGGCAGTGTCTGGTCGATGGCGCCGATCTCCAGGGGAGGGGAACCGAGGACCGGAGTGAGGAAGACGTCGTAGCCGTCCAAAAAGCGACCGGTCTGATGGGCGATCGTTTGCAGCGTGATCTCCGCGCTCAACAGGTCTCTGGGTGCTCGCCGCCCCGAGCGGCTCACCAGCTCGAGCGTGAACGGCTCAAATGCCGGCGCCGCGGCTTCGCGCTCGACGACGCGGCTGATCAGCTTCATCGTGCGATAGTCACCGGCGAGCCGGCGGATCCCACGAACGCGCCGATCGAGTGCCTCCCGCCCGTCGAGTACCAGGGAGATGGCGTGTGCTGTCATCGCCTCCCAGAACAAGAGAAATGCGTCGCTTGCCGCGGCGCCGTCGATCGCCGGCGCAGCTTCGGTGACGTCGTGACCGAGACCGGCCAGGATTTCCACCGTCTCCATGACCGCGGCCTCGCAGTCGGGATGGACCCGCCTGCCCCGAAAGTCCCGCACCGAGTAGGCGACGCGGAGCGGCCCGGGCTCGGATCCGACGGCATCGGCGAAGGGCCGGGACGGGGCCGGCGCCCGGTACTGCTCGCCCGGAGTCGCACCGTGGACGGCGTCGAGGAACGCAGCGGTATCGCGCACCGTCCGTGTCAACGATCCGTCAACCGAGAACGAGTCGCTCGGAAAGGGCGGATGCCGGGGAAGACGGCCCCTCGATGCCTTCAAACCGAACAATCCGCACGCCGATGCCGGGATTCGTATCGATCCGCCGCCGTCGCTTCCCTGCGCAAGCGGAACCATCCCTGCGGCCACCGCAGCCGCGGCGCCGCCGCTGGAGCCACCTGCCGACCTGCTGAGGTCCCACGGGTTTCTCGTGGGACCATGCAGCGAAGGCTCGGTGGTCGGAAGTAACCCGAACTCAGGAGTGTTCGTCCTGCCCAGGTCGATGAACCCGGCCTCGTCGATCCTGCGACGAAACTCGCCGGTCACCTCGGCTACGAAATCACGAAAAAAGACGCACCCATAGCTGACCGCCTCACCTTCCTCGGCGACGAGATCCTTGATCAAGGTCGGCACCCCGGCAAAGGGCCCCGTCTGCGTTGCGCCCGCGGCGTCTTGTCGGGCGGCGTCGAAGCGACCGCGAACAACGGCGTTCACCGCCGGGTTGGCAGCTTCGATCCGCTGAACCGCGGCCTCGACGAGCTCGCTGGGATGAACCGCGCCCTCCGCGACCAGCGCGGCGAGCCCGACTGCATCATGGTCGTCATACTCGGGAAAAGGCCGGGTTTCCACGGCTAGCTCGACTCCCGCGCCACGACGAATTCGATTGCCGCCACCAGGCGCTCGACGTCGGAAGGCTCGATGCCGGGAAAGGTGGCGATCCGGAGCTGGTTGTGTCCGATCTTTCGATACCCGAGCACGTCAACGATCCCATTGGCGCGCAGCACCGCGGCGACCGCCTCCGCAGAGACCGCCTCATCGAGGTCCACCGTCACCACGGTCGGGCTGCGGAGATCGGGCTCCGTCACGAACGGTGTCGCGTACGGGGAGCTCTCCGCCCATTGGTAGACGATCGAAGCCGAGGCGCGACTGCGCGCCTCCGCCCACGCCAGCCCGCCGTTGGCGTCGATCCAGGAGATCTGGTCGGCGAGCAGAAAGAGGGTGGCGAGCGCCGGCGTGTTGTAGGTCTGGTCCTGTCTGGAGTTTTCCAGGGCAACCTGGAGCGAAGACATCGGCGAGATGGTGCGCTCGGTGGCGAGCCGCTCGGCCCGGCTCGCCGCATCCGGTGAGCAAAGTGCCAGCCAGAGACCGCCCTCCGAGCCGAACGCCTTCTGCGGCGAGAAGTAGTACACGTCGAAGACGGCGGGCTCGACCGGCACCGCGCCCGCTGCCGAGGTTCCGTCTACTAGAACGAGTGCACCGGGCTGCGGGCGAGACAGCGGTGCTATCACTCCGGTCGAGGTCTCGTTGTGGATCAGGGCAAAGGCGTCGATCTCGGGGTCCGACATCGGAGCGGCGGCGGAGCCGGCGGGAGCGGTAATGATCGTCGGCTTCTCGAGGTGACTCATACCGGCGACCACGGCGGCGAACTTCGCGGAGAACTCGCCGATGGACAGGTGCTGGCTCTTGTGCTCGATGAGCGAATGGGCGGCGACTTCCCAGAACATGGTGGCGCCGCCGACGCCGAGCGCGACCTCGTGGCCGTCCGGGAGCCCGTAGAGGGATGCGACTCCCATCCTGATGTCGCGAACCACGCGTTTGACCCCTTCTCGCCGGTGGCTGGTCCCGAGGTAGTGATCGGCCACGTCGGCGAGCCTCGCTACGGCATCGCCGCGGATCAACGCGGGCCCGGAGCCAAACCGCCCGTCGCTCGGGAGGAGGTGATCGGGTAGGGAGGTCGAGTCGATATCGCTCATGTGCCTATCGTGCTGGGCCGGGAGAGTGGGAGAATAGTGATACCACGACAGCCAGGATCGCGCCGAAGCGCTGCCCGCCCATGACTTCGATGCCGCCGGGGCATCCTCCGATCTCGCAGCGCGCCGCCGGCATCGAACCGTCCGCGACCCTGGCAATCGCCGCCGAGGCAAAAAGGCTTCGCGCCGCCGGGGAGCCGGTCATCAGCTTCGGGGCGGGCGAGCCCGATTTTTCCACCCCCGGCTATATCGTCGATGCGGCCATTGCCGCCGCGAGGGATCCGGCGATGCATCACTACTCGGCAACGCCGGGGTTTCCCGATCTCAGGGAAGCGATCGCGGCTTCCCATCGCGACTACGGCCTGGATGTCGACGCCTCCCAGGTGGTCGTGACCAACGGGGCGAAACAGGCCGTGTTCACGGCCTTCCAACTGTTGCTCGACCCCGGTGACGAGGTCCTGATCCCCGCCCCGTACTGGGTGACGTACCCAGCCTCGATCGAGTTGGCGAGCGGGGTCCCGGTGTATGTGGACACGAGCGACGAGTCGGGCTTCGAGGTGACCGTCGATCAGTTGGAGGCGGCGACGAACGAGCGGACCCGTGCGTTGCTGTTCGTATCGCCTTCCAACCCCACCGGAGCGGTTTATCCGAGAGATCGGATGGAAGCGATCGGCCGATGGGCCGCAGATGCGGGCATCTGGGTGGTGACCGATGAGATCTATTACCGGCTCATCTACGGCGACGCCACCTTTCACTCGTTGCCTGCGGTCGTCCCCGAGCTCGGGGCGCGCTCGGTGGTCATCAGCGGTGTGTCCAAGACCTATGCGATGACGGGATGGCGCGTCGGGTGGCTGATTGGGCCAACGTCGGTCGCCGAAGCAGCGACGCGGGTTCAGAGCCATCTGTCCTCGAACGTGTCCAACGTGGCCCAGGCCGCCGCGCTTGCGGCGTTGACCGGGCCCGATGATGCCCCGAACGCCATGCGTGAGGCGTTTGACCGGCGTCGCCAAACTATGGTCGAAATGCTGAACGCCGTACCGGGCATCAAATGTGAGATGCCGGACGGTGCCTTCTACACCTTTCCAAACCTCTCCGGCCTTCTCGGTGTCGACGTTGCCGGCCGCTCGGCTGCAACGACGATGGACCTTGCTGGCTTGCTGCTGGACGAAATCAAGATCGCCGTGGTACCCGGCGAGGCGTTCGGCGCCCCGGGATACGCCCGGTTCTCATTCGCCCTCGCAGACGACGAGCTCGTGGAGGGACTCTCCCGACTGCAAGAGCTCGTTGGCTGAGTCCACTAGAAGGGTGTTGAGCAATCCTCCAGCGTGCCGGCGCTGACTGGAGAAACCGAGTCACCGCAACACTCAAGCGAGCGGCGGCTCAGGGCAGCGTCATTGTTCAACACCGTTCTATTCGGCGGCGGCGGCGAGGTGCAAGATGGCGTCCCGGTATCCGTCGACCCCGCGACCGGCGAAGGTCGCCACGCACACTGCTTCGACGACCGAGTCACGGCGCCACGCTTCTCGTTCCTTGATGTTGGAAAGGTGGACTTCCACGGTGGGAAGCTCGATCGCAACGATGGCGTCGCGAATGGCGTACGAGTAGTGGGTGAGTGCCCCGGGATTGATGACGACGCCTTCGGCGCTCCGCCGAGCCTCGTGGAGCCGGTCGATCAGGTCGCCCTCGTGATTGGACTGGTAGGTGTCGACGGTGGCGCCGACCTCGGCCGCCCAATCCCGGCAGGCCTTGTCGAGCCGGTCGAGACTCCAATCGCCGTAGATCTCCGGCTGGCGGGTGCCGAGCAGGTTGAGGTTTGGTCCGTTGATGACGCTGATCCGCATGCCGGGAGTCTCGGCGGTTGAGCAGCGATGGGCAAGCGCTATCGCGCGTCGAACTCGGTCCTCATCACCTGGGCGGTCTTGATGACCTCGCCGGACAAGGAAGCCGTCTCAACCGCCCCCCGATTACCAAGCTGATCGATCATCGCTTGCACTACCTCGTGGGGCTGGATGCCGGGGACGGTATCGGACAACGCTCCCGCTGTGCTGGGGATCCACTCGAGCCCGAGCGCGTCGTACACCGGCACCAGGGCGTCGCGGACCAGATCCCCACCCTCGACGACGACGACGCCGCCGATCATCGCCGCCGACTTGGTGAGGCGCTGGCCGACTCCCGCCACCTTGGCCGGTCCGGTATGGACGCTGTACTCGCCCGGGCAATACTCACCAGGGACCGCTCCGACAGCGGCGGCGACTCCAAGCGCGGCGAGCGTATCTACGACCAGGTCGGAGGCGGCGGCGAAACGCTCGCGGATCCCATCGATCGGGCGCTCAGCTGGGATCGTCCACGCGATCGCCACCGTCCCCTCGTGGAAGGCGGCGGCGCGACCGCCTGCGAGGCGCAGGAACGGTTCGAATCCGGCATTTCGTGCCGCCACCACGGCCTTGGCGAATCCGGGCGACAACGTGTCGTGCTTTCCGAATGCCACCGCCCGGCCCGGAATGGAGAGGCGAAGCGTTTCGCCTGCTCCAGGAAGTGAGGCCTCCGACAGCAGTACGCGAGATACCGCGGTGTCGAGCGCCATCTGATGCGGGAACCCATCGCGGACAACGCGTATGGTCCGCTCGGGCATGCCGACAGACTACCGAGTCGCGAGTCGCGAGTCGCGAGTCGCGAGCAGGAGTTTCTGTGTTCACCTGCGACGTAGCGTCTTGCGAGTCCTTCAGTATCGGCCGCTCAGTGGCAAACTCCCACCGTGACCGGGAACGCAATGACCGTTGTGAGCAGGGTGGGCGGCATCGCCGTGCTCTTGCTCGTTGTCGCAGCTTGCGGGGAGAGTGGACCGCTCGACGGTCTTGGCGATCGGTCGAGCGAGTGGGTGCAGGAGGGCGTGCCTGCCACGACTACCACAGAGGCCAGGGTGGTGTTCGAGGTAGCGAATGAGGGGCTGGTGGGAACCAGCGACCTCCTGTGGTCCAACGACGATCTCGGCGACGCCGCGATTATCGGACCGACCCGGATCGTGCAGGCGGTATGGGCGCGTCAGATCGGAAGCCGGTTCGTCCAGGCAAGCCGCCACGAGATCGCCGGCGCGCTGCCGACCGTTCGCTTTCCCGGACTGGTGCCCGAAGACGTCCAATGGATCACCAGTCAATTGGTGTTCGACCGCGCCACCAGCGAGCTTGACGGCAATACGTCGGTCGCGTTCGGGCTGTGGTCGGTCGAGCCATACACGGTCACCGAGGGTCAGCTTGGTGTCCTTCGGGTGGGCGCTGCTCCAGGAGACGCCGGGGCGGGCCGCAGCGACATCGTTCCCATCCTCGTGCCCGACGGGGTCAACCTCGGATGGACCGAAGGTGGTCTCCGCTACGAGATGTTCTGCAGGGCGTCGATTCCTGATGCGGTGTGTCAGGCGATCATCGACTCGTTCGTGCCGTTGTCGACCCTGCTCGAGTCCTAACCATGTTCTGGTCGAAGCGGAGCCATTCGGCCATGCGCCAGGCGGTCGCGATCGCGGTCCTGCTGGTTCTTTCCGGCTGTGGTCAGGCGACCCTGACTCCAACCCAATACCGCGACCTATTGACGGAGCGTTCCGCTGCCTATGTCTCTGAGGCAGAGAACGTCCGGGTCTCTCATCTCTACGATCTCGAGCGCAGCGTCGACGATCTGGTCAGAACCATCGCAGCCGATCAGCTCGAGGCGGCCGTGCTCGCCGAGACGGCACGACGGAGCGCCGCGATGTTTGCCTCCGTCGCCGATGCGGTGAAGCGGTACGCCGATGACGTCGCGGCGCTCGACCCCCCCGACCCGTTACGGCGCGCACACGAGGAGTTCGTGACGGCCCTCGAGCTCTCGATTGCCGGCATCGGCGCCATGGTCGGGTCTCTTGCCGATGCCTCCTCGTTCCAGGAAATCGACGAGACGATCGGTGGGTCCACCTTCAACGACACCCGGCACCGGGTTGACGCCGCGTGTGCCGCTTTGGAGAGCGCCCTTGCAGACAGCGGCGAGGCGGCCGACCTGCATTGTCGCGGGGGGTGACGGCGCAGGCGACGGCTATCGTTTGTCCATGGCAGACAAGGCCCTCCGGGCTGCCGACGACAACGCTGAGACCGCCACCGAAGCGGCACCCGAAATCGCCAGACTGACGCCGGTGGAGGGTGGGGCAGCCGATCTCGTTGCAGGTTGGGGCTCCGCGTACTCATCGGTGGTTCGCCTGGCGGCGGGTGTGGTCGGCGTCATCGCTGATCGCGCCCAGGAGGCTGCCAATGCGGCGCCGGTCGGCGATCCCGAGGATTCTCCGTCGGTCGTGGAGCGCGTTCCCCAGCAACACGTTCCCGGCGAGGTCGTCTTTGGGTTCGCCGCGGATCTTCCTGATCGATTCGAGCGAATGGCCACCTCGGTTGGCGTGAACACCGGCGTTGTGCGTGGCGTGGTCGATTACGGCTGGCGTTTGACCGCCGGGAGTCCCATCGGCTGGCTGATATCGAAGCCGGTCGACGCCGTTCTCGGGCTCGTCGACGCCGAGAGCGATCGGCTCACTCAGATCGGGCGTGCCGAGGTCAGCCACGGCAAGGTACTCGTCGAGGGCCTCGTCGACACCACGATCGATGGAGTACTCGACAACGTCGCGGAGAGCGACGCGTTGGAAGAGATGATCCGGGACCAGGCGTTCGGTATCACCGATTCCGCGATCCAGGAGGTTCGTGAAACGGGGGCGGCGGCGGACAACCTCACCGATTCAGCCATTCGTCGGATTCTGCGCCGATCGCCTCGGGGCCTGCCGCCGAGGCCCGCAGAGGTAGACGAATGAGCGGTAGCGGCGACTACAACGAGTTAGAAGGCCGCGTCGCTGGGTTCATCTCACGGTTCGTCGCGTTCTCGATCGACGCCGTCCTGCTCGTCATTCTCATCGCGGCACTGAGTTGGGTCGTGAAGCAGGTCGAGGTCCTGTTCGAGACCTTCCTGCCGAGAGATTTCGACCTGGGCGGCAGCTTTCTCATCGCGGTGCCGTTCATCATCAGCGTGTATTACATCGGATCATGGGCGTTGACTGGGGCGACGATCGGCAAATGGTTCCTTGGACTCCGGGTCGTGCGCGCCGACGGCAACCCGCCGACGATCGCGCGGTCGCTGATTCGCTTCGTCGGCTACGGCCTGTCGGCGATCGTCTTCTTCCTGGGATACATCTGGGTTCTCTTCGATGAGGAGCGCAGAGCCTGGCACGACGAGCTGGCCGGCACCTGGGTCGTCTACGACTTCCAGCGTCGGCCCCGTGGCGAGGTCTATTCCCATCGTGTTGAGACCTGATCTCGACGAGAGTGTTTCTCGGCCGGCACGCAGTTCGCTCGCCGCGCTGGTGTTGATCGGTATAGCGGCCTCTTGTTCATCGTCGTCCGAGCCTCCGAGGACGACCGACGGCTGCGCCAATGTCATTTCCGCAGAAGTCGTCAGCACCGGTTCTTCCTCCTACCGGGTGACCGCCACGGTCTCCTCGGCGGACACCGGATGGGAGAAGTACGCCGATCGATGGATCGTCAGGACTCCAGGCGGCTTGGTGCTGGACAGCCGGGAGCTCGCCCACCCCCACGTCACCGAACAGCCGTTCACGAGAACGCTCTCGGGTGTGAGAATTCCTGGGGGAGAGGAAGTCGTCGAGATTGCGGCAAGCGATTCGGTCGAAGGATTCTGTGGAAAGATCCTCGTCCTCGATGTTCCCGGGTCCTAGGAGGATGTTGAGCGATCCTCCCGGGCCGTCGCTGTCGGGAGAAACTGAATCACCGCTCGCCTGAATCGAGCGACGGCACTCAGCACTCGTCATTGTTCAGCACCCTCCTAAGGATTCCGCTGCAGGAAGTCGACGATGTGGCCGGCCACCGCCTCGCCCTGGTCCTCTTGTAGAAAATGACCGGCGCCGTCGACGAGCACGACGTCTTCGGCCCCGGGGATCCGGTCGGCGAAGCGCTCGCCGACCCGCGGGGGGAACACCGGGTCCTCGGTGGAGAAGATCACCGCCGCCGGGCGGTCCCATAGGGCGAGCGCGTCTTTGACCGCAGCCATCTCGGCGGCACCCTTGGTTTCCGAGTCGAGGGGTACGATCAGCGGGAATTGATGGGCTCCGATCTTGTACTCCTGGTCGGGGAACGGCGCTTCGTAGCCGGCAAAGACCGACTCGGGCCAGTCCGTGACCGCGGTGCGAGACATGATGAAGCCAACCGGCAGGTCGGGTGTCCTTTCGACAAACGATCGCCACGCCATGAACCCTTCGCTCACGGGGGCCCGTCCCGAGAACAGTGCGGTATTGAGGATCACGATGCGAGCGAAACGATCGGGGTGCTCCGTCGCCAGGCGCAGGCCGATCGGACCACCCCAATCGTGAACCACCGCAGTGGCCTGGGTGAGATCGAGTACCTCGATGAGCCGGTCCATGAAGTCGACGTGCCGGTCGTAGCTGTAGAAGTCGGGATCGGTCGGCTTGTCCGACTTGCCAAAGCCCGGATAGTCCGGGGCGATGACCCGATACCCGGCCTCGACGATCGGCCCGATCAGTTTGCGGTACAGATAGCTCCACGTTGGTTCGCCGTGGAAGAGCACGACGGGAGGGCCTTCCCCCTCATCAAGGAAGTGGATGCGAAGTCCTTCGATTTCGGTGTAGTGCGGCGCGTACGGGTACCCGTCGAGGGCGGTGAATCGCTCTTCGGGTGTGCGCAGCGCATCCCAGGTCATGTGATGGCCGCCCGGGCTTCGTCCGGCTTGTCGGGTAGGCCGGGGATCACCAGGACGGGCTTGCCGCTCTCCAGCATGACTCTGGCCGACACGCTCTCCCAGGCGTCCTGATTGAAGATCGGGCGGGTGGCCCCCACCACGACGATGTCGGCGTCGAGGTCTCCCGCGGCAGCCGAGATCGTCGCCGCCGGATCGGTCCCTTCGAGCATCACCACCTCATAAGGGATCTGGGCTCCCTCCAGCCTCTGCGTCACTGATTCCACGAGGCGGCGGCCGCGCTCCTCGATATAGGAGTTGACCGCGTCGTCATCCGATGCCCGCCCTTCCTCGAGGTCGTCGAGGAAGTCCCGGGGCACCTCAATGACCGTGATGACCGTGACCCGGCCATGCTGGCCCAGAAGCTGCCTCGTGAAGTCGACCACCGGCTCAGGGCTGAGCACGCCGGTCGTCGCGATCAGCACGTGCATCAGGGCATCCTACTGGCAGGTATCGGCCGCCGGCATGGTGGCGACGCGGAGTGCTCTCAAAGCGCCCCGAGAGATCTGCGAGCCGGTCGGCACAGCCTGCGGATCTTGCGGCCGGCACGAGGGCGCGGTCGCGGTACGCTCGCGGGCATGGATGCGGCCACGGTGAACAAGGTGATGTGGGCGATTCCGAATGTGCTGTGCCTCGTGGGCTCACGAGCCGGGGACGAACGGAACGGCATGACCACCTCGTGGGTCACCCAGGTGTCCATGGAGCCGGTGCTGGTGGCCATCTCGGTGGATTCAACGGCGGTCACCAACCGGTTGATCCGAGAAGGTGGTTCGTTCAGCGTCAACCTGTGTGATCGCGCCGACACCTCGATCTTCCGGAGATTCTCGAAGCCCGCCGAGTACGACGGCGCGGCGCTGAACGGCTACGCGGTGCGGGATGGAACGACCGGTGTGCCGATCTTCGAGGACGCCATCGCCTGGTTCGAGTGCCGATTGCACGACGCGATCGACGTCGGTACCCACGACGTGTTCCTCGGCGAGATCATCGATGCCGCCATCGACGACGGTGCCGAGGCAATAGTTTCGAGGATGGAGGACACCAGGATGAAGTACGGAGGAGTACGCCGCCATTGACCCCGAGCGGCTGGAGCGGCCGGCAGTGTCCTCTCCCGGCGGCAGCGGGGCAGTGTCCCGAGGCGGCTCGCAGTACGCTCGCCGCCTGAGGAGGTCGGATGGACATCAGGTTTGAAGGCTCGGTAGCGCTCATCACCGGAGGAACCCGCGGCATCGGTGAGGCCACCGCCCGACTGCTGCTCGGATCCGGAGCCGCCGGGGTGGCCATCACCTCTCGGAAGCAGCCGAACCTCGATGAAGCCGCGGCGCGCTTGGACGCGAGCGATCGGCTGCTGCTGCTCGAGGCGCGCGCCGACGACGATGACGCGGCCTCGAGCGCGGTTGAGCAGACGGTCGAGCGGTTCGGGAAGGTGGACATCCTGGTCAACAACGCCGGCACCAACCCCGCCCCCGGGATGCTGTCCGACGTCGACCTCGGGGCGCTCGACAAGACGTGGGCGGTCAACCAGCGAGGCCCGGTCGTCTGGTCGCGTGAGGTGTGGAACCAGTCGATGAAGGAACACGGCGGCGCAATCGTCAACGTTGCCTCGGTCGGCGGGGTGCGTCCCAGTGCGGCCTTCGGTGCCTACAACACGTCAAAGGCTGCCCTCATCTACCTCACCTATCAACTCGCTCTCGAGATGGCGCCCGGGGTGCGGGTGAACGCGGTCGCGCCGTCGGTGGTTCGAACCCGGCTCTCCGCCCTGCTCTGGGATGGCGTCGAGGAACAAGTTGCGGCCGCGCATCCACTGCAGCGCATCGGCGAGCCGGCCGACGTGGCGAATGCCATTGCTTTCCTCGCCTCGGATGCCGCAGCATGGATCACGGGGGTGGTCCTGCCCGTCGACGGGGGAGCGCTTGGGGCTGCGCCGTCGGCCGGCCTCTCGTTCTAGGACGGTGTTGAACAATCCTCCAGCGTGCCGGCGCAAACTCACCAGGACGCGTACCCAGGGTTCTGGAGCGGCTATATGACGCTGGGAACCCTGGGTACGCGGATTTGGGTCGATCCAGCGGCCATCACTGGGGTTGGAACCCGGGCATGCCGGCGTGGAGCCAGGCGTCAAACGTCGCTTGACTTTCGACATCGTGGCCGGCCTCGACCGCCCGCTGGTAGCGGTAGTTGAGGAAGTCGGTGTAGCCCTGCACGGGGTTGAATCCTGGTCGGAGTTCGGAGATTCGCTGGGTGAATGGCTCAAACCGTTCGGCACGCCATTGCATGATCGTGACGGTCTTGCCGGCAGGCGAGTCGAATCGGCCGTGGCGGGCTTCGTGGCGGGCGAGGTCGGAGAGGATGTGCCTCGCCTGGTTCTCCGAGGCCTCGATGCTGGTGAGCTCGCGCAGCCGGTTGGCGTGGAAGGCCCGTCCGCCAACCCACACGCTGATCCGCACTCGATTGTCGGTGCCGTCGGGGACGACGTCGATGTCGTCGACGGCGAACCCGAGATCGTTCAGCCGCTCGATTCGCCGGCGGATGAGGTAGCGCTCGCTGGGCGCGATCACGAGGTCATCATTGAGCTCCTCCCAGAGACCCTCGTAGCGTTTGGTGATGTCGATGCCGATCTCGAGGTCGGCCTGGTCGAGACCCTCGCCGGCGGCCGCCGCGATATCGGCCATGCCGCCGGCCAGGTTCTCCTCCATGATCTCCAGGTCGTGGCGACGGCGTCCATCGCTGATCGAGTCGTACAGGCTGGCGGTCTCGGCGTCGACCATGATCGTCTCGATGGCACCGGCGTCGAAGCGGTACAGCACATTCGACAGTGAGCAGTCACCCCAGAAGCACCCGGCGAGGTGCAGCTCGACCAGGAGGCCAGCGAATGCGTCGAGCATCTGGTCCCGGCGTCCCCCGAAGCCGGCACCTGATATCAGCTCGCGGTAAGGGAACGCGTAGTCGACATACCGGGTGATGACCGCTCCGGCTCCCTCCTCACTCGGGTCGAGCCACGGACGCTTGACCAGGCCGGCCGGTTTGGCGCTGCGCGCGGTACGGCCCTCGAGAGTGCGCAGGGTCTCGAATTCGTGCTCGGCCAGCCCGGCATTCAGCTCTTTGATGGCGTAGATGGCGTCGTTGTACGCCGCGAACACGATCGGATGGCGATGCACACCGGTGGGCATGTCGACGAGGCGGCCGCCCTGCCACTCGTCGATCGGCAGCTGCCACGGCAGGTCGAGGAAGTCGGGGTGGCCGGGACGGATGTGCAAACTGGGTATCGCCATCAGCGGGTGCCACGGCAGGTGTCGCGCCTAGGAGGATGCTGAACAATGACAATTGCCATGGGCCGCCGCTCGCTCGCGTGTTGTGACTCGGATGCTCCCGGCGCATCGGCCCGCCGGAGGATTGCTCAGCATCCTCCTAGTTGCCGGTCGCGCCGTACTCTCCGAGCTGGGCCTCGATCTCTCCGATTCGCCGTTCGAGCTGGAGTCGTGCTGCCTGATCCTGATCCTCCAGCATCTGGTTGATGCGGTTCGATTCGGAATTCGGGTCGTTGATCCAACGGAACGTACGTCTCTCCGACTTGGACCGTTCGAGGGCTCTGGCCTCGAGGTCGGAGAGACCGCGATGCGCCTGGTCGAGCTCGTAGCGGAGCGTGTCCTCAGGGCGTGAGGCTGCGGAGGCGTCCCGGGCCGATCGGCGCAGTTCATCTCGGCGGGCGATGAGCCCGCTCCGACCCGGATCTCCGGGTCCCATGGCGTCGAGCTGTTCGGTGATCGCGGCGATTTCCGAGAGAGCCTCATCAACAGACAGGGTCCGGTCATCGTCCACCCCACCAGCGTACCTGCCAGAGGAATCACCGGGACTCGAACGTCAATCCCTTGTAGCCCCGGACGAAGCCTTCGGTAGCGAGGGGATCACCCCACCGCGATCCCGACGCACTGTCGCCGTCAATGCGTTCGAGGGTCATCCGGCGGTGCCGTGGTGCCACCGCGGCAAGGGCGGTTGCGAAGGTTGCCGGGTCATCGGTGAAGGCGAGGGCGCTGCGACCACCCCGCTCCACGTAGGCGACCAGTGCACCGTCGCTGAGCACGACGTGAGCACCGGCCCGTCTCGCCGGCCGCGATGCGTGGTGGTCGGGCCAGCCGATCGCGGCGCCGTACGGGTTGGCAGGGTCCGCCGCCGCCATCACCATGATCCCGGTATCGGTGGTCGATCGGAGACGATCGATGGCGCCGGGGTGCCCGAACTGCGCTCCGCCAAGTCCTTCGATGAAGTATCCGCGCCTGACCCGTCCTGCATCCTCCATCGCCGAGAACACCGGGTAGAGCGTCGAGAACCCACCAACGATGCCTTCGGCGAGGGCAAGGCCCCTGGTCACGATGCCGTGGCGATCGAGAAGCATTTCGGCGAGAGCGGTGGCCCGGGCCTCGGTGGACGGTGTCGCCCCCTCCAGCTCGCTGGTTCGATACCAACGGCCCGTGGCTGCCGGTGGTGCGGCGGAGGCGAGCGGCGTGCGCCGATTCGTTCGCGCCCGGGAACGGCCCGATACAAACGCTCGCACCGGGGCGAGGGTGTCATTGGTGACCTCGCCGGACCAGACGAGATCCCACAGTGCGTCGAGAACATCGTCCGGGTTGCCGCCGCCTGAAGCCTGGTAGAGGTCGGCGAAGAAGGAAGCACCATGGTCGTCGAGCCGGGTCCGGATCACTTGGTGGAGCGGACCGTCCGGGAGCTCTTCGGGCACCTGGCTCAGCAGCAGCGGCACCTGCTGGCGGGGATAGAGCGCGATCCGGCCATCGCGCGCGCCGAGAGGCCCTCTCCCCACCCAGACCAGATCGCCACTGGCGAGCAGCGAGTCGATGCCCGCGGTAGCGGAGCGGTCTGCGAGCACGTCGGACTCGAGGATCGAGGCGGGCACGGCTGCCCCGCGCAGCTGACCGACGATCTGGTCGATGTGGTCTGCGCCCGATCGCCTGAGCCCGATCTGCTGCCAGGCCGGAACGAACCGGCCGAGGGCGCTCGGCTCGACGGCCTCGACCTCGGAGCGGAGCACGGCAAGGCTGCGCCTTCTGATCCTGCGCAGGACCTCGACGTCGACCCATTCGTGCTCCCGCCCGCCGGGGCGATAGGCGCCCCCGGCTACCCGATTCTCGGCCTCGAGACGGCGGAGGACCTCGTCGACGACACCGATGGGGAGGCCAACCGAGGCGGCGGCGTCGGAAGCGGCGAATGGCCCGTGCGTTCGTGCGTAGCGGGCAACGACATCGCCGGTCGGGTCCGACACTGGATCGAGGAACGCCTGCGGGACCGACTGCGGGATCGCCACGCCGACCGCGTCGCGCAGCCGGGAGGCATCTTCGATGGCGGCGAACCGCGGTTCACCGGAGATCGTGACTGCGATGATCCGGCCCGATTGCTCGAGCGATGCGAGCCAAGCCGCCGCGTCACCGGGGCTGGTCGTCCGCTCGGCGATCTCCCCGGCCGGGAGCGGTCCGAGGTCGCGGAGCAGATCGTGCAGCCCGTCCTGGGATCTCGCGCGACGCTCGTCCGAGCGGTGCTGCAGCTCGTCTTCGACCGAGCCGATGACCTCGGCGTCGAGCAGATCCCGAAATGCGGGCTCGCCGAGCAGTTCGGCCAGCAGGCTGCGATCGAGGGTGAGGGCCATCGCCCGTCGCTCGGCGACCGGAGCGTCGTACTCGTACATGAATGCGGCCACGAAGTCGAAGGTGAGCGACGAAGCGAAGGGGCTCGGCCCCGCCAGGTCGACCTGGGCCACACGAGTGCGCCGGCGGCTCACATCGCTGAGGACCTCGTTGAGCGCGGGAAGGTCGAAATGGTCCTGCAACACCTCGCGGTAGGTCTCGAGCACCACGGGAAAGGTCCCGTGCTTCTTCGCCACCTCGAGGAGGCTTGCCGCTCTTCTGCGCTGCTGCCACAGCGGCGTCCTCGTCCCGGGCCGGCGCTTTGGCAGCAGCAGCGATCGCGCCGCGGCCTCTCGAAACCGCGAGGCGAACAAGGCCGAGTCTGCGACCTCGGCGAGCAGGGTTTCCTCGATCTCCTCGGGTTCAATGAGCAGCTCCTGGGTGTCGGGCGGTTCGTCGACGTCCGGGAAGCGGAAGAGGATGCCGTCGTCCGCCCAGATCATGTCGACCGCGGTGCCGTGACGCTCCCGGTACCGGTGGCGCGCGGCAAGCGCCCACGGCGCATGAACCCTTGCCCCGAAAGGCGTCAGCACGGCGACGCGCCAGTCGCCGATCTCATCTCGGAAGCGCTCGACAACAATCGTGCGATCGGTCGGCAGCACACCGGTGGCCGCTCGCTCCTCCTCGATGAAACCAGCGAGGTTGGAGGCGGCCCACGGATCGAGCCGGTACTGCTCGATGAGGGTGTTGATGGCGGTTTGTTGGTCCATGCCCCCGATGGTGCGGATGAATGCTCCGACGGCCCGGCCCAGTTCGAGCGGCCGGCCGGGGGCATCGCCGTGCCAGAAGGGGAGCCGGGCATTGGAGCTGGCAGGGGCAGGGGAGACGACGACCTGGTCGTGGGTGATGTCGTCGACACGCCACGACGAGGTGCCGAGCACAATGGTGTCGCCGGGTCGGGACTCGTAGACCATCTCTTCGTCGAGCTCGCCGACGCGGCCCCCGTCGGGCAGGACGACCCGGTAAAGGCCGCGATCCGGAATGGTCCCCGGATTGGTGACGGCAAGCATCCGCGCGTTGCGTCTGCCTTCGATGGTCCCGGCGACACGATCCCAAATGATGCGCGGGCGAAGCTCGGCAAACTCGTCCGACGGATAGCGGCCGGCGAGCATGTCGAGCACCGAGTCGAAGACACCCCGGCCCAGGTCGCGGTACGGCATCGATCGCCTGACCAGGTCGTAGAGATCGTCGACCGCAACCGTGGCGTCCGCAGCGATGGCGACGATCTGCTGGGCAAGGACGTCGAGGGGGTTCTGCGGTATCGAGGTCTCCTCGATGGCCCCGGCATACATCCGCTCGACGACCACCGCCGTCTCGAGCAGGTCGCCACGATGCTTGGGGAAGACCTTCGCCACCGACGGTGCTCCGACCTGGTGCCCGGCCCTGCCCACGCGCTGGAGCCCGCTGGCTACCGAGGACGGCGACTCGACGAGTACCACCAGGTCGACCGCTGCCATGTCGATTCCCAGCTCGAGTGTCGAGGTGGCAACGACACCGCGCAGGTCGCCGCTCTTGAGCCGGTCCTCGATCTCGATGCGCTGCTCGCGCGACACCGATCCATGGTGGGACCTGACGACTTCGTCGTCGGCGAGGCGGTTCAATTCGGCGGCAAGCCGTTCGGCCAGACCGCGAGAGTTGACGAAGAAGATCGTCGAGCGATGTTCTGCCAGCAGGTCGAGCAATCTTGGATACACGGCGGGCCAGATCGATCGCCGCGCCGGGTTTTCGGGGTCGTCGCCATCGGGAGCCACGGTCAGCTCCGGTTTGGTCATGTCGGCGACCGGGACCACGATCTCGATATCGAGGGCCTTGTCTCGGGGCGCGTCCACGATGTTGACCGGCCTCGGCGTCCAGCGATCCCCATCGGGGATGCCGCCGCCGAGAAACGCTGCGATGTCCTCCAGGGGGCGCTGGGTTGCCGACAGGCCGATACGCTGCGGCTCGACATCGGTGATCGCCGCCAGGCGCTCCAGGCTGATGGCCAGATGCGTGCCGCGCTTGGATCCGGCGATCGAATGGATCTCATCGATGATCACCCAACGCACCGACGCGAGGATCTCGCGAGCCCGAGAGGTGAGCATCAGGTACAGGCTCTCCGGCGTGGTGATCAGGATGTCGGGCGGGTGACGGAGCATTGCCTGTCGGTCGCGCTGGGGGGTGTCACCGGTGCGCATCCCGGTCGAGATTTCCGGCGACTCGACGCCGAGTCGTTGAGCGGCGAGGCGGATACCGGCGAGCGGAGTTCGGAGGTTGCGGTCGATATCGTGCGCCAGCGCTTTCAGCGGGGAGATATAGAGGACGCGGCAGCGCTCGCGCTCGGGAGGCGTGGGCTCCTGCCCGAGACGGTCGAGTGCCCAGAGGAACGCAGCGAGCGTCTTTCCCGAGCCGGTCGGGGCGTGGATGAGGGTGTGGCTTCCCGATGCGATCGCCGGCCAGCCATCGACCTGCGCCGCGGTGGGCGCGACGAACGCCGAAGCGAACCACGTCTTGGTGGCGTCGGAAAAGCCGTCGAGTGCGTCCACGACGACAGGGTACCGGCCGAGGGTGACGGCTATCCCGGGATCGCGGTTCCCGCGCATTCCGCGGGCTGGTATTAGGGGGGGAGGGGGGTTAGGGGGGAGGGGTCAGGCGGTGGGTGAGGGCCGCGATCCGCTTAACCACACGGTATCTCGGGAAAGCCTCGATCATGGGTTGAGGCTTTGGTAAATGACAAAATCGTCTTACCCGCACTTCTGTGGGTAAGACGGCGACCGTTGGGCCCGGGTCACTCCCAACTCACGCGGCGTCGTCGGCGCAATACGCCTCAGCGTCAGATGACTCCTTGGGAGAGGACACGATGTCTTTGGAGATATTTCCGCCGTCCTCATCAGGAGCACTGCTGAGCGACCGTTGGTCTCGCTCTCGTCGGGAACGCCCTGGTGCTGCCGCGGCCAGCCCAACGCCGGCCAGGATCAGGGGCAGAGCGATGAAGGCCGGACCCGTGAGAATCTCGGCGCCCAGGGTCACGCCGAGCGCCACGGCCACCACCGGGTTGACATAGGCGTAGCTGGTGGCAAGCGCCGGACGAACGGTGCGGAGCAGGTAGACGTAGGCGGTGTAGGCGATGATCGAGCCGAACACGATCAGGTAGCCGAGGGCGAGCCAGGCGGAGGCGGACGGATTCTCGGTGATCCGCTCACCGAACAGGCCGGCGAGCAGCGCCAAGACGGCTCCGCCGGCCAGCAACTGGGTGGCGGTGGCCATGGCAGGCCGGGGCATATCAAGATGTGATCCCCACACCGATCCAATCGACCACAGGATCGGGGCGATCACCAGAAGGATCAAGCCGCGGGGGTTGGATGCGAAATCGCCTTCCCGGGCCAGCACCAAAACGCCGGCGAACCCGACGACGAGACCCACCCATTCCAGGCGCAACGGCCACTTGCCGAACAGCCCGCTCACCAGGGCCGCCCACAGGGGAATTATCGCCACCGCGGTAGCCGCCACACCGGAGCCCACGCCGAAGTCCTCGGCGATGGTGACGAGCCCAACGCCTCCCGCCAGCATCAGTGCCCCCACCCTGGCGCCATTCCACCAGTGACGCCGGCTGGGAGCAGGAGTTCCGCGGAGACGAAGAACGGTGTACAGGATGCCGCCTGCGATCAGGAAGCGGATTGCGCTCAACAGGAACGGGGGGAACCCCTCGAGACCAAACCGGATCGCCAGGTAGGTCGATCCCCAGATGAAGTAGACGGCGACGAGGGCGGCACCAATGACGAGTCCATTCCTGGAGGTTGAGCCGGTTGGCTCACGTTCTGTGGATTCGGCGGATGTCGTCGTCGCCATCGGCAGGGCCTTCGGTAATGGGCTATACTGATTACATACATTACACTAATCGCCGAGACCCGTAACGAGTCACATGGATTTCTCCCACTACAGCGACGAGCCGGTGCGGATGGCCGTGGCATTGATCAACTCGATCGACGTGATGAGCGGCGAGGATCAGCTGCGGACGCCGCAGGATATCGGGACCTTCATCGACGCTTGGGACGGCGATTGGTTCGGCGGTGACCGGCGCCTCTCGGATAGCGACCTCCACGAGGTTCGTGCCCTCCGCTCCCGGCTGCGGGTGGTGTTCACCGCGGCCGACGAGCAGGAGGCGGCATCGTCGCTCAACGCCGTGCTCATGGACGTCTCGGCGACCCCAAGGGTGAGTGTCCACGGTGAAGGGCCTCATCTCCACTACGAACCCGAGGGGGGCAGCGCGGCCCGCTGGCTGGGGGCGGTGGCTGCCATGGGATTGACCACGGCGCTGATCGAAGGCGGGTTTCAGCGATTCGGCCGCTGCGCATCTACGACATGCGACGACGTCTTCGTGGACATTTCGCGCAATCGCTCCCGCCTCAACTGCTCCGACTCCTGCACCACCAGGGAGAACGTCGCCGCCTATCGGAGACGCCAGCGGGCGTCATAGCAACGGTTCGCGGTCGCTGGCGACACCCAGGTGATCCGCACCGATTCGTCACCGCAACACTCAAGTGAGCGGGTGCTCAGGGCACTCGTCATTGTTCAACACCGTCATCACCAGAGGGCGGCGCCGTGACCGAGGTCATCCGGCGGCGGCCACGATCGCGCGAGCGAGATCAGCGTCGACCGGTGCGTCTACGTTGCCGTCGGGTTTGGTGGCGCTGCCCACGATGACGCCGTCGGCGATCTTGAGGGTTGCACCGATGGACGCCGCGGTCACGCCAGACCCGACGAAGACGGGGAGGCTTTTGGTGTCGGCAACCAGCGCCAAGTCGTCGAGGTCGGCTGCCGCTCCGGTGGCCGGTCCGGACACGATGATCCCGTCGGCACCTGATCGTGTGCTCAGATCGTGGGTGGCTTCTTCCAGCGTCAATCCGGCGGGAGGCGTGGCGTGCTTCACGAAGACGTCGGCGACGATGGCGACGTCCGGGCAGTGCAAGGATCGGAAACGCTCGACCTCGGCGGCGCGCCCAACGATCGGGCCCTGATCGGTGAACATCGTCCCGGTCAGTACGTTCACCCTGATGAACGAAGCGGCGGTGATCGCGGCGATCGACAACGCCGCCAGCGCATCGTTGCGAAGAACATTGACGCCCGTGGGCAAGCCGACAGCACCAATCGCATCGACTGCTCTGGTCATTGCGGCGACGGTGATTTGTGGCACCTCGTCGGGAAAAAACGGTGCGTCGCCGAGATTCTCCACCATGAGGGCGTCAAACCCGGCATCGCCGAGCGTCATGGCATCACCAACGGCGGCGTCAATCACCTCTTGCAGGTGTCCGCGAAATCTGGGGGCGCCGGGCAACGGTCCGAGGTGGACCATCCCGATGAGGCGGTGGGTCAAGCCTTGGGACAAGCGTTGGGACAAGCGGTGGGACGAGCGCTGGGACATTCGGTGGGTCACCCCACGGCTCAATAGGCCCTGGCGATCTCAAGGGCCCGCTCGGCGTGCTCACCGACCGCTTTGAGCCCCGTGTCTGCGGGATCCTGGCGCTGAACCACAACGCGGCACCAGTCGCCGGCCATGCCGCGAATCACCTGGTCGGAGTCCTCCGGCCCAAATCGCCATGCCTGGTACTTGGGCCCCATGACCTCGACGCGAACGCCCTGATCGGGGTACTGCTCGTCGAGCTGGCGGAATGAGAACGGCAGGCTCTTCTGTCCAAGCCAGGCGATGTGACGGAGACGGGAGGTGTCGGCCAGCGGATCTTCCTCTTCCTCCTCCAAATCCTCCTCGGGAATGGGAAGAATCCGCCCAAGGATGGCGACCTTGATGTCGAGCCCGTGCGCCCAGGTCTCCATGAGCCGCGTCGTCGCAAAGCTCTTGGCGCCCATGTCCCCGTAGAGCCAGGGCACCCGGTCTCCGGCGGTCATCCTCGACAAGGCATCGACGACGTCGGCTCTGCCGTGTCGCCACCACTCGATGACCTCCTGGTGCCGCTGTGGTCGGCCGATCGCCACGCCGATCGAGGTCCACTCGTCGATATCCTCGATGTCTTCGGCGTCGATTCGCTTCTTACCCTGCTCCAGCACCTCGGCGGCGACCCCCTCGACGTAGGCGAGGTGGCTCACCTGGTCCTGGATGGTCCAGCCGATCGCCGGCGTATTTTTCTTCCATTGACGGTCGCTCAGGCTCTGGAGAAACTGGTCCAGGTGCTGTTCTTCCGCGACCAAGTCAGAAAGGATCTCCCTCATGGTGGGTGATTCTACTGGTGTTTGGTGTTTGAACTGATCGGCGGGCCGAGCCTGACCGCCTCCTCGTTGAGCCGATCGACGAGCAGCCTGAGTCTGCCGAAATGGCGGCGATCGAAGCTGAGGCGGAGCCTCGGCAGGTCGACGTTGTCGTTGGAGGAGACTTCGGCGGTCGTGGCGCCGATCTTGTGGATCTCCCCATGGCTGATGATGTCGGCGAACTCCTCATTGAGCGAGGCGATCAGCTCGTCGGTTGGCTCGCGCAGCAGACGGAGGATCAGGTCGCCGTCGACGAACCGTTGCGAGTGGTAGCAGGCGTAGAAGTCGATGATCTCGTTGATGGCGACCTCGATGTCGTTCGTGATGTCGAAGAGATGGAGGTCGTCGGGCGAGATCATCTCTTGTGCGACGAGCGTGTCGACGAACTGCCGCCAGGCTCCCCAGTATCCCGTGTCGGGTGCTTCGAGCATGACGATCGGGTGGAGGTCGGACTTGCCGGTCTGGATCAAGGTGAGGAGCTCGAAGGCCTCGTCCTGGGTACCGAACCCTCCGGGGAACAGCACAAAGGCGTCCGATTCCTTCACGAACATGAGTTTCCGGGTGAAGAAGTACTTGTAGTTGATCAACCGGCTCTCGTGCACATACGGGTTGGCCTCCGCTTCGAAGGGAAGGCGGATGTTGACACCGAAGGAGTCGTCGCTGCCGGCGCCGAGATTCCCCGCCTCCATGATTCCGGGCCCGGCCCCGGTGACCACCATCCATCCGTGTCGGTCGACCATGCGGGAGGCGAACTGTTCGGCGATCTGGTAGTTCGGGTCGTCCGGCTTGGTACGAGCCGAACCGTACATCGTGACCTTTTTGACGTCCCGGTAGCCCTGGAATATGGCGAAGGAGTAGCGCATCTCTTTGAGCGCGGCGTTCATCAGCTTGAGGTCACCACGGTCGGTGTCATCGCGGAGCAGTTTCAGCGAGGTGACGACGAGCTCCCGGACCAGTTCCTGCTCCAGATCCGGTTCGGTTCCCGCGACATCAGAGATCAGCGTGTTGAGCTGTTCGTCGAGTTTGGGGTCACCCATGGTGTAGGGCATCTGGTTAGTCCCGGAAATTGACGTATTGGAGCGGCAGGCGGTAGTCCATGGATCTGAGCTCGGCGATCACCGCCTGCAGGTCGTCTCGCTTCTTGGCCTGCACTCGAAGCTGGTCACCCTGCACCTGTACCTGCACCTTGAGGCCGAGGTCGCGCACGTGTTTGGACAATTCCTTGGCTGCGTCCTGGGGGATCCCCTGGTTGAGGGTGAACTCGGCACGGGAGCGGCCCCCCGCAGCCGGCTTGACCTCACCCCCGCTGAGCGACTTGAGGGCGACTTCCCGCCGCACCAGCCTGGTCTGGAGGACGTCGATGGCCGCCTCGACACGATGATCCGAGGCCGACTCGACCGAGATGCCGTCGTCATCGAACCAGATCTTGGTGTCGGTGCCCTTGAAGTCGTATCGATTCAGGATCTCGCGCATGGCCTGGTCTACCGCGTTGCGGATCTCTTGCATGTCCACCTGTGAGACGACGTCGAATGTTGGCATTAGTGCCTCAGCGGATCGGGGATCGGGTTGGTGTCATCTGGATCGCAGCTTATCCGCTGAGCCGGGCCCGCAGCGGCCCGCGGCGCAGCAGCATGAGGCAAAATCATTGCTCCCCCTTTATCGAGGTGACGGGTCACGGATCGGCAGCAGTGTCAGCCGGGAAACGGTAGTCCGCCGGGACCCTTGCGAACGACGGCTGCCCACACCGTCTCGTAGTGGTCACGGTCGTACGGATCGATGTGGGGGAGCACCATCTCCTCCCAGGCGCTGCGAAGCGGGTCCTCGGCCTCGGCGTACATTTCGAGACCGGCCGGGAGACGGTCGAGCACGGTCCGCAGGCTCATCGGTGTCTCGACGCGGGTCGTGGTGTCGCCCGCGACGAATGACTCATTGATCTCGACGGCGAGTTTGGAAATCATCTCCACCAGTTCCTTGCGCATGTCGGGGTGACGGCGCAGCAGCATCGCCTGGAGCTGATCCTCGCTGGGGAAGTCCTTCTCCCAGATGATCCAGCGGTCGGCAAAGGCCTTGTTGAGGGTTTGAGTGCCTGCGTAGTCGCGAAGGTCGGTGGGGTTCATGGTGCCAAACACCCTGACGTCGTTGCGAAGTCGCACCATTTCACCGGTCGGAAGCTCGAGTGCCTGGTGACGGTCGAGGAGGCCATGGAGGGCGAACAACGTCTCGGCCCCTGCGGCATTCAGCTCGGAGAGATTGACCAGGGCAGGGCCGCGCAACGCCCGCGTGATGTCCCCATCCTCCCAGCGGCTCTCCGTGCCACCCTTGCCGTCGCCGTGGAGTTTCACCGACCCGATCAGCGTGATGTCTCGCACCTCGCCGGTCAGCGGTATGCGGTAATAGGGGAGCTTCAGCACTGCGGCGAACTGTTCGAGGTCATGATCTTTTCCCGTTCCCATGTGCCCGCGAAGAGCGAGGTGGAGCGGGATGCCCGCAAAGCGGCGCCCTCGGATCTGTTCGAGCATGGCGAGCCGGTACAGCATGCCGAGATCGACGTAGTACGGGTCGGGCTCGGGGATGTGGCCACGGCGGAGCTCGGAATCGGTGACGTCCTTGGGGATCGTGGCCGCCGGGAGCTCGATCGGCTTCCCGAGCCCGTTCGGATCCTCGAAGGTGACGATGTCGGTCATTGTTCTCCTCGGCTTGCTCTGATGATTGTTCGGTCGGTGACCGCTTGTTCGGTGACGGCTCGTTCGGTGACGGCTCGTTCGGCAACGGGTTGGGTGGCCTCGGTCCACCAGGTCCCGCCGCCGCCCTCGGTGATCGAACGGAACAGCGCAGATCGCACGCCGTTGACCATGGCGGCGGCGAGGGCATCGGGTTGCTGCACCACGGCGTTCCTGGCGTATGCGGCTTGGACCGTGTCGTCGCCGATGCCGATGCCGAGCACGGTGGTCCCGCCGCGATCGATCGAGGACGATGTCGCGGCCAGTGCCTGTACCGAACCGCGGGTCATGCCGTCGGCGAGCACCACGATGATGCGATGCGACACATTGCGCGCCGAGAGCCGCTCGGCGGCGTGGGCGAGGTTGAACTCGTCGACGTTCGACGCCTTCTCGAACATCGAAAGCGGCGGGCCAGCCGACGGGTCGCGTTTTGTTTCGCGAACGGCATCCTGGGGCGAGGCGGCCATCCAGAACAGGCCGGCGAGCACGTCCTCGTGGACCCGCCACCGATCGGCGAAGCGCTTGACGAGATAGTGGTTCACGGTGCGGGTGAGGCGTTCCGCCGCGCCGCCCTGTGTGCGCCGCAGGGCGCCGGTGGCCGCCGATCGGCGCTCGATGAAGGAACGCTCGGAGTCGCCGGAAGCAGCGGCGAAGCCACGGTTGAAGATGGCGACCTCGAACTCGATCTGCAACTCGTCGGCGAGGCGGGCAAGCGTCCAGGCGCCGAGGATGGCGGCCGCGAGGGCCCAGGGGCGCTTCCACCCGGCGCGAAGTTGGCGTGGTTGCAGCATCGACGCCGAGCCGTCGACCAGGAGGCTGACCCCGTAGGAGCGCCGGTTTGGCAGATCGCGGCGCTCGAACATGCGCTCGTACAGTCCCGCCCCGAGGAGCAACGGCGTGTACGGAGATAGATCTCCGGCATCGAAACCGCTGCGCAACCCTCGCCGCTGATTGGCCAGGAAGAGGGGATACAACTCACCGGACACCCGGCGTTGGGCAACACCCCACTCTGCGGCCGCGGCTTCGAGCAGCTGCCGTCCCTGGGGCCCGAAGCGCTCAAAGGATCGCGGGAAGTCGGTGACGAGCAACTTGCCCGCCTGGCCCGTTGGTAGGTAGACGGTCGGGCTGGATGAGACCCGCATCAACTGATCCGTTGCCGGGTCGCCGGCCTGGTCGGCCTCACCGTGCTTGCCGTGTTCGGCCGATACCGTCTGGGCTGCCTTTCTGGTCTGCTCGTAGGAGTCCTTGTCGACCAATGGTGGGGTGATGACCCGCACCGCGTCGACGCCTTCGGCGATGGCGCCCTGGTCCGCTTCGCGCCCGGCGCTGCGCCCGAGCGGAGAATCGGCAGCAGCACCCTCGGTGAGGATGCCGTGCATGCGGGCGACCTCGATGAGCTGCAAGGCGACGCCGCCGACCGTCCACGGATCCTCGATATCGGGCACAGGGCCGAGGAATGCCATGGCGTCGTCGATGGCAAGTGCCACGTTGGGCTCGACGCGGCGCTGCAATGCATCGCGGTCGAGGTAGTCGCCAACGATCAGAAAGCAGGCAAGGGCGAATTGTCCCAATGGTCTGGCGCTCGCCAGGCCGCCGGGAACTGCGGCCCGGTACAGATCCGACAACACCGAACGGGCGCCCGGGAACGGAGCAAGGTGCTTCCGCTCCTGTCTGGCATCCTCGATGGAGAGGAACATCGCCTCGGCGGCCGGTCCCGCAACCATGTGCAAGGCATCGAGGAGGGAGACGGTGCCGTCGGTGGGGAGGTCTTGGCGGACGTATGGATCGTGGTCGTCGGCGTCGGTCGGTTCGGGTTCGGTCCATTCGTATGTGGTCAACTCGGCCAGGGGCGGGGCATCGGCACCGTCGCTGTCGAGGCTCTCGCGGTGCGCCATCCACGAGTCCGGGATGGGGCGCTGCTCGTCGAAGTCGGTGGCGATCAGGTGGATCGCCTCGTGCAGCGCCGAAGTCAGGGCCACCTCGGTCGGCGTCACCGGGGCGGCGCGGCTGTAGGCGGCCTGGAACACCCCGGGGTCGATGACGATCTCGTCGGCGGACGCCGATGCCTGCGAGCCGAGCCGCACCCTGAGGTCCTCGTTGCCGGAGATCGTTCGCGCAAAGCGGGTTACTGCGGGCGCGACACGCTGATAGCGGGCAACGACCGCTTCGATCACCCGATCTTCTGGCGGGAGCACCTCGCTGAGAACGGATTCGTCGTGGGCGCGCATGAACGGTCCATTGTACGAGGCTGTCAAATCGCGTCGGTAGTCGGCACCTGCTACCTGGTGCGTCTCAATACCTGATACTCGATACGCAATACTGTCTGAATGGACGACCTGCGGATCAACGACGACACCACGATTGCCGCTCGAGAGCTCGATTGGACGTTCCTGCCGAGCGGTGGCCCCGGTGGGCAACACGCCAACCGGGCGTCGAGCAAGGTCGTGCTCCGCTTCGATGTCTCGTCTTCGGACGCCTTCGACGAGGCGTCTCGAGTTCGCCTGCTCGATCGACTCGCCGACTCGGTGATCTCGGTCACGGTCGACGATTCCCGGTCCCAGTGGCGCAATAGGCAGATTGCCAAGCGGCGACTTCGTGAACGCATCGAATCGGCCCTCGCCCCGGATCCGCCACCGCGGCGACCCACCAGGCCAAGCCGCCGAGCCAAACAGCGCAGACTCAAGACCAAACGGCTGCGCTCGGAGCAGAAGCGGCTCCGCAAGCGCCCCGACTTCGAGGACTGACCGTGGCGATCATCCCCTTCTACGGCATCGACCATCCCGACCTCTTCGCCCTCGAGCGAGCCGCCATGGACCGGCCGGGCCTGGTCATCGAGCGGCTCGATCGTCTGCTCCCAGGCGGGACGATCGCCGACATTGGCGCCGGGGACGGCTTCACCGCCGAGCGGCTCCTCAGGCCCTCACGGCGGATCGTGGCCATCGAGCCGGCAAGGGGCATGGTTGACACCAACCGCCATCTCACCTGGGTCCAGGCCGACGCGGAAAGGTTGCCGTTCCGAGACGCCTCGCTCGACGCGGCATATGCGACGTGGGCCTATTTCTTTTCCCGCGGCCCGTTCGACCCGTCATCCGGCATCGAGGAGCTGCACCGGGCGGTCAAGCCGGGTGGCCCGCTGGTCATCGTCGACAATGCCGGCGACGATGAGTTCTGTGCGCTGGCGCCGCAAGATATCTCCGCCGAGCCCGCGTTCTGGAGGAGCCACGGCTTTGGCGTCGAGATTGTCGACACGGTGTTTGCATTTGAAAACGCCACCGACGCCTGGCGACTCCTCGACTTCTACTTCGACGGAGTTGGATCGGCACCGCAAACCGAGTTCAGTTACCGAGTTGCTCTGTTCATCGGGGTGAGCCAGGGGCCTTCCTGATCCGGTAGAGCGGGTGGCGACGGATTCGCCTTCATCGCGACAAACGGCTCGCGATCGCTTGCCCGCCACCGGCGCAACATGAGACGGTCCGTGACGATGGAGGGAGGATTCGTCATTGCCGCGCGGCAGCCTACGCGAACAGGATCGTCCGCCACCGACGCCCGGCAAGCCTCTCTCTGCCGGTGGGGGAGCAACCCCGGCGCCGTCCTAACATCGCCGACTATGCATTACGACATCACCACGCTGCCCAACGGGCTCCGCATCATTTCCCAGGACATGCCGTCGTTGCGATCGCTCGCCATTGGCATCTGGGTGAACACCGGCAGTCGGGACGAGACGCCCGTCGAGGCGGGGGCCAGTCACTTTCTCGAGCACCTGCTCTTCAAGGGCTCCGATGCGTGGTCGGCCCAGCGAATCTCGGAAGCCTTTGATTCGATGGGGGCGCGAAACAACGCGTTCACCTCCAAGGAGTACACCTGTTACTGGGCACGCGCCCGAGACGCCGACCTGACGACCACGATGGAGATTCTTGCTGAGATGGTGCAACGCCCCGCCTTCCGCCAGGAAGAGATCGACCTCGAACGCGGGGTGGTCCTTGAAGAGATCAACATGAACGAGGATGACCCCACCGATGTCGCCCACGAGCAGTTCGTCACCACCATGTGGGGGACCCATCCCCTGGCGCCGCCGATCCTGGGGACCAAGGACTCGATCACTGCAATGACGCGCGAGACGATCAGCGGCTACTGGAGCCGTCGGTACACGCCGAACTCGGCGACCGTGGCCGTTGCGGGCAGGGTCGACCACGGGGCGTTGGTCGAGCTCGTTGCCGAGCACTTCGGCGCCTGGGAAGGCGGCGACATCGATCGTTCCCTTACCGATCTCAAAACCGAAATGGGGGTCGGGGTGGTTCGCCGCGACACCGAACAGGCGCACCTCGTCTTCGGTGGCCCCGGCCTCAAACGAGACGACGAGCGCCGGTTTGCCCTCATCGTGTCGGATCACGTCCTCGGTGGCGGCATGTCGAGCCGGCTGTTCCGCGAGATCCGCGAGCGCCGCGGCCTCGCCTACGCGGTCCATGCATTTCGCAGCCCGTTTGCCGACAGTGGGGCCAGCGCCGTGTACGTTGGCACCACTCCCGGCCAGACCGCCGAGGTGCTGAAGCTGGTCCGGGCGGAGTTCGACAAGATCATGGACACCGGCATTACCGATGACGAGCTGGAGCGAGCCCGCGGCCACGTGCAGGGTGCGCTCGCCCTGTCCCTCGAGGATGCCGACGGGCGAATGAATCGACTCGGTCGCAACGAGATCACCCGCCTCGAGCACTTCTCAGTCGACCAGATCGTGGCAAAGGTCGACGCCGTCACCAATGCCGACGTGATCGACGTCGCCAGGGCCGCCTACGGCGGACCGTATGTCCTGGGCGCCACGGGGCCATTCGACGTCGGGGATCTCGAAGAGTTCGTGAAATGATCGTTGCGGTCTCCGGTGCCGGGGGTCGCATGGGCGTCCTGGTCGCCGAGGCCATCGCCGAGGCCGACGACCTCGAGCTCGGTCCGCTGTACGACCCGGGTCATGCCGGATCGACGATCGCCGGCGACACGGTCGGCGACGATCCGGACGCCGTTCAATCGGCCGATGTCGTTGTCGAATTCACCGTGCCCGACGTGGTCATGGCCAACCTCGACCGGTGGCACCGGCTCGGGGTGAATGCGGTAGTGGGAACGTCGGGGTTCGATGCGGAGCGGATCAGCGTGGTAGCGGAGGTCTGGAGCGTCGGGCCGCCGAACTGTCTGATCGTCCCCAACTTCGCCGTCGGCGCAATCGTGGCATTGCGTCTCGCCGAGATCGCCGCGCCGCACTTCGCCGCCGCCGAGGTCATTGAGCTCCATCACGATCAGAAAGTCGACGCTCCTTCCGGTACCGCAATGGTCACTGCAGAGCGGATCGCAGCGGCGGCCGACCAGCATCGCCGGACCGAATCGACCGAGCTGGTGCCGGGAGCACGCGGCGCCGATGTGTCCGGTGTTCCGGTCCACGCCGTTCGGCTTCCCGGCATCGTTGCCGACCAGATTGTCATGTTCGGCGGCGCCGGGGAGACCCTCAGCATTCGCCATACCTCCACCGATCGCAGCGTGTTCATCCCCGGCGTGCTTGCCGCGGTGCGCGGCGTCGCCACGTTGGATGCGGGCGTGACCGTGGGGCTCGAGGCCGTTCTCGAGCTGGGCTCCTCGTAGGGCGCCGGATTGCTCAGCATCCTCCTACGAGGGTGCTCAGGAATCCTCCAGCGTGCCGTCGCTGACTGGAGAAACCGAGTCACCGCAACACAAGTGAGCGCCGGTGCAGGGCACTCGTCATTGATCAACGCCGTCCTAGTAGAGGGCGCTTGCCAGCTGTCGGCGATACGTCGTGGTGAGCGGGTGCTCGGCGCCGACGAGCTCGAAGATGTCGAGCATGGCGAGGCGCGCCTCGTCGGAAAGCTCACCCTTCCGCCGCACCTCGGCCAGCAGCTGATCGAGCGCCGGCTCGTACTCGGCTTGGGCGGCGAGGGCGCGAGCCAGCTCGAGGCGAGCCCTGCCGTTGTCGGGCTCCGCTGCGACACGCGCTTTGAGCGCTGAGATGTCCTGGCCGGAGCCGGCCCTGACCCGTGCCGCGGCCCGGAGCCGGTCTACCTCAGCGTCGGGCACCAGCCGGCCGAGCACGATCAGTGCTTCATCGGTCTCGCCCCGGTCGATGAGCATGGCCGCAAGGCTCGTACCGGCCTCGCTGTGATCCGATCGCGCATCGAGGGCCTGTCGGTACAGGTGCTCGGCAGTCGAGTCGTCACCGTCGATTCGTGCGGTGCGGGCCTCGTCCACCATCCGGTCGAGATCGTCCGGCATGACCGTCGCCACCCAGTCGACGACCGCGGCCTCGGGCAGGGCACCGGTGAATCGGGAGACCTCTTCGCCGTCGCGAAAGGCGATAACGGTGGGGATGCCCTGGACGGCGTACTGCTGTGCCAGCTCCTGGTTGGCGTCGACGTCGACCTTGACGAGCTCGAAGGCGCCTTCACCGTCCTCGGTGACTTTTTCCAGGGCGGGGCTCAGCACCTTGCACGGCTGGCACCATTCCGCCCAGAAGTCGACGATGACCGGAAGTTCGCGGCTGCGTTGCAGCACATCCTGGGAAAACGCAGCCGTATCGACATCCTTGCCAACGCTCATGGGGGCGAGGTTACTTCGACCCTGCCTGCTACCGTCGCCGCTATGGAGCACCGACCAGAAGCGCCCTTCGGCGCGGTCCTCACGGCCATCATCACGCCGTTTCACGAGGACGGATCGGTCGATTTCGGGACCTTCACCCGACTCGCCGATCACCTGGTCGGCCAAGGTTCCGACGGCGTCGTCGTGTGCGGCACCACCGGGGAGTCGCCGACCCTGAACGCGGTGGAGAAGGTTGCGCTGTACCGCGCCGCGGTCGACGCCATCGGTGATCGGGCGGTCGTGGTCGCCGGCACCGGCACCTACGACACGCGCGAGTCGGTCGAGCTCACCGAGCGCGCCGCCGAGGTCGGCTGTCACGCCGTGATGGCGGTGACCCCGTACTACTCGAAGCCGCCGCAGGAAGGCATCTTCCGTCACATGACCGCGATCGCAGACGCCACAGACCTGCCGCTCATGGTGTACAACATCCCCGGGCGAACCTGTCGGCTGATCGAAGTCGAAACGCTGCAGCGGCTCGCCGCCCATCCAAACATCGTTGCCGTCAAGGACGCCGTCGACGACGTCGCCTGGACGACCGCACAGATCGCGGCGCTGCCGGAAGGGTTCGCCGTCTACTCCGGGTCGGACGATCTGACCCTCGAAATCGTGCGTGCCGGGGGCGTCGGGGTGGTTTCGGTGGCCGCCCATCTCGCCGGAGCCCAGATCCGGGCGATGGTGGAGGCGGCACTGGCGGACAAGGACGACGAGGCCGATCGTCTGCATCAGGGACTCATGCCACTGTTCACCGCGCTGTTTGTCGAGCCGAGCCCGATGCCCCTCAAGGCGGGGCTGTCGATGGCCTGGGACGCCGTCGGCGAGCCGCGGCTGCCGCTGGTACCGCCGTCGGAGGAGACGGTGGCGACCGTGCGTGAGGCTCTCGTGGGTCTGGAAGGCCTGTGAGCGTCCGCATCGCCTTCCACGGCGGCCTTGGGGAGATCGGCAGGAACTGCGCCTCGATGGAGATCGACGGCCGGGTGGCGATGATCGACGTCGGCCTGATGTTTCCCGACGAGGAGATGCTCGGCGTCGATCTCGTGCTCCCCGACCTGTCATCGATCTTGAGCCGCCCCGAGGCGCTGTCGTGCGTGATCCTCACCCACGGCCACGAGGATCACATCGGCGCGCTCGGTTACCTACTTCGTGAGATCAACGTGCCGGTATACGGGACCCCGCTCACCCTCGAGCTGGCCAGGGCCAGAGTGAGCGAAATGGGCGTCGAGCCCGACCTGCGGCCGGTCGAGGTGCGAACCTGGGTCGAGGAGGGGCCGTTTCGCTTCAGTCACATTGCGGTGACTCACTCCGTTCCGGACGCCACCGGCATCGCCTTCGACACGCCGGAGGGCCTGGTGATCCACAGCGGCGACTTCAAGCTCGACCCGACGCCGATCGATGGCAGGACCACCGATCTGCAGACGCTGGCCGGGTTCGGCAGGCAGGGCGTCCGGCTGCTGCTTGCCGATTCGACCAACGCCGAACGGCCCGGCTTCGTGCCTTCCGAGAGCACCGTCGGCAGCGAGCTGGAAGACCTGGTTCGAGAGGCGCCCGGCAGGGTGATCATTGCTTGTTTTGCCAGCCACCTCCACCGCGTGCAACAGGCGATCGATGCCGTCGTGGCAGATGGTCGGCGGTTTGCCTTCATCGGGCGCTCGATGCTGCGCAACTACGAGATCGCCGTCGAATCCGGCCATCTGACGATTCCCACCGGGGGACTCGTCGAGCTGGAGGAGCTGCTGGAGCTCGAGCCCGACAAGGCGGCCGTGATCTCAACAGGAAGCCAGGGTGAGCCGTTCGCCGCGTTGTCGCTGATGGCGGCGGGAGAGCACCGTTCGGTGACCCTCGACCCCAACGACAGCGTCATCATCTCGGCGACCCCGATCCCCGGTAACGAGAAGCGGGTATCGCGAGTGATCAACAACCTCACCCGGGCCGGAGTCACCGTCCACCACGGTCGCAACGCGCCGGTCCACGTGTCGGGCCATGCCGCGGCCACCGAGCTCATGACCTTCTACAACGTCGTGCAACCCCAGGCGCTGATCCCGGTCCACGGCGAGTACCGGCACCTCGCGGCCAATGCCGACCTCGGCATGGAGTTGGGAATCCCTCGCGTCGAGGTGTGCGAGGACGGCGACGTCGTGGTCCTCGAAAACGGCAAAATGCGTATCGACCGCCAGGCCGTGTCTGCAGGCTATGTCTATGTGGACGGGACCGAGATCGAGGACGACTTCGGGGTCATTCGCGATCGGCAACACCTGGCAGATGACGGTGTGGTGCTCGTCACCGTGGGCGTCGACAAACGAACCGGAGACATCATCTTCGGACCCGACATCGACAGTCACGGGGTCACCGGGGATGCCGACAAGCTGCACAAGGCGATCCGAACCAGGGTCGAGCAGGGGATCTCCACCCTCGACCGGCCCATCGACCACGACGCCCTGCACCGCAGGGTCCGCAACTCGGCACGCAAGGCGGTGCAAAACACGATGAAGCGCCGCCCCGTCGTCTTCCCCGTCATCATCGAGCTGTAACGCTGCCAGCCCAGGGCCGGTAGGGGTGCCTATGACGCTGTTGGCCCGCGGAATGGCGAAAACAACGCCGCGAACTACATGCGTGTAACTCTGCGCGGTTGAGATCGCGCGGAGGGTGGTTGGAAGGGACGGCAACCTCTTGTATCGTGTCGTCCCCATGGCTACGCGTACCAAAGGTCGCGGGTCGAAGGGGCGGAGTAGGACTAGAAAATCGAAACGGATCCCGATGCGGACCAGGCTCGCCCACGCGCTGCGGAAGAGCCGAGAACGGATCCGGGAGCGCCTCGGGCGCCAGACCGACGACGTCTGGGGCTTGGTGTTGATCGTCGGCGCGCTGTTGGTGACACTGTCGTTCTTCGGGCTGTCCGGACCGCTTGGTGCCGGGGTCTCGGACGCCGCCATGTTCCTGTTCGGAACCTGGGCATACGCCGTGCCCATCGTCCTTGCAGTCGTCGGGATCAGCCTGGTCGGGATCTTCCCACGGCTCCAAGCAGGGCGGGTCGTGATCGGTGTGGTCGTGGTGTTCTTCAGCACTCTCGCAATGTTCCACCTCCTCACCGGTTCGGTCGCACTCGCCGGCAACGTCGATCAGGTTCAGGACAGCGGCGGGGTCGCCGGGGCGCTCATCGCCTTCCCGTTGCGACGATTGATCGGATTCTGGGGGGCGTTCATCGTCTTGTTCGCCGTCATCGCCGCCGGCACGCTGGTCTTGACCCGGTCCACGGTTCGGGACGTTGGCCACACACTCGTCTCCTCGCTCCGCCGCTTCCGCTCGTGGGTGGGTCTGGATTTGCCCCGTGAACAGCCGACCATTCACGTCGACCAGGACCCGGTGATCGCCGAACCGCCCGCTCCGGAGCCGACCGCACCACGGAAAGGCCCGAAGGCGGAGAAGTCATCGCCCAAGAAGTCCAGGCCACAGCAACCGGCGCCGCCAAGCCGATCCGGCGAGTATGCCCTGCCCCCGCTGTCGCTTCTGGGGTCCACCAGTGCGGTGGGTGCGAACAAGCGCGGCCTCGAGCAGACCGCATCCGAGCTCGAGGACTCGCTCCGCCAGCACGGTGTCGACGCCCGCCTGACCCGCATCGTGCCGGGACCGACGGTCACCCGTTACGAGATCGAGCTTGCGGCCGGGGTCAAGGTATCGCGCGTCACCAGCCTCGCCCACGACATCGCCTACGCGCTGGCCTCACCGGACGTGCGCATTCTCGCCCCCATCCCGGGCCGCTCGGCGATCGGCATCGAGGTGCCCAATCGAAAGCGCCAGGTCGTGACGCTCGGCGACATCCTGGCGAGCCCGGTGGCCGCCCAGGACCGGGACCCGATGCTGGTCGCGCTCGGCAAGGACGTCAGCGGCACGTCGCGGATGATCCGTCTCACCGAGCTTCCCCATCTGCTCATCGCCGGCGCCACGGGTGCGGGGAAGTCGTCGTGCATCAACGCGATCATCACATCGCTGCTGATGCGGGCCAGGCCGGACGAGGTCCGCTTGATCCTGGTCGACCCCAAGCGCGTGGAGCTTGGCCAGTACAACGATGCGCCACACCTCCTGACCAGGGTCATCACCAACCCCAAGAAGGCCGCCGATGCGCTGCAATGGGCGGTAGGGGAGATGGATCGGCGCTACGACCTGCTGGCCGAGGCGGGCGTGCGCGACATCGAGTCCTATCGCGAGCGGTACGACGCCGGCGACTTCGATGAGGATCGCTACGACCGGTTCCCCTACATCGTGGTGGTGGTCGACGAGCTCAACGACCTGATGATGGTGGCCGGGCGGATCGTCGAAGACTCGATCGTGCGCATTGCCCAGATGTCGCGGGCGGTCGGCATCCACCTGGTGCTCGCAACCCAGCGGCCATCGGTCAATGTGATCACCGGGGTGATCAAGGCCAACGTGCCCTCTCGTTTGGCGTTCTCGGTGGCATCGCAGACCGACTCCCGCGTGATCATCGACCAGGGCGGCGCCGACAAGCTGGTCGGTCTCGGCGACATGCTGGTGATTACGGCGCGAGAGCCGAAGCCCGAGCGCGTCCAGGGCGCCTGGGTATCGGAGGCGGAGGTGCAGGGGGTCGTCGAGTTCGTGAGGGAGCAGCAGCAGGCCCGCTATTCAGACACCGAGGTCTTCGAAGTGGCGCAGAAGCGTGCGGCGAGCAACGAGGAGTTCGAGGGTGAGGACCCGGCGATCGTCAGGGAGGCGATCGAACTCGTGGTCCGCAGTCAGCTCGGCTCGACCTCGATGCTGCAACGAAAGCTGCGCATCGGTTTCGCCAGAGCGGGCCGGGTGATGGACATCATGGAGAACAAGGGAATCGTCGGGCCGTCGGTGGGATCGAAGCCGCGGGCGGTCCTGATCACCGAAGACGAGCTGAGCGCCGTCCTGTAGGAGTCGCGAGTCGCGTTCCTCCCCTCTTTCGAGGCCTGGTAGCCCCTCCGTCAGCCTCCCTTCGGTCGGTTGCTTTCCTCCCCCAACGGGGGAGGAAACGAACCGCACACCCGGCGAGTGTCGCAACCCGCCGCGACAGAACACCTGAGGGGGAGTCAAAGCGAAATCGCGTCTCGCGTCTTGCGTCCCGTCCTACGCGTCCATCAACAGATCCGAGTACTGGTCTCTGACAACCTTCTTGTCGAACTTGCCGGTGCCGGTCTTTGGGATTTCGTCGACGAAGACGATCTCGTCGGGGATCCACCACTTCGCTACTCGATCGGTCACAAAAGCGATGATGTCGTCTGCGGTGACGGTTGATCCTTCGATGCGCACGACGAACGCGACCGGCCGCTCCTGCCACTTGACGTGCTTCAAGCCGACAACGGTGGCCTCGGCCACCTCCGGGTGCGCCATGATCTCGTTCTCCAGATCGATCGACGAGATCCACTCGCCGCCGGACTTGATGAGATCCTTGGCGCGGTCGGTGATGCGGATGTAGCCCTCGGGGGTCACCTTGCACACGTCACCGGTGCGGAGCCACCCGTCGACGAACGACTGCGGAGTTCGATCATCTTTGTAGTACTCGCCCGCAATCCAGGGCCCGCGGATCAGCAGCTCTCCGAACGCCTCGCCGTCGTGGGGAAGCTCCTCGCCGTCCTCGTCAACGATCTTGTACTGGAGGCCCGGGACGATGCGCCCGGCGGTCTCGAAGATGTCGAGTTGCTGTTCAAAGTCCCAATCCTCCATCCACGGCGCGAGCAGCGATACCGAGGCAATCGGGTTGGTCTCGGTCATGCCCCACCCCTGGACGACCCGGATGCCGCGATTCTCCTGGTACCACTTGGTCATCGCCCGTGGCACCGCCGACCCTCCACAGAGGAAGGCCCGCATGTCGGGCAACTCGATCTCCGGGTGGTCGGCAAGATATTGCTGGATACCAAGCCACACCGTCGGGACGCCTGCAGAAAATGTCACCTTCTCGTCGACGAACAGCTTCACCAACCCTTCCGGCGATAGGTCGGGGCCCGGGTAGGTGAGCTTGGCACCCATGGTGACCGCCTGGAAGGGATAGCCCCACGCCGAGGCATGGAATTGCGGTACGACCGGCAGCACGTTGTCGGTCGCCGCGATCGGGAAGTTGGCCAGGTTCGAGATCGTATGCAGATAGGTGGAGCGCTGCGTATAGGCGACGCCCTTCGGGTTCCCCGTGGTCCCCGAGCTATAGCAGAGCATGAAAGGGCTTCGCTCGTCGAGCTCGGGCCATGCCCCGTGCTCGGAGACTCCGTCGATCATCTCTTCATAGGAGATGGCGTCGGGCAGCCCGCTGTCCGCGGCATCGCCGCCCATCACGACATAGCGCTCAACGAACTTCAGCTCGTCGATGATGGGCGCGAGCAGCGGCGCCAGATTGACGTCAAGGAACAGCACGCGGTCCCCGCCGTGGTTGATGACGTACACCAGCTGTTCCGGAAAGAGCCGGAGATTGAGCGTGTGGCAGATCACCCCGGTGTTGGCCGTCGCCCAATACAGCTCGTGATGGCGGTGGTTGTTGAAGGCGAAAGTGCCGACGGCATCGCCGGCGGCGACGCCGAGCGATTCGGAGAAAGCAGTGGCCAGGCGCCGGACGCGCCGATCGGTCTCGGCGTAGGTGGTTCGCGTGATCGCCAGGTCGGGATCGACCGACACGATCTCTTGATCGGGGTAGTGCCGGACACCGTGGTCGTAGAGGGTGGACATCAAGAGCGGGAAGTCGTCCTGCATGTGCGGCATTGCATCCTCGTTTGCTCGCGTCGCCACGGCGACCCTACCGGACCCGCCGTCGAGGCGTTCCCGGCCATGCTTGTTGGGCGGCTCGCGGGGGCTCGCCGCCGGACTGCGTGATCGCAGCCTCTCTATCGAGAAGCGATTCGTTACTGCTCGCCGCCGGACTGCGTGGTCTCGCCCACTCTGAACGAAAAGCAATTCGGGCTCGGGCTCGCGACTCGCGACTCGCGACTCATTACGCTCGCTTCAGTGTCATGCTCGCTTGACATAGGAGAAACACATGACCGGTGAGATCCATGAAGACGTGCACCCGTTCGCCACGCCCATGGAGCACCGCGACCCGGTACGGCGCTTTCGCGGCCGGTTGGCCGAGCCGGTCACTGTCATCACCGCGGGCGACGACGAGGATCGAGCGGGAATGACCGTGTCGTCGCTCGTGGTCGCCGAGGGCGAGCCGGGCCGGGTGCAGTTCCTGGCCGCTCCGACCGCCGACCTCGTTGATGTCATCGAGAGGACCGGCAGGTTCATCGTGCATGTGTTGGAGTCCGAGCATCGAGCGATCTCCGAGGTCTTCGCCGAACAGCGCCCCAGTCCGGGCGGCCTGTTCGCCGGCCTGGCCGTGGAGGACGGGGAATGGGGCCCGGCGCTTACCGATGTTCCCAACCGGGCCTACTGCTCCGGTGCCAGCGCCGCCGAGAGCGGGTATTCGCTGCTGATCACCGCCGACATCGACCATGTCGCGATCGCCGCCCTCGAAGACCCGCTGATCTACTTTCGCGGCGCCTACCGACAGATATAGCGAACTCGGTATTGACTAGCGGCGGTGGCGATGAGCCTGGGAGACCACGAGGTACTCGTGGCCGATGTCGAAGACCTCATCCGGATGAAGCGAGCGGCCGGGCGCCCACAAGACCTTGCCGCGGTCGAACACCTCGGCGCGCTGCGCGACGTCATGGACGGTATCGAAGAGGTCTGACCGACTCCTACGCTACCCGGCGGTGACTGCATCCATTGAAGCCCCATCGGTTTGGCTGACCACGCTCGGCTGTGCCAAGAACGAGGTCGATTCGGACAAGATCCTCGGCATGCTCGACGCAGCCGGGTATCAGCATGCCGCGTCGCCCGGGGCCGCAGACGTGGTGATGGTCAATACGTGCGCGTTCATCGAGCCGGCGCGCCGGGAGTCCGTCGACACCATCCTCGACCTGGCCGAGGAGAAACGGGATGACGCAAGCCTCGTGGTGCTTGGCTGCATGGCCCAACGCTATGAGTCCGAGCTCGTCGAGGCCCTCCCCGAGGCCGACGCCATCATCGGGCTCGACCGGTATCCCGAGCTCGTGGATCGGCTGGACGACCTGCGCCGCTGGACGCCGCTCAGCATCGGGAGCGCCCGCCGCTCCCATATGGACATCCTCTATGAAACCCGCCGCCCCACCCCGGCCACACCGTGGGCGTATTTGAAGGTTGCCGAAGGCTGCGACAAGCTGTGCACGTTCTGCGCTATCCCGCAATTCCGTGGCAAGCAACGATCGCGAAGCCCCGAGAGCATCGTCGAGGAGACGACCGGGCTAGTGGGGAGCGGTGTGACCGAAATCGGTCTCGTCGCCCAGGACCTGGCCGCCTACGGACGCGACACCGGTGAGGGCGAGATCGTAGGCCTGGTGCGTGCGGTCGCTGCGGTCGAAGGGCTGCGCCGGGTGCGTCTGTTCTACCTGTACCCGAGGGAGATCCGCCCGGCATTGGTGGAAGAGATGATCTCCAACGAACGCATCGCCGACTACTTCGATCTCTCGCTGCAACACAGTTCGGCCGGTCTGCTGCGGGCGATGAAACGACCCGGCTCCGGCGACACCCACCGGCGGCTGATCGAGTCGATTCGCCTCAAGTCTCCCGAGGCAGCACTTCGCTCGAGTTTTATTGTCGGGTTTCCCGGCGAGACCGATGACGACGTCGAAGACCTGGCCGACTTCCTCAACGAGGCGCGGCTCGACTGGGCGGGCTTCTTCCCATACTCCGCAGAGGACGGCACGCCTGCGGCGACCATGGAAAACCAAGTACCTGAAGCCGAGAAGGCGGAGCGCACCCGCTATCTGCAGTCGCTCCAAGACGACATCACCACCGGCCAGACCATCGCCCAGGTCGGCCGCACCCTCGAGGTCGTGGTGGACCAGATCGAAGACGGTCAGACGGTCGCCAGGTCCTACCGCGAGGCACCGGAGATCGACGGCGTCGTGCTCCTCGACCGGGGGGAGCCCGGTGACTGGCTCAACGCGACAGTGACCGGCGGCTACGGGACCGACCTCACCGCGACGGTTGTTGGATGAGCGTCGAGATCATCGCGGTCGGCACCGAGTTGCTGCTTGGTCAGATCGTCAACTCCAACGCGGCGCGCATCGGGGAGCGCCTTGCCGAATCCGGGCTCGATCACTATCGCCAGACCGTGGTGGGGGACAACGTGGATCGCATGACCGCCGCGATCCTGGAGGCCTGCGGTCGCGCCGATGCGGTGATCATGACCGGTGGCATCGGGCCGACCAAGGACGACCTCACCCGCGAGGCGTTGGCACAGGCGGCGGGCGTGGCGCTGGTCTTTGACGCGGACCAGGGCGACCGGCTCCGCGAATGGTGGCGCCAGCGGGGACGCGACATGCCGGAGTCGAATCTGCAGCAGGCAGAGCGGCCCGACGGCGCCTCATTTATCGAGAATCAGAAGGGCACGGCGCCCGGCATCGCCATGGAGATCAGCGGCGCCGCGGTGTACGCGCTACCCGGCGTCCCGGCTGAGATGCTGCGGATGCTCGACCACAGCGTGCTTCCGGCCATCGCCGGTAGCGGCCAAGGCGTGGTTTCGAGCCGCCTGCTTCGATCCTGGGGAGAATCCGAGTCGGCGATCGGAGAGCTTCTCGGCGACCTTTACGACGCATCGTCGAACCCCACGATCGCATTTTTGGCATCGAGCGGTGAGATCAAGGTTCGGATCACCGCCAAGGCCGATTCCGAGCTCGAGGCGGCGTCGATGATCGCGCCCATCGAGGCGGAAGTTCGTCGCAGGATGGGCGATCGCATTTTTGGGACCGACGATGACACCGTCGAGGTGGTGGTGCTTCGCGCCCTCGAGCAACGGGGCTGGACGCTCGGCACCGCGGAGTCGGCAACCGGCGGCATGGTTGCGGCGAGGATCACTTCGGTGCCCGGGGCCAGTACCGCGTATCGCGGCTCGGTTGTGTCCTATGCCAGCGACTTGAAGGTGGAGATGCTCGGCGTCGACATGCAGGTCATCGCCGAACACGGTGTGGTCAGCGAGCCGGTTGCCCGCGCCATGGCCGAGGGTGCCCGGCCCACACTTGGCGTCGATGTCGCCGTGAGTGTTACCGGCTCCGCCGGCCCGGATCCGTTGGAACAGCCCCAAGGGACGATGGCCATCGCCGTGGCCACTCCCGACGGGGTCAAGAGCCGGTCGTTGCACTTCCCGGGGGACCGCGAGCGAGTGCGGGTCTATGCGGCGACCGCGGCCTTGCACTGGCTGCGGATGTCGCTCGAAGGTGTTGAGTGGGAGAGCCGCTGACCGACCGCTTGTTCCTCGGAGTGGCCCTGACCGACGAGCTCAGGCACGGGCTCGCTGCCTTCCTCGAAGCCAAGGCAGCGCCGCTCCCCGGCAAGCCCGTTCCACCGGCCAATTGGCACCTCACGCTGCGATTTCTCGGAGCAACGGAGGAACCCGATCGGGACCGGGTTCTTGCGTTCCTCGACGAAGACGCGCTCACGCTGCCGTTCGTGCTCGGATTCGGTCCGCTCGGGGCGTTCTCACGACCGGCTCGTGCGACCGTCCTGTGGATGGGCGTGCGGCGCGGTGCCGAGGAGCTTGCCGAACTCGCAGGGCGCTGCGAGGAGGCCGCACAGGCGGCCGGTTTCGAACCGGAGGACCGGCCGTTTCATCCGCACCTCACCCTGTCCAGGATCCGGCCACCGCAAGACGTCCGCAGTCTCGTTGACCAGGTGTCGTCATTCCCGCTCAGCCAGGAAGTCGATCGGATCACGCTGTTTCGCAGCTTGCTTGGCGGTGGAGGGGCCCGCTATGAGGTGGTCGACGAGGTGCGGCTGTAGAAGACCGCGGCGAGATAGCCTCAGCCTATGGCCAAATTCAGCGCCGACATCGAGGTGACCCTCCGCGACATCGACAGCGCCAACGTGCGCGCCATTTGCGACCTGGCGGTCGCTCCGGACCAGGTGTCCTTCGTCGCACCGAACGCGGTGTCCATGGCCGAATATGCGGTAACCACCAAGGCCTGGACGCGGGCGATCTATGCCGACGACGACCCAGTCGGCTACGTGTTGTTGTCCGACGACGATGATCGACCGCGCTACTACCTATGGCGGTTCATGATCGACCAGCGCTACAGGGCCTCGGCTTTGGGAAGCGAGCCATGGATCTGGTGATCGACTACGTGCGCACGCGTCCCGACGCGGCCGGGCTGTTCGTGTCGTATGTGCCGGGGCCGGGGAGCCCCAAGGAGTTCTACGAAGGGCTCGGGTTCGCCGACACCGGGCGTGTGGAAGGTGGGGAGGTTGAGACGTTCCTCGTCTTTTGAATCGGCAGCAGGTTGCCGGTGCGCTCCCGGTCGCGCTCCCAGTGGGTGACATCGGTCATCCGTCATGAGTGAGCGCTTTTTGCTGAGGATTGAAGGCTGAGGATTGAAGGCTGAGGACTGAAGGCTCTCCATTCCTCGACATCGAACAGATGTTCGCCTATCGTATCGGTTCCCCGATGAATAACATGGGTGTTGTTCTCCCCGGGCAAATCTGTCACAGGCGCCCGGTACGTTCGGGAAGGACAAGCCGGGGCAACCGGAGAAGGAGACCATCGTGGCCATAGAGCACAGCGACCGGGAAAAGAACCTCGAGATGGCAATGACCCAGATCGAGCGCCAGTTCGGTACCGGCGCCATCATGAGACTGGGCGACGAGGAGATCCGCCAGATCGACGCGATCCCCACCGGTGCGCTTTCGCTCGACCTCGCCCTCGGCATCGGGGGGGTACCCCGCGGCCGGATCGTGGAGATATACGGACCTGAAGCGAGCGGAAAAACGACCCTCGCCCTCCACGTGGTCGCAGAGGCGCAACGCAACGGAGGGCTCGCCGCATTTATCGACGCCGAGCACGCTCTCGACCCGGTATACGCCAGGGCGATCGGCGTCGACGTCGACGAGTTGCTGATCTCCCAGCCCGACACGGGGGAGCAGGCACTCGAGATCACCGACATGCTGATCCGCTCCGGCGCCCTCGATGTGGTGGTGATCGACTCGGTGGCGGCGCTGGTGCCGCGGGCCGAGCTCGAGGGCGACATGGGCGACGTCCACGTTGGTCTCCAGGCGCGGCTGATGTCCCAGGCGCTCCGGAAGCTGGCGGGGACGATCAACCGCTCACAGACCACGGCGGTCTTCATCAACCAGCTGCGAGAGAAGATCGGTGTCATGTTCGGATCACCTGAAACGACGCCTGGTGGCCGGGCCCTCAAGTTCTATGCGAGCGTCCGAATCGACGTGCGCAGGATCGAAGCGATCAAATCGGGGACCGACAACATCGGGAACCGGGTGCGTGCCAAGATCGCCAAGAACAAGGTCGCTCCACCGTTCCGACTCGCCGAGTTCGACATCATGTTCGGATCAGGAATCTCCCGCGAAGGGAGCCTGCTGGACGTTGCGGTGGAAGAAGGCGTCGTCAAGAAGGCCGGCGCCTGGTACACCTACGACGGCGACCAGCTCGGGCAGGGGCGAGAGAAGGCCAAGGAGTTCCTCCGCGACAATCCCGAGCTGGCGATGCAGCTCCAGGATCAAGTGCTCCGTGCGGTCGGTGTCATCGTCGATCTGGTCGATGGTGAGGATGACGAGGCACCCGGGGAAGAAGCGCCGCAAGATTCCCCGATCGAAGATACCGAGGGGGTCGACTGAGCCTCTTCAGATTTCGCGTTCCGAAGTGCGCCGTCTTGGGCTAGGATCGAGCTACGACACATACCGAAACACCAACTATTCAGATGGACCAAAGCGAATGTCGAACCGGAGAACAACAGCCAAAGTGACTACAGGGGACTGATTCCCCCGACGTACGCGGTGTTGTGCCTGGTGTGTGCCGAGTCCTCGTGGCTCGGCATGCGGCGTTTTGGGACGCCGGAACGGGGCAACGATGGAACAGTGGCTGGTCGGAGCCTTAGTGGCTGCCGCCATGGTCATCGTGTTCGTGAGCGGTTACGCAATCGCCAGGCGCCTCCAGCGGGTGGAGACGCCGAGCGAGGCGCTGGCCGAAGCACGGCTCGAGGCGCAACGAATTCTGGCGCGAGCCGAAGAGGAGGCGCGGACCAAGGCCGAGGCATACCGCGATCGCGAGGACGCCACGCTGGAACATCGCCGGGTGGAGGCGGGATCTCAGGAATCCCGGCTTGTCCAACGCGAGGCAACCCTGGAGCAGCGTGCCGGGAACCTGGCGCAACGCGAGGAGATGGTGCTCACCAGGGAGCACGCCGCCGAAGGCGCGGTCGCGGAGGCTGAGTCGGTGAAGGAGGAAGCCCGCCAGTCACTCGAACGCGTTGCCGGCATCGACGCCAAGGCGGCGAAGTCCGAGCTGCTCGAGAAGGTTGAGGCTGAGGCCAAGCGCGACGCGATGACCTTGATGCGGGACCTCGACACCAGAGCAAGGGAAGAGGCAGAGCGCCGTGCCCAGCGAATCCTGGCGGCGGCGATTCAGCGGCTGGCAGCCGAGGTGGTCTCGGAGACCACGGTTTCAGTGGTTCCGCTGCCTTCCGACGACATGAAGGGCCGCATCATTGGCAGGGACGGCAGAAACATCAGGAGCTTCGAGGCCATTGCCGGCGTCAATCTCATCGTCGACGACACTCCCGAGGCGGTGTCGGTTTCCACCTTCGACCCCGTGCGCCGAGAGGTTGCCCGGCGCGCCCTCGAGCGTCTTGTTGATGGTGGGCGGATCCATCCCTCCTCGATCGAGGAGGCCTACGCCAAGGCCCTCGACGAAGTCGAACAATCGATTCGCGACGCGGGCGAGTGGGCGCTGGTCGAGGTCGGGATCAGCAAAATGCACCCGGAGTTGATCACGCTGCTGGGAAGGCTCAAATACCGCACCAGCTATGGCCAGAACGTACTCGACCATCTCATCGAGTCGGCGCACATTGCCGGCATGCTCGCAGCAGAGATGGGTGCCAATGAGGTGGAAGCCCGCAGGGCGGCGTTCTTGCACGACATCGGCAAGGCGGTTTCCCATGAGATCGGTGGGGCCCATGCCCTGGTGGGCGCCGAGATCGCACGCCGCTTCGACGAGGAGCCTGCGGTGGTTCACGCCATCGAGGCGCACCACAACGAAGTCGAACCGCGAACGCTAACTGCGGTCCTCGTCCAGGCCGCCGATGCGGTTTCGGCGGCACGCCCCGGCGCCAGGCGCGAAGCCCTGGAATCCTATGTGCGGCGCCTGGAGAAGCTCGAGGAGGTCGCTGCCGCCTTCGAGGGGGTGGATCGGGTGTTTGCCCTCCAAGCGGGCAGGGAGATCAGGGTGGTCGTAGACCCGGGCGATGTCGACGATCTCGGCGCATCCGCATTGGCGAGGCGCATCGCAAGAAAGCTCGAGGAGGACCTACAGTATCCAGGTCAAATCGAGGTCACCGTCATTCGGGAGTATCGGGCCAAAGACTTCGCTCGCTAGTGAGAACGCTCGAAGCGTGTTGCGGCGGGGCCTGAGCGGCCCGCAGCCGAAGGCGACAAGAGCGGGGAAACGCGGCAGAGGATCTCTATGAGTCAAGCAACCGTGCTCGGCATGCCGGCGATGGTTCGGGCGCCGCGTCACCAGGGGAACACCTACTTCATCCGCACCTTCGGGTGCCAGATGAATGCGCACGACTCCGAGCGGATCGCCGGGCTCCTCGACACCGACGGCATGTTGCGGGTCGACCACGTCGAAGACGCCGACCTGGTCGTGGTCAACACCTGCACAATCCGTGACAACGCCGACCAACGGCTGTACAGCTACCTGGGGGGGCTCAAGGCCGCAAAGCAGGCGAGACCCGGCATGCGGATCGCGGTCGGCGGTTGCGCGGCCCAGAAGGATCAAGAGCTCGTCCGTGAGCGGGCCGACTGGGTCGACGTGGTGTTCGGCACCCACAACACGCACCGGGTGCTTGACCTGCTCGACCACGCCGACGAGTGGGGGCCGGTCACCGAAGTCTGGGAACAAACCACCAACCGCGACGAGATTCCGTCGCACCTGCCCGTCCAGCGTGAGAGCGACCATTCGGCGTGGGTCACGATCACGATCGGGTGCAACAACGGCTGCACATTCTGCATCGTGCCCATCGTGCGAGGCCCAGAGATCAGCCGTCGTCCCGGAGATGTCATCGGGGAGGTGGAACGTCTCGCAGCCGACGGCGTCGTCGAGGTGACGCTGCTCGGCCAGAACGTCAACTCCTACGGGCGCGATCTCGACCTCAATGGACGAAAGCCACTCTTCGCCGACCTGCTGCGAAAGGTGGGCGCGATCGACGGCATCGGCCGAATCCGCTACACCAGCCCGCACCCAAAGGACATCAAGGAGGACGTCGTCGACGCCATGGCCGAGACCCCCGCGGTGGCTGCGCAGCTCCACCTGCCGCTGCAGTCTGGGAGCGACCGGATCCTAGCGGCGATGCACCGCGGCTATACCGCCGAGCGATTCCTTGCCAAGCTCGCCATGGCCAGAGACATCATCCCGGGCCTTTCGGTTTCCACCGATGTGATCGTCGGATTCCCCGGCGAGACCGATGAGGACTTCGAGCGCACGATGGAGGTCATGGCCGAGGCCCGTTTTGACAATGCGTTCATGTTCCAGTTCTCACCACGCCCCGGCACCCCCGCCGCGGAGATGGCAGACCAGGTGGATGAGGCCGCGGTTCGCCGCCGTTTCGAAAGACTGGTCGAGCTGCAGAACCGGGTCACCTTCGAGCACAATCAGGCTGCGGTCGGGGCCACAACCGAGGTCCTGGTCGAGGGGCCTTCTCGTCGCGATCCGACCGTCGCCACCACACGAACCGAGGGAAACCGAATCGTCCACCTTGCCGGTGAATTCACCCCGGGATCGTTCCTCGACGCGCGAATCACCAGAGCCGCACCGCACTATCTCGAAGGGGAACCGGTCTGAGGCTCGTCGCAGTGGTGGGGCCGACGGCCTCGGGAAAGTCACAACTCGCCGAAGCGCTCGCCGGCGATATGGACGCCCAGATCGTCTCGGTCGATTCGATGCAGGTGTATCGAGGCATGGACATCGGCACCGCCAAGCCGGACACCGCCCGGCGCCGTCGATTCAGCTATCACCTTGTCGATCTGGTCGATCCCGCCGATGAGCTGACCGTGGCCGAGTACCAGGCGATCGGCGCATCCGTGCTCGATCAAATGACGGCCGACGAGCGTCCGGCGGTGCTCGCCGGAGGCTCCGGACTGCATCTGCGTGCGCTCGTCGACCCGCTCGAGTTCCCACCGACCGACGACGAGCTCCGATCACGCCTCGAGGCCGTGGCGCCTCGCGAGCTGCTCGAGGAGTTGTTAGAGGCAGATCCCGCCGCAGGTGACGTCGTCGACCTTGCCAACCCTCGCCGCGTGCTGCGAGCGGTCGAGGTATACCGGCTGACCGGGCAAACCCCGTCGAGCCGGGTGCGGTCGCCCAAGGCCACCGCGGTACGTGGGTACGCGGCATCGCGTCCGTTCGTCGGTCTCGGCATCGACGCCGGTCCCGACCTGGAACGGCGAGCGACGGCCAGGCTCGATGCCATGCTGGACGATGGCCTCATCGAGGAAATAACGGCGCTCAGCCCGATGATGGGTCGAACGGCGCGGAAGGCCGTCGGCTATCAGCAGCTACTGCCGGTCATCGCCGGGGATATCCCTCTCGAAGAGGGCAGGCAGCAGACGATCCGGGCCACCGTTGCGCTGGCCAAGCGGCAGCGAACCTTCTTTCGTCGTGATCCACGGATCCACTGGATTCCGTGGCACCATGATCCCAAAGAACGCCGACAAGCTGCGGTATCGCATCTCGAGGAATCATGGACTTCGTAAAGGTCGAGGGTCTCGGCAACGACTTCATCGTCATCGACCAGGAACCGGACGCGGCAATGATTCCGGCTTGGTGCGCCCGTCACACCGGAATCGGGGCCGACGGTGTGCTGCTCCTCGACCCGGTCGATGCATCCCGGGTGTCGATGCGGTATTGGAATGCCGACGGTGGCGAGGTCGAGATGTGTGGCAACGGGTTGCGCGCCCTTGCCGTGTTGGCCGTCGAGGACGGCATGGTGGATGGATCCGACTTCATCGTGCAGAGCGCGGTTGGGGATCACGCGGTTTCGGTCCTGGCCGATGGGATGGTGCGCGCCTTCGTCGGTCGCCCGCACGAGTTCAGAACCGAGGAGATGATGGTTGCGGGGCACACGGTACGTCCCGTGGCTGTGGGCAATCCACACGCCGTGCTGTTCGTCGACGACGTGACGGAGGCGTCCGTGGCCGATGTCGGAGCGTCGATCGAGCACGATCCACTCTTCCCAGACGGTGTCAATGTGGAATTCGTCGAGCGCACGGACGGCGACCGCATCAAGGTCCGGGTCTGGGAACGAGGCGTTGGCGAGACCGCCGCCTCAGGGACCGGCGCCACCGCAGCGGCGTTCGCGGCGCGTGCCACAAACGGATTGGGAGTGGCGGTCATTGTTGAGCTGGCAGGCGGCGAGTTGCTGGTCGAGTTCGATGACGATGGTGCGTGGATGACCGGCCCGGCTTCGATCGTCTATCGGGGGAAGTTGTAGTCGAGTCGCGAGTCGCGGGTCGCAGGTCGCGGCGGGGTGGCTAGAGCCGGCGGAAGAGGGCGATGACGATCCCCAGGATCTGCACACCCTCGGTGAAGACCATCGGCGCGTAGGCCGGATTCTCCGATTCCAGAACAACCCTGCCGTCTTTGGTGCGGAAGCGCTTGATCGTCGCCTCCTCCTCGCCCACGAGGGCGGCGATGATCTCGCCATCGCTCGCCGTGGGCTGGCGCCTGACCACCACGTAGTCGTCGTCGTAGATGCCGGCGTCGATCATTGAGTCTCCCCGCACCCGGAGCAGGAAGACCGGGTCGTGTCCGACGAGCTCGGTCGGCAGCGGGTAGATCTCCTCGATGTCCTCCTCGGCGAGGATCGGAGAGCCGGCGGCGATGCTGCCGATCAGGGGGACGTCCCGCACCGGTGCCCGGTGCATGTTGGTCTCGGGTCTCCCATCGTCGATCACCTCGATGGCTCGCGGTTTCGACGGATCACGACGCAGATATCCGCCGCGCTCGAGCGCCGAGAGGTGGCTGTGAACGGTCGAGGGCGACGACAGCCCGACGGCGTCCCCGATTTCGCGAACCGATGGCGGGTAGCCGCGCGTGCTGACGGTCTCCGTGATCACCTCGAGAATCTGTCGCTGTCGGTCGGTGAGATCTTGCGGTGCCATTGCGGCCTCCAAAAAGGGGGTTGGTGCCGGTAACGGTAGCGTTGAACGGCTCCGCGACCAAACATATGTTCGATTTGCCGTGGCGGGCGCCACCGACGAGCATCGCCCCATGATCAGAGGGGGCGTCGGCCGCCGATGCCGAGGGCAAGGCGCGGGTTCAAGTAGCGTCGTGGGAGGGCACCCATCGCCCACGCATGCCCGACGAGGTCATCGATTGGCTCACGGTCGAATCCCGGACCGCGGCATGGACCCGGTCCCTGTCCTACCCCAACCCCCAAACCGCTGCTTTCGTCGCCGAGCACACGGGCGTGGCTGGTGACTATTGACTGACGACTCTGCCGAACAAGCGTTCGACTTGACAGACGAACACCTGTTCGGTATTCTGCCGAGAATACACGAACATACGTTCGGAGGTGGGGGCTCCCGCCCTTGACTGTGGCCAAGAGGCTTCACGCCTTTGTCTTTCTGTCACACCCCGGTCGTAGGTTCGGGCTGGACGGCGGACGACCGAGGAGGAAGCACGAGATGATCACCGAACGAAGTGCCAGCGCCCGTGCTCTGGTCATCATCTCCACGATCGTTGCGGTACTCGTGCTCCTCCTCGCCACCGCCGTCCACGCCTTCAGCGGCTCGGCGCCGTTGGAGACCACCGCGTATGAGGTTCGCGCCGGCGATTCCCTGTGGTCGATTGCCGAGGGCGTCGGCGTCGATGATGCCGATCCGCGAGCGGTCGTAGCGGCGATCCGCGATCTCAACGACCTGCAAGGATCCCTGATCCACCCCGGCGACGTGCTCCAGGTCCCCGCCGGTCGGTAACGACCTAGGCGGCGACATCGTTACGGACCTCGGTAGCAGACACCTCGGTAGCGAACACCTCGGTGGCGAACACTGGGTAGCGGACACTGGGCCAGAGCGGGAGCCGGGGCGTCGCGGTACGCTCAGCGGCGCCGTGCGTTGCCCATACTGTGACACCGAGGACACCCGCGTCGTCGACTCCCGCCCCGCCGAGGACGGCCGGGCTATTCGACGGCGACGAGAATGCTCGACTTGCGGGCAGCGTTTCACCACCTTCGAGCACTCCTCGGTGGTATTCACGGTGACGAAGCGCGATCAGACGACCCAGCCATACGACCCGGAGAAGGTGCGCCGCGGCCTCGACTCGGCCCTCGCCGACCGTCCCGGCGCCGACGAATCGATCGCCGCCATCGCTTCCGAGATCGACCGCCTGGCCCGGTCAGGCTCGGGCGTCATCTCGAGCGAGGACATTGGACGCAAGATCCTGGAAGCCTTGCGCGATCGCGACGAGGTGGCGTATCTGCGGTTCGCCTCCGTCTACAAGGGATTTGAAGGCGCAAGCGACTTCGAGCGCGAGGTCGCGGCACTCGAACAAGAGGCGTAGCTACGAGGGGACCCCGTCGATCGCCGCTTCGAGCTCTGAGGCAAGCTCGACGATCAGCGGATCAAGCTCGTTGCGCATCGCGCCGAGGGCCGCGTCGAGTGCACGGTCAATACCAGTAACCGTTGCCGCCAGTTCGGCGACCAATACCGCAGCACGGCCCTCGTCGGTGTCATGGAGCGCGTCGAGGTACTCCAGCTGCCAGATGGCGTAGCGCTGGGACGCAATCGTGGCCGTCTCTCTCACCACGAAGAAGATCGCATCCTGCGGGAGCTCGGCAACCAGTCGACCCGTCTCGGCCAGATCGGCCGCCAGGACGATGCTCAGGTCGGTGATGGCTGCGGCCTCCAGGTTCGTCGGCAATGGACCGACCGCAAACAGCGCATCAATCGCGGTGCGGTACGTGAAGCCCACACCAATTCGTCCCGCAACGTCACGGCCGGTGCCGCCCAGGATCGCCATCGCGTTGCGAGTCGAATCCAGACGCTCGAAGCCACCTCGGGGAACGAGCGGCAGCGTCGAAGGCAACGGGATCGTGGCCACGCTGATCACCTTCCCGCTCACGGCACTGAGTTCGGCGACCGCCACAGGCACGCCGGACAACGCGTCGGCGTTAGATGCCGGGTCGGTGAGATCGTCGAGCGCCGATTGGGTTGCCGGCAGCTCGTTGCGCAACGCAACCAGGGCGGCTCGGTGCTCGCCGGCGACGTCGGCGGCTTCGGCTTCGGCGGCCCCGGGCAAAAGGTAAGCGGCGGCGGCGGCCGTCGCCGCAACGAGCACGAGGGCGAGTCCGAGGCTCCACCAGCGTAGGGGGCTTCGGACCGGCTGTTCCGTTTCGTATCCGGTCGCTGCATCCGGGCCGAGGGGGACGAATTCGCCGTTGGGCAGGGCATCCTCGACCAGGTCACCATTGACCGCGGCTGCCCCCGCGCCGGTGCTGACCGTGGCAGTGTCGTCGGGCGTTGCCGGCGGAACCAGGTTCTGCAGGCTCGCGTAGGTGTCGGTGGACTCGAGGACCGGCTCGACCGCGCCGATCAGCTCGAGGTACCAGCGCCCGTCATTCCCTGGGAGAATCTCCCGAGTCGGGTGCTTGGCCATGGGAGAAAGATACCGGCGATGTGCCGGGAGTTGATGTCATGCATATCCTCGGCGAACGCGAACAACCGGGGCGAAAGTGATCATCCAGATCCAGCTACTCGACGACGGCCTCCCCGTTCCGACCCAAACCCACGCGGGCGATGCCGGCGTCGACCTGGCGGCGCGGACGGTAGTGAACCTCGATCCGGGCAGCAGAGCGGCGGTACCAACCGGGATTGCTGTGGCGATTCCCGACGGCTACGCCGGGCTGATCGTTCCGCGCAGTGGCCTGGCGGTGCGCCACGGGATTTCGGTCGTCAACGGGCCGGGATTGATCGACTCGGGTTATCGCGGTGAGATCCATGCGGTGCTGGTCAATCTCGGCGACGCGCAGTTCCATGCCGAACGCGGCGATCGCATCGCTCAGCTCGTGGTGATACCCGTACCGGCGACGGAGTACGTCGTGGTCGACGAACTGCCGGAATCGCCTCGCGGAACCAAGGGTTTCGGCTCAAGCGGTACCTAGATCGGCCGTGGTATTCTCCGCGAAGCGCGGACGTAGCTCAGCTGGTAGAGCGCAACCTTGCCAAGGTTGAGGTCGCCGGTTCGATCCCGGTCGTCCGCTC
>CAXMOP010000014.1:0-5964 GCA_964195155.1 uncultured Kiloniellales bacterium | reverse complement strand
AGCTCACCGAGTTGGCGATCATCGGTTGGGGCAAGCCGGGCTTCTTCGCCCTGCCGGCGCCAAGTACCATCGGAAATCGACAGCTGGAAGAATGGCTGGCCCGCTATCAGCGGCTCTCGGCGCCGCCGAGCTGGGCCGCCATCATGAACAAGTGGTATTCGGCGGTAGACGTGCGCTCGATCCTCCCCAACATCGCGGTACCCACGCTGGTGATCACCCGAAAGGACGCCGTCTACCACCGGTCTGCCCACGGCGAATACCTGGCAGCACACATCCCGAATGCCACCCTGGTCGAGCTGCCCGGAATAGACACGACGCCGTATTTCGTCGATCCGGCTCCGGTCCTGGATGAGATCGAAGCCTTCCTGACCGGTGTCCGGCCGCGCCCGATGTCCGACCGGACCCTGGCGACCGTCATGTTCACCGACATCGTCAACTCGACCGGCCATCTGTCCCGCCTCGGCGACCAGCAGTGGCTGAGCGTCCTCGGCCACCATGATCAGCTCACCCGCGAATACCTCGACCGCTATCGCGGGACCGAACGCCACACCTCGGGAGACGGGTTCCTTGCCACATTCGACGGGCCAACGCGGGCCGTCACCTGCGCCGCTGAGCTCCAGCAAGCCATGCCAGACCTTGGCATCGAAATCCGCGCCGGGCTCCACACCGGTGAGGTCGAACTCACCGGCGACGACGTCGGCGGGTTGGCCGTCCACATTGCCGCTCGCGTGATCGACGCCGACCGGTCGAACGACATCATGGTGTCGAGCACGGTGAAGGACCTCGTCGCCGGGTCCGGCATCGAGTTCGACCACCGGGGCTCCCACGAGCTCAAGGGAGTCCCCGGCGAGTGGCAGCTCTACGCGGTCAGCGGCCTGCCCTAGGGGCAGGTCGCTTCGAAGGTCCCTTCGATCTCCGCGAAGTTATCGCTCGTGCCGTCGACGAACTGGCCCGAAGCCGAGACGTTCTTGCCGTCGACGACGACGTCGGCGCCAAACGCCTCGAGGCTGACCGACGGGTCAGAGAAGTTCTCGATGTCGTTCAGCGACACGCTGCGCCCGAACGAGTCGATCGAGGCGTAGAGCTGCATCCCGTCCTGGATGGAAGACAGGACGAACTCGGCGCCTTCCTGCCCGATCTGGTCCTCGCCAAACGCGCACAGGATGCTGTTGAATGTCCAGGTCTGGTCGCCGACGGTGAGTGTCGCCGAGCCGCCACCCTCCTGCTCCTGAATCTCCTCCAGCCCCTCGGCAAGCCCCTCGGCGAGCTCCTCGGCCGCACCCTCCGGGTCGTCGAGGATCTCGTCGGGATCGGGGATCACATCCGCCGGGGCGGCGGTCGTCGGGGCGTCGCTGCCACTGTTACTTCCGTCGTTTCCGCACGCCGCCACGAGCAACGCCGCAACCGCCACCAGTATCAGGACCGAGCCTGGCTTCATGTCGACAACCTCCAAATGAAACGGACGGCCGGGGAACCGACCGTCTCGACGCGTTGCAAGCTACACAGCGAGAGTTGCGCCCACCAAACGCTACGAATCGTATTCGCGGGCAATCGCCATCTCCCTGCGGTACTTGCTCCAATCCGACACCTTGGTCGACCACCGTGCGTCGGTGAAGAGCTGACCGATTCCCACCGCGACGAGGAATGCCACCGTCCACCATGGCACACCGGCGATCAGCGCCGAGGGGATCAGCAGGAATGGGATCGCCTTGGTGACCACTGCCCCCGATGCATGCATCCACGCCCGATGGCGGGCCGGCGCTCGCAGGTAGCTGGCGTACTCCGTCTTCACGCCCGGCTGTGGGCGCCGGAAGAAGGCAAACCATCCGGTGAACCGGATCCCAAACAGCGATCCAACGGCGAGATGGCCGAGGCCGTGGGTGGCAGTGAGCAGCCCTGCGGTTCCGGCGAGGAACACGATCCCGTTCCAGGGATCGTCGAGACCGTAGGCGAATCCGACGAGGACCAGACCGATGGCAGTGCCGGCCAGGGCGAGGACCGTGCCAAGCCAAAGCGGCAGTTGCAACGGGACCACCGATTCGAACCACCGCTGGTCGATGACACCGATACGGTCGGCGTAAGTCTCGACGAGCGATCGGTCACGCTTGACCGAAGCGACGACCGCCCAGTATCCGGTGCCTGCCAGCCTTGTCGGCGATGCTTCCGCGGCGTCGAGCGCGGCGTCGATCTGCTCCGGGGTCACGGAACCATCATTTCGGCCACCAGGGAGCAAGGTGATTGCCCACGCGGTCGTGCCACTGTTCGATCATGGCACCGAGGGGATCCTCAAACACCGCGTACTCGTCCCACTCCAGCGGCGAGTCGACCCATACCCGCAGCGACGGGCGCCCCACCTCCTCCTGCGTGGCAGGGCTCAGGGTCCGGTGGGTGCCGTGGACCGTCACCGGCAACAGCGGTGCCCCCGTCATCCACGCCAACCAGGCAGCACCGCGCTTCGGCGCCGACTCGCCCCAATACGCCACCCGGCGACCCTCGGGAAACAGGCCGACCACCCCACCGTCGTGAATGTGCCGGATGGCCTCTTTGAGCGCCCCGAGCGGAGCGCCATCGCGGTTGGTGGGTATGGCACCGAAGAACAGCGTTACGGCATCGAAGACGGCGCCGCTGCCGAACAGCTCGTCGAGCGCGATATACCGAACCTCGCGACCAATCGACATTGTCACCACCACGGGGTCAATGTGCGAGAGATGGTTGGCGGCAACCACGAACCCGCCCTCGCTCGGGATGTGGTCCGCTCCCGAGATCTCGAGATCGAAGAACGTGCGCCCGCCACGCCGCAACACTGGGCTGGCAGTCTTGGTCAGCCACGCCGCCAGCCGATGCGTGCGATCAGGCATCCGCGGATAGCTGCGCGAAGAGGTTGGCGAACGCCAATTGCGGACGCTGGTTGGCGTTCAGCGCATCGATCGCATCCAGCACGAGCCCGGCACTGGCAATCGCCTGTCGCGGGGAGACCGATGACAACGCCGCCACGGGGACATCGGTGTTGCGCACCGCGCTGCCGAATTGGGCCGCAGCGACGTCGCGGTAGTACGAGGCGAGGATCTCTAAGCCGGTCACATGCAATGCGTCGGTCGCCCGCTTCAGGTCGCGGGTCTGCCGGTCGCGCAGGGAACGCGGTGCGTCCTCGCCGAGGAGATCGCGTTGCTGGTCCTGGCGGTCCTTCAGCGCGACCAAAAGCGGCTCGGTCGCCTCCATCGCCTCCTGGGCGAGCAGGAACGCCTCCCCGGGATACTCGCCGATGCGCAGCGGGACGCTGAGCCAGAGCCGCCGGAATTCGGCTACCTCCTGATTCGTGGCCAGTGCCACCGCGAGGCCAGGCCTTCCGCCGGCGATCCCAGCGGCCTCTTGCGCTTGCTCTTCGTCAATGCCGAGATCGACGAGCCCGGCGGTGACCTCGTCTTCGCCGACCCGCCCGAACACCACCGTTCGGCAGCGGCTGGCGACCGTTTCCGGCAGCTGGTCCTCGGTCTCGGCGACGATGATGAAGAGCGAGGACGGAGCCGGCTCCTCGAGGGTCTTGAGCAGCGCATTGGCGGCCTCATCGTTCATCATCCCCCCCTCCTCGAAGAGGAACACCTTCCGATCCGCCTCGAGCGGCGTCAGCGACGCCTGGGAGACGACGGAGCGCGCCTGGTCGACCGTGATCGACGCCCGCCCCTCGGGCTCGACGAGAACGAGATCCGGGTGGCGGCCGTTCACGGCCCGGCCGAAGCAGCCTTGGTCGTCACCACACAGGAGAGCCGCTGCGAAGCGTCGGGCGATCGTCGACTTCCCAACGTTCGAAGGACCCACAAACAGATAGCCCTGCGCCGGGCGTGCGATCTCGTCCTCGAGCAGTGCAATCACCGAACGATGTCCCACCACGCCATCGAAGGGAGTCATGAGCCGGCCCCGAGCGCGGCGGCGACCGCCTCCACCACCGCATCGAGGTTGCCGTCGGCGGAGACCACCAGGAATCGCGCCTGCTCCTCGGCTGCAATCCTGGCGAACGCCGCCGCGACGGCTTCCTGAAACTCGATTCCCTCTGCGCCGATGCGGTCGGGGTCGTCTTGACGGGCGAGGGCCCGTTCAGGATCCACTTCGAGGAGCACCACCAGGTCCGGCCAAACATCCCCGAGTCCCGCCTCGTTGACGCGGCGCACCGCGTCGATGCCGAGCCCGCGACCGCCGCCCTGATACGCCAGGGATGAGTAGACGGAGCGGTCGCCGATCACCCACGCGCCGGATTCGAGCGCCGGAGCGATCACCTCGGCGGCGAGCTGGGACCGCGCCGCGGCAAACAGGAGCGCCTCGGTCCAAGGTGCCTGATGCATGCCGTGGCCGAGCAGGATCTCCCGGATGCGCTCGCCGACGAGAGTCCCCCCGGGCTCGCGCACCCGCACCACAGTCGCCCCACCCGCTTCCAGCGCATCGCCAACCCGCGACGCCACCGTCGATTTGCCGGCACCGTCGATGCCCTCGAAGGCCACGTAGCGACTCATGACGCCAGTTTGACACCCACGAAGCGGATAGCGGCACTGTCGGTGACGGGACATTCCGACAACGCAGGCCGCCGGGACGCCGTTGACGGTGGTAGGAGGTCACCATGTGTCGCCTGTACGGATTCAGTGCCACCGAAGCCACCCGGTTGGACTGCAGCCTCGTCCTCGCCCAGAACGCCTTGCAGGTGCAGAGCGACCGGGATCAACGCGGACAGCGCAACGCCGACGGCTGGGGCATTGCTCGTTGGACGGGCCATCAACCGGACATTGTCCGATCGACGAGCCCGGCCTTCGCCGACGGTGCCTTCGCCGACGAGGCGGAGGCCACCCACGCCCGGGTGGCGCTTGCCCACATTCGCGCCGCTACGGTCGGAGACGTGGTCGCCGACAACGTCCACCCGTTCCGCTACGGGCCGTGGGCCTTCGCCCACAACGGAACACTGACCGCTCATGCCCGGCTGGCGCCGCTCCTTGCCGAAACGGCACACGGTCGACCGCGAGGTTCGACGGATTCCGAGCTCATCTTCCACTGGCTGCTCGGACGAATGCCGGAATTCGGAATCGACCCGGAATCGCCGGCCGGTGATGCACACGCCCTGGGCCGGCTCCTGGAGCGTGCGGTCCTCGATCTCGTCCAGATGTCGATGCAGATCCCCGTCGTGGAACCGCCCAAGCTCAACCTGCTCCTGAGTGACGGTGTGAATATGGCGGCGAGCCGTTGGGGCAACTCGTTGTTCTGGACCGTCCGCGAGCGGCTGCCGGACTGCGCGATCTGTGGGACGAATCATTGCCCGGATGCCGACGACTCATATCGAGCCGTCGTCATCGCATCGGAACCGCTCACGAACGAGCGATGGGTCGAAGTGCAGGAAGGCACGATCGTCGTGGTCGGGCCCGGTGCGGTCTCGACCACGATCGATCTACTCACGCGAGCTTCGTAGCGCAAGCCCTGACTTTCTCATCGTCCTCATAAGTACACAACGGCCGCTTTTGGATCCTGCCGCAGCGTTGTGGTCGTCATATGAGTGTGATTCATATGCCGAAACCAGCACGAACACCAGACCCATTCGCAGCCTGCGCCGAAAACTGCACCCACGATCTCGCCCGGGGAATTCTCGTCGAGGACCTGCTCGGAGGAGATGGCCCTCACCCGCCGATATGGGGCCAGGCCGCCACCGGGGGTTGGCTCATCGGACACGCGATGCGCACCCGCCTCACCAATCGCCCACCCGCGGCATAGGCCGCGAGTCGCGAGTCGCGAGTCGTCGGGGAGGGGGTCGAACCATGTCGCGGACCGGTCCTTTGCTCCCCCCTCAGGTGTCGTGTTTCGCGACATTGCGACGATCGGGCTCTCATCGCCGCGGCCTTCTCTTTGCTCCCCCCTCAGGGGGGAGTCCCGACCGGAGGGAGGGGAGGAGGGTCGAGGAGGGTCGAGGAGGGTCGAGGCGTGGTCGCGGCA
>CAXMOP010000013.1:0-6866 GCA_964195155.1 uncultured Kiloniellales bacterium | reverse complement strand
GCCTCCGGACCGCGAACCTCGCCGACCACGATCCGATCCGGCCGCTGTCGGAGAGCCTCTCGAACCAGGTCCCGCAGCGTGATTGCCGCGCCGCCGTCGAGACCTTCCATGCGGGTCTGCATCTGGGTCATGTCGGGAAGATCGGCATCAATCTCGAAGACCTCCTCGCAGGTAACGACCCGCCGGTCGGGCTGGACCTCGCGGAGCAGACAGTTGACCAGCGTGGTCTTTCCCGCGCCGGGTGCCCCAGCGATGAGCACGGACCGATCGGCACGAATGGCCGATCGCAGGAGGGCCGCAGCCTCCTCGGGCATGGTTCCCCGCTCGACGAGGTCATCGAGCCCGGTTGCCGTGACCACGAACTTGCGGATCTGGATGTTCAGCCGATCGGGATGGGTCACTGGTGGGCCGGTGATATGGAGGCGGCTCCCGTCGGGGAGTTGAGCAGAGACGATGGGCGACGAAAGGTCGAGACGGCGCCCGGTGCCGGCGAGCAGCTGGTCGGCGATCCTCCGCACCGTTGCGGTGTCGGCGACTGACGGGATCAGCTCCTTGATCCCGTCGCGCACGACGAACGTTCGATGGCCACCGATGACGATGATCTCCTCAACACTCGGATCGTCGAGTAACGCTCCGAGAAACCCGTAGCGGGTGGCTGCGGTCGTCGTCATGCGATCGCTACCCCTGCCAGGGAGCGCAGCAGGTGCCGATCCGGTAGCCGCGCCGCGAGCGCCGCGTTGCGGATTGCGCGCCGATCCTCGATGACCGCGTCTGGCTCAATTCCGGTCCAGTGGAGCACCGCTTCGGTCAATTGCTGGTGCTCGTGGCGGGCTGCCCGGTTGATGACGATGCGTGGCGGCGGCCCCGACCATTCGGCAACGAGTTTGGCCGCTCGCACCACACCTACCGCACTGCCGTCGACCACCAGCACCGCATCGTCGGCTCTTTTCAGGATGTGATCGTCCGGCGGGGCGGCTCCGAGGTCGAGCACGACCGCCCGATAGTGTGTCGCCGCCACTTCGATGACATCTTCGACCATCGCCGGGCGCACTGCGGATTCTCCCGTCCGATGGGATCCGGTTACGACATCAAGGCCTCCAACGCGATGGATGGCGTCCTTATCGATGACGCCGGTTGATCGCACGGTGTCGGCGACATCGGTGATGTCCGGTCTCGGGGCGAGCCCAAGCCGAATCGCCACCGACGGCGCGTCGAGGTCGAGATCGATGAGTACGGCTTTTCCGTTGGCGCCTGCGTTGAGGGCGAGGCCAAGCGCAACTTCTGTTGTTCCCGGAGCACCGCGCGCACCGATCACCGCGGCGGTCACTCCCTTGATCTCCGCATCGTCGTGGTCGCCGCGGGGCGCAAGGAATCGGATGGCGGTGATCAAGCTCTCCGCATCCGTATCGTCGGGGACCAACTCGTCCACTCCGGCGCCATCGAGCATTGCCGCCGCCGGCCCGTCACCACGCGGATGGACTCCAACCACGTTGAGTCCCATGCGCTGCCATGTTCCGATCTGTGCCGGCGTGACCCACGCCACCTCCGCTCCGGCGACCACGATGTCGATCTCGTCGCTGCGTTCTTCAATCTCGTCTGGTTGGAACGCCCGCAGCACGATGCGCAACTCAGCGGTCTCTCTGGCATGCGAGACCAACCGCGGCTCCCACTCCTGGGCGGACAGCACGGTTGCAACCCGCAGCGTCAAGGCGAGACCCTGACCAGGTCGACCTCTCCGGTATGCATTGCCTGGGTCAACGCCATCGCCGTGCTCCGATCAACGGCCAGGAGCAGCTCAATGCGGTCGGGACCGGCACTCGATTCGACGGTGCTTGCCTCGAGCACATACACCTCGGTGGCGATGAGCGCAGTCTCCGTGGGAACTCCCGGTGATGATCTTGTGGCGTAGATGTCGATGCGATCGCCTCCGCTCAGCTGCCCGAGCACGGCGTGGCCGGTGTCGAGCCGGATGGCCATGACGTCGGGGGCGGGCAGCGCAGCCACGGGACGGAGGAGGCTCGGGATCAACGGCTCGCCGGCGGCGATGGGTGCCGCCAGAGCCCAGTCGCCAAGCTCCCCGATCTCGTCCCCAACGACGAACCCACTCGCATCTGCCACTTGACGCGCGTCGATTTGCAGCCCGGCGAGCGGGGTGCCGGCGGGGAGGTCGGCTCCGGCGACGAGAATCGGCACGGTTGCCGGCGGGCGGGTGACGATCAGCACGAGGAGTGCCGCCACCGCGGCCAACCCGACACCGATCATCGTGCGCGGCGCAACCGATGGCAGCGCCAGCCCGCGCAGGTTTTCGACGCTGATCGCCATTACCGGGCCTCCATGGCGACGATGTGGGCAATGGCGACGTAGCGGTCGATGTCACCGTCGCGGACCACGATGTGGTCGATGCCTACTGCGTCGACCACGCCGTGGTAGAGGTGGCCGTCGCTCGTCGACACCACGACGTGCTCGGCTCGGTCTTCCGACTCGAGGAGGCGATCGCGGATGGTCGTGCGCCGTCTCGCCGCCGCCCTGGCCGCGTGTTGTTCGGCGTCGAGGGTCTCGTCGAGCTGATTGCGCATCGACCGGCCCAGGCGCTGTAGGTCGGGGTGCCCGAAGGGATCCATCGGCCTTCCCTTTCTCCCCGATGCGGGGTAGTCCGCCCGGCCCGTGTCTATCTGTTGTCCACTCAACCGATCGCTGGCAGCGGCGACAAGGGGGCTTTATTCGATTGTTTCGCGTGATAGGGACGGAAGTCGCGCTCTGAGCCAAAGCGACCGCGCGCCGTGTGCGCCCGCTCACCAACGGTGAAGGACTAGCCAGGAAACTCGGTCGGAGCGGGACCAGGGTCGGCTACCAACCCTGGTCCTCACCGTTTCCCCGATCGTCTTCGTGGACGATGTCGAAGCGGTCCATGCAGTCCTCGCACCGGTAGGCGATGATGTCGCCCGGGCGGGGCGGATCGTCCGGCGGGAAGCGGGTGAGCAGGTGGGCGATACCGCCGCACTCGACGCACGTGATCGTTGGCGAGACCGGATCCCTCATAGACACCTCGCAAACGACGCTACACCCGCTGGTACCATCCGCCTGCCGATGACGCCCCGCGGGAGAGCGGTTCGGTCCGCGCCGAAGGAGCAACCACCCGGGAATCTCGCAGGCACCAGGACCGCGGGGAAGAGGCACCTCTGGAGAGCAGGGCTCGGCCCTCACCGAAGGGGAAAGCCGCTTCATGGCGGTGAATCTCTCAGGTCATGTGACAGGGGCACTCACGAAGGAGTTGCCGCCGTGACCGAGCTCACCACCACCGACATCGGCGAGTTCGCTCACCGCCACATCGGGCCCGCTGATGCCGACCTCGCCGAGATGCTTGCCGTTGTCGGGTCTGCTTCGATGGACGATCTGATCGACCGGGCGGTCCCGGATGTCATCCGCGGCAATCAGGATCACGACCATGCCGGCCTCCCCACCACCGCGGGCCCGCTCACCGAGACCGAGTCCCTCGACCGACTTGCCGAGCTCGCCGACCGGAACGAGGTGTTCACCTCGATGATCGGGATGGGCTATTCCGGCACGATCCTTCCCTCGGTCATCCGGCGCAACCTGCTGGAGAACCCCGGCTGGTACACCGCATACACCCCGTATCAGCCGGAGATCTCCCAGGGCCGGCTCGAGGGGCTGCTCAACTTCCAGACGATGGTGGCTGACCTCACCGGGATGGACATCGCCAACGCCTCCCTGCTCGACGAGGGCACCGCCGCCGCCGAGGCCATGGCGATGTTGAAACGTGTCGGGCGCAACGCTGGCCACCTTTTCCTTGTCGACGCCGCGACCCACCCCCAGACGATCGAGGTCGTGAAGACCAGAGCGGAGCCACTCGAGCTCGAGGTCGTCGTTGCCGACCCGTACGACGGAATCCCCGAAGGCACCTTTGGCGTCCTCCTGTCCTATCCCGGCACGACGGGTGCCGTTCGCGACCACACCGATCTGATCGCCGCGGCACACCAGGCGGGGGCGCTGGTGGCGGTGACCTGTGACCTGCTTGCGCTGACCCTGCTCATCCCGCCCGGGGAGATGGGCGCCGATGTCGTCGTCGGATCGTCACAGCGTCTCGGGGTGCCGATGATGTACGGAGGGCCGCACGCCGGGTTCATGGCCACCCGTGAGGACTCCGTGCGCCAGCTGCCCGGGCGCATGGTCGGTGTGTCAAAGGACCGGGAAGGCCGGATGGCGCTCCGGCTCACCCTGCAGACCCGCGAGCAGCACATCCGGCGCGAGAAGGCGACGTCCAATATCTGCACCGCCCAGGTGCTGCTGGCCAACATCGCCGGCATGTACGGGGTGTATCACGGCCCCGACGGCCTCACTCGTATCGCCCTCACCATCCACGAGCTGACCTCGCAGCTTGCCGCCGGCCTGACGGCGGGCGGGCTATCGCTCGTCTCGGACACCTGGTTCGACACGATCGCGGTGAAGGTGGCGGACGCGACGGCGGTGATCGACGCCGCAGCCGAACGCCGGATCAACCTGCGCCCGGTCGACGCCGGCACCGTCGGCATCTCCCTCGATGAGACGACCACGCCGGAGGATGTCCAGTCGCTGTTCGAGGTCTTCGAGATCGGCGGCACAGCCGGCGGCGACCCCGTAAGCGGCATCTCGCAAGGCCTGGCGCGGAGCAGCGACTTCATGACCCACCCGGTGTTCCACACCTACCGTTCCGAGACCGAGATGATGCGCTACCTGCGCCGTCTCCAGGATGCCGACATCGCCCTGGACCGATCCATGATCCCGCTCGGATCGTGCACCATGAAGCTCAATGCCGCCACAGAGCTCATCCCGGTCACCTGGCCAGGCTTCTCCAACATGCATCCCTACGCCCCGGTCGACCAGGCCAAGGGCTACCAGCGCCTGATCTCGGACCTCGAGGCCTGGCTGGCCGACATCACCGGATATGCCGCGGTGTCGCTGCAACCAAACTCCGGCGCCCAGGGCGAGTTCGCCGGCCTGCTCGCGATCAAGGCCTATCAGGAATCGATCGGCGAGGGCCACCGCGACGTCTGCCTGATCCCGGCATCGGCGCACGGCACCAACCCGGCGTCGGCGACGATGGCCGGGCTGCGTGTCGTGGTGGTCAAAACCGACGAGGACGGCAACATCGACGTCGAGGACCTGCGCAGCCGTGCCGCGGAGCATGCTGACCGGCTGGCGGCGATCATGGTCACCTACCCGTCCACTCACGGCGTCTTCGAGGCGTCGATCGTCGAAGTGTGCGACATCGTCCACGAAGCGGGCGGCCAGGTGTACCTGGACGGGGCAAACCTCAACGCGATGGTCGGCATCGCCGAGCCCGGCACCTTTGGCAGCGACGTCTCCCACCTCAACCTGCACAAGACGTTCGCGATCCCCCACGGCGGGGGAGGGCCCGGAGTCGGGCCGATCGCGGTTCGCCGGCACCTTGCCGAATTCCTCCCGGGGCATCCCCTGGCCGCGAACGAAGCCGGGGACCGCAAGGGTGTGGGTGCGGTGTCGTCGGCACCCTGGGGCTCGGCGGGGATCCTCCCCATCTCCTGGGCCTATATCGCGATGATGGGTGAGACCGGGCTGCGAGCCGCCACCGAGGTGGCGATCCTCAACGCCAACTACGTCGCCGCTCGCCTCGCTCCGCACTACCCGGTGCTCTATACCGGCGCCAATGGGCTGGTGGCCCACGAGTGCATCATCGACATCCGCGGTATCCAGGCGGAGACCGACGTCACCAACGAGGACATCGCCAAGCGGCTCATCGACTACGGGTTCCATGCCCCGACGATGTCGTTTCCCGTGGCGGGAACGTTGATGATCGAGCCAACGGAGTCCGAGCCGAAGGCCGAGCTTGATCGATTCTGTGACGCCATGATCGCCATCAAGGGCGAGATCGACGCCATCGCCGCAGACGATGTCGCCCACTCCGATTCGATGCTGGCGAACTCGCCGCACCCTGCAGAGAACCTGATCGTCGACGAGTGGGACCGGGCGTACGGGCGCGAAGAAGCCGCCTATCCCGTGGCCGGACTGCGCCGCGACAAGTACTGGGTGCCGGTGAGTCGTATCGACAACGCCTACGGCGATCGCCACATCATCTGCGCATGCCCCCCGATGGAGGCGTACCTCGACGGGATGGATGTCGTCGACCATGACGTGTAGCCGCCGTCGGTAGGCTCCGTGACCGTATGTTCAAGAGTCGGCGCGGTGCGCTCAGAAAAGGCCTGCTCGGACTTCCCGTATGGCTTTTCCGCATCCGCCTCGGCTTCCTGGCGGGCAAGGGGTTTATCTGCATCGTGCACGAGGGTCGCACGAGCGGGACCATCTACTTCACGCCGGTGGAAGTGATCTACCGGGACCGGACCGCCAACGAGTACTACGCGGTGTCGGCCCGCGGAAAGCGATCCGACTGGTACCGCAATGTCAAGAAGTACCCGGCGACCGCCGTCTACATCGGGAGCCGAAGGCGGCAAGTCAACCAGCGCATCGTGCCGTTCGATGAGGCCATCGCCGCGATGCAGATCTACGAGCAGAAACACCCGAAGGCGGCGGCGGCGATGCTGGAGCTGGCGGGAGTCGGCGGGGATTCGGGCACGCTGGCATGGCGATCCGCCATGGAGGTGCTGCCGATGGTCGCGTTCCAGCCCAGGTGAGTCGCGACTCAGAGCCGCTCGTTGATCCCTTCCAGGTTGGCGACCAACCCCGCGAGGAATTCTTGACCGAGGGCGCCGTCGATGAGGCGGTGGTCGTAGGAGAGGTTCATCGGAGCCACCGGTGCCACCACGATGTCGCCGTTGCGCACGACCGGTGTGTCCTTGGCCCGGCCGAGCGACAGGATCGCCGTTGTTCCCCAG
>CAXMOP010000012.1:0-10167 GCA_964195155.1 uncultured Kiloniellales bacterium | reverse complement strand
TGTTGGGCCATTTCTTTGCCCTGATCCCATGTCAAGGACTCCCATAGATGCTCCGGGAGTTGCTCCACGGTGGCGGCGAGGGCGACCCGCACCGCGTCGGCGGAGTGCCCGTCGGGCAACGCGAAGAGCATGACGTAGCGGGACCAGCGTTCCACCAGGGTGCCGATGGCGGTCTGTCTGCGTCCCATCAACAGGGTCGCCTTCCCAATGACCGGGCACCGCCCGGTCCTCCACCTCAGCTGGTCGTTCTGAGATCATCACCGGATCAACGATGCGGCCTTCCCCCGATGGAGGTTTGGTGCCTTGAGGTCTACGGTTGGTGCGTCGGGTGCGTAGATGCTGTGCCAGTTCCCGTTTCAGGCCACCGCGGGCCTGGATGAACAACGTCAGATAGATGGTCTCATGGGACACGTGCATCGCCTCATCCTCAGGGTACGTGTGGCGTAACCAGCCTGAGATCTGCTGCGGGGACCAGCGAACTGCCAGCTTGTCCTCCACCTCGGCACGCAACGCTGGGTTGGTGGCCAGTTTGCACCGCCGGGGACGCCGAGCCCGCCCCCACGCCGCCCGGTCCGCTCGATGCGCCCGATACCGCCCCCGGCCGTTGTTACGTGCCACTTCTCTTGAGACTGTCGATGGTGCCCGACCGAGACGCCCGGCAATGACCCGAAGCGACTCACCGCGAGCCACACCCCGAGAAATCTCTTCTCGTTCGTGTAGCGACAGATGCCGCACCGCCCGCCGCCGCGGTGCCGGACGCACCCCACCAGCATCCTCAAACAGCCGCCGAATCGACGACCCGTTGCGACCTAGCCGACGAGCAATCGACCGGGTCGGCTCACCCGCCCCCCGACGCTCCCACACCTCGGCGATCTCCGCCTCAGTAAACCTTCTCGACACCGCACACCTCCTGACGAGAAACCACAACTCTCGCCGAGGTGTTGCATTCACGCCTTGAGGCGGCAGGCAATATGCGCTAGCGGTGGTGTTCCCCGTCGGTTGTCGGATACCTCGACACGGTCAACAGAAATCGCGGGAGACGGGCCGGAAACGAGGTGACTGAGGCGCTGCTGGAGGAGTTCCGTTGTGGCTACTGCAACAAGGTGATCAAAACACCAGTGTGATGACGATCGACCTGACCTCACTCGTCGGGAGAGGTGCATCCAAATCGCCCTCCTTGAGACCTGATCTCCCACCGCTCCGCTTCGGCACGTCTCGGACCGCCACCCCTGGCGCAACCAGCGGAGTCCGGTCGGCGCAGCCGGGTCCGTTTTTGGCAACCACTGATGGCGAACTGATGGCGAGAGGTTCGGGACGGGCGCATATGGAGTTGTACGGGGCGGACAAGAACCCAGGAACTGCACGGATTGTGGGACGCGCCGCTACCAGATGAAACAGGCCGCTAACGACCTGTCAGGCTCATAACCCGAAGGTCGCCGGTTCAAATCTCGCCCCGCTACGACGACAGCCGTGGCATGACTACGGATGCTCGGGGCTGTCTCATTTCCGGCTAGTAGCCCGGACGTGGCGTTTCCTGAGCGCTTGCTCAGCGCGACGAGGTGGTAGACGGCGCCAACGATGGCCGCAGCGAGTCTCCGAACAGCGATCGCTGAGCGAACCACTTGTCTCCAGTCTCGAGGAGGAGCACGAGAGCGATCACCGACGCGGCCCCAAGAAGGTAGGCACCCAAGACGTCGGTTGGCCAATGCACGCCGACAAAGACCCTGGCTGGTCCCACCAACACGATGGGAAGGGCAAGAAGCGCTACCAGCGGCAGCGTGAACCGACGGTGCAGGCCGAGGCGGAGCACCAGGTAGATGCCAAACCCGTATTGCACGATGGTGCCGAGGGTGTGCCCGCTGGGATAGGCCAGGAAGGGTGCACCGCTGGGCCGGATCCGGTCGGCGACGAAACCCCCGGCCAGGTCGAGGCCGTCGATCGGGATAACCGTGATGGCTGCTGCGACCGCGGTGGCAGCAGCGAGTCGGTGGCGGCCGCTGAGAGCGATTCCCAGGACGCCGACGAACCCCAGCACGAGGCGGGGTCGGAGATCCGTGAACCAGGAGATCCGCTCGGCGGCGCCGTCGAGGATCGGCAGGTCCAAACTCCACACCCAGTCGAGCACGGTACGGTCGACGATATTGTCCGGCGCTGCGCGGATGAGTATCGCAAGCACTCCGTAGACACCAACGAGCGCTGCAGCCAGCCACCACTCCCGGGACCGTGTCCAACGCTCCATGCCGTTCCCCTCCTCGTGGACGGCGAATCGCCTCGCTCGGGCAACAGAGTGCACACTCAGAGGATTCCGCGGGCCCGCGGGGTGGCACGAAGCAGGAGTACTGGCTGGCGAGCAACCGTGGTCTTCCTTGGACGCTTGTACCAAGGCTTTGATCGCCGAGAATCCGGCGCTCTCGTGGAAGGACGCCTGGCGGCAGGCTGAACCAGCGGCTCCGTCATCGGTCGACTCAGGAGGAACCGACAAAAGCCACGGAACCTTTAGGGGTTCACCCGCCCCGACGACGACTGATCGGGGTGGGGGGAATCCCCGATAGCCGCATCCCGCCCATTCCCATACCGTCATGTATATGGAGAAATCCAACAAGGCGTTCGTCGATTTGGCGCTTGGATGGAAGAACCTATGCGACAGCCACTCTTCGACATACACGCGTATAGCGCAGTGCCAATCCCTCCCACCGGCTCGGCGACTACCCGTCACACCTGGGCGTCCTCTCACAGGCATCTCCGGCGTCCATTGGTCGCCATCGCGATGGCGTGGAGGAGATCAATATGGCGGGTGACGAGTCCTTCGGGCGAGTCCAATCAGCGTACGAGCGGCTCCGCCGGAAGCAACCTCATCTGTCCCACAAGGAGTTGTGGCACCAGGCGGAGCGGGCCGTCATGTCTGGGACCGACTCCCCGGGTGAGGCGCTGTCCCTTCAAGCTACGCAAGATCGGATCGCAACCCGCACCGAAGAGCTAGTAGCTACGGAGGGATCTGGCGGCAGCCCGGCTGATCCGACCGTTCGAGATGCCGCCAGGAAGGGAATCGCGGCCTTCCTGGTAAGGGCGCGGGAGCAGGGGATGATCGACCGGCGAACCTTCGAGGACCTGAAGGATCTACTCGATGAGATCTATGAGGTGCCGACAGCCGAGCCGCCTGCGCCACCGGAGCCGGTACCGCCGAAGCCGGTACCCGCCGAAGCAGCACCTCCGACGCCGGTACCCGCTGAGGTAGCACCTCCGAAGCCGGTACCACCGGAGCCGGCACCGCCGAAGCCGGCACGGCCCCCTGCCGTCGAGACGCCCCGCCCGGCTCTCCCCTCCTGGCGTCCGCCGGCGAAGAAACCACCGGTCCGACCGCGGACGCATCCGGTGCGACCAGCCGACACGGCGAAGCCGGTGACGGCCACGCCGGTAAGACCGCCTACCCCAAGGCCCGATCCGGTGCCGCCGACGAGGCAGCGAGGCGCGGAGCTTGCCGGTGCCGTGCGGTCCCGCGCTGAGAGCCTGTGGGAGGTCATCGGCCCCGATTTCAGCGTCCACGGCTTTTCATACCTGGGGCTGTTGATCACGTTCGTCGGGGTGTTCGGCTTCATGCTCTTCAGCTTCAAGGATCTGGAGGACTCCTATAAGCCGATCGTGGAGATCCTCATCCCGGTGATCTTCTTCGGCTGGGCGTACTACCTGAAGCGTCGCGGCGCGCTCGTCGTGGCCCACCTCATGGGGTTTCTCGGCGGCCTGCTGCTCCCGCTCGTTGTGTACGCGGGGATGGTGGACAGCGCACCGGTTACCCCCGATCTGAGCGGGGGCTGGTTGATCGTCGGGTTGGTCGTCACGTCCCTGCTCATCGCCGGCGCCTACGCCTGGTGGAGCGGACGACATGCGGATTCGTGGCTCCGTTTCCTCGTCGCGCCGATGGTGTGGATGGCGGCGCTTGCCCCCGGGTTTGCCTTCAAGACCGACGAGGCGCTGACCGGAGACGCCATCACCCGCCTGGTGTCGGCGAGCCCGGCGTTCTCGGCTGTGGCGATTGCGGCGACCCTCCTGCTGTTTGTCAAGCGGCCCGACCACCGCCTGGCGGCCCCGTCCTTCGCTGCCGCAATCCCCGCAGTCCCGATCACCTATCTGCTCACCGTCGCGCTCGCCGCAGGAGAAGGATGGGCGTATCCGGCGCCATTGATCCTGGCCGGTGCGGCGTCGCTGGTGTCGGTCGAGGTCCTGGCCAGGCGCTACGGCTACGCCAGCGAGGTCGCGCTGGTCAGGCCGCTCGTCCTTGCCGTCACCCTGGCACCGCTCATTCCGTCGTGGGGCATCGCTTGGACCGGCATGATCGTCGTCGTCGCCTATCTCGCCATGGTCGAGTGGGAGATCAGGGGTGTAGGCGACCCGGTGGCACTGGGCCTCGCCGGAGCCGGTGTTGCCGGGGGTCTGGCGATGACCGTTGCGGAACCATGGCTCATGGTCGTCGGCTGGGCAATCGCCACAGTGTGGGCGCACCTGCGGAGGGTGACCGGCATCGAGGCCGATGAGCGCGGCCTGGTCACGATGACTGCCGCCGCACTGCTACCGCTTGGTCTTTCCCTGGGACTCGTCGTGGCGTTGCCCGACGGTGCTGCGTTCGCAGTCATCGGGACCCTGCTTGTTGTGGTGACCGCTGCCGTGCGATGGTCGAAGACCGACGATGCCTTTTGGGCGTACTGGCTCACCGCGGCCGGGTCCGTCCTCGGCGTCGCGACCGCCGCCCGGTACCTCGACGCCGGCTCCGGCTCGTGGTCGTGGGCCGCCGTCACCGCAATGGTGTTCGCTGCGGTGACGGTCGGGGCTGCGCCGGATTGGCCAGCAGCCCGTGTCTGGATGGCGAGTGCCGCCGCGATCGGTGCGCTCGCTGTCGGGCTCGACGCCGCCGCCGTCACCAATCAAGCGGTGTGGTGGGCGACCGCCGGGCTGATCACGGTTGCCGTTGCGACGCTCTGGTCACACCCCGTCGCCGCCAACCTCGCCTCGGTTGGCCATCTCGTGGCCCTAGGGGCGTTGTTTGCGGGAGGCTCGTCGGCGGCGCGGGCGATAGCGCTCGGGGCTTGGTCCGCCGGCTGGCTCATCGCCGTCGTCGGCGATTGGTACGAACGGCCGCCGGCGAGGGTGCTGATCGAGCGAACCGGCAGCGAGCAAGGGTGGCTCGACGAGGAGTTCCGGCGTGTGATCGAGGCCGCACCATCTGTGATCCTCGCGATCTCAATCCCGCTCACCGTTGTCTACGCCGCAGGCCTCTGGGATCGCTTTGCCGAGAACCCATCATGGACGGGCGCGACTCTGGCGCTTCTGGCAATCGGCTACGCCGTGGTCGCGGCTCGCGTCGAACGAAGGCCCGTCTCTACGGTGTTCGCCGTCGGGGCCGTGCTACTCAGCCTCGTCGGCATCGCCGCCTCGATCCCGGCTCCGTGGCCATCGATTGTGGCCTCCACTGCCGTGATTGTCGTCTCCTGGCTTGTTGCCCGGCCACGGCACGTCACCCTGTACGTCTGGTTTGCGTGGGGCATGTCCTTCGTGCTCGGCGTCCTTCTCGCTGAGCGCGGCGGCGTGCCGGATCGCTATTTGCACGCGGTGGTGTTGCTCCTTGGCGCCGCGTTCGTCGTCGGCGGCCTCCTTGCCGACGACGTCCGCGAGGGTCGCCGCCGGCTCGGCGATGGGCTGCGAACCGGATGGCTGAGGTATCCAGTAGTTCTCGGCGCACTCGCGATCCCGATCGGTCTCGCCCCGGCCTACACCCAGGAGCCGCACGTGTTCGCCGTGTGGTCGCTCGCTGCCGCGATCGGGTACGGCGTCGTTGCCATCCAGCTCAGAGTGGGGATGGTCACCGCACCGGCATACGCGCTCGCCGCATTGGGTGTCGCCATACTGTCGCCGTGGCCGGTCAACGAGCGACCCCTCGTCCTGGTCTTCATCGCCGGATTGCTCGTCGCCGCCTCGATGGCATCCAATCGTCTTCAGTCCGGCACGCTCGAAAGCCGTCTGCGCTGGGACCTGCCGCCGCTGATCCTCGCCCACGGGATCGCCTTCGTTGCCCTCGCTCGTGCCGTGACCGTCGAGTCGATCGCGACCTGGATCGCCGTGGGTGCCCTTTCGGTGATCGTCGGTGTGTGGAAGCAGCAACGGGCGTGGGTGGACATCGGCAACGTGCTCGTACTGGTTGCCGCCGCCGCGGCAGGGCAGGGCTGGATGACGGGCGCCCTCGCCGTCACCGCGCTTCGCGGCGTGGTCAGCGTGCGGGTGTACCCCGCCGAGCGCGTCAGCCACCACGCCCTCGGTGTCGTCGCTACCGCCGCCACCTGGGTCTCGTTCGCTCTCTGGCAAGAGTGGTCGGCGGCCGACGCGGCGGCATACACCGCGCTGGCCTTCGGGGCCCTCGCATTGGTGGTGGGAGGTCTCGTTCGATGGCGCAGGCTGGCACCGGATTGGGCGAGTGCCTGGGGTGGGCTCGCCCTGGTCGGGAGCATCGCAGCCGTGGCCGGAGCCGTTCCCGACAACGTTGCAGACCCGCTGCCGGCGATTGGAACGGGAATGTTCGCCCTCGGTGCCGCGCTGGCGAGCAGATCGGTCGGCAGCCCTGCCCTGAGGTGGCTCACCGTGGTCTCGGCCGGCGTCGCATGGATCGAGATCGGATTGTGGCAGGGCTGGTCGGTGTCACAGGAAGTGTCCTATACCGCGTTGGTGTTTGGCGGCCTCGGTGCGGTGGTTGGGGCGTGGATTGCCTTCGGGGACCTGGCGCGCGACTGGGGGATTGCCTGGGGTGGGCTTGCCGCGGTAGGTGTTGGAGCGGCGCTGGTGGCGACGGTCGTTCCGGGCAACGTCGATGACGGCCTCCCCGCCGCAGGAGCTGCGCTCTTCGCCGTGGGTGTCGCGCTCGCCGCCAGGGAGATTTCGAACCCGGCACTGAAGGTGCTGGCCGCCGCAATGGTGGGTGTTGCCTGGGTGGAGCTCGGTCTGTGGCAGGAGTGGTCCTCCTCTGAAGCGGTGTCGTATACCGCGCTCGCCTTCGGTGGCCTCGGTGCGCTGGTTGGGGCGTGGATCGCCTTCGGGGACCTGTCGCGGGATTGGGCGGTCGCCTGGGGTGGGCTCTCCGCAGTCGGTCTTGGCGCGGCGCTTGCCATGACGGTTGTGCCCGGCAACGTCGATGACGCCCTGCCGGCGGTCGGAGCGGCACTGTTCGGTGTAGGGCTCGCGTTGACGTCGCGCCGGGTCGGACACGTATCGCTGAAGTGGCTCACCACGGCAATGGCTGGAGTTGCGTGGGTGGAACTCAGCCTGTGGCTCGAGTGGTCGCCTGCACAAGCGACTTCCTACACGGCGCTCGCCTTCGGCGCGCTTGGTGCCGTGGTCGGGGCGTGGATCTTCTTGCGGAAGATGCCAAGCGAATGGGCGGTCGCTTGGGGTGGCCTCTCAGCGGCCGGTGTCGGGGTCTCGCTCGCCGCGATAGTTGTTCCCGGCAACGTCGGGGACCCCCTGCCGGCGATGGGAGCTGCACTCTTCGCCGTAGGCGTCGCGCTGACCACGAGGGAGTACCCGCATCTCGCCTTGAAGTGGTTGACCACTGCCATGGCCGGGGTTGTGTGGGTAGAGCTGGCGCTCTGGCTTGAGTGGTCGGTCACCGAGGCGGCTTCCTATACGGCCATCGCCTTCGGTGGCTTGGCGGCTTTCGTCGGCGTGTGGATCGCCTCCAGGAACCTGACCCGAGATTGGGCGGTCGCCTGGGGTGGTCTCGCATTTGCGGGATGGGCCGCATCCGTCGCCGCGGTGCCGTTCGACAATGTCGATCTGCTGCTCGCCCTCGGCTCGATGCTTTTCGCCACCGGGGCTGGCCTGGCGTCTCGCCGATTCAGCCATCCAGCAATGGTGGCGCTCACCGTTGTCGCATCCGGGATCGCCTGGGTCGAGCTTGTTGCCGGGGCCGGATGGGCGGTGGAGCAAGCCGTGTCGTACACATCACTCATGGCGGGACTCGTGGCATTGTCCGCTGCGCTTGCGGTCCGATTTGTCAGACTCACGCGATCATGGACGATCGGCTGGGGCGGCCTTGCGGTTGCCATGACGGCGGCGGCCTGGGCCGGTGGGCTCGCCGCGCAGCCGCTCGCGATCACCGCCATTGCGCCGGCCGCCGGGTTGGCGATGATGGCGGTCGCCGCACAGTTGGCGGCGCGCCCGCTCGACTATCCGTTGCACTTCGCCGCGGTGGGCCTCACCGGCTGGTCGTGGGTCGCGCTCGCCTTCGGTTTGGACTGGACGCGAGAAACGTCAGTGGTGAACACCGCGATCGGCTTTGCACTTCTGGCGGTGGGGGTTGCCGAGATCGCGCGACGAGCGATGTGGACCGACGGAAACGCACAACCGTTGAACGCAGCACGGGCCTGGTTCGGGCTCGGCGTTGCCGGCGTCGCCGGCGCCGGTGCGCTGGTCATGACCATCGACCAGAGATTGCCGGCCTGGCTTGCGGTCGCTATCGGTCTCGGGCTGCTTGCGTCTGCGCTGGCCCGAGCAGCGAGCCCGCTCTCATGGCCGCCGATACGGGAGCTTTCCGTATTTGTGCTGGTCGGTGCGATAATCATCCTCGGATACGCACTCGAAGCCCCTCCGAGCGCAATGGCGGTCGCGACGATCCTGCTCGGGGTCGCAGGAACGGCGGCGTCGCTCGGGCTCACAATGCGTCGACCCGGGTCGCCGTGGCGCAACCCGCTCGTGATGCTCGGTGCCGCCGCCACGATGACTGCCCTGTTACACGCGGTGGTGTCGCTGCCCGCTCGAGGCCCGCTCACGGTCGTTCTGCTCGGCGTGGCCGCCCAGCTCGTTGCAGCGGGCATCATTTTCGAGCGTCCGATCCTGCTCTCCCTCGGACCGCCGATCGTGCTGGCCGCATGGCTCGGCGTCGCGGTCGAGGCAATGCAGGGCACCGCCCTCTGGTTCACCATTCCGATCGCGCTGACCCTCATTGCCGAGATCGACATCGTGCGCTGGAACCGACGCCGTTCCGAACAGCCGGTCGCCACGCGTGAATTGCTGGCCCTCGAGTTCGCAGCGATCGGCCTGCTCGGCGCCGTGGTAATCGTCGAGATGTTCGGCACCAGCGCCGCGTACGCCCTGGTCGGCTTCATTCTCGCCGGAGGTTTGCTGCTGTGGGCGGTGGTGACGCGGGTGCGGCGCCGTGTGGTGGCCGCCGGAGTGATGGCCACCGTGACCGCGGTGCTGTCCATCTTCGCTGCGGCGGCGTCCCAGGCGCCACCCTCGGCCTTCTTCTGGATCGCCGCAGCAGGGACCGGCTTCTCGGTGATGCTCACCATGGCGCTCATCGAGGCCTACCGGTCGAAGACGGGTCCGGTCATGCTTCGATTCGATCAGCTGATGGAGGGGTGGGAATGAGCACACGCGACCGGTGGGCGGACTTGCTGGCGATAGTCGCGGGCGGCTTCGAGCTCGAAGACTCGTGGTCGATCGCAATCTGGACGGTGCTTACTGCCTCGATGCTGATTCCCATCGCGATCTTGCTCATCGTCTACCAGGAGCTGAGCTGACCCGACCTACCCTTACGGAAACCACTCTCCGTGTAGAGCGTGTCGATTTATCGACCTTCTGAGCAGCGGTTCTACATCATCAACAAGCTTGGCGAGAACGATGGAGGTTTGGGAGCCGCCGATTTCTCTTTCATCTTCGGCAACCCGGGGGACAAGCCCTTCACGGGAGACTTTGATGGTGACGGTGTCACGGAGGTCGGCTTGCATCGGGAGTCAACCGGGTTCGTGTATCACCGCAACACTCTCACTCAGGGGAATGCGCACAACGCCTTCTTCTTCGGGAACCCCGGCGACCGGTTTGTTGCGGGTGACTGGTCTGACGCAGTTATCTCTACTGCGGCGGTTCGGCACCAACGCTGAATCCGACAAGCCAGCAGCGACCTTCACTGCTCGCTGCGATCACTTCTGGAATCGACGAATTGAAGCAATAGGCGAATCCCAACGAGCCGACACAAGTGCCATCAGCTAGCGCATAACCGGTGTGAGCTCAAGGGGTGGATGCAGCATCATGGCGGGTTGAGGACTCGTTGTGGAGGTTGCTATGGGAAGGTTCACCGAGGCGGAGATGGCGGAGGTTTGGGAGCGGCGACAGGCGGGTGAACCGACC
>CAXMOP010000011.1:0-1715 GCA_964195155.1 uncultured Kiloniellales bacterium | reverse complement strand
GACCTCTCCGACGCGGCCCACGAGTTGAGCCGGCACGAGGGAGAGCTCATCGAGGTCTACATCCCGGTCCCGGGCCCCGATGGAGAGATCACCTCGGTGATCGAGATCGAACAGAACGTCGCCTCGCTCCAAGACGCACTCGGACGCATCTCCACCAACGTCTGGCTATCGATCGGGCTCGGGATCACCGTGCTCGGTGTTTTCATGGGCACGCTGGCCGTGGCCCGTGCCCGCGAGGTCAACCGGCGGAGGCGCCAGGCAGAGACCCTGATGCGGTCATCCTTCCAAGCCACGGAGGACGAGCGCAAGCGTGTCGTCGGCGCCCTTCACGACGAGGTCGGACAACCGCTCTACCGGCTGCTCTACGGACTCGAGGGCTCACGCGCCAAGATGGATCCAGACGATCCCGTGGCCGATGAGCTCGGCGGCCTCGAAGACGTCGTCCGGGACATCGATAGGACGCTCCGGCGCGAATTGCGCATACTCCAGGAAGATCAGGCCGCCGACACAGGACTGGAGGCCGCCCTGCGAGAGCTGGTCGAGCTGACCGAGCGGGAAACCGACCTCGACGCGGGCGCATCGATCGATCTGGCGTGGGAGCCAACTCCGGTCCAAAGAACCGCCTTGTACCAGGCGGCGCGGGAGGCGGTGATGAACGTACGCAGGCATGCCGACGCCACCCAGCTGCGCATCCTGCTACGCACCGAAGCGAACCGGGTCGTGCTCGAGGTGGTCGACGACGGCGTCGGCGCCTCCATCGAGCCCGGCCTGGGATTGACCACGACACGGGAGCGATTCCAGACGCTCGGCGGTGACGTCGAGGTCGCCGGACGCGGGGACGGCACCCTGTTCCGGTCCTGGCTGCCTGCGCAGGCACAGGGTGACACCCCATGAGGATTGTTCTCGCCGACGACCATCGGATGGTGCGCGAGGGGTTGGCCTTCATGTTGTCCGAGGAGGACGACATCGACCTGGTCGGTGAGGCGGGAAGCGGAGAAGAACTGTTGGAGCTCCTGGACGCCCAACCGGTCGATGTGGTGCTCCTCGACGTGAGGATGCCGGGAATGAGCGGGTTCGACGTGCTGGAGAAGGTCAGCAGCGACATGCCCCAGATCAGGGTGTTGATGCTCTCGATGCACGACCAGCCCAGCTACGTACGCCGGGCCGTCGAACTGGGCGCTGCGGGATACCTACTCAAAAACACCGGACGCGACGAGCTCCTGCGTGCGATTCGAGCCGTCGCCGAAGGGGGCGTATACCTCCAGGGCGAGCTGATGGAACCACTCGTAGCAGACCTGTCCGGCACCGCCGGTTCGCCGGGGCGGCTGAGCCCGCGTGAGCGGCAAGTGCTCCAACTCGTCGCCAACGGCTATGAGAACAAGCAGATCGCTTCCGAGCTCGGGCTCTCCGGGGCCACGGTGAAGAGCTATCTGCGAGGCATTTTCGAGCGCCTCGACGTGGCGAGCAGGGCCGAAGCGGTGGCCGTGGGGCTTCGACTCGGCGTCATCGAATAGGGCCGAAAGTCCCGGTTCGAATTGTCCAAATGGACGGGTTGTCTCGTCCGCTCGGACGTCTATTCGCCTCACCGATTCTGACGCAAGGTGTCAGTAGACATCAACCCATACGTCAGGAGGAACAATGACCGCCAACACTTCACTGTTCAAGACCTTGGCCATCGCCTTCGTCTTGGTGCTGGTCGGAGTGGCATGCACAGA
>CAXMOP010000010.1:0-58506 GCA_964195155.1 uncultured Kiloniellales bacterium | reverse complement strand
GATCCTCGCCGGGATCTCCTTCCCCGACCTCGACTGAAGCCGCCAGCGGGTAGCGCATAACGGCACATATGCGCTACCTGAGACTGTTGGCATGGAGCGCATATTGCCGGATTGCGCTACCTCGCCCTTGCGGAAGGGCTAGTTGTTACCTAACGCAAATGCCAGGGTGAAGATCGCAAAGAGCAGTCCACCGATGATCAGCGCCGTTAAACCAAGAACGCGCTTCGCGGAGTGCTCTTGACCCGGAAGGGGCCAAAGAACATCTGACACCAAATCGCTCTTGGGACGGGAAACGTCACCGAGCTCACTCTCAGCCCTAAGCCAGGCAACCTGCCACGACAGGTCTTCTTCGGCGACTAGCTGCCGAGTCCGGGCCTCAACGAGGTTCCTAGGAATCTCCTTCTGACCATGGGAATCTTGGTCATCCTCGACAGACGGCCATCCTTGATCCGTATCACGGGCCTGCATGGTGCCTTCAGTGGGCTGTCGACGGGAGCGCCGGAACCCCTCCCAGTCGTCATCGGAGAAGTCCATCGCCTCGGAGACGGCACTGGCCACTCGGGTGACAAAGTTCTGGCGAGCCGACCCTTGCCGGGATCGCTGATCTTTCTCGACTGGCTCCTGAGGCATAGACGGATCGTACCCATCACCCTCAGACGGGGCCATCGGGGATTACCCCTACCCCGCTCCAAGCGAAGGTCCTCCGATGGTACCTACCCGAGTGAGAAGACAAGAGGGCAAGGACCCCGCCCATGTCGGCACATATGCGCTACCTGCGTCCCGGTCTGCAGAGGCAGGACCGGGCACAGCTCCAACCCCGATCACCCACTATGCGCCATAACGAACATGTCGAAGAGTGCGCGAGAAAGGCACCTCGGCGCTCGGGTCTGTGGAGGCCGGTGCAAGAGCATTTGCCCATCCGCTCCGATGTCGAGCGTGGGCGCATGACTCGGTCGGGTTGAGTGCTCGACAGTCCAAGCCCGCCGGCCGAGGACGGCCCGCCAGGGCCGCCCGCAGGCCGACACCTCTCTTGATTATGTAGAGAAAGTCCTCACAGCGAGGACTCACCGGCTCCGTATGTGACTTTATGTGCCCGTATATGGGTTGAGCACATAAAGCCACATACAACGCATCCCGGTGCCGCGCGGAAGACCAACGGCAAGTCACGGCTCTGGTTGAAGTGGCCCGCCGTGGCAGTGCTTGAACTTGAGCCCGGAGCCGCACCGACAGCGTTCGTTGCGCCCGACCTTGACGGTGGCCCCGTTCTCAACTGCATGGGGGGCTCGCAACGTCCGCTCCCACGACCTCAGACGCTCCTCCTTCCTCCGCAGACCCTCCGCTTGCGCCTCCAAGCCCCGCTGCCGCGCATCCAGCTTCTGCAACCGTTCATCGGCCATCTGTGCGATCTGATCGGCGAGTTGCGCTGCGGTGGTACCCACGCCATCCACCACCGTCTCGAGCTCGCCAAGAATGAGCCTGGCCACGCCCGCCCCCATCGACACTCCCAACGCATCGCAGTAGCGCCGCCACGTCGACCACACCGAATCAGATGCCGGCACCTTGACCATCTGGACCCCGTCGGTGCCGTCCAGTTCGGCGAACACGCTCTGGTCGATCCTCGCCAACCGTCCGTGATCCATCACCATCACATCCTCCCTCCGGTCAACCAGTCAACCCCCACCGCAGGTGTGCACTCGTCTGACTCAGTAATGCTCGGTTCGTTCTCGGGCGGTCATGGGTGTCTCCTTGGTCAACTGGTTGACTCCGCAACATGTGTTGCATGTGCGTGTGTTGTTTAGGGGGCTCGGTTCGACGAGATCTATCTGCGGCGGAATGTGGTGTTGGACGATTCTGTTCGATCGGGTCGCATGTGGTTGCAGATGCGTGTGTCGTCAGAAGCCGTTGGTCCGCACCGCGTGTCGGTGACCGGAGGTGACGGTCGATGTCTTGATGTGATCTGGTATCTGGCACTTCGACCTCGTTGCCGGGTGTTCGCTGCTGGCGTTCTCAGAGCCCGTCGGTCCCTCAGACTTGAACAAGGAACGATGTCAAATGAGTGACAGATGGGTTACAGATAGCTATCGGATCGATAACAGAGCCGACATCGTCGATGACGAATCCGCCGCAAACCCTTTGCCAGTAACGCTTGATAGCTATCCGTAATCTCGTCGACACCTACCCGATCCACGATGTGCCGATGAAACGTCTCGATGAACTGCTCAGTCCGCAGGACCTCGCCGGCTATTTGGACGTGCCGGTGAAGACGATCTATGGCTGGCGCCACCGAGGCCTCGGACCAGCTGGCTTCCGGGTCGGCCGGCATCTCCGCTACCGGCGCAGCGACGTAGAGGAGTGGATCAGTGCCCAGCTTGAGTACTCGGCATCGGATCTCAGGGCCGTCCGACCGGGCGGGTACAGTCGCATGAAAGGTACCGAGCGGCCTTGAGGGGGTCCTGATGGCGAGTAGCGCGATAGACCGGCGCAGCAACGGCCGCTACCGGGCGAGATATCGGGGTCCAAACGGGAGATGGCGATCCCGCACCTTCGACCGCAAGGTCGATGCCCAAGGCTGGCTTAACACCGAGCTCACGAAGGTGGATCGAGGAGAGTGGGTCGACCCTCGTGCGGGTCGGACTACGTTCGGCGTCGTCGCCGAACGCTGGATGGCGGCCAGATCATCGCTGCGGGATAGCACCAGGGCCCGGGATCGTTCGCTTCTCGACTCGCTGATTCTGCCGCGGTTCGCCGAGACACCCCTCGTCGCAATTCAGCCGTCCGACCTCGAGGCATTCATCGCCGATCTGGTTGCGGCAGGAAAGGCGCCGGCCACGATCCGCAAAGTGTGGCAAATCGTGTCGGGCGTTTTCGACGTGGCGATCCGGGATCGGCTCGTTGCGCTGACACCGGCTCGTGACGTCCGGTTGCCCAAGGTCGAGGTCGACGAACCCCGAGCGCTTACGGTCGACGAGGTGATGGACCTCGCCGATGCGATGGATCCCCGATACCGCGCCCTGGTCCTGGTGGGTGCATTCAGCGGTCTCAGACTCGGTGAGCTCGCGGGTCTTCAGGTTGGCGACTTCGACCCGCTGCGTCGTCAGCTGCGCGTGCGCCGCACAGTCTCCGATGTGCAAGGCCGCCTCATCGAGGGTCCTCCAAAAACACCCAAAAGCGTGCGCAGCGTGACGCTTCCGGCGACCGTCGTCGAAGAGCTCACATCGCACCTCGGCGCCCGGCCCGACGTGGTTGCGGCGGACTGGATCTTCCCCGCGCCTGAAGGTGGACCCCTCCGCCGTACGGGATGGGTTCGGCGCCACTGGAAGCCGGCGCTCGTCGCGGCTGGCCTTGATGACGATCTGGGTACCCACACCCTGCGTCACTCTCACGTCGCCCTCCTGATCGCTCAAGGTGAGCATCCGAAGGTGATCGCCGACCGCCTCGGACATACCTCGGTGAAGACCGTCCTCGACGTCTACGGGCACCTCTATGAGGGTGCCGATGGGGACGCCGCTGACCGACTCGACGAACAAATCGCGTCCTATTCGCGTCCTGAGCGCGTCCCGGCCCGGGTTGTGGATATCGCAGAGAAGCAGTAAACCCAGGCCCCACAAGGCCTTCCACCGGTGGGCGTTGACGGGCTCGAACCGCCGACCTCTTCCTTGTAAGGGAAGCGCTCTCCCAGCTGAGCTAAACGCCCGGGAACGGGATGGTACCGGTGGAGGCTGCGCACTCACTCGATGCGCAGCACCGTGCCCGCCGGGACCGTCCGGTCGGTTGCCGTGCGTTGCACCCACCCATCCCCCTCGACATCCATGTTGGTGTTGTCGCAGCCGCCGGCGCTTCGTAGCTGATAATTGACCTGCCCGGCCGGGATCCTCATCACTCCCCTGGTCTCCCCCTCGGTCTCGAGGTCGGTCCATTTGGCGCCGACTGAGGGCTGCTCGCAGCGAGCGAAGGCCTCAGTCCACACCACCGGCCCCCGCAGGTATTCACCGCGGCTGAACAGGGTCCGCACCACGCTGATGGTTCCCGACGCAACGTCCTCGACACTGCCTCGCCATGCGAAGAACCCTTCCGGGGCGCCATCGGGCATGCGCTCCACCGACAATCGATACCGCCGGTTCGGTCGCCACCCAAAGTCCCGGGTGTTTGGGTCGTTTGGCGCCGACGGCAGCTCGGATGCGGTTCCGTCGAGCAACCCGCCAACGTCAGCCGGGAAGTAGCCACCAAAGTTCGCCGCAGTCGAACCGGGGTGGCGACGGTTGTGCTGGAGTCCGAGGTGCGCTCCCCCACCCCCCGGCTTGACGAACGCTACTTGAAGCGCCCAGAAATACAGACGATCCACCGCCAGCGGCTCCAGGATCTCGAGCGTCGCCCTGACCGCGGTGAGCTGCTCGCCGTGTGGGAGCGACCACCACAGATGCATCGAAGACGCCCCGTTAGGGCTCGGCGGATCGCCGGAGACCCGCGGGTTCCCCGCCCCGACGGTGGACCCGCCAGTCCCGAACAGGCTTCCCCAAAACCCAACAAGTGATTGCCACCAAGCCACGGCAGCACCCTACCGACTGGCTGTCGGCTCATCCGTTGATACCGTGGTGTCGTGGCGGTATCAACCAACCCAGTGATGCGCGGGATCTTCTTGGTCTTTGGCATCATCAGCCTCGGCGTGGGCTTTGTCGGCACCTTCCTGCCGCTGATTCCAACGACCGGCCCGGTGATCTTGGCGGCGTTCTTCTTCTCCCGTTCATCGGAGCGCTTCGACCAATGGCTCGAGACCAATGCCCTGTTCGGTGGCATCGTGCGTGATTGGCGGGCAGGCGCAGGGTTCACCGTCAGGGGTAAGACCATTGCGGTGATCGCCATCGCCACCACGTTCACGATCTCGATCGTGTTCACCATCGATTCCACGACGCTGCGGGTTCTGCTGGCGCTGCTCGGCGCCTCGATTGCGGTATTCGTGGTGACCCGACCGACGAAACGGGAGCCGACCGCCGCCCCTGCAGCACTCTCCTAAAGAAGGTTCGCCAACGCGGAATCGACGGCTCGGCCCACCGTGAACGGCCGCCCACCGCGGACCACGGCAGCGCCGGCATAGCGCTCACCGACGGCGTTCTCAATCAACACCGAGATCACGTCGACACCGGCGACGAACCGGTCCTCGACGCTCAACAGCACGGGAGTGGGAGCCACACCGCGCAGCTCAGAGACGGCATCGGTGACAGCAGTCAGGAACGCGTCATCTCCCTCCCCGACGTGCGATCGAGCGGAGCGGCCCGACGAGTCCGAAGCAACCGCCACCACCGCGTCGCCGGTCTCCTCGATCACGAGCTTGACCAGGCCGGGAGCGCCGGCATGCAGCCGCATCGGCAGGCCAGGCGTATCGGGATATTCGCTGCTCAAACCGTCGACCGTATCGGCGATGCGGGCGGCGAGAACGGCGCGGTTGGCATCCATCCTGCCCGGCCCATAGCCGTGGATGGCGATCACATCAGCGACGTCGCTATGCACAACGACGTCGCCCCGGCTGCCGTCGGTCCAGACACGAACCACCGGCGCGGCGCCGTCACGCAACGCGACCTCTGCGTAGGCCACGCCGGGAACGGCGATTACGGCAGCACGTAGATCTTCGACGGTCATCGGTAAACCCCCTACTCAACCCCGACGATCAGTGTATCGGTGTGACCTGAGACGCGGGCTCGTCGCGACAGGTCATTTTTCGCGACTGCGAACGAATCAGTCCGTTGCAGGAGGATGGGACGAAGCTGCGACCTTGGTGCGGGCTCGCACCATGATGCAGGCGTTGGCCAGGTACTGGAATCCGCCGTCGGCCAGCCGGTTCATGACCTCATGATCCTCTGCCCCCGGCTGCACCCAGATGTTGTCGATGCCGAGCTCGGCGGCCCGGTCGAGCACCTCGAGCGTGCGCGGCGGCGGGACCACGATGTTGACGATGTCCGGCTTGACCGGTAGCTCGCCGAGATCCGGATAGGCGGGGTCTCCATCGACGGTGTCCCGGGCCCGGTTCACCGGATACACCCGGTAGCCCTTGGCCTTGAGGTCGCGGTAGATGACGGAGCCGTATTTGGTCGGATTGTCGGTGGCGCCGACGACGGCGATGACCGGGTCGCCTTCGTTGAGCAGCTCGCTGATTGGGTCCATAGGAAGAGAACGCTACCGCACTCCGATGGATTCCGGGACTCAGCCCTTTGACTCGGCGCCCGGGGTGCGCAGAACGGTGCCCACGGTGTCGATCAGGATCCTCATGTCGAGGCTCATCGAGCGGTCCTTGACGTACTCCTCGTCGAGGGTGGTGCGCTCGGCCATCGAGATCGAGTCCCTCCCGTGCACCTGGGCGTAACCGGTCACCCCCGGCTTGACCGTGAATCTTGGATTGTCGAAACCGATCAACTCGGCCTCTGCCGGTACGAGCGGCCTCGGCCCAACCAGCGACATCGAACCCTTGAGCACGTTCCACAGGTTGGGGAGCTCGTCGAGCGACCAGCGTCGCAGCAGTGCCCCAAAGGCGGTCACTCTCGGATCGTCGTCGATCCTGATCGTGTACTCGTCGTCGTCCGCCGACCGATCTATGGACCTGAGGTGCTGGTGGAAGACGTCGGGGTCATGGTCGATGACCATGGTGCGCAGCTTGATCATCCAGAAATCCGTTCCGCCTCGACCGGTGCGCAGTTGGCGGAACAACGCGGGGCCCTTCGAGTCGAGTCGAACTGCGATCGCGGCCAGCACCAGCACCGGGGAGAGCAGCACCAGTGCAACCAGCGCCCCACCGATGTCGAGGGACCGTTTGGCAACGGCGTAACCGTGCGAGACCTCGCCTTCACCTCGGTCGCGCATGAGCGCTCCGGTCACCAACGCAGCAAGCGCAGCCGCTTCTCCGACGAGGAACGACAGCGTGACATGGACGATGGGATCGGATACCGGAATCAGCAGGACCGCACCGGCGGCGAGCAGTGCGCCACCCCAGGCAAGGGCAAGCCGTGCGGGTTGGCCGCGAGCGACGAGCACCTGGCCGATGAACAGGCCGGAGGCTGCCAGCACGACGCCGGCCGCGGCCAAGCCGGCGGCGAGCGAGCTCGGCGTGAAGTCCTGGCCGAAAGCGACAGCAACCAGCGTGGGGCCGATCAACGCCCCGAGGAAGCCGCCGACCACGGCGAGCACGACGCCGGCGATACCGAGACCGCGCGCCCACGACCGCAGCTCGCGCTCTTCGCCGGTCGCGGCCATCTCGGTGAACGGGGGCAGCACCCTGGCGATCAGGTTGTAGCCGAGGGTGATCGGGGCCCGGGCGATCAGCAGCGTTGCGTAGGTGATCGAGAACTGGACGTCGCTGGCGCCGAGTGCTGCGACAACCAGGGGTCCCGAGAGCAGCAGGGCCTGCGATGCCGCGGAAGACAACACAAGCCCGGACAGCAGTCCTCGCTCTCCCATCGTCTCAACGTGCTCATCCGCAAGCCCGCCCCGCGAGCCGATGGCCATTTCCTCGGGCTCCTTGAACGGCCGCCACAGGAAGATCACCAATGGCCCGAGCACCTGGGCCCAAGCAAAACCCTGCACGGTGGTACCGATGAGCACCGTCCCCACCGCGAGAACCAGCCGGAACAGCGACGCCGCGGCACTGGAGTGCCCGTACGCCCGGAACCGCCGGAACCCGGCGAGATAGCCGCGACCTACTGCAAAGAAGAAGTGGAACGTCACCGTCGCGATGACGAACCACACAAACGAGGAGTCGCCATCGAAGTAGGAATCCGAGCTGAGCCAAACCACGATCGCCGCTGCTGCCGCACTCGAGACGGTGAGCGCCACCGCCCGCGCTGGAACTACCCATCCCCTCGCACCGAGCGTGATCCGTCGGATGACGAACTGTTCGATAGGAAGCAGGATGATGACAAACGCGAGAAAGTGGGCTGTGAGCAGTGCGCCGATGGGTGCAAACGCCTCGGCGCCGAGGCTGTGACCGCCGAGGAACTGATAGGCGTACGCGCCGAGGCCGGCCACCAGGCTGCCGACGACGATATCCAGTGTCCCATCGGATCGCAGGTAGGCGTATCGGGTCGCCGACGAAGGGCTCGGTTCGGTTGGCTGTTCGGTCGGATCGTCCGTCACAGGCTCACGTTGAGGATGAGGCCGGAGGTTACTGCGGCACCGTCGAATGCCCGGGGATGACCATGAGTACCAGGACCCTCGATTTACCATGCGCGGGCTGTGACCACGCCCTCTCGCTCACCAGGCGTCCGACCCCTGCTTGCCGCGGGCGCATCCGCGATCCTGCCCGGGTTAGGTCAGTGGCTCGCGGGCGATCGTCGCAAGGCGAGGATCCTCTTCGCCATCGATGCGGTGATTCTTGTCGTGCTGCTCTTCCTGCTCCGCGACCGGATCGCCGTCGCCGCGGCCTTCTTCCGCCCCTCGATGCTCGCCCTCATGATGGTGGGGAACATCGCCCTGCTGGCGTACCGGGTATGGGCCGCCGACGACGCCTACCGGTCCGCGGCGAGTGTCGGCCCTTCCCCGGGGCGCACGGTCGGGATCGCCGCCGCCGTGGTCATCGGGGCCGCGGTGCTGCTACCCCACTTGTGGTTCGCTCGCATCGACCTCATCCAGTACGACCTGCTGACCTCGACCTTCGACACCGGCGGGACGGCGGCGGCCGCCTCGCCGGCTACGACCCAGGCCTCGACAACCGTGGTGCCGGGCTCGCCGGATGAGCCGAGCACAACCGTGATCCCAACGACCACGACCCTTCCCCCGCCACCACCGTGGGAGGAGCTCGACCGCCTCAACATCCTGCTGCTCGGAGGCGACTTCGGTATTGGGCGAACCGGAATCCGCACCGACACGATGATGGCGATGAGCCTCGACCCGGACACCGGCGAGGCCGCATTTCTCCAAATCCCGCGCAACTGGACGCAGGCACCGCTTCCCGACGGGATGGGCATCTGGGACTGCGACTGCTACCCGGAGCTGATCAATGAGCTCTGGCTCGCCGGGGAACGATTCCCGGAAGCCTTCCCGGGGCCGGGGGCACCGTCTGAAAACGCGGTGAAGGCCATCGCCTCCGAGTTCCTCGGGATCCCAATCCACTACTACGCGCTGGTCAATCTCGACGGGTTCGCCGACCTCATCGATGCGATCGGCGGGGTCGACCTCTATGTGCCGGCGCGCATTGTTGACAACGAATACCCGACCCTCGACGGTGGGTTCACCAGGCTGGTCATAGAACCTGGGGTGCAGCACATGGACGGCGAACTGGCGCTGTCGTATGCCAGGACCCGTCACCAGGACAGCGACTACCAACGGATGGGTCGGCAGCGGTGTGTGATGGAAGCCGCCATGGAGCAGATGAGCCCGGTTGATTTGCTGCGCAGCTTTGACACCATTGCCGGGGTGATCAAAGAGACCGTGACGACGGACATCCCGCTCGACCTGCTGCCCGAGCTCGTCACCCTCTACCCCAAGATGGATCTCGACGAAGTGGTGTCGATCCGGTTCATCCCGCCGACCTACCACCTCAAATACCGCAGCGACGGTCAACGAGGGGCGATCGCCAATATCGAGCTGGTGCACGAACACGTCCAGCTCGTCATCAACGATCCGGAGCGAGCAGTGATCGAACTCGGCCTCGACGACAACGAAAGCTGCCCGGAACCAACCGCAGAAGGCACCGTCGACCAGTAGCAACCACTCCCGCAACCCGCAGCCCCCGCAGGGGACTCGCGCTTCTTCGCCTCTCGGGAGAGGTGCCGAGCGAAGCGAGGCGCGACCTCTTTGCCTCCCCCTCAGGATGAACGGTCGCGCGGGGGTGCGACGCTTGCCCGGCGGGGCTGCTTCCTTGCCTCCCCCTCAGGGGGAGGTGCCGAGCGCAGCGAGGCGGAGGGGGTCAAGGCGCATTCGCGACCACGACTTGACCCCCCTCCCCGCCTGGCGGCGGGACTCCCCACTGAGGGGGGAGCAAAGAGAAGGCTGTGACGGTGAGAACCCGATCGTCGCTCTGTCGCGAAATGCGACACCCTGAGGGGGGAGCAATAGAAAGGGCCGCTGCACCACGCTTTGACCCCCATCCAAGCCACAGCGCAGAGGTGGCACTTCACAGGAACTGCTGAGAACGACGATTGGGCAACAGGTACCCTTGGCCCGTGCCGAGATCGTAAGGAGCCGCGTACTTGCCCACCTTTAGGACCGACCTGGAAGCGATCCCGACCTATGTCCCCGGCAAACCAATCGACGAGGTTTCCCGGGAGCTCGGCATCCTCGACATTTGCAAGCTGGCCTCCAACGAATGCCCGACCGAGCCGTTCCCCGAGGTTGTTGCCGCGATCGCTGCTGCGGCCGCTGATGTCAACCGTTACCCGGAAGACAGCGGCTACTACCTGGTCGGTGCCCTTGCCGAGCGCCATGGAGTCGCCACCGACCAGGTGTGGCTTGGCGCCGGATCGACGCAGCTTCTCGGTTGCGTTGCGCTGTCGACCGGCGGTCCGGGGACCAGTGCCGTGTACGCCAGCCCGTCGTTCGTCATGTACCCGATCGCCACCCTGGTGTCCGGTGCCAAACCCGTTGAGGTGTCGCTCGACAGCCGCTCGCGTCTCGATCTCGCGGCGATGCTCGATGCTATCCAGGACGACACCACCGTCGTGTACGTGTGCAATCCGAACAACCCGACCGGCACCTATCGATCGGGCGCCGACATTCTCGCGTTCATCGAGGCTGTTCCTTCAGAGGTGCTGGTCGTCGTCGACGAGGCGTATCACCATTACGTGACCGCACCGGACTACCAATCGGCGCTACCAATCGCCGCCGAGCGGGACAACGTGATCGTGACCAGGACCTTCTCCAAGGTCTACGGCCTCGCCGGGCTCCGCATCGGGTACGCCATCGGCACTTCAGACACCATCGCCAGCCTGAGAAGGACCCAGCCACCGTTTTCGGCGAACACGATCGCTCAGATTGCGGCGCTCGAATCCCTCGCCCATGACGATCGCCTGGCAGAGCACGCCGAAGCCAACACCGCCGGCCGCGTACTGCTCGAGAGCGGTCTGGCCGAGCGCGGCATCGAGTACGCACCGAGCCAGGCCAACTTCATCGCGATGCGAGTCGCCGACGATTCCAAGGAGTTCGCGGACCTTCTGCTCAAGGAAGGCGTGATCGTTCGCCCGATGGGCTCGATCATCAGGGTGACGGTCGGGACCGATGATGACAACCGCCGCTTCCTCAAGGCGCTCGACGACGTCGGAGTGACGACGTGATGGATCCTTCGCTCCTCGACGACCCGTCGTTTCTCCGCGTCCTCGACAAGGACGGTCTCGTCGTCGGTGAAGAACCGGCCCTCAGCGACGACGATCTGGTCGCCATGTACGAGTTGATGGTCCGCTCCCGGGTGTTCGATCGGCGCGCTACAACCGCCCAACGCCAGGGACGGCTCGGGACCTTCGCCATCCTCGAGGGCCATGAAGCGGTCCAGGTCGGATCGGCATTGGCGATGCGCGAAAACGATTTCGTTTATCCCGGCTACCGCGAGCACGGGGTACAGATCGCAAGGGGCATGCCGCTCGAAGTCATCCTGTCGTACTGGCGCGGGTTGCCGAATGCCGGGTGGGACCAGGACGCCTTCAACCAGATGGTGATCACGGTCCCGATCGGGAGTCACCTGCCCCACGCCGTCGGCCATGCCTACGCCGCCCGGCAGCGCGGCGAGGACGTCGTCACGGTCGCCTACCTCGGCGACGGTGGGACGTCCGAGAACGACTTCCACTCCGGCCTGAATTTTGCCGGGGTATGGAAGGCGCCGACCGTCTTTCTGATCGCCAACAACTTCTATGCCATCTCGGTGCCGTACGAGAAGCAGACCGCGTCGGAAACCATCGCCCAGAAGGCGACCGCCTACGGAATGCCCGGCGTCCGGGTCGACGGCATGGATCCCCTCGCCGTGTACGTCGCAACGAAGCAAGCGATCGACCGGGCCGCCGCCGGGGAAGGGCCCACCCTGATCGAGGGGGTGTGCTACCGCTTCGGACCGCACGCCACTGCGGACGATCCCCACCTGTACCGGACCAAAGACGAAGAGGAGTCCTTTCGGCCGTACGACCCACTGAGCAGGATGCGGTCCTTTCTCGAGAATCGCAATCTCTGGAACGAGGACAAGGATGATGCGCTCTCTGCGGTCGCGGCAACCGAGTTTGACCAGGCGCTGGCGAATGTCGAGGCGATCGAGCTACCCGGCAGGGACGACATCGTGCGGCATGCATACGCCAGGGTTCCGGAGCTACTCGTCGAGCAGCTCAACCGCATCGAGCGGGCTGCCGGCGAGCCGGAGACCGAGTTCACCTCCAAGGAGCTGTGGCCCGACGCGCAGCAGTCAGCGCCTGAGGGCCCAACCGAGTTGTGGACGATGGCCGATGCGATCAACGCCGCGCTCCATGAGGCCATGGGGGATGATCCCTCGATGATCCTGCTCGGTGAGGATGTTGGCGTCGCCGGCGGCGTGTTCCGGATCACCGAAGGTCTGCAAGCCAAGTTCGGCGAAGAGCGGGTGATCGACACACCGTTGAACGAATCGGGCATCATTGGTACCGCCATCGGCATGGGCATCTCCGGGAGCCGCGCCATCGCCGAGGTCCAGTTCGACGGGTTCATCTACCCGGCGTTCGACCAGATCGCAAGCCACCTGGGCCGGATCCGGTTCCGCACGCGGGGCAACGCCGGGGTGCCGGTGGTGGTACGGAGCCCGAACGGTGCCGGAATTGGCGCCCACGAGCACCACTGTGACAGCCCGGAGGCGTACTTCATGCACGTGCCGGGAGTCGTGGTGGTGGTCCCGTCGACGCCCTACGACGCCAAGGGCCTGCTCGCTTCGGCGCTGGCGGGGGACGATCCGGTGATCTTCCTCGAGCCGAAGGTCCTGTACCGGGCGGGCAAGGAGGAGGTGCCCACCGGTCGCTACGAGGTGGCGATCGGCAAGGCAAAGGTGCGCCGGGAGGGGAGTGATCTCACCCTGGTCACCTACGGCGGGATGGTGCCGGTGTCACTGATGGCGGCAGAAGCGGCTGCTGCCACGGACGGCACCGATGTGGAGGTGATCGACTTGCGCACGATCTACCCGTGGGACGTCGACGGGGTGGTCGACAGCGTTCGCAAGACGGGCCGGATGCTGTTCGTCCAGGAACCACAACGCACCGGCGGGGTAGGCGCCGAAGTAACCGCGACCATCGCCGAAGTGGCGGGATACGACCTCGAGGCGCCGGTTCGCCGATTCGCCGCGACGGATGCGCCCTGGCCCCAGTTTGCCATCGAGAAGCACGCGCTGATCGACGCCGACATGGTCCTGTCTGAGATCCGACAGACGATCGAGGGGTGATCACGATGGGGATTCCACTTCCGGATGATCTGAGGGCCGTCATTGACGCCAAGAGCTATGCCCACCTCACCACGGTGGATCCGGACGGTGCGCCGCAGGCTTCGGCGATGTGGATCATGCGTGACGGGGATCAGATCGTCTTCAACACCGCCGAGGGCCGACGCAAGTGGAGGAACCTGCATCGGGATCCCCGGGTTGCCGTCTCGATCAGTCCGTTCGACAAACCGTATGAGAACTGGTCGATTCAGGGCCGTGTCGTCGAGATGCGCACGTCGGATGGCGTGGCGGTCATCGACGAGCTTGCCCGAAAGTACCTCGAGCGCGACAAGTATCCGTGGCTCGAGCACGGGATGGTTCGGGTGACGGTGGTCGTCGACGTGGATCGAATCGCCGGCAGCAGTTGAGGGCCGATGGTCAGACGACGGACTTGACGACGGCCGGCAACCAATCATTGAGCGCTCGGCCGATCTCGTCGGGCTGATCCTCCGGGAGGTAGTGCTTTCCCTTGCCGACCAAGCGCGTCTCGAGGTCATCGACCTCTCGCTCGAGCTCTTCGACCGCGGGCTTCTTGAATATGATCCCCGGCGTCGCGTGCAGGAAGAGCTTCGGGACATCTACGGTCTTGTACCACTCGTAGTTCGCCGCGATCTCGGCATTGACATCGGGCGGGTCGCCGTCGAAGGCAACCTCCCGCGGCCAAACCGCTACCGGCTTCCGGCTCTCCCGGGTGTCGTAGGGCGCCCGGTAGGCATCGCGCTCTTCTTTGGAGAGCTTGCGATCGGTCATCATCGGGATCACGCGTTCCACGAAAAAGTTCTTGTCCATGTTCATCCGGTTGCCCTTGACCGGGTGACGCATCCGCCGGAACAGCGCCCTCTGGATAACGTTGGCGTCGGACCATCGACTCGGCCGAATGACGCCTTCCATGGCGGCGATTCCGATGACGTTTCCCGGGTGGCGGCGCGCGTACGAGATGCCGAGGCCTGCTCCCCAGTCGTGCAGAACGAGCACGAGGTCGTGGAGATCGAGCGCATTGATGAATCCCTCCACATAGTTGAGGTGGTCGAAGAAGCGGTAGTCGATGTCGGGTTTGTCGGACTTTCCCATGCCGATGAGGTCAACGGCGATGGCGCGTCCGTTTTCCGCAGCGTACGGGAGCACGTTGCGCCACAGGTAGCTCCAGGTTGGATTGCCATGGAGGAAAAGGATCGGCGTGCCCTCGCCGGTCTCGACGTAATGCATCCTCGATCCTTGGACGTCGACGTACTGCGACTCAAACGGGAAGTCTGACGAGATTGGCACGGTTTCCTCCTGTGGTATTGCACCGTGCAGTGTAGAAGTATCCGACGTATTATGCATCCCATGGTGCAAAAGACGGACCGGCCACAACGCGGCCGCCCACCGCGGTTTGACGAGGGAGACGTTGTCGCCGGCGCCCTCATCGCTTTTTGGTCCCACGGCTACGAAGGCACGACTCTCGCCGAGCTCGAACGTGCGACCGGCGTTGACCGGTCGACGATCTACAACAGCTTTGGCGGGAAGCGTGGCCTCTACGACCGGGCTGCCGACGAGTATGTCAGCGGGGGGGAGCGCCACCTCTTCTCACCACTGAGCGACGGCACCGCCGGCATCGAGGACATCGTGGAGTACCTCGACCGGTTAGAGGCGATTCAGCTTGACGGCGCAATGCCGTCCGGCTGTCTTATCATCAACGATCTTGCCGATCCCACCAGCCGTGAGATGACCGATCGGTACCTGCACGACATCGGGAACGGACTCAGCAACGCCCTCGAGCGCTCGAACGGGGTTGACGGCACCGATCCGAGCGCCAACGCGATGCGCGGGGAGTCGCTGCTGGCGGCGATCGTCGGTGTGAATCTCACCCACCGTCGAGACCCGCCGGCAGCCTCGAGCATGATGAACGGGTTGCGCGAGCTCGTCCGGTCGTGGGCTACGAGGCAGTCACCGTCAGTGTGAACGGCGACATGTCCCGGACGGTCGCCACCGCCACGTTGACGTAGTAGATCCCGGCCTGTGGGCTCTCGATGACGATCAGCTCGTCGGCAGTGCCGTCCTCCGAGGACTGCCAGAAGTCGCCGATGTGGAACTGCACCGTGTCGACCGTGGCGTATCCGACCCGCAGATTGAGCGGGGCGGTTAGACCGGTGAGCTCGACGGCGAGCGTGCTTGCGCCATCCGGCACCTCGACCGTGAAGCACTGATCGAAACCCGGAACATCTCCGGCGACCGGGGTGCCCAGTGTGATCTCGGTCGGAGGCGGTTGCTCACACACGACGAGCTCAGCGGCGGATGTCTCGTTCTGCTGGTCTCCGCCGGCATTCCCCTGATCGGTACTGGTTTCGTTAGCGCCCCCGCCGCCACACGACGCGAGGATGATGGCAATGACCACGGAAATCGCGATGGAATGTCGGCCGGTCATCATTGGTATCCCCCCTACCAATCGGCTCCGAGAATAGCAGCGTATTGTCGGAGCCATCAGAACTCTCATCGTTCTGTCAACATCTGCGTGTGAACGACCTCACCGACTTCATCGGCTCGCTCCCGAAGGCAGAGCTCCACCTCCACATCGAAGGAACGCTCGAGCCCGAGCTGAAGTTCGAGCTTGCCGCCCGCAACGGCGTCGACCTGCCGTACGCATCGGTCGAGGAGATGCGGGCCGCCTATGACTTCGACGATCTGCCGTCGTTTCTCGCTCAGTACTACGAGGGTATGAGCGTGCTGCTCACCGAGGACGACTTCTTCGACCTCGCGATGGCGTACTTCCGCCGCGTGGCCGCCCAGAACGTCGTCTATGTCGAGATGTTTTTCGACCCGCAAGCCCACACCTCACGGGGCATTGACTTCGGCACGGTCATCTCCGGTTTGCGCCGTGCTCAGCAGACTGCCGAGGAACAGTTCGGGATACGGTCTCAACTCATCATGTGCTTTCTCCGGGACATGACCGCCGAGTCGGCTGCCGAAACCCTCGACCAGGCGAGCGAGTATCGCGAGTGGATCGTGGGAGTGGGGCTCGACTCAGACGAGCGGGACAACCCGCCGATCAAGTTCCGCGACGTCTTTACAGACGCCAGGTCCCAGGGATACCGGCTGACCATGCACTGTGACGTCGACCAAGACGACTCGGTCGCGCACATCTGGCAGTGCCTCGACGACATCGGCGTCGAGCGCATCGATCACGGCGTCAACTGCCTGGAGGACGACGCCCTCGTCAAGGAGATCCTGAGCCGGGGCATCGGGCTGACCGCGTGCCCGATTTCCAACAGCTACGTCACCAACGGCACCAAGTCAGCCGAGATCAAGACCATGCTCGATAAGGGGATGCTGGTCACGATCAACTCCGACGATCCAGCCTACTTCCCCGGATACATGGCCGAGAATCTGGCCACGGTCCAGCAAGGGGCCGGCCTCTCCAACGACGAGATCGTCCGGCTCGTCCGCAACGCCTTCACGATCAGCTGGCTCACCGATGACGAGCAAGCGACCTATATCGCCGCGGTCGACGAGTTGGTCAGCCGCTCTGCCTGAGGTCTCGGCGCTGGAACAGGACAACGGACAGGCCGATCAATACCACCGCCAACACCGTGAGCACGGCGCCGTGGCCCCAGTGCATACCGTTGGCGAGCGGGTCGCTGCCCAGGTAGTAATAGAACGGTGACACTCTGGCCCAGCCTGCGATGCGAGCGCTGAGCGGGATGAAGGCGTTCAGGAGATAGAAGACCAGTGCGACGGCGACCGCCCCGTAGATGGCGACAGCGACGCGGCCGGTGCCGGCGCTGAGCGCCAGCGCGAGAGCGCCGAACGCGAGCCCGATCAGCGTCGCCAGCAGGCAGGCCGCGGCGATGTTGCCGACGTTCATTCCGAGCCCTCCCAACAGCGATCCGGCAACAACACCAGCGAACAGGGCGAACCCGACGGTGGCGGCGGCGAGCACCATCGCGATCGTCTTCTGATACACGACGGTCGAGCGCCGGGTGGGGTTGGCGAGGAGCAGGCCCATCGTGCGGTTTGCCTCTTCCCCGGCCACGGCACGGCCGCCGATGATCGCAGCGACCGCGATGGTTGCGATCGGCGCCATAAGGCTGAAGGTCTCGAGCTGGTACCAACCCTCGGGCGTGCCGAAGTCTCCTCCTCCGAACAAGGCCAGAAGCGACTCCGGCAGGGAATCAGTCAGGCTGATGAGCGCCTCGTCGAGGGCGTTGTACATGGGTCCGATCATCACGCCCATAACGAGGAACATCAGCGAGGCCGTTATGAACACCAGGGCTTGGTGCTCGGAGATCGTCTTGGTCCAGATCGATGAGACCCGCGCCGAGCCGGCGAGACGATCGGCGACATTCTGCGTCATCGGGTTGGCGCGGAGCCGGTCGATCATCGTGACCCCGACGGTTTGACCCTTCAGGTCGCGGCGGTTGACCCCGATCACGGCGGCGGCGGCGAAGATCGCGATCCCGGCAAACAGAACGGCGAGGTGACCCCGGTCGACGCCGTTGAGGGTCGGGTTGCTGCCGTTGTAGTAGTACCAGGGGAATGCCTTGACCAGCGACTCCAGGCTCTCGACGAGTGGGAGCAATCCCACCGCGACGAACGAGAGGGCCATGACCCCTGCGGTCACCCCGGAGGCGAGCCCGCGACTGCCGGTCCAGGCGCCGATCGCCATGGCGAGGAACCCGTAGAAAAGGGCGTTGACCGCAATGTGGAGGATCAGCGCCTCGACCTGGATGCCCGTGATGTCCGTGCCGAGCAGCGTTGGCGTGATGCGCCCGACGACCCACAGCACGAGCGCTCCGAATACGGTGATCAGCACCAGAGCGGCGGCCTTGGAGGCGAGCACGTATGTGCGGCTCCTCGGGTTTCCAAGCAAGAGGCCGAGGGTGCCCTCGCGCTCCTCGCCCGCAATCGACGCGGCGCCGAGGACGAGCACGACCGCGGCGATGGTCAGTGCTCCGTAGGAGCTATAGATCGCCCCGTAGGCGAGGCTGGCGACATCGGCGCCTGCGGGGATGCCAAACATCGTGCGCAGCGCCTCCGGCATCTGGTCGTAGATGGACAGGTCGATGTCGCGGTAGACCGCCATCCCGAAGAGGAAGAAGGCGCCGAGGGTGGCGACCGCGATCGTCATCCCCTTCCACCAATCCTGGGTGGTCTTGGTGAACACGTTGGCGAGCATCAGGCGGTTACGTCGCTGTCTCGGTAGTAGGTCAGGAAGATCTCTTCGAGGTCGGCCTCCTGCGTGGTGATGTCGATGAGTGAGTAGCGCTCGGTTGCGACCTTGAGCAGGGTCTCCATCTGACCATCGAACGACAGGACGACGTGATGGTTCTGGCTCTCCACGTCGCGGACCCCGGGGAGCCCGACGAAGACCGTCTCGTCGACGTCTTTGTCGAAGAACAGATCGACGCGTCGGATGGCCTTCGATCGCAGGGCGGCGACCGCCTCGAGAGCGATCAGATACCCGTGCCGGATGATCCCCACCCGGTCGGCGACGCGCTGGACCTCAGACAAGGTGTGGCTAGAAAGGAACACCGTGCGTCCCTCGCCGGCCACCTCGCGCATCATGGCCTGGAATTCCCGCTGGATGAGCGGATCGAGGCCGGAGCTCGGCTCGTCCATGACGAGCAGGTCGGGCCGGTTCATGAAGGCCTGGATCAAGCCGACCTTCTGCCGATTGCCCGACGACAGGTCGCCTACCTTCTTCGAGAGGTCGGCGTCGAGTCGCTCGGCAAGATGGTCGACATAGCCCCAATCGACGCCGCCGCGCAGGTTGGCGAAGTAGGTCAGCGTGTCCCGCCCGGTCAGGTTTGGATACATCGACAGGTCACCCGGCAGGTATCCGATGTGGTTTCTGATCTCGACGGACTGCTCGTGGCTGTCCATGCCGAGGATCGAGGCCCGACCCGCGGTTGGACGGATCTCGTCGAGGATCGTCCGGATCATCGTGGTCTTCCCGGCGCCGTTCGGGCCGAGAAAGCCGAACACCTCTCCGGTTCGGACGTCGAGGTCGAGGTCGATGAGGGCTTTGACATCGCCGTAGTGCTTGGTCAGACCCTCGGTGTGGATGGCGATTGTGGTGGTCATTACATCATGGTACCGGCGGGCCGTCCCATCCCTCTAGGGCCGATGGTCAGTCCCGCGCGCCGCCACGATTCCATGGGCCCGCAGGGACACACAGTCTCCATACCGGCCCTGGGCCGACAGGGTGACTCAGTTCCGTGGCACGTCCGGGAGGTTGCGACGCCGAACCGCGAGCTCGATCACCTGAGCAGTGCCGCCACCAACCTGAGCCTCCTCGATGATGCGGCGCAGCCGCACCACCTGGTAGCGCAGGCGGTCGGCGTCCTTCCGAAGCTCCATGATCCTCCGCACGCCTTCCAGGTTGACCCCGGCCGTCGTCAATTCCTGGATCGCTCCCAGCAGCTCGATGTCGGACTCGGAGTAGCGCCTGGTCCCGCCCGGAGTGCGAGACGGTTCGATCAGACCCTTGCGCTCGTAGATGCGCAGGGTCTGAGGGTGCATCCCGACGAGCTCGGCTGCCACCGAGATGATGTAGACGGCCTCGTGTCGATCGGCCACGTTCACACCCCCAGGTGGGCGCGCGGGTTCTCCGCGCTCGACCGGTCCTTGAGCTGTTCGAGAAGACTGCGCTGATCGTCGGTGAGCTCGGTGGGAACCGCCACCTCCAGGGTGACGAGCAGGTCACCGGTCCCGTTTGCGGTCTCGACACCCTCACCCGGCACCCGGAGCGTCTTGCCGCTCTGCATGCCGGCGGGAACGCGGATCTTCGTCGACCCGCTCAGTGTGGGGATCTCGACGACGGAGCCGAGGGCCGCCTCGGCGAAGGTGACCGGCACTGCCACCGACAGGTTCTTGCGATCGGGGCGTTTGAAGATCGGGTGCTCTTTCACATGGATCCGCACGTAGACGTCGCCGTTGGGGCCGCCGTTGGTGCCCGGCCCTCCCTTGCTTCTGAGGCGGATCTTGGTGCCGTCGGCGATTCCCTGGGGGATCTTTGCCCGGATCTGTCGGCCGTTGACGGTGAGCGTCCTGGTATCGGCGGCCAGGGCCTCGTGGAAGGTGAGGCTCAGGTCGGCTTCGTAATCCTGGCCCGGTGTTGCCGTCGGTGCACGTTGGGTACGCGCCGAGCGACCGAAGCCGAATCCACTGAGCAGGTCCTCGATGCCGCCGCCTCCGCCGCCGCCGGCGAGCAGGTCCTCGTATCTGACGTACTGCTGCTGTCCGCCGGTGTCCCCGACGAAGTACCCCATCTCGCGGGCGTGGTCGTACTCCTTGCGCTGCTCGGCGTCGGATAGCGTGTCGTATGCCTCGTTGACTTCCTTGAACTTGGATTCGGAACCCGCGTCATCTGGGTTGTTGTCCGGGTGGAGATCGCGTGCGAGCTTCCGGAACGCCTTCTTGATTTCCTTCTGCGATGCGCCTGTTCCGACGCCGAGGGTGGAGTAGTAGTCCTTCTCCATCCACTCCTTACGCATGGTCCACCGTCACCAGGGTCGGCCGGATGACGCGGCCGCCCATGGTGTACCCGCGGCGGAGCTCGGAGGTGACGATGAGCTCGCCGTCTCCCCCATCGGCCCCCGATACCGCCTCGTGTACCTTCGGATCGAACGGCTCGCCGCCGGCTGGGATCGGTTCGAGGCCGTCGCGAGAGAGCGTTTCCAGCAGCTGGGCTCTCGTGGACCGCATCCCGTCGAGGATCCTCTCCTCAGAAGGAGTCTGCGGTTCGAACGCCATGGCGGCGTCGAGGGCATCGAGAGTCGGCAGCAGACTCTCGATGACGCGCTGCGATGCCCGCTCGATGTTCTCGCCGTGATCGCGCTCCACGCGACGGCGAAAGTTATCGAACTCGGCGGCGACGCGGTGCAGGTTGTCCACCGCCTCCCCGGTCTCCTTCCTCGCGTCAGCCAGCTCCCTGAGCAGCAGAGCCTCGGCCTGGTCGCGGCCGGTGGGCAGCTCGAGCCCAAGCTCATACGCGGTGGGCGGCGCTTCCTCGAAGTCAACCGCCAGCTCTAGCGCCTCGTCTTGCTCGTGACTCGTGACTCGCGACTCGCCGCTCTCCTCATTCATCGTCCTCGACCACCTCGGCCTCGACGACCTCGGCCTCGTCGACGCTGGTGTCGTCGTCTGGAGCCGCCGTGCCCCCTTCGCCTTCTTCGGTAGGTGTTTGCGAGGATTCGTAGATCTTCTGTCCGAGGATCTGTGCCCCGGTCATCAGATCCTCTGTGGCGGTCGTGAGGGATTCGGTCGTCGCAGAGTCGTCACCGAGCAGTGTTCGAACCGCGGTCACTTTCTCCTCGAGCTCGCCGCGCTCGTCGTCGCTCAGCTTGTCGCCATGCTCCTTGAGCTGGCTCTCGATCTGGTATGCAGCATGGTCGGCCTGGTTGCGGGCTTCCGCGGCCTCCTTGCGCTCGGCGTCTTCCTGAGTGTGGGACTCGGCCTCCTTGATCATTTGGTCGATGTCGTCGTCGGACAGCGAGGTGCCACCGGTAATGGTGACCTGCTGGGTCTGCCCGGTTCCCAGGTCCTTTGCGGACACCGAGACGATGCCGTTGGCGTCGATGTCGAAGGTCACTTCGATCTGCGGAATGCCTCGCGGTGCCGGCGCGATCCCGGGCAGCTTGAACTGGCCAAGGCTCTTGTTGTCGTTTGCCATCGGCCGCTCTCCCTGCAGGACGTGGATCTCCACCTCGGGTTGGTTGGCTGCCGCGGTGGTGAAGATCTCGCTGCGACGGGTCGGAATCGTGGTATTCCGATCGATCATCTTGGTGGCAACGCCACCCTCGGTTTCCACGCCAAGCGTGAGGGGGGTCACATCGAGGAGCAGGATCCCCGAGACGTCACCGGTGAGCACGCCGGCCTGGAGGGCAGCGCCGTCGGCAACGACCTCATCCGGATTGACGCCCTGGTGCGGGTCCTTGCCGGCCAGCTCTGTCACCAGCGCCTGCACCGAAGGCATCCGCGTTGAGCCTCCGACCAGGATGACGTGGTCGATATCGTCCATCGTCACGCCGGCGTCCTCGAGGGCCTCCTTGAACGGTGTTCTGGTGCGCTCGACGAGATCCTTGGTCATCTGCTCGAACTCCGAGCGCTTGAGGTTCTCGAGGAGGTGGATCGGGCCTTCGTTGGTCGCCGTGATGAACGGCAGGTTGATCTCGGTCTCCTGGACCGAGGAGAGATCGACCTTGGCCTTCTCTGCCGCTTCCTTCAGGCGTGTGACCGCCATCATGTCTTGAGAGAGGTCGACGCCGTGGTCGTTCTTGAATCCGGTGACCAGCCAGTCGATGACGCGCTCGTCCCAGTCGTCGCCGCCCAGATTGGTGTCACCGTGGGTCGACTTGACTTCGAACACTCCGTCGCCGATCTCGAGCACCGAGACGTCGAACGTTCCACCGCCGAGGTCGAAGACCAGGATCTGCTGCTCGTCGCCTTCCTTGTCGAGCCCGTATGCCAGCGCTGCTGCGGTCGGCTCGTTGATGATTCTCAATACTTCGAGGCCGGCGATCTGGCCGGCTTCCTTGGTGGCCTGCCGCTGCGCATCACCGAAGTAGGCCGGGACGGTGATCACGGCCTCCTTGATGTCCTCACCGAGGTAGGCCTCGGCGTCTCGCTTCAACTTCTGCAGGATGCGGGCGGAGATCTCCTGGGGGGTGTACTCCTTGTCGTCGATCTTGACGGTCCAGTCGGTGCCCATGTCGCGCTTGACGGAGCGGACCGTGCGATCCGGATTGGTGATCGCCTGCCGCTTGGCCTGGTCACCGACCAGCACCTCGCCGTTCTTGGCAAAGGCGACGACCGACGGCGTGGTCCGGTGCCCCTCGGCGTTGCTGATGATCTTCGGTTCCCCACCCTCGAGGATGGAGATGACCGAGTTGGTTGTTCCAAGGTCGATGCCGACGGCACGTCCCATAGGGGTAGCTCCTCACGTGTTGCTTTGCCTCAACGGGAAATTCCCGAGCTGAGTGTGTATCCATAGTATAACTTGAGTGTATGCTTATCAATTCCGCAGAAATTTATCGTGCAGTACCGTTGCTCCAGCCATGGAACCACCCGCGTACACCATCGTGCCCGCAACAGAGTGGGAGACCTGGACCGCAGATGAGGATGCGGTGATCATCGACGTCCGCGAGCCGTTCGAATGGGCGCGTGGCGTGCTGCCCGGTTCGGAGTTGGTCAGTCTCAACGAGCTACCCGAGCGCCTCGACGAGTACGACACCGATCAGGCGATTCTGCTGGTGTGCCGCACCGGCAGCCGGTCCGGCATGGCAGCGCAGTTCCTGGCGATGCGCGGCTACACCAACGTCGCCAATCTCAACGGTGGCCTGTTCGATTTGGGGATGGCGTAGCCAGTCCACAGTCCAGAGCCCAGAGTCCCCGATCTGAGAGTTCGACGTTCTTGCTCGCGACTCGCGACTCTCCCTAGCCTGGCCAGATGACCACCGCCACCGTCGATGCCGAGACCCCGATCGGGTCGACTCACCGTATCGACGGGTATGCGGTCGCCGTTGGGGCCGCCACGGTGCTGTTCACCGCAGTGTTCAGCGTTCGGATGGTCCTCGAGTATCGCCGCTTCAACATTCTGGCATTCGATCTCGGCATCTTCGATCAGGGACTATGGCTGCTGAGCAGATTCCAGGACCCGTTCGTAACGGTCCGCGGGGTCCACCTCTTCGGTGACCACACGTCGTATCTCATGATTCCCCTTGCCCCGTTGTATTGGGTGGCACCACACGCCGAGACGCTGCTGATCTTCACCGTGGCGCTGCTGGCCGTGGGGGCCCCACTTGCCTATTACGCGTCCCGGGCAGTTGGTGCCACGCGGCTTCTGGCCTCCATCGTCGCTATCGGCTATCTCGCCGCTCCGGCGACGCAATGGAATGTCAGGGACACCTTTCACCCGGAGCTCTTGGTTCTGCCGTTGCTGATCGGCTCCTTCTGGCTCTTTGCTCGCCACCACAGCTGGTGGGGGGTCATGGCCGCTGCGGTCGCCCTCCTGGCCAAGGAAGACGCCGCCCTGATCGTGGTCCCCTTTGGTCTCCTCGTATGGTGGTACTTCGACAAGCGGCGACCCGGCCTCATCATTGCCGCTGTGGGGATCGTTGCGCTGTGGTTGAGCTTCGAGGTCCTGCTCCCGCAGTTTTCCCCGACCGGGGAGATGCTCTACCAGTGGCGGTATGCGCGTCTTGGCAACGGGTTTTTCGGAATCGCCACCGGTCTCGTCATCCATCCAGAGGTTCTCGGTGAGGCTCTGCTCGATTCGCTCCGATGGCGGTACCTCGCCCTGGTGGTGTTGCCGATGCCGCTCGCACTCGTGGCCCCCCGAGCGCTGCTCATCGCCATCCCGGCAACCCTGGCCAACTTCGTGTCCACCCATCCGTACCAATATGAAATCGAATACCACTACTCGGTCTATCTGCTGATCGGCGTGGTGATTGCCGCTGCCATCGGGGCTTCAAGGATCGGCCGGCTGGAGAACTCGCGCCTGCGAGACATGGCCATCGTCGTCTCGGTGGTCGCCGCCCTCGGATTCGTCACCTGGTCGCCGCTTGCGAGTCCGTGGGCTCAGACGCACCCGGACCAGGAGTCGGTGAGAACGGCCATCGCACTCATTCCGGCCGAAGCCCCGGTGTCGGTCTGGAATCTCTACCTGCCGCACCTCACCCACCGGGCGGTGGTGTACCAATACCCCAATCCATGGGAGCGGCACAACTACTCGGCGGCCGGGTTGGCACTGCCCGATCCCGCAGGCGTGGAATGGGTGCTGACTCGCCGCGGTGCATCAGAGCACGTCACCGAACGGCTGCTGGGCTCCGGTGAATTCGCGGTAGTTTACGAAGAGGGCCCGGTGCTGCTGCTGCGCCGCGTGGCGCGGTAGCTATTCCAGCGGGTCGATCCGGGATTCGAAGGCGCCGGCGCGAGCTCGAACGTCATTCCCGTCGAGCCACTCCCGCACCAGGAATGTGAACGCATCGGGAGTCTCGAGCATCGGGACGTGGCCGATCCCGTTCAACCCGATGAAGTCCCAGTCCGGGCGTTGGTGTGCGGCCCACTTGGCAGATCCGGTGGACACCAGCCGATCCTCGGTCCCGTGCACGAGCAGCACCGGTTGGCTGATCCGATGCACGAGGCGGCGCAGACGCTTCGGTCGAAGGACGTATCCGGCGATTGAGCGATCGGCCTCGACGAAGGAACCGACCGCCCACGGGTTACCTCGCTGCCTGACGGCTCCTTCGATGATCGTCTCGCGCGTCTCGATGGGGATCGTGTCGATGTCGAAGCAGTTCATCCGCAGGGTTTCGTCGACCTCTTGTCGCGGCGTTTTTCCCGCTCGATAGAGGCGCACGCTCAGCGGCCCGGCAATGGGAACGATCGGCCCCAGTAGCTTGCTCAGTACCTCCATGTCCGGTAGCTGGCGGAGGTTGAGGGGCAAGGCCGGGCTGACCAGAACCAGCCGGTCCACTCGCGTCGGATACTCGGCGGCGGCGATCATGGCGACAAGACCGCCCATCGAGTGCCCGATCAGCGTTGCCGACCGTTCTCCGAACTCGGAGATGACGCGGGCGACGAGCGCTGCATTGTGCTCCACGCTTACGGCACGACCTGCGGGCGGAGTCTCTCCACAACCAAGCAAATCGACCGCGATCACCCTCCCCGAGTGGGCGAGCCCGGCGCCAACCGCGGACCAGTTGTCGGCCGATCCGGCGAGCCCGTGGAGCAGCAGGATGAGCGGCCCATCGCCACCATGGTCGATGACGCGTACCGGTCCTTCGATATCGAGCGTCTTGGTGATCATCATGGGAACGGTATCGCTCTCATTGGGAAAGAGCGTCGATCAGGCCAGGCGTCTGCTCGGGGTCGTAGCCGCTCTGGATGTAGAAGCGCGTGATGCCGGCGGATTCCATTTCGGCAAACTGCTCGCGGAGCTCTTCGTAGGTGCCGACGGGCGTGCGACGGTGCGCGTAGGCCTCGTCGAGCTCTTCCCGGGTCATGCTGGCCGCCTCAGCCCGCTGGTTGAGGGCGTCCTCGACCTCCTGCGCCGTCTCGGCCGCCACCACCTGGCCGGCGCTGGAAAGCAACAGCGCGTCGGGGTCCCGACCGGCGTCGGTCGCGGCGGCTCGCGCCCGCTCGAGACGCTCGCCAAGACCGGGACCCGGATAGACGTTGAACTCGTCGGCGTAGGTGCCGGCGAGATAGGGCGTCTTATGGGCGCCCGTGCCGCCAACGACCAGCCTGACGGTGCCAATCGGCCGCGGCGAGATGGGGAAATCCTCGAGCCGATAGTGCTGGCCCTTGAAGCCGATCGGTTCATCGGCGAGAACGGCGCGGACATAGCCGAGGGCCTCCTCGAGCATCTCGAAACGTTCCGAGCGCTCCGGGTAGTCAAAGCCGAACACCTCGTGCTCGCGGTCCATCCATCCGGTCCCGAGACCGAGCACGAAGCGCCCACCCGACATGCGGTCGATGGTGATCGCGGTCTTGGCCAAAACCGCGGGGTGGCGGAAGGTGATCGGTGACACCAGCACGACGAGCTCGATCGCATCGGTTTCCCTGGCGAGTCCGGCCATCTGGATCAGCGCATCGGGTGCTGGGGTGTTTTTCGCCCCCTCCTCACTCAACGCCATCAGGTAGTGGTCCGGCAGGGCGAATGCGGCGAGGCCCCGCTCTTCGGCCCATCGGGCAGCGGCGAGCACATCGTCGTAGGTTCCGGATGCTTGGAGGGCAAAATCCACGGTTTGGACGGTAGCTTGGTGCCGGTGACACGCGTCCGGCGCCTGAACGACGAATTCATCCTCGAGGAGGACGGGCGGCGTGCGGCCAGCCTCGCGCTCATCGTCGGCGTCGGGGAGGGCACCCTCGATCGCAACGACCGGTACTACCGGTCGAACATGGATCCGAAGGACTGGGGCGCCGTGTTCGTGACGTTCCTCGAAGATGCCGATGCTCCGAGGTGGCTGGTCGGGCTGCTGCCGAATGGCGACCCGGTGGGGTTCGTTGCCGTGTCGGACTTCGACGGTGAAGGGACGGCAACGATCGTATTCATCGGGGTGCTCCCCGCGCATCGCGGCAACGGGTACATCGACGACCTCCTGGGCGCCGGCACCGCGGCCGCCTAGCGCAACGGGTTCAAAGCCATGTTGTCCGACGTGGACGTCGAGAACGCGCCGATGTCTGCGGCATTGGAGAGGGCGGGACACCACGCCGGGTTACGTCCTTGGCACGTATGGCACCATGTCGGGAGTAGCGATGCGATGAGCGGCAGCGAAGAGCCAGCGGCATAGAAGCAGCGAAGCCTTCGCGAGGTGCTGAGAAGACGTTGAGCAGATAGGAGCGCGCCATGAGCGACGAACCGAGAGAGCCTTCGAGCCCCGAAGAACTTCAGAGAGCTTTGACCGGCGGTATCCCGATGGGTCGGTGGAAGGAGGGCTTGCTGTTCGAAGGGATTCGACCCACACCGAATCTGTTGAGTGCGGCCAACTGGTTTCCCAAGACCGAACAGCTCGGGCCCGACGAGATGCGGATCATCTTCATGGGCACCTCACCCTTGATCCGACCGGGGTAGATGAACACCTCGGTGTTCGTCCAGCTCGGCAACGGCGATAACTTCGTCTTCGACCTCGGCGAGGGCGCGGTCGCCAACTACATCGCCGGCGGGTTCGCCCTCAACGAGTTGGACAAGGTGTTCATCACCCACCTCCACGTCGATCACTTCGGGTCGCTGCCCTACCTGTACATGTTTGGCGGGTGGACCGGCCGCTGGCACAAGCCCCTCCGTGTCTTTGGCCCATCGGGCCGAACCGAGGAGTACGGAACGGCAGCGATGGTCGACGGGATGCAGAAGATGCTCGGCTGGCACATGGATGCCTTCAGCGTCTTCCCGGTCGGGCAGGGTCACGACATCGAGGTCAACGAGTTCGACTTTGCCGACGATGGCGGTGTCATCTACGACGAGGGTGGGGTCAGGGTGATCCACTGGCAGCGGTCCCACGCCAAGGACGGCGCATCCGCCTACCGCCTCGACTGGAACGGGCTCAGCGTGGTGTGGACAGGCGACGGCCGGCCCAACAGCCGGGACATCGAATTCGCCGAGGGTGTTGATGTCTACATCACCGAGACCCAGGCGGAGCTGCTGAGCATCAGCTCGGGAGTCGCCGGGGTACCGCCATTCCTCGGCAGGTACACCATCGACACCCACCACACCCCGGGTTACGCCGCCGGGTATCTGGCGGACAAGATCAACCCGCGGCTATTCATGGTGACCCACATGGACTACGACCCATACCTGAACGAGGAGACCACCGTCGAGATTCGCCATCATTGGAAGGGCCCGTTCCACTTCGGCGCTCCTGACGGTGTCGTGGTCAACGTGACCAAGGACGACATTTGGGTGCGTGAAGGCATCCTGCCGGATTATCCGAACAGCCGGTCACCGCAGTTCGACTTCGACTCGGGCCAGCTGGTCATTCCGCACCCGACGACGACCAGGGCAGAGATCCAGAATCAAGGCATCCGTGACTCGGAGATCCCACCCAGCGAGTACTACCCCGAGGGCTATCACCCCCAGCTGCTCCTGGAATGGCCCGTGGATGGCGACCTGGTCGTACCCGTGGAGGCCGCACCCGAGCTTGCCGAGGGCATGGGCGAGAACTGGCGCCACCGCAAGGAATACGAGCGGCACATCGCTGACCTCAGTGCGATGAGCGTCAGCGAAGAGCCAGAGAAATAGTCACAGCTCGCGCGCGAGCAGGCCTAGGCGTACCGCTCCGCCGCGATCCTGGCGTGCTTGGCGAACTCGAAGGATTCGTCGAGCAGCCAGCGGAAGGCGAGGCCGTCGAGGGCTCCGAGCAGCACCTCTGCTCCGACGTTGGCCTCCTCGAGGGTGATGCGGGGGTCGCGGCGGCGCATCGCTTCGGCGAACCGCTCCATGCGCTGGACGTGGTGGCGCAGATATCGCCGCGACACCGAACTGTCGGAGTTGGCCGAGGCCGCAACGTGCAGATATACCCTCGCTAGCAAGGACTCATCGACCACGAACGCGATGTACGCATCGACCAGATCGTCGAGTGTCTCGGAGGTGCTCTGCTCGGGCGCGGGGCCCACGGCCTGGATCGCTTCCCGCGACACCTGGATGAGCACCTGTTCCTTTGACGAGAACAGGTTGTAGAAGGAGCCTGCACTGACGTCCGCTCGCTCGCAGATGGCCTGCACTGTCGTCCCCTCCAGGCCCAGTTCGGAGAGCAACTGGCGCGTTGCGTCGACGATACGGGCTTCGGTTCTGATTCCCGTTTGGTAGCGGGCCATGGAAAAAACCACCTCAACCTTGAACGATCGCTCCAAAATGGAGTGTATACTCCAAATATCGATTGGCCCAACGTTATCGGTTGGCCCAACGGTGTTATGTACCGATAGACGCCCAAGTACCCGAACAGAGGAAGCCATGACCCACTACAAGAGCAACCTCAGGGATCTCGAATTCAACATCTTCGAGGTATACGACTACGACGACTATTTCGGCAAGGAGCCCTACGAGGATTTCGACCGCGGTACGGCCATGGACATCCTTCGTGAGGTCGACCGGGTGGCGCGAGAGGAATTCGCCGCCAGCTTTGCCGACGCCGACCGCATCAAGCTCGAGCTCGTCGATGGTGAGATTGAGCTGCCGGCGTCGGTCAAGGCGAGCATGGAAGCCCTCCACAGCGGTGGGTGGCACCTGCTCGGGCTCTCCAAGGAGTACGGCGGGTACGGCGCACCCCAGCTGCTGCGATGGGCGGGAGCCGAACTGTTCGCCGGAGCCAACCCTGCCATCTACCTCTACGTCACCGGAGCCCTGATGGCGGGCGTGATCGCCCACGAGGGAACGCCCGAGCAGGCCAACCGTTTTACCCGGCCGATGATCGAGAACAACTGGGGCTCGTCCATGGTGCTCACCGAGGCCGACGCCGGGTCCGACGTGGGTGCGGGCACCACCAAGGCCATCCACATCGAAGGCGACGTATGGCATATCGAAGGCGTCAAGCGGTTCATCACCTCTGGTGAGAATGACTACTACAAGAACATCGTCCACCTGGTCCTTGCCCGGCGGGATGGCGGTCCGCCGGGGACCAAGGGCCTGTCGATGTTCATCGTTCCCAAGTATCTGGTGAACGACGACGGAACGCTCGGTGCCCGCAACGGCGTCGTCGCGACCAACCTCGAGGACAAGATGGGGATCCGTGGCTCCGCCACCTGCGAGCTCACCTTTGGCACGGACGAGCCGGCGATCGGCTACCTGGTCGGCGACGTCCATGAGGGGATCCGCCAGATGTTCCTCATCATCGAGGACGCCCGGATGTCGATCGGGGTCAAGTCCGCAGCTGCACTCTCGACCGGCTACCTCAACGCGCTCGAGTACGCCAAGGAGCGGGTCCAGGGAGCCGATCTTGCCCGGGCCGGCGACAAGACCGCACCACGAGTGCCCATCATCGATCATCCCAATGTGAAGCGGATGCTCATGGACCAGAAGGCGCACGCCGAGGGCTTGCGAGCGCTGTTCATGTATTCGGCGTGGCTCCTCGACCAGTCCCGCCTCCATCCGGAGGATGAGCGGTGGGCCACGCTGGATGACCTGGTGCTGCCGATGGTGAAGGGGTATTCGTCTGAGAAGGCCTACGAGATGCTCGCCGACGCCCTCCAGGTGTTTGGCGGATCCGGATTCACCACGGACTACCCGCTCGAGCAGTACATCAGGGACGTCAAGATCGACACCCTGTACGAGGGCACCACCGGCATCCAGGCGCTCGACCTGTTCTTCAGGAAGATCGCCAGGGATCAGGGGGCGACGCTGACGATGCTCAGCCAAGAGATCCTGGAAACCGTCAAGGGCGGCCACGAGGACCTTGCCGCCGAAAGAGAGCTGCTCGGTGCCGCTCTCGAGGACGTCCAGGGCCAGATCGGCGTGATGGTCGGTCATGCATTGGCGTCGCAGAACGAGCCCGCCGAGATCTACAAGACCGGGCTCCACGCCACCTCGCTGCTGAACAGCCTTGCCGAGGTGGTCATCGGTTGGCTGCTCATCCGTCACGCCGCCGTCGCCCTCGATGCGATCGACGAAGCCGGGGACGATGTCCCGTTCTACGAGGGAAAGATCGCTTCTGCCCGCTGGTTTGCAGCCCGTGTGCTGCCAAAGGCGGCGTTGCGACGTAGCCAGGCCGAGGCCGAGGACGGAGCCGTCATGGATCTGCCCGTCGCGGCCTTCTAGGAGGGTGTTGAGCAATCCTCCAGCGGGCCGGCGGAGTCGCGAGTAGCCGGAACACCGAGGCGAGCGGCGGCCGGTAGCACTCGTCAGTGTTCACCGCCGTCCGAGTGGAACGGGCCCGAGCCACGGCGAGTAGAGTCCTTGCCGTTGTCCATCCCCGTTACGGAGGTATCCATGCTCTTCGCCAGCACATTCACGGATGTGATTTGGTGGCTCTTCTGGGCGTTTCTGCTCGCCGCCTATTTCTACATCCTGATCGTGGTGTTCGCCGATCTTTTCACCAATGAGTGGAACGGCTGGATCACTGCGTTGTGGACCTTCTTCATCTTCTTCTTCCCCCTCATCGGCATCCTGGGCTACATGATCTTCAGACCGGAGCCGTCGCCGGAGCGCGTGGCGGCGATGAAGCGCCAGGAGCACGGGATCAGCGACTCCGAAGAGTTAACCCAGCTCGCCGATCTGCACGAGCGGGGTGTCCTCACCGACGAGGAATTCGCCACGCAGAAGGCGAAGATCCTCGGCTGATCGAGGCCATCGAAACGACGGGAGGGCCGGGCCTCGGAGGCCCGGCTCATCTGCGTCCGTGGTGGGTATAGCCTGCGGGATCGTGGAAGAGACCTACGAGGCGATCATCGGGCTGCGTGCGCTCCGCACCTACCGCGATGAGCCGCTGCGCCAATCGGACCTGACCGCCATCCTCGAGGCGGCGCGGTGGACCGGATCGAGTAAGAATTCGCAGAACTGGGCGTTCATCGTCGTCGACGATCCCGAGCAACGAGAGCGGCTCGCCGCCGCCGGCACTTACACCGACCCGATGCGGAGCGCGCCGGTCTCGATTGCGATCGTCGAGGAGCCGAGCGGATACCGCTTCGACACCGGCAGGGTCGCCCAGAATATGATGTTGGCGGCCCAGGCAATCGGCGTCGGTTCCTGCCCGGTGACCCTGCACCGCGAGGAAATCGCAGCCGAGGTGCTGGGCCTCCCCGAAGGGGCCAGCTGCCGCTTTGCGGTAACACTCGGCTACCCGGTCGACCGGCGGCGACCGTCGACGTTCCAGGGGAGAAAGCCGCTCGACGAGCTCACCCACTCGAACCGGTACGGGGATTGAGCGAAGCACCGATCGGGGTCTTCGACTCAGGGATCGGCGGCCTCTCGGTGTATCGCGACCTCGGGGATGCCGAGGTCATCTATATCGCGGACCAGGGCTTCGGGATGTATGGCGAGCGTTCGCTCGAAGAAGTGCGCCGCCGCTGCGAGGGGATTACCGAGTATCTCACCGATACCGGTGTCGGCACGATCGTCGTGGCGTGCAACTCGGCGTCCGCGGCTGCACTGGATCACCTTCGCCGCCGCTGGCCCGACGTTGCGTTTGTGGGAATGGAGCCGGCCGTCAAGCCGGCGGCGTCGCTGACTGCCAATGGGACGATCGGTGTGCTGGCAACCGAGGCGACCTTCCAGGGCCGGCTGTTCGCCTCGGTCGTGGACCGGTTCGCCGGTGACCACCGGGTCGTCACAACCACCTGCACGGGTCTGGCCGCGGCCATCGAGGACGGCACCGAAGAGATCGACTCCCTCGTCGACGAATATGTGGGAAGGACCCTCGCCGGCGGTGCCGATGTCATCGTGCTCGGTTGCACGCACTACTCGCTGATCGCCGACCGGATCGCCGCCAGGGCCGTTACGGCCCGCGTAATCGACCCGGCGCCGGCGGTCGCCAGGCAAGTGCGGAAGGTTGCGCAGCCCCTCGGCGGCGCCTCGTCGTTTCTTACCACCGGCGAGCCCCAACGATTCTCCCACCAGCTCCGCCGACTCGGCTTCGACGCCGCCGGGGTCGATAGCGTCCAACTATGACTCAGATCACCGTGGTCGAGGGCGATCTCACCATCCAGGATGTAGACGTGATCGTCAACGCCGCCAATGCAAAGTTGCTCCATGGTGGTGGTGTCGCCGCGGCGATCGCGCGGGCCGGAGGGTCCATTGTCGATGAGGAATCGCAGGCCTGGGTGCAGGCCAACGGCCCGGTTGGTCCCGGTACTGCGGCGGTCACCTCTGCGGGAAACATGCCGGCAAGCGACGTCGTCCATGTCGTCGGGCCGGTGTACGCGCCGGGGCGCGACAACGAGCACATGCTGCGGATGGCGGTCCGGGCGGCACTCGACACGGCTCAGCATCTCGGGGCGTCAACGGTGGCGATGCCTGCGATCTCGGCGGGGATCTACGGCTACCCCGTTGAGGAGGCGACTGCGGTCATCGCCGACACCGTCCGCTCCTGGCTGATCGACAACCCCGGCGTCTTCGCTGAGGTGCGACTAGTCGCCTTCGGCACCGATACCGCCGACGGGTTCCGTGCGGGTCTGCGAACCCAGGGCTCGTAGCACCACCGTGTGGGTCTACGAGCCCACGGTTCGAGCGCTGTCGAGGATCGCTTGGACGGTAGCGACCACTTCTTCAGGGCGCTCGGTGACGTCCTTCCAGGTGAAACGGAGGACGCGCCAGCCGTGTAGCAGTGCTGCCCGATCGCGACGCCGGTCACGTTCGAAGGCATCGATGAGGCCGTGAAACCGCTTCGAATCCCATTCGATTGCCACATGCGCTTTCGGGTAGGCGGCGTCGAAGCGCTTCCACGAATCCCAGGGGATCGGGTATTCGAGAATCGGATCGGGCAGACCACCAGCGCGGAGAACGCCTAGTCCGCGACGTTCGAGGGTGCTCATCTTCGCTTCTAAGCCAGTTCCCCGCTCAGCGATGATCCGGCGCAGGGCCGTAGCTCCAGGCTTCCCGCGTTTCGCAACCTGATCGATGACGGTGCTGATCTCTTCGACGCTCACCCGGCGCTGAGCGATCAGATCATCCACGATCCGTCGAAGGCTCCGCTCCCGAAGAACCAGCCCCAGGTCGAACAAAGTGCGAGGAACCGTCGTAACCGGAAGGCCGTTGACCTCGGTGAGGTGCGGCGCTGACAGGTCATGATTCCGATGGATGGTCACTCCGGGGAATACATGGGTTGACCGCGTATGGACGCTCACCACCGCTCTCCCGGTCTGCACGGTCGGGAACCCGTGGAACTCGGCAGCGGTCTCGTGAGAGACCACCGCGCTCGGCAAAACGGCGACTGCGGCACGAACGAGATCTCTGGGCTCGGTCATGTCGATGAGTCGGTAGACCGATCGAATCACTCGCTGCCAATCGCCGTTGCGGACTCGTCGATCAACGGTGGTGGACGAGAATCCACAGTCGATCGCCTGGCCGCGGCTGATCACTCCGCCTTGGCGTGCAGCTCGGGCGAGGGCGTACTGACCAGGCGTCATACGGCCATAGTGTCGCTCCGCGTTACCCATGGGAAGGGGTTCGTTCTGTGGGCTGAGAGCCCCACACGGTGGGTCTGCGAACCCAGGGTTCGCTGCACCGGTCCTAACATCGCGGGGTGAAGCCGACGGTCGCAATTCTTGGTGCTGGGGCGATGGGCGAGATCCTTGCCACGGGTCTCGTGCGCGCCGGCTGGGATACCGATGCCCTGGTGATGGCGGCGCGGCGGCCCGAGCGGGTCAAAGAAGCAGAGATGCGCACCGGAGTGACGACCCTCCTCGATACCCCGCAAGCCGCCGCCAACCGCAACGTCGTGGTCATCGCCGTCAAGCCAAAGGACGTCGAGACCCTCCTCGAGCAGGTCGGCGAAGTCATCAAGACCGACCAGATCGTGATCAGCCTCGCGGCCGGGGTCCCGACCTCCGTGTTCGCTGAAGCCCTCGAAGGCGTGCCGATCGTCAGGGCGATGCCGAACACGCCGGCCGCCGTCGACGAGGCGATGACCGCATACTGCGCCGGGCCCCATGCCGGTGAGGCTGCCCTGGCAGCGGCCGCCGCGGTGCTGTCCGCGGTCGGGGAGACCATCGAGCTTTCCGAAGACCTGCTGGATGCCGTGACCGCGGTGTCGGGTACCGGCCCGGCGTACCTGTTCCTCCTCGCCGAAGCCATGACCGAGGCGGCCATCCGCGAGGGACTGCCCCAATACGCTGCGGAGAGGATGGTCCACCAGACCCTGCGCGGCGCAGGATTGCTGCTTGCGGAGTCCGAGAAGAGTGCTTTCCGGCTGCGTGGCGAGGTCACCTCTCCGGGCGGCACCACGGCGGCGGCGATGCACGTGCTCGAAGATGGCGGATTCCGCGCCCTGATGGAGGATGCGATCCGGGCCGCAGCTCAGCGGTCCCGTGATCTCGGCGCCGCCGCCGAAGGGGACGCCGCCTCTTGAACCCGGTCGGTAAGGGCCTGCTCGCCATCACGGACCGACCAGCGGTGCGCGGGCTGATTACCGAAACCGGCGCCGGGCAACGACTCTCTCACCGGTTTGTCGCCGGTGAGACCCTCGACGAGGGTGCCACCATCGCCCGGGAACTCAACGCCGCGGGTTTCCGTGTATCGCTCGACCACCTCGGTGAACACGTCGACAGCTACGCCGCCTGCTTCGACGCCCGTGACGCGTACCTGGCGTGTCTCGACCGGATCGGGTCCGAAGGGCTCGACGCCAATGTCTCGGTCAAGCTGACCCACCTCGGCCTCGCCGTCGATGGAGACCTCGTCGTCGACTCGTTGAGCCGGCTCGCCGAGCGCGCCGGGGAGGTCGGCACGACGGTCACCGTCGACATGGAAGAATCGGCGCACACCGAAGCCATCATCACCGCCTACGAGGCGGTCCAGACCGGCGCCGGGAACCTCGGCATCGCGGTCCAGGCCTATCTGTACCGGACCCCTCGTGACCTCGACCGCATCATCCCCCTCGGCGGTCACGTCCGACTGTGCAAGGGCGCATACGCCGAACCCGAGGAGGTGGCCCACCCATCCCGGTCCAGCGTCGACGCGGCATTCGATGGCCTCGCCGAGCGACTGATGGCCGAAAGCGGTCTGCTGCCTGCCATCGCCAGCCACGACCGGGCGCGGGTCGAGCACGCCGAGCGGCTCGGTGAGCACCGGGGGACGCCGTGGGAGTTCCAGATGCTCTACGGCGTACGACGCGAGCTCCAGGCCGAGCTCCTCGAAGCAGGCCACCCGGTCAGGATCTACCTGCCATACGGCCTGGCGTGGTATCCCTATCTGACCAGGCGAATGGCGGAGCGCCCATCCAACCTCACCTTCTTTCTCAGGGCAGCCGTAGGAAAGTAGCCAATAGGCGCCCTCAGGAACCAGCGGAATTGCGTCCCCTAGACTTGCTGTCCCGAACCCTAGAGAGAGGACCCGGCCGATGGTGAGGAAATGGTGGGAGTACATCAAGGCCTGGCTACGCGGAACGTCGAACCGGGCGATGGATCCCGCGGTCGAGATGGACATGGCCATCGATCAGGCAAAGAAGCAGGATCGCGAGCTGCGCAATCAGGCGGCCAACATCGTCGCTCACCGCACCCAACTCGAAGGAAAGATCGAAAAGGAAGCCGATACGGTCGGTGAGACCCGCGAGATGGCCAAGCAAGCAATCATGAAGGCTGAAGAGGCTAAGGCGGCCGGAGACAGCGCGGGCGTGGCCAAGTGGACCAGCACCGCCCAGGCGCTTGCGCTGAAGCTGCAGGCCTCCGAGAACAACCTGTCATCGCTGACCAGCCAGTACGAGGTGGCGATCGAGCAGGCCGAAGATGCCAAACGCGCCGTCCAGACCAACGCCACCAGGCTTCAGGAGCTCTCTGCCAAGCAGATCGAGCTGATGGGCACGCTCGAGCAGGCGAAGATGCAGGAACAGGTCAATGCCGCGGTGCAAACGATGTCGGTCACCCTCGATGACGAGATGCCCTCGCTTGCCTCGGTCGAAGAGAAGATCGAGAGGCGCAAAGCCCAAGCCATGGCCAAGGCCGAGATCTACGAGGCCACCCCGCAAGGGGCCGAAGCAGAACTGCGAGAGGCGATCAACGAGACCGCCGCGGACGCCAAACTCGAGGAGCTGAGGGCCGAGCTCGGGCTGACGACCGGCGGATCGTCGACGGAGACGGGTGAACCCACCGGTCTCGAGGCCTAATCGGTGGCCCAGTCGATGCCGACCGATCTTGACATTGCTCGTGCCGCAAAGCTGCGGCCGATCGAAGATGTCGCCGCCGAGATGGGCGTTCCCTCTGACCTTGTCCAGCAGTACGGGCATCAGATGGCGAAAGTCTCCCTCGAGGCGATCGACGCCATGGGCCCGCCGCGGGCCAAGTACGTCGTGGTCACCGCCACCAATCCGACGCCGCTCGGCGAAGGCAAGACCACTACCGCCGTCGGTCTCGCCCAGGGCTTCAAGTACATCGACCGCCAGGCGGTGGTGACCCTCCGTCAGCCTTCGCTCGGGCCAACCTTTGGCATCAAGGGCGGCGCGGCTGGCGGCGGCTACTCCCAGGTCGTTCCGATGGAGGAGATGAATCTCCACCTCACCGGTGACTTCCACGCCGTGACCGCAGCCAACAACCTCATCGCGGCGCTGGTCGACAACCACATCTACCAGGGCAACCAGCTGTCGATCGGCCCCGACGACGTGACCTGGAAGCGTGTCCTCGACGTCAACGACCGGACTCTGCGCAACGTCGTCACCGGCCTCGGAGGCAAGATCAACGGCCTTCCCCGCGAGACCGGCTTCGACATCACCGCAGCGAGTGAGATCATGGCGATGCTCGGTTTGGCGACCGATCTGCAGAACCTCCGTGACATGCTCGGCCGCACTCTCGTCGGCTACAACCGTCACCGTGAACCGGTGACCGCAGACGACATCGACGCCGCCGGATCTGCGGCCGTGTTGCTCAAGGATGCGTTGTTGCCCAACCTGCTGCAAACGCTCGAAGGCACCCCGGCGATTGTCCACACCGGGCCGTTCGCCAACATCGCCCACGGCAACTCGTCGATCGTCGGCGACTACCTCGGGATCCGGGGCGGTGACTATCTGATCACCGAGGCGGGCTTCGGCGCTGACATCGGCGCCGAGAAGTTTTTCAACATCAAGTGCCGCGCCTCCGGGATGGCGCCGGTCGCGGCGGTCGTGGTGACCACGGTGCGATCCATGAAGTACCACTCGGGCAAGTACACGATCAAGGCCGGGCTCCCCCTCCCAGACGAACTGTTCGCCGAGAACCCCGAGGATGTCGCCAAGGGAACGGCGAACCTCCGCCACCACATCGGCATCGTCCAGCGCCACGGAGTGACACCGGTGGTGTCGATCAACGCCTTTCCGACGGACCATCCATCCGAGCACGAGGTGATCGCCAGAGTCGCCGAGGAGGAGGGGGTGCGCTGGGCGGTCTCCCAACCGCATGCCGAGGGTGGCCCCGGGATGGTCGACCTGGCCCAGGCGGTAGAGGAGGCGGCGGACGAAGGGTCGGATTTCGCCCTGCTGTACCCCGACGAGATGCCGTTGCGGGAGAAGATCGAGACGATCGCCACCCAGATCTACGGAGCGTCGGCAGTGAAGCTCGACGCCAGGGCCGACCGCGAGATCACCCGGTACGAGAAGGCCGGCTGGGGCAATCTCCCGATCTGCATGGCCAAGACCCAGTACTCGTTGACCGACACCGCTTCCCGGCTCGGGGCACCGACCGGCTGGACGCTGCGCATCCGCGAGGTGCAGGCGTCGGTCGGTGCCGGATTCATCCTCCCGCTGGCGGGGTTGATCAGCCGGATGCCCGGGCTCGGATCGTCCCCGGCCGCCCATCAGGTCGACATCAACGAGGACGGCGAAGTGGTCGGGCTGTCGTGAGTGAGGTCCGGGGGCTGGCCTTGATCACGGTGAGTAACCCGGACGGCGTCGTGGATGTCGCTCGCCGGGCGACCGATTTCATCGATGCCCACTTGCCGGGCACCCTCGTGTGGGAGGTCTTCTTGGATCGGGACAGTGGGCGCGGTCTGATGTACCAGCTCCATGCGAGTGAGGAAGCCGAGCGGGACTATGAACAGGCCAAGGTCGAGCAGAGCTTCCAGCGAGATCTCGGCCAGCACGCTGAGCTCGACGAGATCATCGTGCTGTCGCCGATCACCACACCTGAGGCGAAGGCGGAGCTCGAGCAGTTCGGTGGCGTGTCGATGGATCGTGTCGCCGGGGTGTCCCGCTAGCCGCGGCCACCAAAGGCCCCTCGAGCCCGTGGAACAACCAATACGCCAGGACCTCCTCCGGGCTTCCAGTTGGCATCCACGATCGTCGGCGCCGTCGGCTCGTCAAAGGCCACGATGGCCGGTTGATCAACCGCCTCCGGAGATCGTCGATAGGAAGTGCGCGTAGAACCCGGCCGGGTCGCCCACACCGGTCGCCACGACCACCGGCACCCCTGCGGGGTCGCGGACCGTGCTGCCGTCATCGGTGACCACAAGGCCAACCTCCTCGGCAACAACGAGGTCCTCGCCCGCGGCCACGGCGCCGGCCAGCTCGTCCCAGAAATAGTAGAACCCGCTGGTGACCGCCGGGAAGGTCCCTACCAGCGCGGTGAGGTACCCGACTGCATCGCTTTGCTCGGCGGCCTCGAGGTCGCTCTGCCACAGGTCCGGCACCGGGACATCGTTGGTGGCGTCGAGCGGCACCAGGGTGATCGGCGCCCCCGAGGCGAACACGGAAGCGGCAGAGGGAGCGTCGATCCACAGATTCCATTCGGCGTCGGTTCCCTGAACGTTTCCGCCAGCGTCGACGGCGCCACCCATGATCACGACTCGATCGATCCGGTCCTTCGTTTCGGGATGCACCTGGAGGGCGCGGGCAACGTTGGTGAGCGGAGCGACGGCGTAGAGCGTCACCGTCCGTTCGGAGGCGGCGACGACGTCGCTGATGAGCTGGTGGGCCGGTCGGGGGTCGAGAACCGAAACGGGATCCGGCAGTCCAAAGGTGAGCGCCTCGTGACCGGTGAGGAATTCGGCCGGCCATTCCTTGGCTCCCACAGGTCGGTCTGAATCGCACGCGACCGGGATGTTCTCGCGTTCGAGCATGGCAAGGATGCCGAGGGTGACATCGGCGCCGAGCTGGCAGCCCGCCTCGCCGGTCACCGGCAGGGTGATGGCCAGCACGTCAATATTGGGATGCGAGAGCAGGTAGAGCAGGGCGCCAACGTCGGACGCCGTTGGGCTGTAGTCGACGATGAGCGGAATGGGATTATCCAAGACCTCGATCGGGGGCGCCGCATCCGGGACGGGAGCGGCCGTGGTCGAAGTCGGCGCAGGCGAAGAACACGCTGCTGTGACGAGCGCCACCGCGAGCAGGGGACGAAGGAAGCGTCTGGTCATCGATCTGACACTATCCATCGGCGGCTGGCAATGTGGGGCCCCTGAGTCGAGAGTCCAGAGTCTTGAGTCCAGAGCAGGAACCGACTCTCGACTTCGACTCTCGGTTTGGACTCTCGACTCTTCGACTCTTGACTCTCGACTTCTACACTCGCCGCCGATGACCGCTACCGAGACCACGTCGGAAGAAGTCGATCCAAAGGATCCCTGGCGGCTTCGGCCGAGCGTTGGGCTCGGGATACTCGCCGTGCTTGCCGTGCTCGGCACCTTGCTCCTCGGCTGGCTTGGCACCTTGCCCCAGGAACCCGATCACGAGGTTGGCCGCACGGTCTTCGGCAACATCCCGGACGTCGTCGTTGCCCTGTTCTATATCACGGTCGCCACCTTCCTCGGTGTCTCCCTCTACCTGTTCGCCCAGCGGGCGAAGAGCTGGGAGCGGGGCGCATGGGAGACCAGGAGCGGACAGTGGAAGGAGCGGACGAACCGGCTCGCCGGAGCCTTGACGATGCGCACCGTCATGGAGGATCCGACTGCCGGAATCATGCACTCGCTGATCTACTGGAGTTTCCTCGTCCTGTTCTTGGGGACGGTCATCCTGGAAATCGACCATATCGCTCCCAGCGCGCTCAAATTCCTCCATGGCTGGTTCTACGCGGGCTACTCGGCCGTCCTCGATCTCGCCGGTGTGGTGTTTCTCGCCGGCCTCGGCTGGGCAGCGTTTCGGCGCTATTTCCAGCGACCGTGGCGCATCAGGACCAAGACCAGGCCCGAGGACGCATGGATCCTGGCCGTGCTTGTGCTCATCGCAGTCACCGGCCTACTCACCGAGGCCGCGCGAATCTCGCTTTCCGGCCGCCCGTCGTTCGAGGTCTGGTCCTTCGTCGGCTATCCGTTGAGCTACCTCGTTCCAGAGGCGTCGGCATCGACCATCCATCAGGCATTCTGGATCAGCCACGCCGCGCTGTTCCTGCTCTTCCTGGTGATGCTCCCGGTCACGAAGCTGCGCCACATGGTCACCACACCGGTCAACCTCGCCCTCCTCCCGCGCGACCGGCCAAAGGGGGCGATGCGCCAGATGCCAAACCTCTTCGAGGCAACCGACATCGAGACCGTCGGTGCGTCGCAGGTCGAGGACTTCACCTGGAAGCAACTCTTCGATACCGATGCCTGCACGATCTGTGGACGCTGCACCGAGGTGTGCCCGGCCAACCAGACCGGCAAACCACTCGACCCCAGAGAGATCGTTCTCAAGCTCGGCCAGGTCGCTGCTGACACCTACGGCATCTCTCCGACGGTCAGCGTCGAGCCAGAGCTCACGGTTTCTTCGGACCTCGTCTTCGAGAGGATCACCGCAGAGGAGCTGTGGGCGTGCACGACCTGTCGAGCTTGTGACGAAGCGTGCCCTGCCGGGCTGGAGATCGTCGACAAGATCCTCGACATGCGCCGCCACCTGTCGCTCATGGAGGCCGAGTTCCCGGCCGAGCTTGGCAAGACCTACCTGAGCCTGGAGAACTCCTCCAACGTGTATGGGGCGGACCAGTCCACCCGCGGTGACTGGCGCGACGAACTCGACTTCGAGGTGAAGATGCTTGGCGATCCCGGGGTCACCGCCGAGTATCTGTACTGGGTTGGCTGTGCCGGGTCGTTCGATGACCGCAATCGTAAGACCACGGTGGCGACGGCGAAGCTGCTCCACGAGGCCGGCATCGATTTCGCCATCCTCGGGCCCAAGGAGCTGTGCACCGGAGACCCGGCGCGCCGCACCGGCAACGAATATGTGTTCCAGGGCCTCGCGCTGCAGAACATTGAGACCCTCAACGACCTGGGCGTGAAGAAGGTCGTCACCCAGTGCCCGCACTGCTTCAACACCCTGGGCAACGAGTACCCGCAATTCGGAGGCGACTACGACGTCATCCATCACTCAGAGCTGCTGATGACGCTGGTTGCCGATGGGAAGATCACCCCGAAGTCGAGCGGACAGAGCGTCACGTTCCACGACCCGTGCTATCTGGGGCGCCACAACGATGTCTATATGGCGCCCCGCGACGTCGTCGATGGTGTCGGCGAGCGGATCGAGATGCCTCGCAATGGGACCAATTCGTTCTGCTGTGGGGCCGGCGGCGGGAAGATGTGGTACGAGGAGACCACCGGAAAGCGAGTGAACCTAGAGCGTACCGAGGAGGCCCTCGCCACCGGCGCCGACGTCATCGCCACCGGCTGTCCCTTCTGCTTCGTGATGCTCGACGACGGGGTCAAGGAGCTCGGCCAGGACGAGGTTGTCCTGGTCAAGGATCTGGCAACGCTGCTCGTCGAAGGCCTTGAGTGAGCGCTTGAGTGAGTGATTGGGCCGCGACGATCCTGGTCGGGATCGTGATCGCCGTCGGTATCGCCGGGGTGATTCTGCCGCTCCTCCCCGGACTCTGGCTGATCTGGGGAGCGGCCCTCGTCTACGGCCTGCTCGTCGGGTTCGATCCATCGGCCTGGTTGGCAATGGCGCTCATCACGGCGCTGGCGGCGGTCGGTACCGCCGTTGTCTACTACTTGCCTGCGAAGAAGACGAGCGAGATCGGCATCCCGCGCTGGGGTCAGCTGGTGGTCGCCGGGTTTGCGATTGTCGGGTTCTTCGTCGTCCCGATCGTCGGGGCGTTTCTCGGGCTCGCCGTGGGGGCGCTGTTGGTGGCTCTGGTCGTGGAACGCAGTGTCGGTGGCGCGTTTGGCACGGCATGGGCGACCCTGTTCGAGATGTTCAAGGGCGTCGCGGCCCAGTTAGGGATTGCCCTGTTGATGGCCGTGGTGTGGGGTCTGTGGGCCTTCAGCGTGGTGGCCTAGGAGGGTGTTGAGCAATCCTCCAGCGTGGCGGCGCTGACTGGAAAAATGGCTCAACTTCTCTCGAGACGATCGTCACCCGTCGGTTCGCCCTTAGAGGGTGCTCGCGAAGACGGTTCAGCGGCTGCGGTGAGCCCGGCGGCGACCAACAGCATCGCCCCTGTGAGCGCAATAGGAACGGTGTAGGAGCCGAGCCCATCGCGCATCAGCCCGACGATCAGCGGACCGGCGGCGGCCAGGGTGGCGACGATCGTCCACTGCATCCCCATGATGCGCCCATACTCGGGCCCGGAGTACCACCGGCCCATCACCACCGCACGCATTGGGGTCAGTGCTCCGAACGCCATCCCGAACACGACGAAGTGCCCGGCCATTTGCCAAGTATCCGCAGCCACAGCCGCCGCGGCAACCGCAGCCCCCATGATCAAGGTCACGACCGCCGTGACGAGTACCGGCCGGATCCGGTTGGAGACGTGTGGTGCGATCCAACGGCCGGGAAGGCTCATCAACCCGGAGAGCGCCGCCCACAGCGCCACGGCGGTGACCGCAAAACCGGCCTGTTCGAACACGGCGATGCGATGGAAGATCATCGCCTGAACCGTGGCGAAGGTGAGCAGGGTCGCTGCGGTGAAGAACGCGAAGTGTCGGTCGCGCGACAGGGTCCGCAGCCCGGTATGGGGTCTTGTGTTGTGGTGCGCTTCGGGGTGCCTGTTGTGGTTGGGAAAAACGAAGAGTGTCGTGATCACACCGGTCGTGAGCAGGATCACCGCGAGCACCACGGCGGCGGGACGCCAGCCGATCTCGACGGTCATGAAGCCGGTGAGCGGGATGAAGATCGGTCCGGCGAGCCCTCCAATGACGGTAAGGGTGGCAAGGGATCGGGTGCTGGCGGCGAGACCGAACCATTGGTCGACGGCGACAAAGGCGGGCTCGTAGAAGGTCATGGCGCCTGCCGGGCCGATGAGCAGCCAGCTCACCAACACCACCTGCCAAGCCTCCTGGGAGAGGCCAAGCAGCAGCAATCCGGCGGCACCGACCAGCGAGCCGACTCCCATGATCCCGCGCACGCCATGGCGATCGGCGTACCGGCCCACCAGGAACGCCGAAACGCCGCCCACCAGCACGGCCCCGGTCCACGCCAGTGACAACAGCGAGATCGAAAACTCCGAACCTGCGGCCTCCCCGGTGATGAAGATCGAGTAGGCATAGAACAGGGTCCCGAACGCCACCATGACCAACACCGACAGTCCGAGAATCGGGACGAAACTGGGTTTGGTCGTCGTCGGCGGCGTCAAGCGCCCAGGTTACCGACCGACCCGACCGTTCTTGCGTAGCAGCCGGCCATATCTCGCTCCTGGCTACGCAAGAACGGTTATGCCCCGTGGTGTAGGTTTGCGCGCCCATGGAACCTCCCATCCAATACGCGAGTACCGACGACGGCGTCAACATCGCCTACTGGACGATGGGTGAGGGCCCGCCATTGATCGCGATGCCATCGATGCCGTGGAGCCACCTCCAACTCGAGTGGACGATCCCTGAGGTCAGCCATTGGTACGAGGCGTTGAGCCGAGGCCGGACGCTCGTTCGTTACGACGGCAGGGGCTTCGGGCTGTCGAGCCGCGACGTCGATGACCTGTCGCTCGAGGCCGAGGTGCGCGACCTGGAAGCGGTGATCGGCGCAACCGGCTTCGAGCGATTCGACCTCTATGCGGGGCTCCACTCCGGACCGCCTGCGATCGCCTATTCAGCCAACCACTCCGATCGGGTTGATCACCTGGTGTTGTTCTGCTCCTATGCCGACGGTGCCAAGTACGCCGAGTCGCCGCTCACGCAAGCAACGAGGCCCATCATCAATCATTCGTGGGATTTCTACTCCGAGGCGGTTGCCCGGCTCCTGCTCGGGTGGTCCGAGAACGAAGCTGCCGAGCGGTTCGCCAAACTCGTGCACGAGTGCACCACGCCCTCGACCGCCCATCGCTCGCTGATGTCGACGACGACCTACGACGTCACCGAAATCCTGGAAGAAGTGGAGACGCCCACGCTGGTGATGCAACGGCGCGAGCTTGCGGTCAGCGGCTCGCAGAGCGCCTCGATGGAGCGAGCTCGCGTCCTTACCGCCGGGATTCCTGGAGCGCGTCTTTCCGTTCTCGAGGGGACGTCGGTCGCTCCGTACCTCGGCGACGCGGATGCGGTCATCGACGAGATCAACGCCTTCGTCGGTGCGGCTCCACTGACTCGACCCGCCACGACGGGCGGCGGGTCCCTGCGGACGATTCTGTTCACCGACGTCGAGGGGTCGACGAAGCTGCACCAAGAGCTCGGCGACGAGGCCGCCCGCGACCTGATGCGCGCCCACGAGGAGATCGTGCGCAAGGAGCTTGCGGAGCACAACGGCGTGGAAATCAAGACCATGGGAGATGGGTTCATGGCGTCGTTTGGATCGGCCGTTGCCGCAGTTGAATGCGCCATGGCCCTCCAACGACGGTTTGCACAACGCAACACGTCGGCCGATCAACCGATCCGGATCAGAATCGGTATGAGCGCCGGCGAGCCCATTGCCGAGGACGGCGACCTCTACGGCTCAGCGGTCAATGCGGCCGCCAGAATCGGAGCCGTGGCCGAGGCAGATCGGATCGTTGTATCCGACGTGGTGCGTCAGCTCGTCGCCGGCAAAGGCTTCGAGTTCGACGATCTCGGCCCCGTCGAGCTGCGCGGCATTGACGAGCCGATGCCCTTGTACGAGGTGCGCTGGGCCTCCCTGGCCTGACGCGTAGCATCGAGTACCGTTGGTGGCAGGAGGTCGACCCTGCCAACCAGCACCGCAAGCTTCGGCGCGGGCAAACGCGAGAGCCACGATGCCTCCGCCTACTACGCCCGCCGGATGAGCAAGGCTCCTGATCTCGAGGACGTCGGCGAGGTCTCGGACGCGCCTGCAAACGTCCTCGACCGAGTCTTCGTCCAGTCTTCTGAAAAGATGGATCAGCTGCCGGATAACTGCGTGGCGCTCATGGTCACCTCGCCGCCCTATAACGTTGGCAAGGATTACGACGAGGACCTCGATCTCGATGAGTACCTCGGGCTGCTGGACCGGGTCTTCACCGAGACCTATCGGGTCATCGAGCCGGGGGGCAGGATCGCGGTGAACGTGGCAAACCTCGGGCGCAAGCCGTACCTTCCGCTCAGCCACTTAGTCGCCGGATTACTCGCCGACATCGGGTTCATGCTCCGCGGTGAGATCGTGTGGCAGAAGGCGAAGGCCGCCGGCGGTTCTACGGCGTGGGGGTCCTGGCAGTCGGCCAAGAACCCGACGCTGCGCGATTTGCATGAGTACGTCCTCGTTGCCTCCAAAGGCTCGTTCCGCAGGATCAGAGCGGGCAACGACACGATCACGAAGGAACAATTCCTCGACGCCACCGTGTCGGTGTGGGCCATCCTCCCCGAATCGGCGCGTCGGGTCGGGCACCCGGCACCGTTCCCGGTCGAGCTGCCCGAGCGCCTCATCCAGCTCTACACATTCCAGGACGACGTGGTCCTCGACCCGTTCCTCGGGTCGGGCACGACCGCTATCGCCGCCAGCCGGACCGGCCGTCACTACGTCGGCTATGAGAGCGACGAGACCTACGCAGCCCTCGCCCAGCGGCGCATCGCCTCGGAAGGATGAGCGACACGCCGATGGAGCGCGCCGTGCTGGCGGCGGTCCCATTCCTGCTGGTCGGCCTGTTGTTGTCGCTCCCCCTGTTGTTGGTGGGCTGGGAACCGCCACCAACGACGTTGGTGATCGTGCATCTGTCGGCGCTGACGGTGCTCGGGCTGGGCGCTGCGGTCTGGCTGGCGCCATTCGCCGGCGACGACTGGTTCCTCGGCCGGGCCTGGCCGACGGGCTGGAGGCTCGTTGCCTCCGGCGTCGTGGTTGTGGTGCTGGTCACCGCAATGGTGGCTTTGGTGAGCCTGGCGTCGTCGGCAGCGCTGCGCTATCCGCCATCGATGCAGTTCCTCCAGCTGCTCTCGGCGGTCGACATCGCCTGGGTGGTGGCCGCGTTCGTCATCGGCGCCGAGCGGGCGTGGGGGAGAAGCGCGGCGGTCGCCGGCGGGGTCATCGTCGGCGTGGTTTGTGTGGCCGCCATCTGGCGCTACCTCGACATCGTGGGCTTCGGCCCCGACGGTGAGTGGATCGTCGACAGCGCCCAATTATGGCGCAATGTCATCCCGGCCGACATGGTGGCGGCATTCGTGGCGATCGTCGTATTCGTCTACGGGACCTGGCGGCGCGTTCAGTCGATCGAACAGGCCAACGCCCAGTCGTAGTCGGCAAACTCGACCTTTGGTCTCGTCTTGCGAGCCCACAGCTCGTCGCCGGGAGAAAGCCAGGATGCGACCGAGTTGATGACGGCGCGCCGGCGGGCGGGCAGCAGCGTCGGCATCCGGTGCGACACCACGAAGTCCCTGCCGTACCAGAGAAAGACCCGAGACAGCCGGATCGTCGAGGTGTCCCGATCCACGAACGCTCCACCCATGGCTAAGAACGTCCGCATCTGCTCGTCGAGCTGAACGTCGACGCCACCGTCGTACGGCTCGAGCCGCAGCGTGGGGCATGACGCCGAGCCACACACCAATGCGCCATGGATCCGGGGGTCGCCAAATCGGCGGATCTTGCCGTGCTCGATGTCATTGAGCGTCAGCCGCTCATCGCCCACCGTGGCCCACGGATCGCTGAACGCCCCCGGCACCCTGAGCACGCTGTCGGCGTCGTCATCGACCGCCTCGGCGGCGAGGGTGAGGGCGCCGGCGTTGTACAAGTTCAGCCAGTAGGCGAGGGCCTCGTCCCGGGTCAGTGAGTCGGGATCCACCGACGACAACCGATCCCGATATTCCTGCAACGTTGGAATGCAATCGGGGAGGAAGGCTATTCCTCGCTGCTTCAGCTCGGTCAGGACGTGGGCGAGTTCGTCGTGGTCGACCGATCCGGTCCCCGAGGGTTTGGGGCGGGCGGTACGCCGGGCTGCCAGGATGGAAAGTGCGACGCGAAGCGGGTTTGGTTGTGCGGCCATCATTGGGTCAACGGCACCCTCGGTGTTGCCGTTCCCGCCTTTTGGAGCGCGCATCGATAGGTGAACGGTCGTCCCTTCAGAAGTGGTGCCTCGTTTCCCGCTCTTGCCACTTCGTGGCGGGCCGCTCGGGCCACGGCTCCGCAAATCGCTGCGGCGGCAGGGACCCGGATCGCGCCTCTTTGCGGAGCCTCTAGGGGGTCGCAACCTTGGTGGGTGTGGCCTCTTCGGCTCGAGGTGCCGTGACCCGTCGCATCACCCAATACCCGATGAGCCCGGCAATGGCAGAGCCAAGGAAGATGCCGATCTTGGCCTCGTCGGTCAGGATCTCCGCCATTGCGGAGTTGCGGAAGGCCAGCTCGGCGATGAACAGCGACACGGTGAACCCGATGCCGGCGAGGATCCCGACCCCGATCACATGGCCGAAGCGGACGCCGCGCGGCAGCTCCCCGAGTTTCAACCGCAGCCCGATGAAAGTCGCCAGCACAACCCCGACGGGCTTTCCGATGATCAACCCCACCGAGACACCGAGGGCCACCGGGCTGAATATCGCGGCAACCACATCGAGGTCGGCGAACCGGATCCCGGCATTGGCCAACGCAAACAGCGGGACGACCACGAACGATGAGAACCGATGGAGCCGGTACTCGTAGCGTTCGAGCGGTGGGACGGACTCGCGGGCGATCGCTTCGAGTTCGAGGGCGTCCTGGTCAAGGCGATCCCTGGCGTCGGGTGAAGCGGCGTCCATGTTGTAGCGCTCGAGGATCCACCCGGCGCGGCGGCGGAACTCGTCGTCGCTGTACAGCGCATGGGCCGGAACCATCAGGCCGAGGATCACGCCGGCGATCGTGGCGTGCACGCCCGACTCGAGGAAAGCGAACCAGACCACCAGAGCGAGCGGCAGATACAGCGCAATCGACCGAATTCCTGCCCGTTGGGAGGCGAAGATCACCAGTAGCACGGCCATGGCGATGCCGAGCCAGACAATCGACAGGTCCGCGGTATAGAAAAGAGCGATCACCAGGATCGCGCCAATGTCGTCGACGATCGCAAGCGCCAGCAGGAACAGCTTGGCGCCCACGGGCACTCTCGATCCGAGCAGCGCAATGACGCCGACCGAGAACGCGATGTCGGTCGCCATGGGTATTCCCCAGCCGTTGAGGGCGTCGCCGCCGCTGCTTGCTACGAAGGAGACGTAGATGAGTGCGGGAACCACCATCCCTCCCAATGCCGCCATCGCCGGCAACGCTGCCTTCCTTACCGAGTTCAACTCACCGACGACCAGCTCGCGTTTGATCTCGAGGCCAACCACGAAGAAGAAGATCGCCATGAGTCCATCGTTGACGAGCCCCTTCAGCGTTTCCTCGACATGGATCGGTCCGACCTCTAGAAGGAATTCGGTATTCCAGAAGGTGAAATAGCCGGCGCCCCAGGGTGAGTTGGCCCACAGCAATGCGGCGACTGCTGCGGCGAGCAGCACCATGCCGCTGGCCGCCTCGGTGTCGGCGAAGCGCAAGGCCGGGCGCACGAATCGCCTTGGGATCGCCCGATTCGAATTGAGCCAGGTCTGGTGGATCGGGTCGGAGTCATTGACCATGGAGGGCGGAGAGTAGTGGTAGGCCCGGCCGTCATTCCGGGGCGCGGTACTATCGCCGCCACCCAGGAAGGGACCTCGTCAACCGTGTGGCTCGACGCAATCTTTCTCGTCGGGGGCATGGTTGCCCTCATATATGCCGCCGATCGATTGGTTCGTTCGGCAGTGACGATCTCGCGCGCCTTCGAAGTGTCTGCGGTGATGATCGGAGCGATCGTCATCGGGTTTGGAACCTCGGTGCCCGAGTTCGTGGTCTCCGGTCTGGCTGCGCTTGAAGGCGAGCTCGACCTGGCAGTGAGCAACGTCGTGAGCTCGAACATCGCAAACGTGACCCTGGTGCTGGGATCGGCGGCACTGATCGGCGCCCTGGTGGCAAGCCGGCACGTGATCCGCCGCGAAGGCCTTCTGATGCTCACCGCCGTGGTCGTGATGACGGTGATTCTGTTGGACGGACGGCTCAGCTTCTGGGAGGGAGTCCTCCTGCTGGCGCTGCTCGGTGGCGCAATAGGGCTCATGGTGCGGTGGTCGATCGACGACCCGTCCGAGATCGCCCCTGCTGTCGATGATGTTGACCCGGCCTTCGACGTGGCGAGTCGCGATGAGATCGGAACCGATCGGTGGCGCCGCCTGGTCGGGAAGGAGATCATCGTGGGCATCGTTGCCATTGTGGTTACGGTGATCGCGGCGAAGCTCATGCTCGACGGCGTAATCGGTATCGGCCAGCGTCTTGGGCTCTCCGTCGTGTTTCTTGGCCTGGTGACGGGTGTCGGCACCAGCCTGCCCGAGCTTGCTGCTGCCGTTGCGGCGGCGAGGCGCCATCAGTCCGAGTTGGCGATCGGCAACGTCCTCGGCTCCAACATCTTCAACTCGCTCGGGGTCATCGGATTCATCGCGATCCTCGGCCCCGGGATGGTGGAGGCGGTCACGCCGGTGTTGCTGGCAATCATGGTTCTGGCGGCGGTCATTGCCGGGCTCTTTGCGTATTCGGGGCGACGCATTCAACGCATCGAGGGAGCGCTGCTGCTTGTCGCCTTCGTCGCCTACGCAGTCCTGGCCTACCGCTGATGCGCGCCAATGACGAGGTCGCCGCGCTCCTCACCCGGCTGATGGTGCTGACCCAACTCGAAGACGGGAGCGCCCAGTCCTTTCGCACGCGGGCTTATGAGCGGGCGACGAACGGAGTGCGCATGCATCCCGAAGACGTCTCGGCGCTCAGTGTGTCTGAGCTGAAGGCTATCGACGGCATTGGGGACTCCACCGCCCGGAAGATCCGTGAGTACATCGATACCGGGCACTTGGCAGTGCACGACGAGCTCAGCGCCAAGTATCCCGACGAGTTCGTGGCGATGCTGCAGGTGCCGGGTGTCGGTCCGCGCACCGCGGTCATGCTTCGTGACCGGCTTGGCGTTGAGTCGGTCGACCAGCTGAAGGCCGCGGTCGCCGCCAAGCAGCTCCGCGAGCTTCCGGGCCTTGGTGCCAAGACCGAGGTGAAAATCGGGACGGCCATCGACAAGCTCGGCCTGGCCGGCAAGAATCGCCGCGTCCCGATTGCCACCGCATTGCGGATCGCCGAGGGTCTCGTGGCGCGGGTGGGCACGATCGACGGAGTCAGGGAGGTGCGCTATTGCGGCAGCCTGCGACGGTTCCGGGACACGGCCGCAGACATCGACATCCTCGTGGTCGGCTCCGACGTGGAGACGGCGGACGACGCGGCATCGGCAACTGCCGAGGCCGTTGCCGATGCCGTCGCCGATGCCAGAGCGACGATCCAGGTCGACGTGCGGGTGGTTGCTCCCGAGCAATACGGGGCGGCGTTGCTGTACTTCACCGGCTCGAAAGCGCACAACATCGCCTTGCGGCAGCGGGCCATCGCCCGGGGCTGGCTGCTCAACGAATACGGGCTGATGGAGGACGACGAGGTGGTTTTCTCCGAGACCGAGGAGGAGATCTACCGGGCGCTCGACCTCGACTTCATCCCACCGGAGTTGCGCGAGGACAACGGAGAGATCGAGGCCGCAGCAGAGGGGGCTCTGCCTGATCTGGTATCGGTCGAGGACCTGCGCGGCGACCTCCACGTGCATTCGACATGGTCGGGCGACGGGCGGAGCAGCCTCGAGGACATGCTCGCGGCGGCGGCTGCACACGGCCTCGAATATGTCGCGATCACCGAGCACGGTGAGGACCTTTCGATCAACGGACTGAGCCGGGAAAAGGTGCTCGAGGAGCGGGGGCGCATCGACGCACTTCGCGCCCGATACCCGGGGTTGACGATCCTCCACGGCGCAGAGCTCAACATCGACCCGCAAGGCGGGGTCGACTACGACCCGGAGTTCCTTGGCGGCTTCGACTGGTGTGTTGCCAGCGTCCATTCGCACTTCGACCTGCCCGCCGACCAGCAGACCGAGCGCATTCTCACGGCAATGGCCAACCCGGCGGTCAGCGTGATCGGCCACCTCACCGGGCGGCGCATCGCGAAGCGCCCCGGCATCGAGCTCGATTTCGACGCGGTCCTCGATGGCGCCGCGGCCACCGGGACGGCCCTCGAGATCAATTCGCACATCGACCGCCTCGACGTTCCCGCCGATCTGCTGATTCGGGCCAGGAATCGCCACGATGTCTTCTATACGATCTCCACGGATTCCCACGACGTCACCGAGTTCGTCAAGTCGCGGTGGGGGGTGCACAACGCCCGTCGCGGCTGGGTTGAGCGATCGCAGGTGGTCAATACCTGGCCAACCGCCCAGTTCCTGAAGTGGGCCGGGGGGCTGCGAACCCTGGGTTCGTAGCACCACCGTGTGGGCTTGCCAGCCCACGGTTCGACAAGACCGCCGTCTTGCGCTTGATCTATGGGCCACCAGCCCCAGCAGGTGGGTCTGGGAGCCCTGGGTTCGCAGCGCGAGTCGCGAAAACCGTGCGTAACTCGTCGGAAGGGGGCTGATAATCTGGCCGGGCATGACCGACCAGCCTGTCAGGGGCTCGGCCGACGATCAGCCCCACGAGTCGCGCCCGGTTCCATGGAATATCGTTTGGACCCGCGGCAGCGGCACCGGAGAGGTTGCCGCGATGCTCAGCAGCGAGGATCCCGTCCGCGTCGAGGGCGATCTCCGCGAAGCCTGTGTCGACGCGCGGGCCGACGTGCTGATCACCAAGAAGCTCTCCTCCTTCGACCTGGTCAGCTCGGTGGTGCCGCACAAGGTCGAACTCGACGAGATCCGCGCCGTGGCGGCTGCGGTGGGTTCGGGCCCGAACTCGACGCTGGCGGCCGCTGTCGCCTATCGCATCTCGACGCACCTCGGAATCCCCGGGAAATTGGTGACAGCACCGGCACCTGGGGTAACCGAGACCGCGGCCCAGCAGCTGCTCGACGAGCATGCGCTGGATGCGCCGGGCCTCGTCCGCCTGGTGCAGACGAACGGTGGTGCGCCGTCAATCGTGGACGGGCTGGATCCGGCCACCCTGCTCGTGATTGGCGCCCCGGGCGGATCGTGGCTGCACCGGCAGTTTTTCGGCCCCGGCCGCAAGCTGATCCTCGCCGCACCAGCCGGCGCGCTGGTGGTTCGCTCGGCTCCGGTCCGCTGCTTTCAGGTAGCGGGTGAACCAACGTATCTCGGCGCCGTGATGCGATCCGGGGATGCGGTCAAGGTGACCACGGCCCGGGTGGTGCCGGTGGTAGACGATGGTCAGCTCGTCGGCATCGCCAGAAGGTCTGCCCTGCAGGCGTCGGATCCCGACACCCCGGTCGTCGAGGTGATGGAGCCGCCGGTCGCACTGGAACAGGATGACGCGCTCGACGCGGCGTGGGCGCTGGCCGCCTTCTTCGAGAGCGCACCGATTCCGGTTGTTGCACCGGATGGAAGCCTCGCAGGAACCATCGATCCTCGAGCCGTTGGGATCGGTCGGGCACCGTAGACCCGCGCCGCAAGACGGGTGGCGGCGACCCGCAAAAGAGTCGCCATCTGGGTGACGAACGATTGCTCGTAAGCTTGGGTCATGGCATCTGAAGAACAACAGCCGACTGAAGAACCGATTGCGCCCGAAGTCGTCGACGACGGTACGGGAGGCGAGGACACCGGAACATTCGTTACCGAGCCGTCAAAGCTGATCCGCATCGCCTCGATGACCAGAGCGATGCTCGAAGAGGTCAGGGAGAGCGGCCTCGACGACCAAGGCACGCAACGACTGATCGCCATCTACCACAACTCGATCGACGAGCTTCGCGAGGTGCTTTCTGACGATCTCAAAGATGAGATGGACGCCATCTTTCTCCCGCTCGAACAGGACACGCCGACCGAGTCCGAGCTTCGCGTTGCTCAGGCGCAGCTCGTCGGATGGCTCGAAGGCCTTTTCCACGGCATTCAGGCTTCGTTGTTCACCCAGCAGGTCTCGGCGCAGACCCAGCTGGAGCAGATGCGCCGCCGGATGGCGCTGGAGCCGCCACAGCTGCCTGACGACGAGCAGCCTGGGCTATATCTTTAGTCAGTCGTCAGTCGTCAGTCGTCAGTCGTCAGTCGTCAGTCGTCAGTCGTCAGTCGTCAGTCGTCAGCCTCAGCTATCGGGCTCAGCTACCTGGCTCGCTAATTCCCGACGATGGCCACGAACAGGGTCAGCACAACCAGAGCAGCGGTGACGGCGATCATTGCCCAGACCGACCAGGTGAGCCCCTTGACCGACGAAACGGTGTCGTTGAGCGCGTCAATCAGGTTGTCCAGCCGTGGATCGAGGTCGAGTTCGGGTCGTTGTGCCTGCGGTACGGCCGGTAGCTGAAACGGCGGTTGCTCCGCCACCACGTCTGTCACCGGCACCGGTTCGGACACCTCGGTGACGACCCGGGTCTCGGCGTTCTGGTCGGCAGGAGTGAGAACGATCTCGGCTCCTTCGGTCGGGTGACCCAGCCGGATCTTGGTCGTCCCGTCGATGTCGAGGATCTGGATGCGAGATCCGCTGTGGAACGTCCCGTTCCGGCTCGAGGCGTCTTGAATCACCCAGTGTGATCCGTCGTGCTTGAGGATGGCATGCCGTCGCGAGATCCCGGGACGTGCGATCTGCACCGTGGAGGCCGCGTCGGCCCCGATCACTGCCGTCGTTCCCTCTGCGATGGTTTTCTCTTGGCCTTCGTACTCGACTGTGAGGTCCACGGTTGCCCTGAAAAAGCTTGATGAGCCACACAATCTAGCCGGGTCCAAGCCCTTGCCGAATTTCGGGGTCTGCCTCCACTTTATGGGAACACGGAATCGGCGTCAGGCGTTACCAGCCGCATGCGAGAGAAGTCGCTTTCACTGACCAGCCTGGCCTACGACGTGCTCTGGGAGCCAGAGGAGGGCTGGCGCAAGGCCGCTGCGTGCAAGAACCTCGACATCGACATCTTTTTTCCGATCGACGAGTCGGAGGTAGCCACGCTCGAGGCGAAGGCGATCTGTGCCGACTGCCCGGTAGCCGAGACCTGCCTGCAATATTCCCTTGCCACCAACCAGACCGACGGCGTATGGGGTGGTCTCGACGCCCAGGAGCGGCGCCGGATGCGGCGCAGAATTCGCGATCAGGCGAGGCGCAAGGCGAGCTGAGGCTCAGCTTCGGTTGCGGTAGCCTCGCTGCGGTGAACGCAGCAAGCATTCACGCAGCGCTTCCGCGTGAAACTAGCCTCTGCCCGTGAAGCGCAAGCAATACGAACCAGAGCTGGCCAGGCTCGAGGCCGAGCTCGCCAAACTCCAGGCCTGGATCAGGATGCACGGTCTGCGGGTGGCCGTGATCTTCGAGGGCCGGGACGCCGCGGGCAAGGGTGGAACCATCAAGACGATCACGAGGCGGCTGAACCCGCGGGTCGTTCGGACGGTTGCCCTCGCCAAACCCACCGAGCGCGAGCAGACCCAGTGGTACCTGCAGCGCTATATCGCACACCTTCCCTCCGGCGGCGAGATGGTGCTGTTCGACCGGTCCTGGTACAACCGGCTCGGTGTCGAGCGGGTCATGGGGTTCTGCACGGACCGCGAGTACAAGGACTTCCTCCGGCTGTGCCCCGCGTTCGAGCAGGTACTGGTTGCAGACGGGATGATCCTGCTCAAGTACTGGCTCCACACGAGCGACGACGAGCAGGAGGACCGTTTCCAGGCCCGCAACACCGATCCAAAACGGCGCTGGAAGCTGTCTCCGATGGATCTCGAGGCCCGCTCCCGCTGGGTGGACTACTCGAAGGCGAGAGACGTCATGTTCGAGCACACCAGCACCGAGTGGGCGCCCTGGCACCTCGCCGACCTCAACGACAAGCGCTCCGGAAGGCTCAACGTCATCCACCACCTCCTCGGCCAGATCGCATATGAGGATCTGACCCCGAAGCCACTCACGATGCCGGAGCGGCAGCCTCCGGGCGACTATGTAGCCCCGGACTGGAATTCCCTGGAAATCCCCCATGTCTATTCGTAGAGGGCACACCGATCATCGAGACCTCTACGGTCGCATCCGCTACGCCTTCGTTCCCGCTCTTGCCTCGTGGCGGGCCGCTCGGGCCCCGGCTCCGCAAATGGCGGCGTCGACAGAGAGCGGATTACCCCTATTTGCGGAGCCTCTCGCCCGCCCGATGATCTTCGCTGTGCTCGAACCGGCCGTACACTCTCGCCGCTGCACGTAACCCTCGTCGGAGGCCGGTCGATGCGACGCATTCTCATAGGAATCGCAATTGCTGTTCCCGTCGTCGCGCTCGTGGCCACGGCTCTCGCTTTCGTCTATGACGAGTCGATCAACGGCGAACAAAACGGGCGCAACGTGTCCGCCGCCGGCGTGGATCTTTCCGGGCTCGAGCCAGCCGATGCGGCGGATGCCATGGCGACATACGAAGAAGACCTTGCCGCCCAGCCGGTGCAGTTCACCGTCGACGACCAGCTGGTGACGCTCATGGGCTCCGAAATCGGCCTAGAAATCGACGAGGAGGCGATCGCCACCGCCGCGCATCGCCAGCGACGCACCGGGGGATTTCCCTCGGATCTCGGCCAATGGCTGGGATCGTGGTTCACACAGGCGGAGGTTGCGGTGCCGATCACCGTCGACGACGCGCTCCTCGATCAGATCCTCGACGATTGGGACCGCAACGTCATCGACGAGCCGGCCTACGAAGGTGCCGTGATTGTCGTCGACGGTGTCCCGTCCGCCGAATATCCCCAGCCCGGGATTCGGATTGATCGCCCGCGGGCCGCCCCGTTGATCGTCGCGGGCTTGGCCACATCGTCGGTGGAGGTGATCGCGCTGCCGCTCACCGACCTGGTCCCCGAGGTGAACGACGCCAATGTGGACGCCGCCGTCGAGGAGGCACGCGCCATGGTGGCTCGCACGGTGGTGCTGAGGTCGGCGGACGCCACCAGTGGGTTGGTGTTCTCCCCGCCGAGTCTGGCCGCCGCACTGAAGAGCGAGCCGGTGGTGAACTCGGCACCTGCGGTTGTTGTCTTCTTCGATTCGGTCATCCTCACCGAGGCGGTGGCGTCGCGGCTCGGGGACTTCTCCACGCTGCCGGTCGATGCGGTCTTCGAGTTCGATGAAGAGACCAAGGAGTTCACCATCGTCCCGTCGAGCCCGGCATTCGTGGTTGATGTCGATGCGCTCGGCGCAGCCGTCGGTGCGGCGACGGCAACCGGCAGTCGGGGGACGATTCCCACGGTCGATACCGAGGAAGCGGCCTTCACGACTGAAATGGCCGAGGCAATGGGCCCGATCACCGAGGTGTCGAGCTTCACGACACGGCACCCGTGCTGTGCCAACCGGGTGGTCAACATCCAGTTGCTCGCCGATGAGGTCGCCGGGGCGATCGTGATGCCGGGTGAGACCTTCTCCGTCAATGAACGCGCCGGCCAGAGGACCCTGGCGGAAGGGTACCGACGGGCGGGGGCGATCATCAGCGGCGAGCTGTACTGCTGTGACAGTCCGGTGAATGTCGGTGGCGGCACCAGCCAGTTCGCCACCACCTTCTACAACGCCGTCTTCTTTGGGTGCTACGAGGACGTCGAGCACCAACCGCACAGCCTGTACTTCTCGCGCTACCCGTTCGTGCGCGAGGCGACGCTGGGTTGGCCGAAGCCCGACGTGATCTTCCGCAACGACTCGGCCGCCATCGTCTACATCGACACCTCGCATACCGGGAACTCGATCACCGTGACCTTCTACGGAAATATCAACGGACGCACCTGCGAGGCGGAGCGCTCCGGCAACACCGTCACCCGCTTGATGTACG
>CAXMOP010000009.1:0-63266 GCA_964195155.1 uncultured Kiloniellales bacterium | reverse complement strand
GAGCGCCCCCATGTCTCCGCCGCCCTGGACGTTGTTCTGGCCGCGCAACGGCACCAGCCCCGATCCGTAGCGGCCGACGTGGCCGGTGAGCAGGGCGAGGTTGATCAGGGAGAAGACGTTGTCCGCCGCGGTGTAGTGCTCGGTGATGCCGAGCGTCCACAGCAGCTGGGCGTTCTTCGCTTTTGCATACGCGTGGGCGAGATCTCTGATCGCCGCGGCGGGGACGCCGGTGACCCGTTCACCCTCTTCGAGTGTCCACGGCTCGACCGACGCCCGGTAGTCGTCAAACCCGCTGGTGGCATGCTCGATGAAGGACGCATTGTGCAGGCCCTGAGCGATGATCTCGCGCCCGACGGTGTTGGCGAGAGCGATGTCGGTGCCGACATCGATGCCGAGCCAGTGGTCGGCCCATGCCGTCGACGAGGTCTGACGCGGGTCGACGGCATACATGACGGCGCCGTTGTCGATGCCCTTGAGCAGGTGGTGGAAAAAGATCGGGTGCGCCTCGCGCGCGTTGGAGCCCCACAGCACGATGACGTCGGTCGTCTCGATCTCTGCGTACGAGCTCGTACCGCCTCCCGCTCCGAATACTGTCGTCAGACCGACGACGCTAGGGGCGTGTCAGGTGCGGTTACAGCTGTCGATGTTGTTCGACCCGAGGACGGCCCTGGCGAACTTCTGCGCCATGAAGTTCAGCTCGTTGGTCGTCTTCGAACACGAGAACATGCCGAACGCCGTCGCTCCGTGGTCGTCGAGAGTGGTCCGGAATCCAGAAGCGGCCCGGTCGAGGGCCTCGTCCCACGACGCCGGACGCAGCTCCCCGTTGTCCCGCACCTGTGGCTGGGTGAGTCGTGCCAATTCATCACCTCCTTGCGGCTATTCATGGTAGAAGGCGAGCAGGTCAGGATGGGACCGTATCGAGATTCAGCGGTTGTCGTTGATCATGGTCATGCGGTAGTAGGCCACACCGTCTTGTGCCAGGGTCTCGACCTTCACCGGCATCCCCGGCTTGTCGACGGCGAACCAGTAGACGTCCGACGTGCGCCCGTCGGTGACCATGTAGCGCATACACTTCAGCGACCCCATCCGCGTATCGAGGACTTCGGTATCGATCTCGGTTTGGTCCTCCGGGAAAGAGGCATGCGCCTGGAACTCGCCCCACTTGGTCCGTGTCTCGATCGGATCGTCGATGGGTTCGCCGTCCATCGTCATCGACTCGACCGAGGAGTCGGCACCCTCGTCGTCGACACTGACGAAGCGGTTCATGGTCAGGTATGGATCGCCTTCCCTCGGCTCAATGAGCATTCCGATGGTCCGCCCCGCCGGGCAGCCATCACGAATCTCGTCCGCCGTGAAAGGAGTCGGCGCGTCCCCAATCTTGACCACGTTGGGATCGGTGGGCAGCTCAGCCATAAGCCGATGCTATCGGCTATTCGGACCTGCGCGTTGAATGGAGACTTCATCGGCCCAGACACCGCGATCCGGTATAGTTCGACTACATAACGCGCTCATCCAGAGCGGTCGAGGGACAGGCCCTACGACACCGCGGCAACCGGCCAAGGGCACGGTGCCAATGCCTGATCGATGAGCAGCCGACAGCGGACTGCCCGCTCGAGGCGCTCAGAGCGCGTCGAAACGAGAGGAGTCCTTTGTGACCGAATCAGTGCAGCCGTTCAGCGTCCACCTCACCGGTTACCCGCGCATCGGTGCCAATCGAGAGCTGAAGTGGGCGTTGGAACGCCACTGGGCCGGCAAGATCGACCGCGAGGAGTTCAACGAACGCATCGCCGAGTTGCGCCACGGGCACCTCGCCGAGCAGCGAGATTTGGCCGGCGCGGCGACCGACGATTTCTTCCTGTACGACATGGCGCTCGAGACGACGATGATGCTCGGGTTGGCTCCGGCCTGGGCCGTCGACGACGACCCATTCGACGTCCTGACCAGCCTGGCCAGGGGAAGGACCGACCACGAGGCCTGGGAGATGACCAAGTGGTTCGACGCCAACTACCACTACGTCGTCCCCGAGATCAGCGAGCTTCCCACGAGCTTCGAGGCCTTGCCGTGGCGCGAGCCGCTCGATGACTCGGCCTGGGTCGTGCTTGGCCCGTACAGCCTCACCAAGCTGAGCAAGATCGCTGGAGGAGACGAGGAATTCGCCGCGGCCGCCGGTGCGGCGCTCTGGGAGTGGATACGCGACACCACCGCCGCCAACGCCGGCTTCCGCCTCCAGGTGGACGAGCCATGTCTCGGACTGGCCCTGGATGACGAAGACCGCAGCACTCTCGCGGCTGCCTACGCCGACATCGGCGACCTTGGACTGACCTCCGCTCCGCTGCTGTCGGTGCAGTTCGGCGCGGCCAGCCAGGGGATCATCGACTTCCTCGGTGGTGCGGGGTTTGCGGTCCAGATCGCTGCGGAACGGCTCGGCGACGTTGCCGTCGACAGCCAACCGGCGCTGCTGATCGCGGTCGCAGACGGCCGGAGCGTCTGGCCCGACGATTTCAGCGCCGTCCCGAAAGCGGTGTCGGTCGCCGCTGGACGCCCGGTCTACCTGACCGCTTCGACGTCGTTGATGTTCCTGCCGTACACCGTCGAGGGTGAGGAACTGCCGGGCGGTTTCCAGTTCGCCAGGGAGAAGGCGGGGGCCTTATCACGGTTGGCTGAGGCCTTGAGCGCAGGGACCGGGGTCGAGCATCCGGCAATCACCGTCCCCGACTTCCCAGCCCTCGAGGATCCGCCGGGGCGTAGCGACCGCGAGGAGCGTAAGTCCGCGCAGCTGGATCTCGAGCTTCCGCTCTATCCGACCACCACCACCGGGAGTCTTCCCCAGACTGCCGAGGTGCGCAGAATGCGAACCGACCTGGCGAAGGGGGAAATCGATAGGGCGGCCTACGAAGCCGCGGTGGACGCCAGAATTCGCCGGGCCATCGAGTGGCAGGAAGACATTGGACTCGACGTGCTCGTCCACGGCGAGTTCGAGCGATCCGACATGGTCGAGTACTTCGCCGAGAGGATGGACGGGTACCACACCACCACGAAGGGATGGGTGCTGTCCTACGGGAGCCGGTGCACACGTCCCCCGATCCTGGCTGCGCCACCCTCGATTTCCGAACCGATGACCGTCCGCGAGTGGAAGGTCGCCCAGGAGGCGACCGAGCGTCCCGTCAAGGGCATGCTGACGGGTCCGGTCACGATCGTGAATTGGAGTTTCCGGCCGCCCGGAGTGGCGGACGACCTGCTGTTCTGGGCGGTGGCGGGGCCGATCGCCGACGAGGTGGCCCATCTGGTCGACGCCGGGGCGCGGGTGATCCAGATCGACGAGCCGGCGGTGCGCGAGCGGTGGCCGCTGCCCACTGAGGATGCGGAGGTACGGCGGGCAACGTATGCCAGGGGGGTTCGCGCCGCTCTCGAGCGCGTCTTCCAAGCGCCACCCGAGGTCCAGCTGCACACGCACATGTGTTACGGGGACTTCGGAGACATCGTGCCGCTGTGGTCGGGTGCTGGTGTCGATGTGGCCTCGATCGAGTTCTCCCGATCCAAGGACGACAGCTACATCCACAGCTTCTACGACCTGTTCACCGATGGACACCTCCAGATCGGACCGGGTGTCTTCGATGTGCACAGTCCCCATACGCCCGGGTCACAGGTAATGGCCGACCGGTTGTCCCACTTCCTTGGCTTCATGGACCGGGGCGACGTGTGGGTGAACCCGGACTGCGGGCTCAAAACCAGGAGCTGGGATGACATCGAGGTCCAGCTCACCGATCTCGTGGCCGCTGCACGTGAGCAACGCGAGGCGGTGGAGGCTCACTAATGCGGGTGACGGAGCATCTCGAGCGTGCCGGCGAACCCCTCATCAGCTTTGAGATCATCCCGCCCCAACGCGGCGGCGATCTCGACAGCCTGCTCGGCCTGATCGACGATCTCAGCCGGCACCGGCCACCGTTCATTGACATCACGAGCCACGCTGCCGAGGTGATCTACGAGGAGACACCCACTGGGGTTCGCAGGCGTGTGAAGCGGAAACGGCCGGGAACCCTCGGCCTCTGCGCGCTCATTCAGAACAAGTTTCAGATCGACGCCGTACCGCACGTTCTCTGTGAGGGATTCAGCAAGGAAGAGAGCGAAGACTTCCTCATCGAGCTCCACTACCTCGGCATCGACAACCTGCTGGCGATCCGCGGCGACCCTGTTGGCTACACCAAGCCGCTGGACCATGGTCGAAGCCGCAACGAATATGCCAGCGACCTCATCGCCCAGATCGCCGACATGAACAAGGGTGTCTTTCTCGAGGATCTCGTCGACGTCTCCCCAACCGATTTCTGCGTCGGTGCCGCCGGGTATCCGGAGAAGCACTTCGAGGCACCCAACCTGGAGACCGACGTCGCCTGGGTGAAGCACAAGGTCGATTCCGGCGCCGATTACGTCGTCTCCCAGATGTTCTTCGACAATGCCCGCTTCTTCAGCTTCGTCGACGAGTGCCGTCGGCAGGGCATCACGGTCCCGATCATCCCTGGGATCAAGGTCCTGCGTACCAAACGGCATCTCACCAGCCTTCCCAAGTTGTTCAACTGCGACATCCCGCCTGCGCTTGCCAACGAAGTCGCCTCTGCTGATCCCGATCATGTCGGCGACATTGGTGTCGCCTGGGCGACCGATCAGAGCCAGGAGTTGCTCGACGCCGGTGTGCCATCACTGCACTTCTACGTGATGTCCAGCGCCGCAGCAGTCGACAAGGTGCTCAGCGGACTCGACCGCTAGCCAGGCCGCCCCGCCCACTTTCTCATCGCATGGGTGCCTATCGCACATCCACGGTACAGAGACGTACACGCGACGACAGTGGGCCCGGCAGGACTCGAACCGCCTCCGCGCTCGAAGCGATCCGGCGTTGGTTGCCAACCCTCACATCGGGCTGCGAGCCGTCAGGCAGAAAGGGAAACCCCCTCCCGGTAACAAGGTCGAGGCCGGCAGGACTCGACCGCAGTGGAGTGGGCCCGGCAGGACTCGAACCTGCGGCCAAGCGATTATGAGTCGCCTGCTCTAACCAACTGAGCTACGGGCCCACCGAGGATTGTACGAACCACGACGCGCAGACCGTCAGGACTCAGGACTCGCGACTCGATCATCCGATGCCGCCGTAGGGCACGCCGGCGAGGTCGGCCATGTCTCGTTTGAAGGTGGTGAGGTCGTCGAGGGCGAAGTCGCCAAGGTTCGCATGTCCGCATGCCCGCGCCAGTGACTTCATCAGGTCAACCGTGGCGGCGAAGAACCGGGTCAACCGCTCCGATGCCTCCTCGACCGGTAGACGGGCCCTGAGGTCCTCGCGCTGGGTGGCGATACCGACGGGACAGTTGTTGGTGTTGCACGCCCGCATCCCGAGGCATCCGATCGCCTGCATCGCCGAGTTGGCCACCGCGACGCCGTCGGCGCCGACTGCCATGGCTTTGGCAAAGTCCGCGGGTAGCCGCAGGCCTCCGGTGGCGATCAGCGTGATCTCGGCCTCGGTCCGGTCGAGGTGACGCCGTGCCCTGGCAATGGCGGGAATGGTCGGAACCGAGATGTTGTCTCTGAAGATCACCGGCGCCGAACCGGTTCCCCCGCCCCGTCCGTCGAGGATCACGTAATCGACGCCCACCTCGAGGGCGAAGTCCAGATCGGCCTCGATCCGTTGCGCCGACATTTTGAAGCCGACGGGGATGCCACCGGTGCGGCCGCGAATCTCGTCGGCAACATCACGAAAGTCCCCTGGCGTCGTCCAGTCGGGGAACCGGGAAGGTGAGATCACCGGCTCCCCGAGCGGCACGTCGCGCGCCGCGGCGATCTTCGGTGTGACCTTCGGTGCGGGCAGATGGCCCCCCACACCGGTCTTCGCCGCCTGTCCGGCCTTGAAGTGGACCGCCTGGACGGTCTCGACTAGCTCCCAGGAGAACCCGAACCGCCCGGAGGCGATCTCGTACATGTAGCGGGTGGACTCTGCCTGCTCCTCGGCGAGTACTCCCCCCTCCCCCGATGCAATGGCCGTGCCGGCCTTTTCGGCTCCCCGCGCCAATGCGGTCTTGGCTTCCTGTGAGAGCGAGCCGAAAGACATGTCGGACACGAAGACCGGAATCTCGAGATGGAGCGGCTTGGCGGCGCCTGGGCCGATCACCAGATCGGTTCCGACCGGTTCGTGATCGAGGAGCGGAATGGTCGCCAACTGGGCCGTCACGAACTGAATGTCATCCCACCGGGGCAGCTCGGAGATCGGGACGCCCATCGCCGCCGACGGACCGTGGGGGCCGGTTTGGAAGATGCCATCTTCGGCGAGGGCGTGGATATCGCTGACGTGCGGCTCGTCATGGGTTCCGGTGTAATCCTGATACAGGCCCTGGTAGGCGTCGGGGTCCCACAGCTGGGGGTACTCCTCCGCCCAGTTGGCGATCTCGTCGGCGTCGACGAGGACCGCGTCGTCGTCGATCCATGCGCTGAACGTCTTGAGGCGCTCCTCGTTGTGGTACTCCGAGATCCCCGTCTTGTATCGATAGTCCCATCGGTGCGTGCCACAGATGAGGTTGTCGCCGACGATCGAGCCGTCGGCGAGCAGCGACCCCCGGTGCATGCAGCGTCCGTACAGCACCGAGATCCCCTCGTCTTCTCGCCAGCGAATGACCACGAGATCGACACCCTCGACTCGGGCGTAGGCCGGGATCAACCGCGTGTAGTCGTCGAGCTCGCCGATCCGGTGCGGCCGCACAGCCACCTCCAATCGTGCGAGATCCTACGACCGATCAGGAGTGGAGGAGACGCCCATCACACCTGATACGACCCAAGCGCCTCTTTCATGCGCTCGGGGAAACGCAGTGGTCGGCCCTCGAGATTGGTGACCGCAGCCGTCACCTCCTGACGGACGAGCACCTCGTCGTCGCGAAGTAGTCGTTGCCGCCAATGCGTCGTCACCCGGCCGAACTCCACCACCTCGGTCTCGACCACAAGGTGGTCGCCCTCCCCGGCCGCCTTCAGAAACCTGGTCTCCAACCCGGCGACGACGATCATGAACCCCTCGTCCATCATCCCTTGCATCGTGTATCCCGCCTCGTCCAGCAGCGCGATCCTGGCGGTCTCGAAGTACTGGATGTAGGTGGCGTGATTGACGTGGCGGTACGGGTCGAGCTCGTAGAACCGGACATCGATCTCGAAACGGTGAGGCATGACGGCGAGCGTACCGAATCGCTACTCGATAAAGAACACGAACACACGCAGTCAACCGGCGAGCGTACCGAATCGCTTCTCGATAAAGAACACGAAAATACGCAGTCAGGCGGCGAGCCCCCGCGAGCCGCCCAGCAAGCATGGCAACCTAATCGAAGCCGTGCTGGCGCCACGCCTCGTAGACGACGATCGCGGCAGCGTTGGCGAGGTTGAGCGACCGGCCGCCTTCGGCGATGGGGATGCGGAGGCGGTTCGTGACCGCGGGATCGTTCAACACCTGCGCAGGGAGCCCGTCGGATTCCCTGCCGAAAAGCAACGCGTCTCCGGGCAAGTAGTCGACCTCGGTGTACAGCGCCGTAGCGTGCTGGGTGTAGGCGAAGACCCGCCTCGGTGCGCGCTCGGCGATGTATGCCACGAACGACTGGTGTGTCGACACATCGGCATGCTCTCGATAGTCAAGACCAGCCCGGCGCAGCCTGGCCGCATCCAGATCGAATCCGAGCGGCTCGATGAGGTGCAGCCGATTGCCGGTGTTCACACAGAGGCGCATCAGGTTGCCGGTGTTCGGGGGAATCTCCGGGCGGTGCAACACCACGTCGAACACGACGATCAGTCCCGCGCCCTGGCGGCCTTCTCCATCAGCATGATGAACGAGAGCGCAGGATCCTTCGACTGGATCGTCTGCGCCGCCGCCCAGTGATCGGTGAGGGTTTCGTGGATGTAGCTCGTCAGGTCGGCATGCAGCATCCAGTGATACGACGCGTCTCGCCGATATGGAGGCCTACCGCCAAAGGCGCACAATCGAATCCGGGCCCCGCCTGGATGGAACGCCTCACCGTCTCCGAGCAACTGCTGGATCAGGTCGGTGACCGTCTCATCATCAATGTATCCGAAGCGGCGAAGCCCCGCGGTCAGCACGGCGGGGTCGCGAGCCGCCGCGTTGAGCTCGGCCTTCCCCTCTTTCACCTCGCCGATGATCATGTCCAGCCTGGTCTCGTCGATGTCGAGGGCGGGATCGCTGGCAATGAACGGCGAGCGTGTCGGATCGGATTCGTCTGTCCTTCCTGCGCCCGGGATCCGCAGCGCCAGAATGTCGACATCGGTGACGCTGCGGTATTCCCCGGAGGCCAGCAGCTCGATGACCGGAAACTCGGTTACCGTGAAATAGCCATTCATGTAGAGGTATGACTGGACGAGAGCGACGGCGGTATCCACGGCGGCGATCGTACTGCGGGCCGCGGGGCTGCCAACCCTGGGCTCCCAGACCCGACGTGTGGGGCTGCGAGCCCAGGGTTCGCAGCGTCGGTCGGTAACCTCGTGGGATGGACTTTTCCCTCTCCGAGGAGCTCGATGCGTTTCGGGCGGTCGTTCGCTCTTTCGCCGATGCCGAGATCGCGCCGTATGCCGAGGAGTGGGACCGAACCCACGAATTCCCGGCCGACGCGGTGCGCAAGATGGGCGACCTCGGGTTGTTTGGCCTGCCATTCGACGAGGAACACGGCGGCTCCGGAGGCGACTTCACCAGCCTGTGCATCGCCATCGAAGAGCTCGGACGAGTCGATCAGTCGATCGCGCTCACCCTGGAGGCGGCAACCGGTCTCGGGATCAACCCGATCCACGAATTCGGGAGCGCCGTACAGAAGGAGCGCTGGCTCCCCGATCTTCTGGCCGGCCGTTCCCTGGCAGGTTTCGGGCTCACCGAGGCCGAGTCCGGCTCTGACGCCGGCGAGACCAGGACCACCGCAGAGCTCCACGGGGACGAGTGGGTGATCAACGGATCGAAGGTCTTCATCACCAACTCGGGCACCGAGATGACGTCACTGGTGACCATCACCGCTCGAACCGGCCCGGATGAAATCTCCACGATCATCGTCCCATCCGGCACACCAGGGTTCGCAGTGGAACCCTCGTACCGGAAGATGGGGTGGCACGCCTCTGACACCCACGGCCTGGTGTTCACCGATTGCCGGGTCCCCGCCGACCACCTCCTCGGCGACCGCGGCCGCGGATTTCGGCAGTTCCTTTCCACGCTCGACGACGGGCGCATCGCCATCGCCGCGCTGGCGGTCGGCGTGCTCCAGGCATGCCTCGAAGAGTCCCTCGCCTATTCCAAGGAGCGACGTTCGTTCGGCAAGCCGATCGGCGCCTACCAGGCGATCGCGTTCAAGGTGGCCGACCTCGAGGTGATGACCGAAGCCGCCCGGCTCCTCGTGTACAAGGCGGCGTGGCTCAAGGACAACGGGCAGCCCTTCAAGCAGGCAGCTGCCATCGCCAAACTCTTCGCCACCGAGTCCGCGGTGAGCGCGACCAGGGAGGCGACCCAGATCTTCGGCGGATACGGCTTCATGGACGAGACCCTGGTGGCTCGCCACTACCGGGACTCGAAGGTGCTCGAGATCGGCGAGGGCACCAGTGAGGTGCAGCGCCTCGTGATCAGCCGCGGTCTTGGTCTGCCGATCGAGTAACGGTCTCTTCTCGAACGATCAGCGGCGCCAGGGCATCCAGATCCGGGTCGATCCCGATCCCGGGCAGTTCCGGTGCCGAGACCCAGCCCTCCGCCACCGGCCACGGCAACGAAGACGCCGAATCGCCAAAGAACCATGAGTCGTCGGCCAGATCGGAGTACACCGCGGCGGGGAGCAGGGCCACCGCCAGGGTATGTGCCCTTCCCACAGCGGTCTCGAGCAGCCCGGATGACTTGACCCTGAGCCCGGCCGCCAGGGCGACGTCGTGCACGACGCGGCAACCCTCCAGACCAAGGCGCCCCGGCTTCACGGCAAGGACGTCGGCAGCATCGGCCTCGATGACCCCGACCGCGTCATGGACGCTGCCGACGGCTTCGTCGACCACGACGTCGGCGAGCAGCTCCCGGCGCAGACCGGCGTGGGACCCTAGATCGTCGACGGAGAACGGCTGCTCGATGTAGGCGACGTCGAAGCGATCGAGCGCCAGCAAGGGATCGCGGTCATCCCATGCGTAGGCAGCGTTGGCATCGACACCGATCGTCAGGTCGGGGTAGCGTCGGCGCACCGCTTCGACGCGGGCGACGTCGGTTCCCGGCTGGATCTTGAGCTTCACCGCGGACGGGCCGGTCGCCTCGATTCGCTCGGCGGCGTCATCTCCGAGCCCGATGGCAAGTGAGCTTGGCAACGGCCGCCACGACCCTCCGATGGAGGACCACAGGGGTCGACCGTCAAGGCGGGCAGCGAGATCCGCCTCGGCCCCTTCCAGGGCCGCCGCCGCGGTGGGAGTCAACGCGAGGTCTCCGACGAGGCTGCTCCACACGCCCTCAATGGTGTCCGGGGTCACTCCCAGATACGGCGCCGCTTCCCCCCAGCCGGTCTGATCGCCATCGGTGCTGCCGACGAGCACCACCCGGCGCTCCTCCATCGCTCCCGTTGCCGTTCGGAACGGCCGCAACAGCGGTACGGCCAGCTCGATGAGACGGATATTCACGGCGCTGAGCCTATGCGCGCCGACTAGAAGGCGCCGCCGCGCCCACCGCCTTTACGCTCGGGCACGGTGGTCGTCGGCGATTCGTCGCCTCCGGTGCCGGCGGGCGCTGCTGTGGTCGGTGGCGTCGACGTCGTTACTACCGGTGCGTTGGCCTGGGCCTCCGAGTCCGGCGCGATTGCAATCACGTCGCCGTCAGAGGTAGCGACGTACACGACGCCATCGGTCACAGCAACCTCGGAGGTAATCCGCGATTCCTCGAGCCAGGACCAAACGATTTCACCGGTGGCGGCATCGAGCGCGTAGAGGTAGTTGTCACCGGCGCCGAAGTACACCAGACCGTTGGCGACCACGGGGGACGCCTGCACGTTCGGCGCAAATGTCTCACCCTCGCCGCGGCGCGGGCCATTCCAAACGATCTCACCATCGAGCGTGTACGCCGTCACGCCGAAGGTACCCGGCTGGTAGATCATGCCGCCGTAAACGGCCGGCCTGGCCGTCAGCGTATCGCCGATGAGGATGTTGGACGCGATCTGGGTGCAGGTAGTGGCGTCGACCGGGTGGATGAATCCTTGCGTGGTCGCCGCATAGATGACGCCGTCGCTGACGACGGGCGTGAGCAATTCTCCGATGGCCAGCACATCACACTCGGTCGCCACTTGTGACCCCGCGTCAACCTGCCACAGCTGCTCACCGACGCCGAAGTACAGCTTTCCCGCGTCGAGCGTGATCGCCGTCGTGATCGGACCGCCAAACCCGTTCTCTTCGGCGGGCAATCGCCACAACTCATCGGCGGTTTGCCCAGCGCGCATCGCGACGAGGAAGCCATCGCTGGTTCCCACGTACACCTCTCCGGCAGCACCATTGACTGCGGGAGTACCGCTCACATCGAGTGGGTAGCGCCACAGGAAGGCTGCCCGGTTGGCCTCATAGGCATAGAGGAAGCCGTCGCTGCTCGGAACGAAGGTAAGAAAGTTGTCGGCCCCCTCGACGACGATCTGCGCTCCGGCGGCAGTGAGCCTGATCGCGTCATCCGTTCTCAAGATACGGTTGATCTCGTCGCCGTTGCGCCGCTCGAAGAAATAGACCTGACCGTCGAGGCCGCCGATCACGACCTTTTGCCCAAGGACGATTGGCGATGCGAAGAACTCACTCCGGCCCAGCCTGACGCGCCAATAGTACCCGGCAGCCATTGCGACTCCGGTGGCGTCGGTGCCGCCGGTCCGCGCCTGATTCCCGCCCCATGTCACCCAGCCGCCGGCAAAGAACGCCGGCAGCTCGGTGATCTTCGTCGCCTCCAGCGGCGGGATGGTTGTCGTCGGAGCCGTCGTGGAGGTGAGAATGGTCGTGGTGGTCGGCGCGAATGCGTTCGCAGCCAGGAATCCCCCGCCGAGGGCAAGGATGGCGAAGGCGGCGGCCGCCCCGAGCCAGAGGGCGGTCCTGCGCACCCGGCCAGGCTTTCTCCTGACCAGGCCCTGCTGACGACGCTGCGCCGGGCTGAGCGTGGTGTCTGGATCGGCGAGGCCCGCGGCGAGCATCGCAGCCGCGAGGTCGTTTTGCAGTGTTGCCGCCGCCGCGGTGAGTTGCTCATCCTCCACCTCGGGTGCGGCAAGGCCCGCTGCGATCGCCGGCTGGGCCGCCCAGGCCTCGAGCCATTGCTCCGGAACGTGCCGTTCGGTCTCCTTGATCTTCGACGCCACCGCCGCTGCCGCCGGATCGGTCCACATCCCGGCGGCCTCGATCGCCACGGCTGCGGTGGTGGGAATGCCAAGTTCGAGGGCCAGGGCCGCGGCCTGGCGGGCAAGTTCCTCGTCCGCTTCCACGCCGGCTCGAACCGCCATCACCTCGGCGGCGACGTCGAGCCATTGCCCCTGGAGCAGCTCATCGGTCAGATCCTCGGCGCGCTGCTGTGGCCATTCCGCACCAAGGGCGGCAAGCACGTTGAAGCGGAACGCCTCGATGCGAAGCCGCCACCGCCACCCGTTGATCCCCTCGGGCGACAGCTGCATCGCCAGCTCGATCTCTCCGGATGCATCGTCCACCCGCCCGAGGCCCAGCAGGGCTCTGGCCCGCAGGTAGCGGGCGGCGTTCTCCCAGTCGGGGAGCTGCTGGAGTACGTAACCCAGCATTGCATCGGCCGCCTCGAGGGCCTCGTCGTAGGCGGCGAACCGCCCGGCACCTTCAGAATGCGCCTGGTGCCCGAGAAATATGGGCCCCGAAGTCGCGGTTTCCTCGGCGAGTCGGATCGCCGTGTGCACCGAGTCCATCCCCTGGTTGGGGTGACCGTGGAGGAACTGAGCTCGGGCGAGCCAGGCGGCGGCATCGGCTTTTGCGGCAAGACCCATGGTCTCCTCGGCCCGGCCGAACACCAGATCAAAGATGGGCTCCGCCTCTACCGCCCGTCCCCGGTCAAGAGCGATCCTCGCCGTGTTCTGGGAGGCCAGGAAGCGCTGGATCTGATTGCCGCCGCCCTCGAGGATGGCACTCCCCTTGGCCTGAACGGCATCGGTCTCGATCGGGAACCCGATCCGTTGCAGGATCCGCGCCTGCAACAACAGCAACGAGCCGGCTTTGAGCGGCTCGTTGATGGCGGTGGCTTCTCCGATGGCCGCAGCGACGTACACCTCGGCGATCTGTGACTCCTGACGGTTGTCCTCGACGGCAGCGAGGTAGCCGAGGGCGTCGACTCTGGCCGCTCCGTCGAGCTTGCGCAGCGCCACCCTCAGGTCTTCAGCAGCCAGCTCGGACCAGGCTGCGGTCATGTAGTACTTGGCTCGTTCTAACCGGAGCCGGCCCTCGAGCTCGGGGGAACCCACTCCTTCCTCGTCGATCGCGACCAGCGCAGAATCAATGAGCGGCACCGCTTCAGCGGGGGCGCCGGCAGCGATCGCTGCGGTCAACGCCTCGTCGAGCAGCGGGATCGCCGCCTCGGCCTCGCCCGCTTTGAGGTAATAGCCGCCGACCAGACCGGGCGAGCGCGTGTCGTAGCCGGCGTTGCTGAACGCCTTCGCCAGCTCGCCGTAGAGGTGTGCGGCGCGGACCGCACCAAGCCCATGGGCGATGCGTGACGCATCGACGGCGCTGGGCGCGTCGAATCCCTGCTTTGACTGGACGAGGAGTGCCTGATCGACCAGCTGTTCGCCGATCGCCAACGCCTCATCGCTCGATCCGTCGATGAGATCGGCGGCGACCTCGAGCGGGATGGGCCGCCCGGACAGGCTCACCGCTTCGACGAGTTTCCTGGCCGGCCCATCGAGCTCGTCTGGTCGCATTCCGTTTCCACCATCCCACTGGCCCGGGAGGTCGGCTGTTGCTTCCAAACGCCCGTCACTCCAGACGAGAACGCCGCTGTCGACCCAGTCCACGATCAGGCGGTCAACCTCGTCATAGGTTCCTCCGGTGAGCGTCGCCAGGCGCTCGGCCACGTCGGCGTCTGCAACGGCTTGCAGCTCAGCGCCGGTGAGCGGCGCCAGCGTCAGTTCCTGCACCGCGCCGGAGCGTTCTGCGGCGTCTTTCAGCCGATCGAGGGCCAGAGCCTGAACACCCGACGTCGGCTCGTGGCCAAGCACGACGGTGATCCCCGTGGGGTTTGTCGACACTGCTCGTTGGAGGAGCCCGATCGAGGTGGGGTCGGCCCATTGTGCGTCGTCGACGACGAGCACCGTGGCAGGGTCGCCGGCACCGGATAGGCCGAGGTCGGCGGCAACCCGGCCGATCTCGGAGATGGAAGCCTGGTGTCCTCGTGCGGAGGCGACGGTTGCGCCGCGCTCGGCAGCGTTGCGTGCCGCGTCCTCCAGCAATTGTGGCCTTCCGCTGGCGGCGTCGCCGATCACAACCACCAGTCGACGCTCACCACCGAGCGCGGCGGAGATCGCTTCATCGACGCGGTCTGATTCGCTTTTTCTCCGCAATCGGTCTGACATCAGCAATCTCCACACTAGGAGGGTGTTGAGCATCCCGCTTGAGCGTCCCAATCTGTGCCGGGCAGCGGGTGGCGAGGGCTTTGGAACGCGTGAGCTCCCCGCCCCGAATCGCTTCCGCAATCCGGAACGGGGAGCTCGATTCGTTGGATCTGCTTAGGCGTAGCCCTCGTAGAACGCTGCGGACTCGTCCTTGCCGTACAAGGCCCAAAGCACAAACAGGCCAAGGGCCAGAGCGACCATCGTGCCCCACGTGAATGCCCCGGCACCGAGATGCGTCAGCATGAACCAGGTCAACACCGCCAGGCGAAGACCTACCACGATGCCGACGGCAAGCCGTGCCCACTTCGCTCCCGACATCACGCCGGAACCGACAGCGAACAACAGGATGGCGAGCACGCCTTCGACGATGGCGAGCCAGAGCAGCTCGTTCTCCGTCGACCCGTAGGTGCCTTGCCAGTCTGCGTTTGCGCGATTCAGGAAGACAGCGACGGCCGTCACCGCGGCGAGAACCGCGTTGATGTACACGACGATGCCTACCAGGGTGACGACACCCGGGCGCGAAGGAGCCATTGCTCGTTCGGTCATATCCCTCCCTAGTCTCTAACCACGCTGCGTGTTTGCAGCCCTCTCTTGGACCCAGCCAGACCCGGAATGGTTACCGGGCCGGCCGAATGTTGATCCAGGAGCGGCCCGTGGCACTCGTCACTGTTCAGGGCCTCTAGGCGTATCCGGCGTAGAAGCGATCCGACTCGTCCTTGGCGTACAAGGCCCACAGGACGAACAGGCCGAGCGCGAGGCTGACCAGAGTGCTCCAGGTGAATGCGCCATGCCCGAGGTGGCCGAGCATGAACCAGGTCAGGGCCGCCAGGCGAATGGCAACCACGAGGGCCACGGCGACCCGAGCCCATTTGACGCCGGACATGATGCCGGAGGCAACCGCAAACAGCGCGATTGCCAGGATGGTCTGTGCGATCGCCAGAATCACAATCTCGTCAACGCCGTACCTCGCGGTCCACTCGGCGTTGTCGCGGTTGAGAAACAACGCAATAGCCTCGATGGCCGCAAATGCGGCCCACAGGTAGATCACGACGCCTACGAGCGTCACTACAGCGGGGCGAGACGGAGCCATCTTCTGCTCCATCGACGTGCCTTCTTCGGTCATAGATCCTCCCTTCGATGCCCAATCGATCGCGCCAGATCTACCAGGGCGGGGGGTGCGCAACAGGGATGGTTTCGCCGGATCTGCGCGGGCTAGCCCTCGACGGTCACTCGGATCTCAGCCGGCGAACCTTTCTCCGCACCACCGGACTCGCCGCGACCGCGGCCATTGGCTTCGCTGCCATCGATCGGCCACGGGGCACCGGTACGTTTGGTCGCACCCGGCCGCCGCGGCTTCTGGTGGGTGAAATGGGTCAGCGAGATCGTCGTCGACGACCGCCCGGCCTGGTGGCAGCCGCCCTTCCCGCTGACCTAATCCCAGTGTCAGTAGATCAGTATCGGCCTCGGCTACTTCGCTACTTCGCCACTCAGCTACTTCGCCACTCAGCTACTTCGCTACTTCCTCCCTGATCGACGGCTCGCAGTACGCTCGCCGACGTGCAAGGTCCCACGCGCGTCACGTATGCCGGCCGCTTCAACGCCCCGTTCGCCGTCGTAGTCGCCGCCGCAGCGGTTGCACTCATGTTCGTCGCGACGCCATTCCTCATTGCGCCGATTGCTGAGCGCTACGGGGTCTCGGAGGGGGCCGTCGGGCTGGTCTCCGTGGTTCAGGTCGGCGCATTTGCGATTGCCAATTTTGCCCTCCCCCGGTTGCTGTGGCCGACCGGCCGGATCCTGCGCATCGCCGCCGCCGCGCTGGTGGCCCTGAATCTGCTCAGCGTTCTCCCAAACGTGTTCGGAGTGCTCCTTGGCGTTCGTGCCCTCGCCGGCTTTGCTGCGGGAGCCATGACGTGGCTGGCGTGGACCGACGCCATGCAGCACAGGAAGTCGATGACGGTGGTGGCTGCTGCCACCCCCGTGGCAATACTGATCGGTGCCCCGATCATCTCGGTACTGGCCAGCCGTGGCGACCAAGCCGTCTACCTCTTGTTGGCCTTCGCAACGATTCCCTCGGTACTGCTCCATGCACCGATCGAAGGCGAGAAGCGCCGTTTGGGATCGGTCAGCCGATCACGGTCCAACCGGGTGCTGATGGTTGCCATGTGGGCACTCACCTTCTTCGGGACGTCGCTGTTCATCAACCAGGCACTGGTTGCCAGGGACATCCACGGGCTCTCCCCGCTCGCCGCGTCGATGGCGTTCAGTCTCAACGCCATCGGAGGGCTGGCCGGCGCCCGGTTGTCCACGCAGCACCGGTACCCCGGCTGGTGGCTGGCGTCCGCCGGTGTCGCAGCCTGGGTAACGGTGAACGGGCCGGTCGCCTTGTTCTTCATCGGCATGGCGTGGTGGGGATTCGCATTCTGGATGAGCGTTCCCGGCGTGATGGAGATGATCGCGTCGCGGTCGCTGGAGAGAAGCGAACGGGCCGGCGACACCCAGGGCCTGATGGCGGTGGGCAGGGCACTTGGGCCGGCGATGGGAGGCGCCTTCGTCGATGCCGGTGCCCTGGTCGCCTTGTCCTGGGTCGCCGGGATCGGCGTCAGCGCGGCCGGGGTGACCGTGATCGGGGTGAAGGAAGGGCGGGAGCGGCTTCCCCCCACCGACCCGCGGACCGTGCCGGCGGTGCCAAACGACTGAATCACCCTCTAGCAACGGGTTGCTCCGGGGGTGGGACTCGAACCCACGACTTGATGGTTAACAGCCATCCGCTCTGCCAACTGAGCTACCCCGGAGAGTCGCCCGCCGCATCAGCGAGCGGCGGGAAGGATACCAGGGGCATTCCCTAGCCTTCGGAGCCCCGAGAAATTGGTAGGTTGCCGGCATGAGCGAACCGTCTGAGACGCGTAAAGAGATCGTTGCCCATGACTGGCTGCCCCGGTACACGGGCACCGCGGTCGAGGACTTCGGGGACTATGTACTGCTGACTAACTTCAGAAGCTATGTCGAAGCGTTTGCTCGCCGGTTCGACTGTGAGATCAAGGGAACCGATCGGCCGATGCAGACGGCAACCAACGATCACGGTCTGACGATCGTCAACTTCGGGATCGGTACCGCCAATGCGGCAACGATCATGGACCTGCTGACGGCCCGGATGCCCGCCGGCGTTCTCTTCCTCGGCAAATGCGGCGGCCTCAAGAAGTCGACCGACATCGGCCACTTCATCCTGCCGATCGCGGCCATTCGGGGTGAAGGCACCTCCGACGACTACCTCCCGCCCGAAGTTCCCGCGCTCCCGTCGTTCAAGTTGCACAAGTTCGTCTCAGAGAAGATGGTCGAAGAAGGGTTCGAGTATCGGACCGGTGTGGTCTACACCACCAACCGCCGCATGTGGGAGCACGACCTGGAGTTCCTTGCCCGCCTGAGAAACCTCACCGCGATCGCTATCGACATGGAGACGGCGACGCTGTTCATCGTCGGCCACTACAACGGGATTGCCCGGGGCGCACTGCTGCTGGTCTCCGATGTGCCGACGACTCCCGAAGGTGTGAAAACCTCAGCAAGCGATCAACAGGTGACCGAGGAATGGGCCGAGCACCATCTCGAGGTTGGTGTTGCCGCCATGAGCGGTATCGCTATCGAGGGCGAGCCGATCAAACACTTCACCTTCTAGCCGAGTCAATCGCGAACCCAAGCTTCGCAGCGTCATATAGCGGTTTGTCATATAGCGGTTCTACAGCCCACGGTTCGCGCCCGGATAGAGAAACCCGGCTGCTGCCAGCGTCACAACGTCCGGAGTGCCTCGGTCGGTGAAACCCTGGCGGCGCGGGTCGCCGGGTACAGCCCGGCAATCGCACCGATCAGTAACGCCGCCATCACGCCGCCGACGATGGCAATCGGCGGGATGAGGATCCCCCACCCCTGAATCGTCGCCCACATCGCGGTTACCGCAATGCCGAGCAGCACGCCTCCGACTCCACCGATCCCGGCCAGCAGCAAGGACTCGCCGAGGAATTGCACCGAGATGTGCCCGCGGGTGGCACCGAGCGCCCTGCGCAAGCCAATCTCACCCCGGCGCTCCAGCACCGAAATCACCATCACGTTGGCAATCCCGACCCCGCCGACCAGGAGCGCTACCGCGCCGAGACCGAGAAAGAGGTTGGTGAGCGTCGACTCTGCGGCTTCCCTTGCCTCGAGGGCGTCGGAGGGACGCGACACTTCGACCTGGTCCGGATTCTCCGGATTGGCCGTCGCCGGAAGAACATTGCGAACCGCGTCGACCTGTGCAGGATCGGTTCGGACGTACAGCGTCGAGGCAACGCCATCGTCGTCCAGGTATATATTCCCGACCTGGTAGGTCACCAGCGCGGCGCGATCGATACTCGACGCAAGTTCGAGCGGTGCCAGGATGCCGACCACACTGAACCACTCACCACCGAGCCAGACCGCGGTTGGCGTCTCCAGGCCATCGATCCCGAGCCTGTCGGCGGTGATCGCTCCCAGGACCGTGACCGGATACTCGGTGGTCACTTCGTCCAGAAACACGCCGGCCACCAGGGTTCCCTGCAGGGTGTCGAGCAGGTTGGTGTCGACGGCCTTGACGGTGAGGCCACCGGTCTGACCCTCAGGGACGAGATCGTTCTTGAAGACCCGGGCGTCCTCAACATCGCCGACCGACGCGACATTCTCCACCGGGGCAACCCGCGAAACCATCGTCGACGCCTGTTCCGGCAGCTCGCCGGAGCCGAGCCCGATGCCGGTACCCGCCGACACCTCGAGCATGTTCGTGCCGAGTCGGTCGAGCTGGGCGATCAGGTCGGACTTCGAGCTTTCCGACAGACCGAGGACCGCGACCATTGCCCCGATGCCGATCATGATGCCAAGCGCAGACAGGATGCTGCGAAGCCGCCTCGTTCGCAATCCGATGCCCGCCGCCCTGACGGCGTCCGCCGGCGATAGCCTCGAGGGCGGGAACTCGGCGGCCGCGATGCTATCCGGTGCCTCGGGCAGACCCTCGACCATGGTCACGCCGGACCTCCGGTGTCTGCTTCGATCGCGCCGTCGAGCAACGAGACCTGACGCGGAAGATGTGCGGCGATCTCGCGGTCGTGGGTGATCACCAGGATCGTGGTCCCATCCGCATTCAGCTCCTCGAGCAGCCGAACCAGATTTGCACCAGTCTTGCTGTCGAGATTGCCGGTCGGCTCGTCGGCGAGCACAATGCTCGGGTTGCCCACCAGGGCGCGGGCTATGGCTACGCGCTGGCGCTCACCTCCCGACAATTTGGTCGCCTCATGGCTCGAGCGGTGTGCCAGGCCAACGCGTTCGAGGGCGACGCCGGCCAACCGGCGGCGCTCGTCGAGGGCCGTGCCGGTGTAGAGGAGACCATCGCCGACGTTGTCGAGGGCGGTCTCTCCCGCCAGCAGGAAGAACTGCTGAAACACAAAGCCGATGTGGTGGGCGCGCAGCGCAGAAAGGCGCTTGTCGCTCAGCTCGCCGACGTCGAATCCGGCAACGTGGACGCTGCCCGACGTCGCCCGATCGAGCGTGCCCATGATGTGAAGCAGGGTCGACTTCCCCGACCCCGACGGACCAACCACCGCAACGAACTCCCCATCTTCGATGGCGAGGTCGACGCCATGGAGCGCACGAACCGATGGCGTACCCTCATAAACCCTGGTGACGTCGCGCAGCGCGAGCGCGGTCTTGGCGCGAACGGGGTCCCCGACGATGGTCACGGCACAACAACCTGCATCCCGTCCACCAGGCCGTTTCCTGCGACCTCGACGAAGCCGTCGGAAAAGAGCCCGGGCTCGACGCCGATGAGCAACCTCGATCCATCCTCGACGACCACCTCGACGGCGTAGCCGCCTTCGCTGAGCGCCAACAGTGCCGTTACCGGCACCGCAAGCACGTCGATGGCCGAGTCGTTGACGACCTCGACGTCCACCGGGGCCCCATCGAGCCCGAGAGCCGCCGCCGGGTCGTCGAGGGTGACCGTCACCTCGAAGAAGTTGTCGCCTGCCTGCTGCCCGGCCTGGGCAACGGTGCCGATGGCGGTCACGGTCGCAGCCGCGGTCTCTCCGTCCGGGAGCTCGACGATCACCGCATCGCCGACGGCCACGAGATCCTGATCGGCGGTTGGCAGCTGGACGGTGACGAAGGTGAAACTGGCCGACGTCGCAACAACCGGGGCGCCGTTTTGCATCGTGTCGCCCGGAGTGACCAGCACGCTGCCAATCCGCACCGGCTCGGTGACAAACACCACTTCGCCAAGATTGACCACGCCATCGGTGTGGGCGCCGATCGCCGCCTGCCACACCAGCATCGCCACCAGCGTTTCCTCGTCAAACACGCCATCGACGACGGAACCCGCGTCGGCGTAGCCCAGATCGACGAGCGCCCTCTGGATGGCCGCCACATCGGCGCCCTCATCACCAAACGCCATGGCCCGGTAGGCCGGCACGTCGCCGAGGACGAGTACGACCGGCCGCTCATCGACGGTATACAGCCGGTCACCCTGGCCGATGATCTCCCCCTCGTCGGCCACCCAGGTAACCGTGGTGCCCATCACCGCAGAGGTCGCCACCACGGCCTGACCCGACTGGGTCGTCTGGGCGAGACTCACGAACGACTCGGCCACGTAGAGCGGGCCCGGGACAAACGCATACTCGCCAAGACCGAGCACACCGGTCTCGTTGGCGCCGATGTCCGCCTGGAGCAGCTCCACGGCGTCGCGGGTCGCGCTCGTGAAATTCTCGTCTACCGTCAAGGTGCTGTCGTTGGCGTACCCGAGATTGACCAAGGCTCGTTCGAGCTGTTCGACGTCGGCCCCATCGGACGACCTGGTGCTGAGCGTTCGGTACGCCGGAATCGACCCATAGAGCAGGACGACCGGCTCGTTGTTGACCTCATAGATCACCGCGCCCTCTTCGTAGTAGTCGCCGACCGTCGGCTCTTCGGTGACGACGCCACTCAGGCCACCCGGCAGCGTATCCACACCGTCGTTCGAGGAGCGGAAGGCGATCTGCTCGCCCTCGCCGTACCCGAGCACGCCATTGAGGCTGGTCATTGCCACCAGATCGGTGCTTCTGACCGCAGCAGTGTTCGGCGTAGCTGCCTCCTCGCCATTGCCCCCGGTCAGCGTGGTAAACAGCCATACCAGGCCGGCGAGGGCCGCAAGGGCTACTACCACCACCGCGGCCGCCCAATGCCACCATTGGCGCCACCATCGGCGCTTCCCCGATTCATCGATGTCGCGGTCTTCGACTGGAGTCTCGCTCACCGATGCCTCAGTCGTATCGTCGAACGTTTTCATCAGCCGCCCCCGCCGCGTCCGCCGCCGGGGCCGCCACCGATTCGGAATCCTTCGAAGATATCTTCACAGGATTCGAGGGCTGTCTGGAAGGCCGGGTCTTCAGTGTCGAGGTCGCCACCGAACGGGCCACCACCGCCGGGTCCTGCGCTGTCATTTCCACCCTGGCCGAAGTTAGAGAAGTCCGGGTCCGGCATATCGAAGCCGTTGTCTCTCATGCAGGCGGCGAACTCGACGAGGCGGTCTTCGATCTCGGTGAAGTCGATGGCGCCGCGGCCGAAGGCGATCCCTTCCAGGTGCTCTTGGCATGCCTGGAAGGCGGCCTGGATGGTTTCCTGGTCCGTATCGCTCTGTCGGAACCCCCCACCGTCGAAGCTCAATGACCCGTCGGCGTTGAAGTCGGGGTCTTCAAAGTCTTCGACACCGTTCTCTCGCATGCAGGCGGAAAAGGCGAGGACACTCACCTCGAACGACTCGTCCGAGGCCTCCGACTCGATGACCGCCGGGTCGTTCGATTCCTCGAGCGATGCAACGCCTCCGGCGTCGGATCCGCTGCAGGCCGCAACCAGTACGGCCAATGCGGCCACCGCGATCAATGTTTTGCGCATAGCACTTCCTTGAAACGGGTTCTCCCGAACCCAAGCGCAACGATATGGGTCACCGGTGAGAACAGGTTAAGGATGTTCTGAGAACACCATTGCCGGCCACCGAACGGCCGGATCACAGCGGTGCGCGGTGTGCCAGAATCGGCCCATGAGATTCATCATCGGCCTGACCATTGGCGCCGGCATCGGCTACATCCTCGGTACCAGAGACGGGCGCGAGCGTTACGAGGAGATCGTCGCCGGGGTTTCCGACTTCGTCGGCGAGGAGATGGTGGCCCAGGTGACCGAGTTCCTCGACCAGGGAACAGCCGAGATCCGGAGGGCTGCCAACGAGGGCCTCGACAATGTCTCCGGTGCCGGGCCCGAAACGGTCGACGCCGCGGCCTCCGAGACCGAAGAGGCCGGCAGCGACGCCGTCACCGAGGACTGAGAAGCCTCCTCCCGGCCGAGCCCGGTCCGTTCTGTCGGCTCAGGACGCATCGATCGGGTGACGAACTCTGGGTTGACGGTTTCGGGTTCTAGGACGGTGTTGAACAATGACGAGTGAGCCGCCGCTCCCTTGAGTGTTGCGGTGACTCGGTTTCTCCGGTCAGCGCCGGCACACTAGAGGATTGCTCAACACCCTCCTAGGCACCCTCGAGATAGCCCTCGAGCTTGCGGGCTCTCGCCGGCTGGCGGAGTTTCGCCAACGCCTTCGTCTCGATCTGGCGGATGCGCTCCCGCGTGACGTTGAAGTGGATCCCGACCTCCTCGAGTGTTCTGACCTTGCCGTCGGCGAGGCCAAATCGCATGACGAGCACCTCACGCTCCCGCTCATTCAATCCCTCGAGGGTGAGGCTCAGGTAGCTCTGAAGCAGCTTGAACGACGCCACTTCTACAGGAATCTCCGCATCCGTGTCTTCAACGAAATCCGCAAGCGTCGAATCGTCATCCTCTCCAAGGGGTGTCTCCAGCGAGACCGGATCCTGGGCGATGCGTCGCAGCTCCGAGACCTTCTCGGGCGCAAGCTCGAGCTCCTCGGCGATCTCCTGGATCGTGGGATCGCGGCCAAGCTCCTGCACCAGGGTGCGCTGGGCGCGAGCGAGCTTGTTGATCGTCTCCACCATGTGCACCGGGACGCGGATCGTCCTGGCCTGGTCGGCGAGAGCCCTCGTCACCGCCTGCCGGATCCACCAGGTGGCATAGGTGGAGAATTTGAAGCCCTTGCGGTAGTCGAACTTCTCGACCGCCCTGATCAACCCGAGGTTGCCTTCCTGGATGAGGTCGAGCAATCCGAGCCCGCGCCCGACGTACTTCTTGGCAATCGACACGACGAGCCTGAGATTGGCCTCCACCAGCCGCTTCCGGGCCCGATCGGCGAGGCGGACCGCTCGTTCGAGAATGAGCCGTTCCTCGGGTGGCAGCAGGTCAACCGTCTCGAGTCGCTCCTCGGCGCGGACGCCGGCTTCGGTTTGCATTGCAAGCTCGACTTCCTGCTGCGGGGTCAGCAGCGGGAAGCGCCCAATTTCCTGAAGATACATGCGCACGGGATCCGACACGTGCACGAGTTCGGCATTGCTGAGCGCGGTGTCGGCCAGGGTGTCGTCGCTGTCTTCCCGAATGGCGATTTTGGCTTCGCGCAGGCCGAGGAAGACGGCATCGAAACTATCGGCGGGAGCGTCGGCGTCCTCGAGCTCCTGGAGCACCTCGGACATCACCAGGAACCCGCGTTGCTTGCCGCGCGCGACGAGCTCGCCGAAGGCGATCTTGGAGGTTTCGTTCATTCCCTGCTCCGAAGCTCTCTACGTTCCTGCTCCAACGCTATCAACGATGTGAACCGATGCGAATACCCTTGTGGATCGGCGTCGGGGTCCGTGGCGGCCAACTCGCTTCGCATGGTTTCGATTCGGCGCTCGACCCCCGATAGCTTGAGCCTTTTGACAACCTCACCGGCATCGGGAAGTGGCCGATCGTCCACGGCGAGCCTGCGAAGCAGCTCGTGCTCCTCGCTCGACACACTACCGAGAATGGCACCGAGGTCGGGAGTCGCCTGAGGGTCGAGGGCGGCGATGGCTGGGCCGATGATGGCGTAGGCCCTGCGGTGCGTGTCCGCCTCGAACAACGTCGGCTCGGGGTCAAGGGCTCGGACCGTCGGGTCATTGGCCAGTAGCAGCCGTAACAGCTCGCGTTCTGCGTGCTCGGCGGCGCTCAGGCGCCTCGGTTCGGTCGATTCCGCAGCGGCGTCACTGGTGGTGCCGCGGCCCCGTATCGAGGCTCCGACCACGTCCACGTCGACGCCGGTCTGGCGTGACACGAGCACGGCGTACTCATGTCGAACCACCGGGTCGGGGTGGAGGCCGATGAGGCGGGAGGCCGCGCGGACCGCCCGCCCCCGTGCCTCGGGCTCGGTGACGTCGAAGTTGGCGAGCTCACGTTCGATACGGAACTGCAGCAGCGGCATCGAGGTGGCCACCGCCTTTTCTACCGCCGACGCATCTCCATCGGAGACGAGGTCGGCCGGATCGCGGCCCGGCGGGAGCATCGCCACCCGCAGGTCGATATCGCCGGGCACCGCTCGGTCGAAGTCCCGATCGGCAGCCCCGGCGCCCGCCTCGTCGGCGTCGAAGGCAAGCACGATGCGGTTCGAAAATCGGCGAAGCAGGTCGAGATGGTCCACGCCGAGGGCTGTGCCACAAGTGGCAACGGCGGTGGGGAGCCCGGCGAGATGCATGGCGATCACGTCGGTGTAGCCCTCGACGACCACCGACTGGTTGGCGCGCACGATCTCGGACTTTGCCCAGTTCAACCCGTAGAGCAGCCGCGACTTGTGGTAGACGGCGGTCTCGGGTGAGTTGAGGTACTTCGGGCCGTCACCGTCGAGCTGTCTGGCTCCGAAGCCAACTGCGTCGCCGCGCACGTCATAGATGGGAAACATCAACCGTCCCCGGAAACGGTCGACGAGGCCGCCCCGGCGCGATTTCGAGGCGAGGCCTGCGGCCATCATCGCTTCATCCTTGATCCCGGCGTCGCTGAGGTGGTTGACGAGGGAGTCCCACTGCGATGGCGAGTAGCCGACGACGAACTGGTCGACCACATCCGCCCCGTACCCGCGCGACCGGAGATAGCCCCTGGCGCCGCCCGCGTCCTCAGCCGACTTGAGACGGTCGTGATAGAACGCCGCCGCCCGATCGATGGCATCGACCAGCCGCTCTCTGCGGTCCTTGCGCTTGGCAGCCTCGGGGTCCTGGGTGATCGTGACCCCTGCCCGCCGGGCAAGCAGCTCGACGGCGTCGGAGAACCCGACGTTCTGGGTTTCCTGCACCCAGCCAAACACGTCACCGCTCTTGCCGCATCCAAAGCAGTGGTAGAGGCCTCGAGCAGGATCGATCGAAAGCGACGGCGTCTTTTCCTGGTGGAACGGGCAGATCGCCATCACCGAACGACCCGAACGCCGCACCTTGGTGACCTCGGAGGCGAGGTCGACGAGGTCCGTCTGTTCCCGGACCCGGTCAATGTCCTGTCTGGCGTACGCCATGGCCGTCAGCGTAGGACGACCGGCCGACGAGTTGGACCGCTCGTACACTCGGGCCATGCCCGATATCCCGTTCTTCTGGATCATCATCGTCGGGGCGGTCATCTTCAGCGCGATCGCGAGGGGCGCGCAGCGAGCCCAGGCGCGCCGGGCACGGGCGGAGTGGGCCGGCGCCGCAGACCGACTTGGGTTCTCGCTCAGCGGCACCAACCTCAAGACGCTCAAGCTCACCGGCACCGAGGGGGCGATCCGTGTGGTTGTCGATCTGGTCAAGAGTGACAACTCCACAACAACGAGGTACCGGGTCAGATTGCCACCCATCGGCGTCGATCTCGGCCTGTCGAGGCAATCGGACTGGCATCAGTTCACCAAGGCCTTCGGCGCACAGGATCTGGAGATTGGCATACCGGAATTCGACGGGCGGTTCATGGTGAAGTCCAACAACCCTGACCGAACGCGTGCCTACCTCAACCCGGCGCGTGTGGCGGCGTTGAACGCGCTGGCGGAGCGCCACCCGGGTGTTTCCCTCTTCGATGCCACGCTCATCGTGTCGACGGGGGGCGTCACCAAAACGGCGGACGGGCTCGTCTCCACGGTGAACCACCTGCTCGAAGCCGCCCGGGAATTGGTCCCGGACGTTTCGCTCGACGGACCGGATGAGATCGACGCGACGCCGCCGATCGCCGATTCCAGGGGTGGAGTCGACCGCGATGCAGAGCTCCAGCAGATTTTCGAGACCATCGAGGGGTACGAGGCTGATCGGGAAGCCGACCCGGCCATGTCCGAGGCCGTGGCCGAAGCGGCAACCAGCGCCGCCGCGGCCTCGGCCGAGGAGGCAACAAACTTGGCGGCTGCCGCCACCGATCACCATGCCGCGGTGGTCGCAGACCAGCTCTTCGGTGATCAGCAGCTCGGCTTCGAGGTCGAGCGGAGGTTCAACGACGAGTTTCGTGACACGGTCGTCGCCTGGACCGGCACCTTTGTACGCCACGCAGGCATCTCGGCCGAGCGAAAGTTCGACGGAGAAGGTCACTCCATCGTCGAAATCAACGTCGCCATCCTTGAAGATGACCTCTACGGCAGGACCAGCGTTGACGCAGTGGTTGCCTTCCCGGGAGGGACCACCATCCCGGAACGCGGCGAGTCGGTGCGGTTCTCTGGCAGGCTCATCGCCATCGACGCCTTCACCAAGGATCTGTATGTCGCCGACGGGACAATCGAACGGGAATGATCCGAAGCGAGAACGAGCCGTGACGATTCATCTTGGGGAGGCTCCGTTGCGGCCAGACGAAGGCGAAGCGGATGAGACCACTTCAACCGTCACGTGCACAGAACTCCGCTGAGCCGGGGCCCGAGCGGCCTGCGCCATGTTTGTTGGGCGGCTCGCCGGGGCTCGCCGCCTGACTGCGTGATCGCGACAGAGCTGGTCGGAAGCAATTCAGTCGGGCTCCAACAAGCGCGCCTCTTAGGATGACGGTCCGCTGAGCGCTTTTGGCAGATCGGGGAGGATCGTGCGTGTGTTGGTGACGGGCGGCGTCGGGTTTATCGGCGCCGCGGTGGTCCGCTTGCTCCACGCTCGCGGCGACGAGGTTCGGGTGATCGTGCGCCAGGACACGCCCGCGTCGCGCATCGGTGCCCTCCCGGAGGGCACCACCATTCATCGTGGCGATCTTGCCGACCCGTCGACCGCATCCAAGGCCCTCGAGCCCTCCCGGCCCGAGGTCGTCATCCACGCCGCGGCCTCTTCTGGCCACGCTCGGACGTCCGAGCAACGCATGGCGGCATGGCGCGACGATGTCATCGGCACCGCGGCGCTGCTCGAGGCGCTACGCCCGAGCCTTCCCGATCGGTTCGTGCACGTGGGCAGCAGCCTCGTGTACCGCCCGTCGAGTGGGCCGCTCGGAGAGGACTCGGCCCTCGGTCCCGAAACCTTTCGCGGTGCCACCAAGCTGGCGGCAGCGACCGCCGTCGAACAATGGAGCCTCGAAACCGGAATCCCCGCGGTCGTCGTCCGCCCATTCTCGGTGTATGGCCCAGGTCAGCATGAAACGAGGGTGATCCCCGTGCTGCTGGGATCCCTGGCCTCCGGATCGCCGTTCGCCATCGCGTCGGCGGAACCCCGCCGCGACTTCGTTCATGTCGATGACGTTGCCCGCTGCATCGTCCTGGCGGCATCGAGGCCCGGAGACGACGTGCCCGTGCTCAACGTGGGCACGGGTGTCGAGACATCGATCAAGGAGCTGATCTCGCTGGCGGAACGCATCACCGGAAGGACCGTCGTCCCAACCAAGGATCCATACCCGCCGCCGGTCCCGAACCGTCCGCATTGGCGTGCGGATTCCCGCCTCGCCGCGGCGGTCCTCGGCTGGACGGCCAACATCAGCCTCGAGGACGGATTGGCCATGCTGTGGCGCGCACAATCATGAGCGTGGACCGGGCGGACCGCCTCCGTCGCCTGGCCGCGATGGAGGGCACCCATTTTTGGTCGGTCGGGCGCGATGTGTTGGTCAGGGCCCTCATCGATCGCCACCGCATGGCGTCGGTCTTCGTCGATGCGGGATCCGGCACCGGCGCCTTTGCCCACGCCCTGGCCCAAGACGGACGTCGGGTCACGTTCTTCGACACCGGGCCGACCGAGCAGCCCGGATTCCGTGCAAACATCACCGAAATCCCACTGCGGGCCCAATCGGTGGGCACCGTCATGGCGCGTGATGTACTGGAGCACGTCGACGATGCAGCCGCGCTTGCCGAATGCGCCAGGGTGCTGCGCAGCGGCGGTCACCTGCTGATCACGGTCCCGGGTTGGCCGTCGCTGTGGGGCCCGCGCGACGAGCGGGCCGGCCACCTTCGCCGCTATCGGTGGCATCGGTTGACGACGGTCGTCGAGCATGCCGGGTTCGATGTGGTCGAACGTCGCGGTTACCAACTTGCGCTCCTCCCGCTGATGTTTGCCAGCCGGTCCCTCGCCCGACTCCGACCCCAGCGTCAACTCGCCGCCGAGGAGCGTGCCGGAGGCTTCCTCCAGCGGCCGCTCACCGCCATCAACGTTGCCGAGGCCGGCCTGGCCAGGACCGGTCGCATCCGACCGCCAACCGGATCGACCCTCGCACTCGTGGCGCAGCGACGCTGATGGTGGAGCCGTATCTCTTCTCGAGCGACCGCCGCCTCGTAGCCGCCGTTGCCGGGGATGGGCCACCGGATTCCCGCGTCGCCGCGGTGGTGGTCGACTGGGAGCGGCGGGGCAAGAGCACCCGCCAGGCCAACGCCGTCGACCGGATCGGCATCGACACTCAGATCAACACCGACGGGCCCGATGATCTCGCCGCGGTGGCCTCCATGTCGGCGGTCCCGGTCTTGTGTCGTTTGAACCCCTGGACGCAGTCGTCGCCCGCTGAACTGGAAGTCGCCATCTCCTCCGGTGCCTCAGAGGTCATCCTCCCCATGGTCGGTGGCACCGACGAGGTCATTGCGGCCTTGGACGCGGCCCGAGGTCGTGTCGGCGTTGGGATCATGGTTGAGACCGTCGACGCAACCCACGCCGCGCCCGGGCTTGGGAAGCTGCCGATCACCCGTGCGTACGTTGGGCTCATGGACCTCGCCCTGGAACGAAGGTCTCGCTCGATCTTCGACGCCATATCCGACGGCACGGTCGAACGCGTCAGGGAATCCTTCGACATGCCGTTCGGATTCGGTGGCCTCACCGTGCCGGGGGGCGGCTCACCGGTTCCCGTCAGGCTGCTCGCCGCGGAGATGGTGCGCCTCGGCTGCTCGTTCTCCTTCCTGCGACGCTCCTTCATCGGCGACAGCGGACATGCTCCTGCTGCCGGAGTGCAGGCGATTCGGAAGATGGTCACCGAACTCGATGAGCGGGCGATGACCTCCATCGAAAGCGACCGACGCCGGCTCATCGAGCTCTTTGGCTCGCAATCCACGGTGACGTCGTGAACCCCGAGATATCGGTGGTGAGCCCCCTGTACCGGTCCGCCGACCATGTCGAGCGGTTGCTGGGACGGCTGCGATCCACCATGCCGGTCCTGGCCGGCTCATGGGAAGTGGTGCTCGTCGATGACCATTGCCCCGAGCACAGCGCTGCTCGCGCCGCGGAGCACCTGCTGGGGAAGGAGCCGGTTCGCATCCTGAGGCTCGATCGCAACGTCGGTCAACTCGCCGCGATCGGCATCGGTCTGCGCCAGGCGCGGGGAGACATCCTGGTGGTCATGGACGCCGATCTCCAGGATCGGCCTGAGGACATCGCCGTCCTCGTCGGAACCCTGCGCGACAGCGAAGTCGATGTGGTGGCTGCGGGGCGCAGGGGCATATACACGACCCGGGGCAGACGGTTGACGGCCGCCATCTTTCGGCGAGCCCGTACGGTCCTCACGAGCGGTCGGGTGCCCGCCGACGCCGGGCTCTTCCTCGCCGCCAGGCGGGATGTCATCGACCGCTTCCTTGCTCTCGAAGACCCCAGGTTGCACGCGGTGTCGGGCCTCGCCAGGGTTGGTGCAGCGATGACGTCGACACCGGTGAGCCGCGCCGCCCGGGTCGGCGGAGCCAGCGGGTACTCGTGGTGGCGGCGCCTCGGCGTTGCCACATCCGCCCTTGCCGCGGTCACGCCGCTGTTCCCGATCGTGCGAGCACTCGACCGACGTCGATGGTCACCTCCGGGGATCACCTGGCTCACCGAGGAGCAACACCTCTCGGAGTCGGCTCGATGAGCGAGGATCACAACGCCTATCAGCGCCGCTACTACACGGAGCGCCCGCTGCCCAGGCTGTCTCTCGACCTTGCCGGCACTCCGTACGTAAAAAACCAGGTGGACGCGGTAGTAACCAGCCTGGATCTCGAGCCCGGTGCCACGGTGCTCGACGTCGGGTGCGGCCTCGGCAAGTACACCGTTGCGCTCGCCGATCTCGGGATCAATGTCGAGGGCCTCGACCTGACCCCCGAGTTGATCGAGGAACTGCGGGAACGGCGCCCGGACATCCCTGGCCACGTCGGGGACGCCGCAACGCCGTTGCCACAGCTCGCAGGAAGGTTCGACGCGACCGTTGGGTTTTTCTTCCTCCATCACGTTGACCACCTGAGCGGCGTGTTCACGAACCTCCACGCCACCCTGCGCCCTGGAGGGAGGCTGGCATTCCTCGAGCCCAATCCGTATTTCCCCGGCTACTACGCACAGATCGCCTTCACCCGTGGCATGACCTGGCGGGGCGAGCGGGGAATCCTTCGCATGCGCCCCAGCACCATCCGCAAGGCCGCCGACGCATCCGACCTGCGGCTCACCGGACACGGCGCCTTCGGCGCCGTACCCCCGGTGTTGGCGAACCGAAAGTGGGGCCGGGCCATGGAACGGGTTGCCGAGAAGATCCCGATGTGGGATCGCGTTGGCGCCTTCCGGCTGTTGATTCTCGAGTGAGCCTCGAAGCCGCAGTTTTGGCCATCGCCCTCGCCATCTCGGTGGCGATCACGAGATGGGTGCTGGTGGGGACCGACGAGGCATGGTTCCTTCAGGTGGTGCGGCGCGTGAGCGACGGCCATCGACTCTACGAAGACGTCTTCTTTGGGGCAGGGCCGCTCGCGGTTTGGCTGGCCGGCCTTGCAGTTCGTTGGTCTCGTCCGCAGATCGCGGTGATCCGGGCGCTCATCATCGCCAATGGCTTCGCGATCTGGGTCGCCGGCGTGGCACTGTTGCGGGTCTTCGGTCTCGATCGCATCTACTCGATCGTATTCGTCTTCGGGGCGCTGGCGCTCGGTGGCCATCAATTGGCCAGGGGAAACCTCTACGGGCTGCTGAGCCAGCTCGGGGTCATCATCGCCGCACTCGGCGTCGTCCAGGGCGATTGGCTGGTCACCGGCGGCGGAATCGCCCTTGCCCTCACCGGGAAATACCCACTCGGTGGGTACGCAGCCATTTGGGCCCTTCCGCTGCTCGCCATCGAGGCGGGGCTTGCCGCTGCTGGGTGGGCAGCGCTGGTGATCGTGGCGGCGGGGATCGCGATCGCTGCCAACCTCGGTACCGGCGGTGTGCGATCGTTCGTGGCCGTCGCCGTCGCCAACAAAGGCACCTATCTGGCAACCGCCGGGATCCGCCCCCTCCGGGATCTCCTCGACCGCGTGCAGAGAACCGGTCCGACCGGGCTGTACCGGGCCGTGACCCTGGTCGGGCCGATCGCCGTGTTCGCGGTCTTTGCTTTCGGCGGGGCCACAGCAGCACTCGGGCTGATCGCCGGCGTCAGCGAGGGGTCGAGCCTCTTGCTCGTGGCAAGTGCCATCGGCGCGACCGGGCTGGCCGTGGCGTTCCCGCGTGCCGATCATGCACACCGGGTCGCGGCCATGCCGCTCGTCCTCCTCGGCATGGTGCTCGTCATCAGCTGGATCAATCCGCCGTTTGCGGTATTGGCAGCCGCCACGGTGATCCTTGGCGGCATCCTGGCGGCGACCCTCGCCGCATCGGTCATGGTGACACGGAGGTTGATGGTTCGGCGCGACCTGCCCCGTCTGCGACTGCTTCCGGTGACGAAACACCGCAACGCGTGGCCAGACGACACCGAGGCCGTGCGCGAAGTCGCCGGCGATGAGGTGTTCCTCCTGAGGCCGGATGCGTCTTTTTTCTATCTGGCGGGCCAATTGGAAAACCCGACGCCGTATGACTTTCCTCTGGCGTCGACGTTTGGGCCACACGGCCAGGACGCCATCGCCGCGGCAATCAGCTCCGGTGGCGTACGCTGGGTCTGCTACCCGGGTCCGTATGGTGGCCCGCTGGCCCCGACCCGGCTCGAGCAGCTGATCGACGCCAAAGCCCCCGTCAGCCAGACGCCAATCGGTGGGCTCTACAACTCCGAGACCGTGGTCAGCGAGGCAGCCGGTCCGTGAGATAGCCGACCATCTTGGTGATCGGAATCCGGTCCTGGGCCATCGTGTCCCGGTCCCTGACGGTTACCTCGTGATCTTCAAGAGAGTCGAAGTCGACCGTGACCGCGTACGGCGTGCCGATCTCGTCCTGACGGCGGTAACGGCGGCCGATGGACTGGGTGACGTCGACCTCGATCGCCCAGTGCGGGCGTAGTTGATCGGCCACCTCGGCGACCACCGTGGTGAGCTCTTCCTTTTTCGAAAGGGGCAGCACCGCGACCTTGATGGGCGCCAGGCGCGCGTCAAGTTTGAGCACCACCCGCTGCTCGCCGCGGACCTCCTCGGTGTGATAGGCATCGAAGAGGAACGCCAGGGCGGTGCGGTTGACTCCGGCGGCCGGTTCGACGACGTGGGGAACGAAGCGCTCATCGGTCTCCGGGTCGAAATACGACAGGTCCTCGCCGGAGTATTCGGCGTGGGCCTTGAGGTCGAAGTCGGTGCGATGGGCGATCCCTTCCAATTCATCGAATCCCCAGGGAAACCGATAGTCGATGTCATAGGTGCGCTCGGAGTAGTGCGATAGCTCGTCGGTGCCGTGCTCTCTGAACCGCAGGTTCTCTTCGCCCATCCCGAGATCGAGGTACCAGCGCTTCCGCTCCTCTTTCCAGTAGTCGAACCACCGGTCGGATTCGGCCGGGCGGCAAAAGTACTCCATCTCCATTTGCTCGAACTCACGGGTTCTGAAGATGAACTTCTCCGGGGTGATCTCGTTGCGGAACGCCTTGCCGATCTGGGCGATGCCGAACGGCAGGCGCTTGCGAGCGGTGCGCTGCACGTTCTCGAAATTGATGAAGATCCCCTGTGCGGTCTCGGGTCGGAGATAGACCGTGTTCTCTTCGGACTCGATCGGCCCCAGGTTCGTCTTGAGCATGAGCTGGAACTCCCGCGGCTCGGTGAAGCTGTCCTTGCTTCCACACTCCGGGCATTGGTGGGGGTCGTCGAGCTTGTCCGGGCGGAACCGGTTGTGGCACACCTGGCACTCGACGAGCGGGTCGGAGAAACCGGCGACGTGCCCGGAGGCCACCCACACCTTGGGAGACTGGATCACTGCGCTGTCGAGCCCGACCACGTCGTCGCGCCCTCGGACCATGGACCGCCACCATTCCTCCTTGACGTTGCGCAGCAGCTCAACACCGAGCGGCCCGTAGTCATACGCAGAGCGCAACCCTCCGTAAATCTCGGAGGACGGAAAGACGAAGCCGCGCTTCTTGGCGAGGTTGACGATCGTGTCGAGGTCGGGAGCCATGGTCGGCGGGATGGTACCGGTGTGAGTCAACAGTCCAGAGTCCAGAGTCGAGAGCCGGAACTCGGAGCTCTCTACTCTGGACTCAAGACTCTGGACTCAGGACTCAGGACTGTCCTTTGCCCCTCCGTATCGCCGATCCCGTTGCTGGTACTCGATGATGCACCGCACCAGCTCGTCGCGGTCGAAGTCGGGCCACAACACGGGTGTGAACACGAGCTCGGCATATGCCGCCTGCCACAGCAGGAAGTTCGAGGTCCGGTGCTCGCCGGAGGTGCGGATGATCAGGTCGGGGTCAGGCATCTCGGGAAGGTACATCCGCCGCGACAAGCTCTCGACGCTCACCGCATCGGGATCGAGGTCGTCCGCAACTGCCTCGATGGCGATTCTCCGTGCTGCGGCGGCGATCTCTGCCCGGCCCCCGTAGTTGAAGGCGTAAACCATGTTCAGGGCGCGGTTGTCGGTCGTCAGCGCCTCGGCCGCATCCATCCTGGTCCGCACCGCGTCCGGTATCCGGGGATCGGCGCGGTCGCCCATGAACAACAGACGCACGCCGAGCTCGTGCATCTCGTCACGGCGGCGCTCCAGCAGATCGACGTTGAATTCCATCAGAAACTGAACTTCCTCGGGGTCGCGGCCCCAGTTCTCGGTGGAGAAGGTGAATACGGTCAGCCATGCCAGCCCGATGTCGAGGGCCCCTTCCATCACGTCGAACAGCGCCGGCTCGCCAGCGGCGTGCCCCGCGGTGCGATGCAGCCCTCGGGCGTTGGCCCACCGGCCGTTGCCGTCCATGATGATGCCGACGTGGCGGGGAACGGCGTCGCGGTCGAGTTCAGCCATCGGGCTCAATGATCGAGCACGGCGAGCGAGACAAGGCGACGCTCGAGGTGGTACTCAACGAACCGCCTGGTCACGCCGATCGCCTCCTTGCTCATCGCCGCGTCCGGATCCGGAAGCCGCGCAAGGTCGCTGGCATTGACTGCTGCCAGATAGTCGGTCAGGCCGGCTCGCAGCGCGTAGGAGCCTGCCGATCGGCATCGCTCGCACACCACCCCGCCGGCGGCGAAGCTGAACTTCCGAAGCTCGTCGGTTCTCCCGCAGCTGGCACAGTGCTCGAGCGCGGGGGCCACCCCAATGATCTCTGCCGCCTTCAACAGGTAGGCGGTCACGAGATCCGGGTGGGGCTGCCCGTCGTCGAGGACCCGCAGACCGCGCTGGAGGAGGAGAAAGAGGCGGTGCGTTGGCTCATTCTCCTGGGCGACCAGATCGGCCAGCTCCAGCATCGTCCCTGCCGCAACCACTCGATCGAGATCGTTGCGCAGGTGGGCGAAGGCCTCGATGATGGAGACCTGGGTGATCGTGTCCAGGTTCCTGCCTTCATACAGCACGAGATCGACGTGGGTGAACGGCTCGAGGCGGCCACCGAACCGGCTCTTGGTCTTGCGCACACCTTTGGCGACCGTGCGCAGTTTGCCCCGATTCGGGCTCAGCAGCACCACGACCCGGTCGGCTTCCCCGAACGGGTACGACCGCAACACGATTCCCTGATCGCTGAAGAGCGCCACGAGGATGAGGGTACCGCTGCATCGTTCGTCTCCCCCGCTTTGGCGGTGGAGGCGAGAAACTAGAACCCGAGGCGGTCCAGGGAGAGGTCCTTGCGCTGCCAATCCTTCTCCACCTTCACCCGCAGGTCGAGGAAGACCCTGGCGCCGAACAGGCGCTCCAGATCCACCCTCGCTTCGCTCCCGACGGTCTTGGCCAGTTCGCCGCCCTTGCCGATGACCATGCCCTTTTGCGACTCGCGTTCCACATAGACCGTCGCAGGCACCACGACGACCCCGTCTTTCCTGGTCTCGATGTCGCCGACGACTACCGCAAGCGAGTGCGGCAGCTCCTCTCGTAGGCGCGCCAGATATTTCTCCCGAATCAGCTCGCCGGCGAGAAACCGATCCGGTTGATCGGTGCGCATCTCCGGCGGGAAGAAGAAGGGCCCTTCCGCAAGCCGCGAGGTGAGCTCGGCGATGACAAGATCCAGGCCGTCGTTGCGCAGCGCCGAAATCGGCACATAGGCATCGAAGTCCCACTCCCCTGCCTCGGCGAGCTGGCTGATGACCTGATCGTTGCCCGCTCGATCCACCTTGTTGACCACCACGATGACCGGCGTCCCGACTTCCTGGAGCCGAGCGGCGATGCGTCGGTCCCCCGGCCCGATCCGCTGGGTCGCATCCAATACGAACAGCACCGCATCGGCATCCACGATCGATCCCTCTACCAGGCTGTTCAACCGGCTGCCGAGGGCATTGCGGGGCTTGTGCAAACCGGGCGTGTCGACGAAAACGAGCTGCGCTTCATCGGTGGTGAGCACGCCGCGGATCGTGTTGCGGGTGGTCTGGGGACGGGGCGACGTGATCGCTACCTTCTCCCCGACGGCCGCGTTGACCAGGGTGGACTTGCCGACATTCGGCCTGCCGACCACCGAAACGAACCCCGAAACGCTCATTGAGGCGCCACGCGGACCAGGGCCACTCTCCGGCCCTGTACCTGTTCGGCGGTGAGCAGGACACCGTCGTATTCGAATGACTCGCCCGCCTTAGGGACCCGCCCGGCCAGACCGAGGATGAGCCCGCCAACGGTGTCCCAGTCCTCGTCGGGGAACTCGGTGCCAAGGACGTTGGCGAGGTCATCGACGTCGAGTCGTGCATCAACGAGAAACGCCCCCTTCTCCAACGGCACCACCATTGGCTCTTCGGTGTCGTACTCATCGACGATCTCACCGACGATCTCTTCGAGCAGGTCTTCAATCGTGACCAACCCTGCGGTGCCGCCGAACTCGTCGACCACGATCGCCAGATGCCGTTGTGTTGCCTGCATCTCGCGAAGCAGGTCGGCGATGGGCTTGGTCTCGGGCACAAAGTACGCCTCGCGGGCGATGTCGCCGCACTGCCGCGGCGGGGAGTGCTCGTCGTAGAGGACCAGCAGGTCCCTGGCATAGAGCACGCCGACGATGTCATCGACATTGTCGCCGGTCACCGGAACCCTCGACCTTCCCTCCGCAAGCACCACGTCGACCGCATGATCGGTCGATGCCGATGCCGGCAGCGTCACCATGTCGGTGCGGGGCATCATCACCTCGCGCACGATCGTGTCTCCGAATTCGATGATCGACGAGATCAGCTCGAGCTCGTCGTCCCCGTTGCCCGAAGACTCCTCCTCCTCGCTCTCCTCATCGGAGATCAGGTCGTTGGCGGCGTCCCCGATGAACACCGATACGGCGAGCAAGCGGGCGAACCGGTAGGCAAGCGTGCGGGAGCGCGTTCTGCCGATCGTGCGCGGGATGAGGTCGGTGATCAACACCACAACGATCGCCATCACCACAATGACCAGTGCCAGGGCCCACCCGGAGAAATTTTGCGCCAGGGCCCAGGTCATCGGAATGACGGCAACGACGAGCAGTGCGGTCAACACGGGGGCAAGGGCAGGCTGGAGCCGGGCGCGATGGTCGAGCAGCTCGGCCACGATCCGGGCACCGTCGTTCCCCTCTGCGGCGTCGTGAAGGGCGTCGGCACGCGAGGTTCGCACGAGAGCGGCACCGCTGGCGCGAAGCGTTGCGGTCACCAGCAGCAGCACCCCGGACACAGCGAATGCCGCGGCAATCACTGTCGTTGCCGGCCGGCGAGCCTGAGCAGTTCGGCCTCGCGCTTCTCCATCGCCTCCGCGTCGTTGTCATCGACATGATCCCATCCCAGCAGATGGAGCAATCCGTGCACGACCATCAACGCCATCTCGTCCTCGTACCCAACTCCATCACGCCCGGCGTTGGCCAGCACCACCGATGGTGCGATAAATACGTCACCGAGCTGGACCGGCGGGCCATCGGGACTCGCCAGCGGTGGCTTGCCGGGCTTGGCATCTTCGATCGGGAAGGACAGCACGTCGGTTGGGCCGCTCTTGCCGAGATGGATCTCGTTCAGCCGGGCAATCGTCGCCTCGTCAACCAGACTGATCGCCACGCTGGTTGCATCGTTGAGCCCCTCGGACTGCACGACGATCTCGGCCAGAGCGATGAGCGCGTCGACCGGTGCAGGCTCGTCCTGTTCATCACCGAACTCGATGATCACTCCTCGGCCTCGCTGGCCGCGGGAACGGCGGCCTCCGGCAAGCCTTTTGGGCTGGCCTCCTCCATCGGTTTGGGCCCGGGGAAACCCGGATACGGCAGTCGGGCGTGGTAATAGCCCATCAGGGCTCGCACGAGTTCGGCCTTGATCGTCGTGAGGTCACCAAAGGTCAAGGCAGAATCGTCGAGCTGGCCGTCGTCCACCTTCTCGGCGACCACGGTGTCAACGACCCGCTGCAAACCTTCGGCCGATGGATCCTCCTCCTGGGAGTAGGCCCTGGCGGCCGCCTCTGTTGCGTCCGACAGCATGACGATCGCCATTTCCTTGGCCTGTGGCTTGACACCGAAGTGGCGGAATAGTGCGGGATCGACGCCGGGGTCGGTCTGAACGGCGAGGTTGTAGAAGTACCGCATCAGGCTGGTTCCGTGGTGCATGCGGATCCCGTCCGACACGTCTTGCGGTATGCGATACCGCTTGGCCAACTTGAGCCCGTCGGTGACATGGGACCGGATGATCTGAGCAGACTCGGCCGGGGCGAGCGAGTCGTGCGGATTGGAGACACCGAACTGGTTCTCCACGAAATACTGGGGATGTTCGGTCTTGCCAAGGTCGTGATACCACGCTGCGGCCTGTGCGAGCAGCGGATCGGCGTCGATGGCCCTGGCCGCCCGGCCCGCCAGTGCGCCGACCAGCATCGAATGGTTGAAAGTCCCCGGTGCCTGCTCCTCGATGAGCCGCAGTGCCGGGTGGTTCCGGTCGAGCAGATCGAGCAGGCCGAGCGTCGTCGTCATCCCGAACGCGTTCTCGAGGAACGAAACCAGACCGAGGGAGACAAGGCCTGCGATGAGGGCACCGATGAAGGCCCACAGGGCCGCAAGGCCGGGGCTGCCTTCGGCGAACAGCCACTCGACGGCGGCCGCCACCGGGGCGACGGTGAGGGCGGTCAGCAGAACCGCTACCCGTAGCTCGCGCCGCGAGGACACCCGGGACACGAACGCCACGGGGATCACGGTCGCGATCGCGGCGTAGACGGTGAAGGCGAGGTCGAGGGTGGAGATGGCGGTGAACCCCGCCATCGGGATCGCCATCAGCACCGCAGTTCGCGGGTCGAAAAGGATCGCGGCGATGAACCCGATCGCCACCGCGGGAATGATGTACCCGAGGGCGTGGCTGTCCTGGGCGACGACATCGGGAATCCGGGAGAACAGCGCCGCCAGGATGAGCAGGATGGAGAGCAGCGCCATGTGACGGGGCTCGGTCCATTGGGTGGGGGCAATCCGCCACAGGAAGAAGGCCGCAAGCAGCACTGCGATCACACCGAGGAGCGCCATTGCCCAGCGCGAGGTGCCACTGGTCGTCTCCGGCTGAAAGAGCTCGAGCTGCCGGATCGCCGCAAACTGGATGCTGTCGATCTCCTCGCCTTCCTCCACGATTGTGTCGCCGGCCCGGTAGGTCACGGAGGCGGCGTCGACGCCGGCGGCGGCGGCGTCCTGCGCCTGTCCCCACGCCTCGTCGTCGACGCGCAGGTTGGCCTGCAGGCTGAAACCGACCAGATCGGCAATGGCCATCCGGGCCGTTTCCTGTTCCTCGTCGGGCAGCCCGACGATGAAGATGGGCGGCCGGGTCACCTCGTTCAGGTACACCTGCTGGCGGGCGGTCAGGTCGCTCGGCTTGATGCCCTGGTCGAGCTCGTCTCGGAGGAGCTCGAGGCTGCGCTCCTCAATCGCAGGGAATATGGGCTCTGCGCCGGACCCGACCCGATTGAGATCGCTGTCGTAGAGCGCGACGAACGACGGGATGGGTACGGCAAGCGTTCCGTGCTGCAACTGCAAAAGCGCAATCTGCTGGTCGAGCGGCCGGCGCGGAACCGCGGTGGTCGTGGTCGTCTCCGGAACGGTGGTACCCGCCGCGGTGGTGGTCGTTTCGCCGGGTTGCGTGCTGGGGGTGGTGGTCTCGGGCGGCTCGGTCGTCGTCGTGGCAGGCGGTGCGTCTCCGATGGCGCCCGCTCTGAGGTCGTTGAAGAACGCGTTGACGTTGCGGATCACCGAGAGGGTCGCGTCGTTGTCGCTCGAGTAGACGGCGTCAACGTTGTTCCGCGCCGTCTCTCGCAATTGATCGGTGGTGTCCGTGTCCTCGATGGGATCGGTAGAGCGGTTGGCGATGAAGGTTTGCGGGGCGAGCTGGCCGACCGCGAGCTCGGGTGGCACCTCTGCTCCCGAGTCGGTGCCCACCACGAGGACGGCCGCCACGATCACCATCGTGAGGGCGAGAATGACCGTATTGATGATGGCCTTGCGCGTCATCACGTCAGTTCCCACGCTCTTCGAATCGGCTGTAGGCGTCGACGATGGCGGCGACGATCCGATGCCGCACCACATCGTCGGAGTGCAACTCCTCGAAGGCAATGCCGTGGATTCCGGAAAGCACCTTGGCGACGATCTTGAGCCCGGAGGCTGTGGGGTCGGCCAGGTCGATCTGGGTGACGTCTCCGGTGACGATCATCTTCGAGTTGAACCCGAGGCGGGTGAGGAACATCTTCATTTGCTCGGGGGTCGTGTTCTGCGCCTCGTCGAGCACGACGAACGAATCATTCAGGGTCCGGCCACGCATGTAGGCCAGCGGGGCGATCTCGATGGTTCGTCGCTCCATCAGGCGAGCGGTCTCGTCGGGACCGAGCATCTCGAACAACGCGTCGTACAGTGGCCTGAGGTACGGATCGACCTTTGCGCTCAGATCGCCCGGCAGGAAGCCAAGCCGCTCTCCAGCCTCGACCGCAGGTCGGCTCAACACGATCCGCTTCACCAGGCCGGACATGAGCGACTCGATCGCACAGGCCATGGCCAAGTAGGTTTTTCCGGTCCCCGCCGGGCCGATTCCGAACACCAGGGTGTTGTCCCTGATGGCATCGACGTAGCTCTTCTGACCGAGGGTTTTGGGCCGGACGTGGCGCCCGCGGCCCACCGCAATCGACTCGGTGAAGACCCCCGAGGGGTTCGGGGTCTCCTCTCGCACCATGGCGATGACCCTTCCCACCCGGTCGGCATCGAGCTGCTGACCTTCCTGAACGATGATCAACAGTTCCTCGATGACAGTTCTGACCGCAGCGGCGTCGCGCTCGGGACCTGAGATCGTGATCTCGTTACCGCGGGCGACGACTCGCGCCAGGGGGAAGCCGGCCTCGACCTCGCGCAGATGCGCATCGTGTTCGCCGAGCAGTTCCACCATGAGGTGGTTGCTCGGGACACGGATGCGAACATCGCTTGCTGCTGTGTTAGTCACAGGGGGAATCCGTCACAGGGGGAAATCCGAAGGTGAAAAGGGGAAGCCCATCGGGAACTGGTGAGTATATCGGCAGACACCGATAAACCGATAGAACTGTGTCTCTGACGTTCCCGGCTAGCCGGCTCCGCCGGGAGGGGTGCTTTCGTCTTCGGTGGCACGGACCTCAGCCAGCGCCGTGGAAAAGCCGGACCCGGTTCCGATCAGCCGGGATAGCACCTTCAGGTCATCGCGACGCACGGTGAGCACTCGTCCGTTGAAGTCCTGGCGCTCTACCTGAATTGCCGTGAGGAACCGCTCCAGCACTTCGCTCTCGGCACCGCCGATATCGTCGAGCCTGGTCAGGTCGATCGTGATCTGATCCGGCGCCGGAGCCTTGGCGGTCTGCCGCGGATCGGGGGGCAGCAATTGCGCAACCGGGACGTCGTAATAGCCCGCGAGACCATGGAGGCGTGGCACCGAGATGCTGCGCTCCCCGCGCTCGTAGGCCCCCAGAACCGCCGCCTTGAATTCGCCCTCGGAAAGCGTTTGGACGTCCTGCAGCGAGAATCCACGCTGTCGCCTGATTGACCGCAGTCGACGACCGACCAGATCGCTATATGTTGACACTTCGTGCCTCCCACACAACACAGAGCGTTGCCCTGAACGCTTACAGTGGCAGCATACCCTATGCGATATGCAAAACCCAATCAATCCGATATTTGCTCGCGCTCAACGCCGGAACAGCCGCTTCTTCGGGGGCGTCGGGTCCTCCGAGCGGAGCTCCCCGTAGGTGCGGAGCAGCTCCTCCTGGCCGTCGTCCAGGTCGGTGGGGATCACCACACCAACGTGTACGAACAGGTCGCCGCGGCCCCGGCGCCGCAGCCGGGGCATGCCCTGCCTGGCCATTCGAAACACGGTCTCGGGCTGAGATCCGGCCGGAATGTCGATGGGCTCGGAACCGCCTTCGATCAACGGGATATCGACGCTGGTACCAAAAACGGCCTCGCTGATCCCAATCTCGCTGCGATGATGCAGCTCGTCACCGATGCGCTCGAAACGTTCGTCGATGGCGACGCCCACCTTGACGTAGACGTCGCCGGGCGGGGCGCCAAACTCACCAACGCCGCCGCGTCCGGACAGGCGCAGCCGGGTGCCGTCCTCGACCCCGGCCGGCACGTCGACGGTCAGCTCCCGAGTGGCTTCGATTCGGCCGGCACCCCCACATTCACTGCACGGATGCTCGATGAGGCGCCCGGTGCCGGCGCATTGCGGGCACTCTGCAACCGTGGTGATCCGACCAAGGAACGAGTCGCGAGCCACCTGAACGGCCCCCGCCCCACCGCAACGCGGGCACGTGACGGCATCATGTCCCGGCTCTGATCCGCCTCCCGAGCAACGTGTGCAGGTGGCCGGCGCTTGGAATTGCAAAGTCCGGCTGACTCCCGATGCAGCTTCGGCCAGGCTGATCGTCATCGCCGCACCGACGTCGGGCCCGGGCCTCGGCCCACCGCGTCGGCCGCCGAAACTGAAGCCACCGCCGAAAAATTGTTGCAAGATGTCATCGAGCCCGGCGAATTGCGAAAAGAGGTCGCCGCCGGCAAAGACCTCGCCACGGTCGTACCGGGCGCGGCGTGCCGGATCAGAAAGCACCTCGTAAGCCTCCGCGATCTCGCGGAATCGCACCTCGGCCGTTTCGTCGTTTGGGTTGGCATCGGGGTGGGTCTCTCGGGCCAGCTGTCTGAATGCTCGTTTGATCTCGTCTTCCGAGGCCGACCGCTCCACGCCGAGGATCTGGTAATAGTCCCTCACCGGTCGTCGCCCTGATCGGCGGCAAGACTGCCCTCGAGACCCTCACCGACCTCCTCGACCACCCGGATCGCCCTTCGGTAGTCCATGCGCATCGGGCCGATGACGCCGAGACGGCCGGTGCGGCCGGAACCAAACGGTGTGCTCACCACGGCAACGTCGATTTCGTCCCCGAGCTCCTCGCCGATGCGCACGGTGGTTCCACCGGAAGCGTCGCTCAGCAGCCGCTGCAACTCGGCCTCGCGTTCCAGCAGCCCGAGCATTTCCTGCACGCTCGCCAGATCGGCCCACAGCTCGGCCAACTGGCCGGTGCCACCAATGAACATCTCGGGGCCGGACGCCGCCACGCCTTGAAGTTCGTCGTGGACGGGCTCGATGATGCGCCGAACCATCTCCGGAACGTCGATTGCGGTCAGTCGCTCATCGGCTGCGGCGGCGCCGCGCTCTCGACCGGTGTACACCGCCTCGATCACTCGTTCGGCCTCGACCAGCTGGTCATCGGAAGGCTCGAATTCGAGGGAGATGATCTGCTGGGAAACTCCCCCGCCTTCGGCAACCGTCACTACGAGGACCGCCGAACCGCCGAGGCGCACCAGGTGGACGGCAAGGAGTGTCTCGACGTCGCGCACCGGACCGATGACGACGGCGGGCAGATGGGTGAGGTCCGTGAGCAACCCCGACGTCTCTTTGAGCAGCCGGGACACCTCTCGGTGCACGTCGGCGAAGAACGCCTCGATCCTGGCGTGGGTGGCCACCCGGAGGAGCGCGGGCTGGCAGTGGTCGACGTAGTAGCGGTAGCCCTGGCGGGTGGGGACCCGACCCGAGGAGGTGTGCGGCTGGGCCACGAAGCCATAGGCCTCGAGGCTGGCAAGCTCGTTGCGGATGGTCGCGCTCGACACGTCGAGCTCGCCGTGATCGAGGACGGCCTGGGAGCTCACCGGCTCCCCGGTTCTGATGTGTTCCTCTACCAGCGACTGCAGGATCCGTGACTTACGGTCGTCGAGCATCTGAACAGCAATTTAGCAGTCTCAGGGGGAGACTGACAGGCTCCGTCACACCACGAGCCTTGCCACCGCATCGGTGAGCAGCGGTCGCACGACCACCAGCCGATCCCCCTGTCTGGCTACGGTTCCAGCCGCCAGATGTCGTTGCCCTTCCTCGCTATCAAGGAACCGGAGGCCGAGTTCTCCTGCCCTCACTCCGGCGGTGAGACGAAGCCCGATGGCGATCCGCTCCCGTTCGGCATCGATGCCACCGAGCTGCTCGGTGCCCGCGCGGGGGCGCCGCCCGGACCGGACGCGTTCGAGATAGGCGTCGAGGCGGCGGATGTTCCGGGACCGGCGACCAGCGTGGTGGTCGTGAGCTCCAAGCCCGAACCCGAGATAATCCCCCATGGCCCACGTGGAAAGGTTGTAACGACAATGGTGGCCGGGCCGGCACCAGTTGGAGACCTCGTAGCGCACCAGTAGCGCCTCGGGGGTGCGATTGGCGAGGTACTCGTATTTGTCCGCCTGGTCGTCGGGGTCTGGGGCCTCGGCCCCGTCATCGATGGCCTTCGACAACTCGGTACCACGCTCGACGGTGAGCGCGTAGGCCGAAAGGTGTTCCGGCTCGAGGGCCAGGGCCCGATCCACGGTCGCTTCCCACGAAGCCATCGATTCGCCGGCGGTCCCGTAGATGAGGTCGATGTTGACGGTGACGAACTGTCCAATGGCTTGACCGACCGCGGCTTCGGCCTGATCCGGGCTGTGGGTCCTCCCCAGGGATTCCAGCACCGCGGGATCGAACGACTGGACGCCGAAGGAGATCCGGTTGAACCCGAGGTCGACCAATGCCGAACCGTGTTCCTCGCTCCAATCGTCCGGGTTCGCTTCGAGGCTGATCTCGGCACCCTCGGCGATGCCATGCCGGTCGGTCAGCGCTGCGAGAAGCCGCTCGAGCTGGGCGGGGGTCAGGCGCGAGGGCGTGCCACCACCGAGGTTTACCGCATCGATAGGACCGAACGGCATGGCCATGGCGATCTCCATCACCACCGCGTCTACGTAGCGCTCAATCATGGCGTCGGATCCGCCCTCTTCCACCGTCACCACAGCAAAGTCGCAGTACGGGCAGCGTTTCGCACAGAAGGGCAGATGGACGTACGCGGACTTCCAGCTGGCCGCGGCATCCGCCAGCCGAGGAGAGTCCGGCGCCGGCGGCTCGGACGTAAGACTCAGCGAATTCATCCGATCACCGAAGCCCTGACCTCATGCGGGTGCAAGACCACGCAGTCGTGCCGCGAGCCCGCAGGCACTGCCATAGCTCACGCGTCCCGCGTGCCGTGTCTTCCGACTCGCGACTCGCGACTCGCGACCCGCGACTCTCATTCCTCCAACCTCAGCGCTGCCACGAACGCCTCCTGCGGAACCTCGACCGATCCCACCATCTTCATGCGGCGCTTCCCTTCCTTCTGCCGCTCCAGCAGCTTGCGCTTCCTCGTGATGTCTCCGCCGTAGCACTTTGCGGTCACGTCCTTGCGCTTCGCCTTGATGGTCTCACGCGAGATGACGCGGGACCCGATCGCTGCCTGCACCGGCACGTCGAACAATTGACGCGGGATCAACTCCTTGAGCCGCTCGACCATCGCCTTGCCGTACGGGTAGGCCTTGTCTCGATGGACGATGGTGGAAAACGCATCGACCGGCTGCCCGTTGAGCAGGATGTCGACCCTCACCAAATCGGAGGCCCGGTAGTCGGCCGGCTCGTAGTCGAGCGAGGCGTACCCCTTCGTCCTCGACTTGAGGTGGTCGAAGAAGTCGAACACCATCTCGGCAAGCGGCAGCCGATAGTGCAGCTCCGCCCGTTCCGGCGATAGGTAGGTCATGTCGCCCATCTCGCCCCTGCGCTGCTGGACCAGCTCCATGACCGTCCCGATGTACTCGGTCGGGGTGATGATCATCACCTCGACATAGGGCTCCTGCACCGAGTCGAGCTCACCCGACGCAGGCAGGTCGTGCGGGCTGCGCACCTCGACCTCGGTGCCATCGGTCCCATGCGCCAGGTACGCCACCGACGGGGCGGTCGTGATCAGGTCGAGGTCGTACTCGCGCTCGAGACGCTCCCTGACGATTTCCATGTGCAGCAACCCGAGGAAACCGCACCGGAACCCGAACCCGAGGGCCCGGCTGGTCTCCGGCTGAAAGACCAGCGAAGAGTCGCTGAGCCGCAGTTTGTCGAGCGCCTCGCGCAGCCGCTCGAAGTCCCCGCCCTCGGCCGGGAACAAGCCGGCAAACACCATCGGCTTGGGCTCGTCATAGCCGGGGAGCGGTGCGGAGGCGGCTGCTTCGGTGTGGGTGACCGTGTCCCCAATTCGGATCAGGTCGATGTCCTTCACCCCGGTGATCAGGTATCCGACCTGGCCGGTGGCGAGACCAGCCAGGGGCTCCGGCTTTGGGCGCCGAACGCCGATCTCATCGGCATACCCGTCCAGACCGGTAGCAATGAACCGGATCGCGTCTCCTTCCGAGAACGCTCCATCGACGACGCGAATCAGGCTCACGACGCCGCGGTAGGTGTCGTAATACGAGTCGAACACCAGGGCGCGCAGCGATGCCGCCCCGTCACCCTCGGGTGCGGGCAGCCGCTCCACGATGGCTTCGAGCAGCTCGTCGATTCCTTCACCGGTCTTGGCTGAGATGCGCATCACTTCATCCGCCGTACCCCCGAGAACCGCGGCGAGCTCGCCGGCGACGGCGTCGGGCTCGGCCGCGGGCAAGTCGATCTTGTTGACGACCGGGATGATCTCGAGGCCCTTCTCGATCGCGAGGTAGGCGTTGGCCAGCGTCTGAGCTTCGACACCCTGGGATGCGTCCGCCACCAGCAGCGCTCCCTCACACGCCTCCAGGCTGCGCGACACCTCGTAGGAGAAGTCGACATGGCCGGGGGTATCGATCAGATTCAGCTCGTAGGGGGATCCCGACGATGGATGGTCGTAGTCGATGCGCACCGCATTCGCCTTGATCGTGATCCCGCGCTCGCGCTCGAGGTCCATGTCGTCGAGCACCTGGTCGCGCATCTCCCGTTCGGAAATGGCCCCGGTGCGCTCGAGGAGACGGTCGGCGAGCGTCGACTTGCCGTGGTCGATGTGAGCGATGATGGAGAAGTTACGGATGCGCGACTGGTCGGCCATGGGTGAGCACCGGAGGGAGTGAGAACGGCGGCATTGTACCGTTGAGCCGGGCTCCTGGTATCGTTACCCACCGCTCCGAACACCTCTGAGGTCTATTCCCGATGGCAAACATTCAGTCACAAATCAAACGGAACCGCCAGAACGAAAAGCGCCACGAGCGCAACAGGGCAATCCGTTCCGAGTTGAAGACGCGGGCGCGCAACGCTGTCTCCGCCGCCGAATCCGGCAACGCAGATGAGGCACGCGAAACCCTCCGCCTCGCCCAGCAGCGCTTCGACATCGCCGTCTCCAAGGGCGTGCTCACCAAGAGCACCGCCGCTCGCCGCAAGTCTCGCCTGACGCGCCAGGTGCGCACACTGCTGGGCTGACACGATGACGGAATCCACCTGGTTGACGCCAGAGGCCCACGCCAAGATCTCCGCCGAATACGACGAGCTCACCACCACCGGACGCCGCGAGCTCGAGGAGCGGATCGCTGAGGCTCGCGACCACGGTGACCTGAAAGAGAACGCCGAGTACGACTCGGCGAAAAACGAACAAGGTCTCGCCGAGGCGCGAATCCGCCAGCTCCGGCAGCTGCTCGACAATGCCGAGGTCCGCGAGGTCGAGGATTCCGGAGCGGTGGAGGTCGGAACGGTCGCAACCGTGGTCGACGACGACGGTGACGAACTCGAGTTCTTCGTGGCCCCCGCGGAGAACAAGGCCGGCGGCATGCTGCTGGCTTCTCCTCAGAGCCCGCTCGGCTCGGCATTGATGGGCGCCAAGCCGGGTGACGAGGTCTCCTACGAGGCACCGGGCGGGACGTTCACCTATCGGGTCGTATCGGTGCGGGTCTACGACAACTGACGCTGCCAGCCCGCGGGCCGGTAGGGGTACCTATGACGCTGCCAGCCCAGGGCCGGTAGGGGTATCTATGACGCTGCCAGCCCGCGGAATCTCCGTTAGCGCCCCAGCCAGCGACACATCGCGACGGTCAACCGCTCTAGCGTCACCCGGTGGGTCTCTTCGGGCGCCGTCTTGATCACCAGGTCCGCCCTGGCCAGAGCCTCGAGTGATTGGCGCAGCGACACCGAGCGAGTCCGCGACCGCTGGTCCCACACCTTTTTGACCGGATAGGCCTTCGGCGATGCCCCGACCCAGGTCGCGTACGTGTCGACGTCGGGTGCGATTGCGGCCAGCGACCGCTTCTTGACCTCTCCCTCGAGAAACGAGAGCACGACGAGGGGGTGGCCGTGCTCGAGAAAGTCGGCGAGTCTTCGCAACGCATCCCCTTCCTTGCCTGCTGCGATGGCGTCAGCTAGCAGCCACATCGGTTCGTCCGGACGGTTGACATAGCGGCCCTCAACCACCTCGGCGGTGATCGTCGGACCTTCGACCACCAACTGATCCAATGCCTGCCCCAGCGAAGCCACGTCCGAGCCGAAGTGACGAACGAGGACCACGACCGCTTCCGGCTCGAGGCGAAGCGCCCGTGACTTCGCCTCCTCCGAGATCCACCTGGCAGCGTCGCGCTCCCGCATCTTCTTGATCGAAACGGACTCACCCCGCTCCTTGAGCACCTTCGCCAGCGGGGCAGGGATCGTGCCGGCGCTCAGAAACACCGCGGTGACGGCGGCGTCGTCGGCAAGGGTCACCAGCTCGGCGATCACCTGGGCCTCGGGTTTGAGCAGATTCTGGGCGTCCACCACCAGCACCCCGTTGGACCCACCGAACAGCGAGCCGCTCTGCAGCGCCGGAACGATCGGCTGTACCGTCTCGCGTAGCTGGGTCTCGGCGCCTTCCGATCCTCGGCCCGGCACGTCGATCCGCTCGTGATCGACAATGGATGCGCTCGCGAACACCTCATCGGCACGGGCGAACATCAGCGCCCGCTCCCCGGGCCCGGTGTCGCGTGGCGCAGAGATCACATGGAAGGCCATCCGCGGAGATTACAAGTCGAGCGAGACATCACCGTGCTCGGCGGTGACGAACACCCGCGCTCCTGCCTGTTCCAGGATCAGCCTGATCTCGGGTGCCGGGTGACCGAACCGGTTCGGACCGACGCTGATCACCGCGGTCGCTCCGACCGTTTCGGCGAGCCATGTGGCATCGGTCGTCGCCGAACCGTGGTGCGGCACGAGGAGGATGTCGGGTGAACGCTGCGGCAGCTCGCGTTGCGCCACCGCCTCGGCGTCACCGGCCAGCATCATGGACCTTCCGGCCTCGACCCACAGCACGATCGAACCATCGTTGTCGCCGGCGTAGCGGCGCTGCGGCCCGAGCGGTTGGATGCGGATGGCGCCGAGGCGATACGGCGGCGATCTGACATCGATCCGGTCCACGGTGACACCGGCGGCGATGGCAGCGTCGACAAGCCCGACCAGCGGCCCACTCAGTTCGGCGTGGCTCGGGATCCAGATCCTCCCCACTCCGTTGGTTGCCAGAATGCCGGCGAGGCCGCCGGCGTGGTCGGTATCGCCGTGGGTGACGACCAGCAGATCGATCCGGTCCACTCCGTGGTCGCGGAGCCGGTCGGAGAGCACGATGGGGTCACTTCCGCCGTCCACGAGCGCGACGCGGCCCTCGGAGCGCAGGAGCACCGCATCGCCCTGGCCGACGTCGAGGACGGTGACGCTGGTTCCACCGGCACCGATCAGCGGCCACAGGATGATGGACGCAAGCCAGCCGGCAAAGGCGACCGCCACCACCGGGCGCCAGCGACGCTTGATGGCAGCAGACCCTGCGACGGCGACGATGAGGACCGCCCCCGGCCCGAGCTGCGGCCATTCGGAGGCAAGACGGGCAATCCCCAGCACCAGGCCGGCGAGGCTTGAAGCAACGATCACCAACGGCGGCCACCCGGTGAGAACCGCAAACGCGCCGGTGATGGTCGACAGGCTGACCAGCGGAGCCGCCATGAGGTTTGCCACGGGCGCCAGCAAAGGGATCGTGCCGAAGTGGAGCAGCAACACCGGCACAACCGAGATCTGGGCCGCGACGGCGGCGATCAGCGCGGTCCAGGCCCATCGTGGCGTTCGCTCTCGAGCCACTCCCGCTCCGACCATGATCCCGGCGGTGGCGGCAACCGACAGCTGGAATCCGACATCGAGGGCAAGGCCCCCCGAGGTGAGCAGCAGCAGCGCGACTGCTCCCCCGAGTGCCATCCAGCCGTCGATCACCAGGCCGGCGGCGGCGCCGCCGAGGGCGAGACCCGCCATCGTCGCGGCTCGGATGACGGACGCTTCCCATCGCGTCGCCACGACGAAGACGGCAAGCCCGATCAGCCCGAGAGCGAAGCGGCGGCGGGATCCCCGACCGAGTGGAGCAGTGATCAACCACCACCCGGCGAGGAACAAGGCGACGTTGCTTCCCGAGACCGCCACGTAGTGGGTGAGGCCCGATCGGCGCAGGGCATCGATGTCGGATGGCGCCAGGTCGGCCGTGTCGCCGATCAGAAACCCGGTGAGCAGGGCGTCGGCGGGGCTTCCGGATGAGATGACCGTCGCCACCCGGCGCCGGATGGCATTTCCCACTGCGAAGAGCGGGCCTCGTCCCGGGCCGATTCGTTCAAGCCCGGTTGCCCGAATGCGCCCGGCGACCGGGTCGCCGCGGACCGTTCCCGGTCGGGCGCGACCAATGCCTTCGATTCGGACGCGATCCCCTGCAACCAAGGCCATCCCGGGCTCGAGATCGACGGCAAGTGCCGGTCCGCTCCACGCAACGGACTCCGGGTCGGCCCCGAGCGCCTCAGGCCGGATGACACCGGGACGCTGGTCGCTGCCGTCCTCGGCGACCAGCCCGGTGACGATGATGGGACCTTCCGGTACCGGCGCGGTCATCGTCGCATCGGCCCGTGCCGCCGCTGCGCTCCCCGACAAGGCTCCGGCGCAGACGAGGGCCGCCAACCCCGCCGCGGCGCTCCTCCGCGAGTCCCATCCGACCAGGGCAGCCGCACCCGGTACCAGCGCGACCGCCGCGCCGGCGTGAATCCCCGCCAGGGCACCGATCCACACCGCCGCAGCCGCGGCCACCGCCCAACGGCCCGCAGGCCCAGGAACGCGTAAAGCCGCTACGAGCCCTGGGCTCGCTGCGGTCATGTGTGCCGCTCCGGGCCCACGGTTTCGCACTCAGGGCGGCGAGACGCCGGAGCGGAGCAGCGCCAGCTTTGCCTCACCGATGCCGGGCACGTCGAGCAGATCCTCGATCGATGCGAAGGGGCCGTGCTCGTCGCGGTGCGCAACGATCCGTTCGGCGAGCACCGGGCCGATGCCGTGCAGGTCGGCGATCCTGGCCGCGGTGGATCGATTCAGATCGATGAGCCCGTCGTCGACCCCGACGCGCTCGCCGATGGTCGGCACCACGATGTGATCGCCGTCTTGCACCGGGCCGGCGAGGTTGATCGCGGCCAGATCAGCGTCGGTGGTGGCACCGCCGGCCGCCTCGACCGCATCGGCGACCCGCGTCGGCTCGGTCAGGGAGACCAGACCGGGGCTGGCGACCGCACCGGACACGTGGACGACCAGGTGTTGTTCGGCAACGACCGTGTTGGGGACGGGAGGTGGAAGCGAGGCTGCGGGTTGCCGCCCGAAATAGATGCCCCCCAGCACGGCGATGGCAATGGCCCCGATGACCCCGATGAGCGGAAGTCGTGAACTGAGATCGGGCACACCGGCTCCCCGTTGCGGTGCGCCACCCGGTTACCCATATCACGACAGATGCGGTGATGGAAGAGGCCCGACCGAACCGGAGCCGTTACTCGACCGAAACGGCCTTGTCCGGGGTCAATAACTCGTAGAACTCGATCCAGGAGTCTTCGGTGAGCTCGCGGAGCTTCGCCCCGAGACCTCCGGTGTCCGGCAACTCGTTGTCGCCGCGGTACGGCGATTCGAGGACCTCTGCGGTCCACTCCATATAGACCACGTCGCGGTCTCCGGGCAGCGTGCCGCCGTTGAAATAGACGCGGGTTGGCTCTCGCTGCCCGCTCTCCTCGTAGATCTTGCCGACCTCGGCCACGATCGACGCGACCCGACGCGCCTCGCGGCGCTTCGTTACCCATACTCGTTTGATGACGTACATGGGCTGGACCCTAGGGGGGTGCTGAGCAATCCTCCAGCGGGACGTGGCGGTCGGAGAAACCGACCGAATCGCTCGAGAGGGTGGCGGCCCGTAGCACTCGTCATTGTTCAGCACCCGCCTGGGGAGGGCTACGCCACATCCCGGTCGAGGGTGTCGAGGCGGCTCCGGAACTCGAACCCGTGCCGCTCGTACAGGCGGTAGGCGCCGTGGGGATTCTCTTCGTGGACGCTCAATCCGCTCTCCTCCATGCCGCGATCCCGCTGGGCCGCCAACGCCCTCACGATCAGCGCCGAGGCCACACCCTTACCGCGCCAGTCTCGCCGGGTGGAGATCTCCTCGGTGTAGCCGCGCTTACGGCCCATCCGGTTGTTCTCGGCTTCTTTGATGAACGGGCGCACGATGCCCACGATCTCGGCTCCGTCGAAGGCGACCTGCCACATCGACATGTCCCGGTACGGGTCGGTTTTGAAGCTCTCCCACCAGGTCGACGCCTCCTCGCTTGCACCCCAATGGTCCTTGAAGTGCTCTACCTCGGCCTCGTAGATCGCTCGGAGATCCGATTCGTCCACGGGGCGGACGGTGACGCCCTCCGGCAGTGGGATGGCGGGGATGTCATCGAGGTGGGGACGAACCAGATTCGCCTCGTGCTGGGTGACCACGTATCCGTTCTTGACCATGAATTCGGTCGTGCTCGCCGAAAGTGCGGTGGTCCGCAGCCTCCTGGTGCCTTCGACCCCGACGGTCATCTCGCCGAGACGCCCCTGGACCCAGCCGAGCAAACCGGCTCCGACGCCGCGGCGCTTCCACGCCGGATCGACGCGTCCGGCGTGGAACAGAATCTGGTCGCCGGAGAGTTCGGCCCAGGTGACCGCGGCGACATAGCCAACGACCCCGGCATCGCTGGCGGCGACGAGGATGTGTGTCCCCGGGTTGAAGTCGTCCAGGTCCTCGAAACCGCGGCGGAAGTCGTCCACGCTCTGATGCGAGTCGTGCCCGCCCTCATCCGAATCGGCGTTGAGCAGCGGGACGAGCGCGCCGTACTCGTCGTCGCGGAACATCCGCCAGGCGACGCCGTCGATCTCTGGAAGGTCGTTGCAGTCCATGCGGCGCGGCAATCTACGGTTTAACTGATTTACGTCAAGGGATCTTCAGAACAGCGCCCTGATCAGGGACTCTGCGGGTTCGAGCCCGGACAGCTCGTCGAGCCAATCCAGCAGCGGTTCACCGTAGAGCAGCAAGAGCGCCGCGGTGAGGTTGACCCCTGCATGCAGGAAGATCGGGAGCGAGAGGCTGCCGGTTTTGATCGCCGCGTAGCCAAGGACGGCCGCGATCAGGAAGAGACCCGGTATCGCCGCGATCGCCTCCGGATCGGCGAGATGGATGAGGGCGAACACCGCGGCCTGGACGACGATCGCCCACCACATGGCCATCGATCGCACCAACCGTGACAGCAGCATGCCGCGGAAGATCAGCTCCTCGGCGAGCGGAGCCAGCACCACGAGCGACAGCAGGATCAGCACCACGCCCAACGCCGAATCGGTTCCTTCGGTGACACCCGCGATGCTCTGTTGGGGCGGACCTTCCGGAAAGAGCAGTTGGATGAGCGGAGCGGTGACCAACGCGGCACCGACTTGCAACCCGGCGCCGGCGGGGATCCCCCACCAATGCCGCAGCCGAACCCGCAAGCCGAAATCCGCGGCAAAGCTCCCGGTGCCCTTGGTGCGGCTGAGGTAGGCGAGGACGACCAGCGCCCCACCGACCTGGGCGACGACGGTGATGAAGATACCCACCGACGAGACCTCGGTGGTGCCGTCGGCCGTCACCGAAATCTCCCCGAGGGCAATGGCGATGATGCCGCCGATCCCACCACCCAAGACGAATCCGAGCAACGCGAAGAAGACCTGGGTGAAGCTCCACTCCACCGTCTGGAGGTAGCCGGCTGCGTCTACTCGATCCTCGATGAGGCTTCCTTTTCGAATCCGATGGCGCGATACGCCTCGGCATGGGCAAGTCCGGCAGCCCGCCCGCGAACGTAGTCGGTGAGATAGCTGACGAGAAACCCGATACGCCCGTGCCGGCGCCATTGCTCGATATGGACGCTCTCGTGGGTCAGGAGCTTCTTGGCGCGCCCATCGGCGATCTTGTCGAACGAATCCTGACTGACGTAGATGTGCCGGGGCAGCGCCATTGCCCGCACGTCGCCGATCCAGATCTTTCGCAACCAGGACGGCGCGACCGCGACCGTCACCCGGTCGAACCGCGAGCCGTCGGCATCGAGATCGTTGGCGACCCTGGCGGCGGAAAGGCGCATCGTCCGCGGTGGCATCGAACCACCTTATCCGCGGTCGCGCCGCGGTCCTACCATGCCCGGCTCCATGAACTACGACCACCGGGAAATCGAGCAGCGCTGGCAACAGCAATGGGACGACGACGGCCTGTACCGGGCCGAGGTCGACTGGGATCGGCCCAAGCACTACGCACTGACCATGCTGCCCTACACATCGGGCGATCTCCACATCGGGCACTGGTATGCGATGGCACCGTCGGACGTTCGGGCCCGCCTCATGCGGATGAAGGGTTACAACGTCTTGTTCCCGATGGGCTTCGACGCCTTCGGTCTTCCCGCCGAGAACGCCGCCATCAAGGAGAACACGCACCCGGCGGTTTGGACCAAGGCGAACATCGACAGGATGCGGGGCCAATTGCGCTCGCTGGGAGCGATGTTCGACTGGGAACGCGAGGCCATCTCGGCGGACCTGTCGTACTACGAGTGGACCGAGTGGTTCTTTCGCAAGCTGTACGAGGGCGACAAGGCATATCGCGGCGAGGCGGTCGTCAACTGGTCACCCGCGCTCAACACCGTGCTCGCCAACGAGCAGGTCATCGATGGCAAGGACGAGCGGACGGGAACCCCGGTCGAGCAGCGGATGATGACGCAGTGGTTCTTTCGGATGACCGACTACGCCGATGAGCTGCTCGACTACGAGAACCTCGACTGGCCGGAGCCGATCAAGACGATGCAGACGAACTGGATCGGCCGTTCGGAGGGCGCCGATGTCGTCTTCACGACCGAAGGCGGTAATCGGATCCCGGTGTTCACCACCCGTCCGGACACGCTGTGGGGAGCAACCTTCATGGTGCTCGCCCCGGAGCACGATCTCGTCGACTCGCTGAGTACCGATGAGCAGCGGAAGACCGTCGACGACTACCGGGCGGCGACGGCCAGGCGGTCAGAGCTCGAGCGGATGGAGACCGAGCGGGAAAAGACCGGGGTGTTCACCGGCGGCTACGCAATCAACCCGGTGAACGACGAGCGAATCCCGGTGTGGATCGCCGACTACGTCCTGCTGTCCTACGGCTCGGGGGCGATCATGGCCGTACCGGGCCACGACGAGCGCGACTTCGAGTTCGCCAGGGCCAAGGGCCTGCCGGTTGTCCCGGTCATCCACCCAGAGGGTGCCGATGCCCTCGACGGCGACACCATGGCCGAGTCATATGTCGGGCCGGGTGTCATGGTCAACAGCGGTCCCATCAACGGCATCGCGACCACCGACGCCAAGGGCCGCGCCAACCCGTCGATCGCCGCCACCATCGATTGGCTCGAGGAGCGTGACCTCGGTGAGGAGGCGGTCAACTACCGGATCAGGGACTGGCTGATCTCGCGCCAGCGGTATTGGGGAGCGCCGGTCCCGATGCTGTACCGCGCCGATGGCACGGTCGAGGCCGAGCAGCATCTGCCGGTCGTCCTCCCGGAAGACATCGAGTTCTCCCCGGGGCCAAACCCGCTGACGACCAGTGAGGGATTCCTCGCCGCCACCGACTCGGAGGGCGAGCCGGCCAGACGAGAGACCGACACCATGGACGTGTTCATGTGCTCGTCGTGGTATCAGCTGCGCTACCTGTCGCCGCACTACGACCAGGCCCCGTTCGACCCGGAGGAGGCCGCATACTGGCTCCCCGTCGACACCTATACCGGCGGCGGCGAGCACGCGGTCATGCACCTCCTCTACACGCGCTTCTTCACCAAGGCCATGCGCGATCTCGGGGTCTATGACGACACGGCGGCCGCGATGAAGGCGCACGGGCGCGACCCCGAGGGACTGTTCGACGAGCCGATGCTGCTGTTCCGCAACCAGGGCCAGATCCTGGGCGAGGACACGCAGCGCATGTCGAAGTCGAGAGGCAACGTCGTCAACCCGGACGACCTGGTCGATCGGTACGGCGCAGACACCGTCCGCACCCACCTTATGTTCGCCTTCGACTGGGAGAAGGGCGGGCCGTGGGACTCACACGGCATCGCCGGCTCGCGGCGCTTCATCGACGACGTGTGGAAGCTGGGCACGACGGACTACGAGCCCGCCGAGGTTTCGGAGGAGGCATCGGCGGCGCTGCTCCGGCTCGCACACCAAACCATCGACAAGGTCTGCAGCGACCTGGTCGCCTTCAAGTTCAACACCGCCGTTGCGGCCATGATGACGCTGCGCAACCGGATGAACGAAGCGCGGGCGGCTCGCAACGTCTCGGCAGACGCCTGGGATGAGACCCTGATGATCCTGCTGCTCTTGCTGGCGCCGACCGCTCCCCACATCACCGAGGAGTTGTGGCATCGCCGCGGCAACACCGACAGCATCCACCTCCAGGCATGGCCCGAGGCCGACCCTGAAATCGCCGCCGACGAGACGGTGACCCTGGTGGTGCAGGTCAACGGCAAGGTGCGCGACCGGCTCGAGGTCTCCCCCGACATCGACGAGGAATCGGCAACGGCAGCTGGACTGGCCGCCGAGCGGGTTCAGCCCTACCTCGAGGCGGGTGAGGTCCGCAAGGTGATCGCCCGTCCCCCCGGCCTGGTCAACATCGTCGTCGACTAGAGCCGAACCGAACCGATCGCGAACCCAGGGTTCGAGAGCTCGTATATGACGCTGGGAGCCCACAGAACGGCGTCGGCTCAGCTGACGCCGAGGCGCTCCATCCAGGGGTGGCCGGGTTGCTCCTGGTCCAGGGCGTGGAACAGCCAGTGCCGCTGGCCAAGGAACAGCTCTGGCAGTGCCGTCTCGAAGTCGGCCTCGTCCCATTCCCGCATGAGGCTGGCCTTGTACAGGAGCACGATCTCGGGGGCGAGGTATCGGATGTCGTCGTCGCTGGTCAGCGCCATCGTCGACATCGGCATCGTCACCTCGAGGTTGCGCCGGGAACGCCATTCGATGGGGCCGATCTCGCTGAGGAGAAACTCGATCCGGTGCCCATCGTCGTCGTCGGCGAGGATCTGATGGGTGGGCAGGCTGAGCCGTGTCCCGTCCCAGGGAGCGACCGTGCCCATGTCGATGAGCCCTTCGGGATGGGGGACGATCTTGGACCAGGTGCGGTCGGTGATGTGGGCGTATGCCGCCCGCTGGTCGGCGCGGGCGATGGCGAGGTCGACATCGTGGTGGTCCCTGGTGACCCCACCCATGAAAAGATCGATGGCCCATCCTCCGGCGACGTACCAGGGCACGGGCAGCTCTTCGACGTGAAACAACTGGTCGACGAGGGGTTTGAAGGCAGCGTCCATGTCAGGCGAGCCTACCGAAGGTCGTAGGATCGGCGCCTGGAGGTCACATGGAGCATCTGAGCGCTGAGGTTCGCGACCAATTCCTGGCGGAGCACCCCGACTGGACCCTCGACGGGCAGACGATCACCAGAACGTTCGTCTTCGCAGACTTCGTGGAGGCCATCGGGTTCGTCAACAAAGTCGCCATTGCCGCCGAAGTCGCCGACCACCATCCCGACATCGACATCCGCTGGAACAAGGTCACGCTCAGCTTGAGCACCCATTCGGAAAAAGCGCTGACCACAAATGACACCGGACTGGCGGCGAAGGCAGACTCCTACGCCTGAGTCGACGGGATCTCACCACTAGGGTCCATCGCGGTCGTAGCCAAGCACCCAAGGGACCACGTGACCATGGAAACCAACCCGTACGGACCGCGCCCTGGTGGGGGGATCAGCCTCCCTGAGTACTACCGGCCAACACCGTCGGTCTTGAATCGCAACGCCTACTTCGGTGGTACCGAGCACCTTGCGCCGGGAGAGATGCGGGTCTCGTTCCTGGGCAGCACTCCGTGGCCGCCGACGCTTTCCCAGTCCGGCACGAGCATCCTGGTCGAGCTTGGATCCGTGCTTCCCCACCCGCGGCGTTTCTTCTTCGACCTTGGCAACGGCAGCGTCAAGAACGCCCTCTCCCTCCAGGTGCCCGCGTTCTTGATCAACGACATCTTCATCAGCCACCTGCACAGCGATCACTACGCAGACTTGCCGTACAGCTACCCGTTCACGGCCTGGTCCGGCCGCTGGGAGCCGCTCCGTCTGTACGGGCCATCCGGACGCACACCCGAGCTCGGCATCAAGCACATGGCGAAGCACATGCGCGAGATGCAGCGCTGGCACGAAGAGAACTTCGATCACACCCCGATCGGCGACGGCTTCGAGATGGACGTCACCGAGTTCGAATGGAAGGAGGAGAACGGCGTCTGCTACGACCAGGACGGCGTTGTCGTCCGCCATTGGCCGCGTTCCCATGTCAAGGACGGGGCATCGGCATTCCGCCTCGACTGGGAGGAGTACGACCTTTCGTTCGTCTGGACCGGTGACGGCCGCCCGGACGAAATGACCGCCAAATACGGGGCCGGTGCCGACGTCTTTGTCTCAGAGGGTCAGCTCGACACTCCGGGACTGCAGTCTCTCAAGTTCGGCATGCCAAAAGAGGTGTTCGAATACACCATCGACTCGTGGCACACCATGTACTACGCCGCCGGCTATCTGTTCAACGAGGTGCAGCCGCGAATCGCCGCGATCTGCCACTACGAAGCGGGCGGCGGGGCCCTCGATGCCGAGGCAACCGCCGAGGTTCGGACCCATTGGAAGGGCCTGTTCATGTGGGGCGGTCCGGATGTGCAGGTGCTCAACGTGACCAAGGACGCTATCTGGACGCGCGAGGCGGCCCGTCCCGAGGGCGCAGCGCTCTCCGCACTCGATCCCCGGATGCTGTTCCCCCCGGACCAGATCCCCGACAAGTTCGAGCTGCCACGGCCAAAGCTGCCTCGCGAACAGCAGCAGGAGCAGTTCCTGCGCGACATGGAGATCGACCCGCACCTCTACTACCCACCGGATGTCGACCGGCCCCAGGTCCAGAAATGGCCTGACGAGGGATTCTGGATCGACCCGAAGGCGATGTTGGCCGCCCGCGGCATCAAGGTCGACTGAGCGAGTGACCGACCCAATTCTGGCCCCGGGCCCGCGCCTGGAGCCGATCGAGTCGCCGACCGGTGAGCCGGTCCCGGTGACGCTGCTCACCGGGTTCCTCGGTGCCGGCAAGACCACCCTGCTCAACCGCATCCTCAACGGCGACCACGGCCTCAAGGTCGGCGTGCTCGTCAACGATTTCGGTTCGGTCAACATCGACGCCGAACTGATCGAGGGAGTCGAGGAGAACACCATCGCCCTGAGCAACGGTTGCGTGTGCTGTGAAGTTCGCGATGACCTCGTCACCTCGCTCGAGGACCTGCTGTCCGGAAACCGCGACGTCGAGTACGTGCTGATCGAGGCAAGCGGCATCGCCGACCCCGAGGGGATCGTCATGACCATCTCCGATCCCAAGTACGAACGGCTGCTGCGCCTCGACAGCGTGACCTGTGTCGTCGACGCCGATGGCCTGATCGACGAGGGTGACAACGCGCCGTTGATGATGCTCAAGCTGCGCCAGATCGGGTTCTCCGATCTGGTCATCCTCAACAAGGTCGATCTCGTTGGGCCCGAGCAGGTTGAGCGGATCGAGGACTGGATCGGACAGTATCTGCGCCGGGTGCGCATCGTCGAGGCCGAGCACGCCGACGTTCCCCTCGAGGTGCTGCTGTCGGTTGGGCGCTTCGACCCGGCGAAGACGGCGGACCTCGAAGGCGAGGCGCAGACGCCCACCGATCTCGGCTTCGAGACCTGGCACTTCGGGACCGAGGACCCGTTGTCGATCGACTGTCTCCGCCAGACGATTCGCAAGCTGCCCGCTTCGGTGTATCGCGCAAAGGGTTTCGTCTATTCGGCCGAGCGACCCGGCGAGCGGCTGCTCTTTCAGTCGGTCGGTCGCCGGGTATCGATCACCGAGCACGGCGGCTGGGACGGACGGAGCCCCCGCACCGACCTGGTCGTCATCGGATCCGACCTCGACACGAGGGCCCTGCAGATCGCCCTCGCCGCCTGCTACCCGGTCGGTGCCGGGACCGAAACGGGCACTGAATAACGTGATACCGGTGAGCGATCGAGGGATCGGATAGGGAAGCCGGAGTGCGATCCAGGCGTTCTCAGATCAATGAGGCTTGCCACCATCGCGCTGCTGGTGTCGCTGGTTGCGGTTGCCTGCTCGACAAGCGTCGACCCGGCGACACCGGAACCCACCGCACCGGCCGACCCGCCAACCACCCTGCAGTTCCAGGAGCCGAACATCCCACCAGACGTCGATACCAGTTCACACAGCGTTCCGCTCGAGGAAGTGTATTTCGACACCTTCGACGGCGGCTCGGTCCCGCTTTCGGACTCGACCCTCGACTTGCGTGCCGCCCTCCTCGACGTGATCCCGCCGATCGACCAGCCGGTCTACGGCGACACAAGCACCGGTGACTGGCTCGATCCGGATGACCTCTTGCTCGGATACGTCGCCGGTGATCAGGCGTACGCCTATCCGTTCAAGATCCTGAACTTTCACGAAATCGTCAACGACGTACTCGACGGCACCCCGGTCCTGATCAGCTACTGCCCGCTGTGCCGCAGCGGCATCGTCTACGACCGCCGCCTCGGCGGCGAGGTGTTGAGCTTCGGCAATACCAGCGCGTTGTACGAGTCGGATCTGGTCATGGTCGACCGCGGCACCGGTTCGTATTGGTGGCAGGTCGCCGGGACCGCGATCGTCGGGCCGCTCACCGGAGCCGACCTGCAGCCGCTGCCGTCGATCGTTTCGACGTGGGAGGACTGGGTCACGCTCTACCCCAACACACTGCTCCTCAGCCGGGACACCGGCCACGAGCGCCCATACGAACGAGATGTATTCGCCTCGTATGCCGACTCGGTCGATGCCGGACGATTCCCATTCCCGGTCGGCGAGGCCGCGCTCGACGATCGCCTGGCAGCCTCGGCGCTGGTCGTCGGCGTTTCGCTCGGCGGGGACACCCGGGCCTATCCGGTTGATGGGCTGAGCGAACCGATCAACGATGAGGTGGGTGGAACGCCGGTCGTGCTTTTGCCCACGGACGGCGGAGCAGCGGTGTTCGACGCAACCATCGACGGTGACGTGCTCCAGTTTGAGCAGACGGCCGGACAACTGCTCGATACGGCGACCGGCTCGGTTTGGACCGCGACCGGCATCGCCGTGTCTGGTCCGCTCGCCGGCGCGGCGTTGGAACCCGTGCCCAGCCGAACCACTTTCTGGTTCGCCTTTGTTGGGGCTTTCCCTGACACCGAGCTCTTTTCCTCCTAGCCGACCCGGTAGGGCCTCTCGCGTTATTCCGGCTGGAGCGGTGCCTTGAGCGCCTGTCCCGGTACGCGAATCCCGCCGCGTGGAGTCCCCTGCTCGATCGATCCGAATCGCTCGCCGATAACGGGCGCAAGTGGACGACCGTTTGGTGGCGCCAGCCACAACCGCAACAGATGGCGCTTCCGCTCCGGCTCCGGATAGTCCTCGTACGGCGTACGGGAATGAAGCACCTGATGGTTGTGGATGAACTGCATGTCCCCGCGACGAAAATCCATGTCGAGCCTGATCTCGTCACTGCCTGCGAGCTCGTCTGCCAGATCCATCGCAGCAATCTGCTCATCGGTCAGCCGCGGCACTTCGTCGAACCGCTGCGCTGCGGTGATGAAGTCTCTGTTGTAGGTGGTGGTCAGGTAGCCGCCGTACGGGTTGAAGATCGGCATCTCATAGTGCGGTCCCTTGCCCTCGGGAATCTCGCCCTTGCGGTCGGTGACGAACGGCTCCATCATCACGGCAACGAGATCGGGCCGCCGCTCCAGCATCTCGTTGTACACCGTCACCGAGCTGGCGATCTTGCTCTGCCCTCCCGACTTGGCGGTTTGCAGACACAGCAACCCGACGATGTCGCAGGAATCGGTGTGGAACAGGTGTCGCGCGGTGGTGCCGTAGAGCCGGTGCTCGGGATTGTCGGGGTCGAGCCCGATGTCGCGGACATGGCCGAGCACGTGACCCTTGGCGTTCTGGGGAATCGCCCAACCGAAGTAGGAGCCGATGCCGAGATAGGCCAACGCCGCCTCCTCGATGGTGTAGGTGTCGACGGGGAGGCCGCGGATCAGGACAAAGCCGCGGCCGTTGACCACCTCGTCCTGAATCCCCTCGAGTGCCCGGCTAACCGTCGGCAGCGGAAAGTTTTCCTTGCCGACTTCGAGCAGCGGAGTGTTCGCTGCGGTCAGAGCGGCGACCGCGTCCTCTATGTCGGCGATCGCGGCTGCGTCGAGCTCGTACAGCCACTCGGCGGGCTCTGCGGTCATGTCGCGCCCGTACCACGCCGACGGTCCCTCGATCGGTGTCAGCACCTTCGTGTCCATTGCGGGCTACCTTTCAGGCCGCCGTGAAATCCTTTCTGCGACGATACCGTGACTTCCTCGATCGAGGAGCGGCAGGATGAGCGACGGTGCATTG
>CAXMOP010000008.1:0-16854 GCA_964195155.1 uncultured Kiloniellales bacterium | reverse complement strand
GTGGTTGGTGCGGTTCATAAGCAACCTCCTGTCACAAACGTGACGAGCGCCAAGCCCGTCGGCTCGGCGCTCAGAGGCGCTCACAAATTCCTGCAACCCCCATTCTCCCAGCATCCACCCACGAATCCAACAACCAAACCCAGCCGACACGGAATACAACATGTGCGCAACACGTTCACCAGAAACCCATACACAGCAAGAGATTCACCGCTTACCGACACTTTGGCGCAAAAGCGACTGCGCACACCCACCGAATGGGGTGTCCGGTTTCAATCACTGATGGGCAGGGCTTGTCGAAAATAGCCAAGCCGGGAATTGACCGAGCGCTTATCTGGGTCGGTACACGTCGGCTCTGTGGTCGATGTAGAGCACCCGTACCGTGTGGTCGTCCTCGCTGATTTCGTAGACGACCCGGTAGGTGCCCACCCTGGCCGAGTGGAGGCCGGTTAGCTCACCGCGGAGCGGTTTGCCGACGCGACGTGGGTTCTCGATGAGTGGCCCAACCAGGAAGTCGAGTACGGCTACAGCTACTTTGACCGGGATGCGATCGATCGATCGCCGGGCGGGCCCGGCAACGATCAGATCCCACTCGGTCACGTCATGGAGGCGCGAAGCCGGTCACGCAGCGCTTCGATCTCGTCCTTTGCTGCCGCGTCGCCGGCGGCAATGGCGGCCCGGCCTTCCTCGATCTGACGCATCGCCTCCGGGTCGGACAAGATGGCAATAGTGTCTTCGATTGTCTCCAGGTCGTCGGTGCTGACGAGTACAGCAACGGGTCGACCGTTTCGCGTCATCGTTACCCGCTCGTGGGTGGTCGCGATCTCGTCAACCACCTCGGAGAGCTTCGCCTTGACCTCTGACAGTGGCAATACCTTGGACATGACTAGAATTCTAGTCTGATTGGCGGGATTGGTCAACGGCCTCTTCTTGGGTGCTGCACTGCGGATTACGCCTCGGCCTCAGAGCAGCGGTGCTTCAGGTCGTAGCGCAGAGACGATATTTCGCAGACGCGGCTGAGTGCGCGATCCGAGACGATCGCGGCGACCATCAGACAAGGGTCTTGAAGCAGGCGCGCTCGGCATGTATGAGTTAGGCGTGAACCTCGTTCGCGAGTTGCGACTTACCGCCGGCTTGACCCAAGGACTACTGGGCAAGGCCGCCGGCACCTCCGGGTCGACGATCTGCGCCTATGAGCGGGGCCGCCGGAGCCCAACCCTGAGGACGCTGCTCCGTATGGTCGACGCAGCCGGACTCGAGATGCAGGTGTCCTTCGTCAAGGCCAACAAGACCGACGTTGAGGACCGGCCGGCCGGTGGGTCGGCAGCCCGCGTCAGTTCTGCGCCCAGCACCACCGAACTTGCGGAGACCTCCGACACCTTTGGGGCCGACTACCTGGTGGAGGTAGTGAGGCTGCGGTAGCCCTTCGAGTTCTTGGCGTCGAAAAGCGCCTTGACGTGGAAGAGGCTCGACCATTAGAATGTCCGTATCTCGTATCGTATTGTTGACAGATGGAGATCGAATGGCAGAGGCCATTGCCAAGGCAGTACAGAGGAAGGTGATGCGAACCCGCAACCGCTTCTGGCGACCGGAGGACTTCCTGGGATCGCCGGCTGTTGTGGCGAAGGCCCTTTCGCGGCTTGCCCAAGCCGGCCAGTTGCGGCGGGTACGCCGGGGCCTGTATTGGAGAGGCGAATCAACTCCCTTTGGAATGGCTCCCCCTCCACCGGCCCGTCTCGCCGACGAGATCGGCGGTGGCGCAGGGGTTGGGCCCGGGGAGGGCAGTGCAGCCGTCGCTCTTGGGCTCTCGACGCAAGTCCCTCGCCGCGAGACCGTCGCCATTCCCAGCCGAGCCCCTTCACCACCTGACGGTGTTCGGATCGTGAGCCGGGCGGCATGTACGGGGAGACGGGACGAGCGTTTGAGGCCTCTAGAAGTTGCACTCCTCGAGGTGCTCCGCGAAGGGGACCGGTTCGTTGATGTTTCGAGCCAGGAGGCGATTCGTCGAGTGAAGGAAGCCGCCTCGGACGGTGTAATTCGACTCGATCGCGTGGTGCGTGCAGCAGACACCGAGCCAGCTCGTGTGCGAAACGGCCTGCGCTGGTTGCTTGACTCGCTTCACATGCATGAGCATGCGGATCGGGTCAGGCCACCACGCCCTCACGAACCAACAAGGCACGCGGCTCTGGCCGGCTGACGCCGCGATGCTCTACCGAGACAAGCCCAACTTCGCGGCGACCGTAAATGCTGCGTCCGAACGGCTGGGTATCAGTCCCACCGCAGTCGAGAAGGACTACTGGGTGAGCGAGGTCTTGAGGGACCTCAATCGAGTTCACGCCGGGGACTTCATCCTCAAGGGGGGAACCAGCCTCTCCAAGGGGTACGGCGTGATCAATAGATTCTCCGAGGACATTGACTTGCTGATCATCCCTGGGGAGCGCGGGCGCGGGGCCACCGACACTCTCATCAAGTCGATGGCTGACGATGCCGCAGAAGCAGTGGGCGGCGAAGCGAAGAGCGTCGGGGGCGCTGAGCAGGGTCGGCACCGAGCCTACGAGGTGAGCTATCCGACTCCCCGACCCCAAACAGCGACCATCCAGACTCGCGTCCTGCTCGAGATGGGGATCCGCGGAGGTGACTGGCCCGCCAGACGCGTCGCGATCGGCTCCCTGCTTGGCGATGCGCTCGCCGCTGCAGGTGTCGATATTCCCGCCTTCGACGACCTCAGACCGTTCAAGATGGTTTGCCTGCACCCGGCTCGGACCCTTCTTGAGAAGCTCTTTGCGCTCCACTCGGTTGCGCTCGCGATTGAAGCTGACCCCGAGTTCGCGCTCAGGGGACACCAGGGTCGGCACGGCTATGACGTGTACCAGCTGCTCCGCGATGACGATGTGCTGGCGGTCGTGTCCGATCCCGCACAGCTTCATCCGATTCTCGACGACATCGAGGAATACAATCGGCGTTTCTTCGGAGGGGTTGAAAGACCGCCGGACGGTTTCTCGCAAAGCCCGGCCTTCGAAGGGAGGGCGACCCGAGCCTCAGAGCTGCTCGGCAGCGAATACGCGGCGACGATGCCAGACCTCTATTTCGGCGATGCCCCTCTCCCCACGTGGCGCCAGATCGGCCAGCGTGTTGGCGATGTCGGGCTGTAGCTTGCCGGTCCAACAGGCCGCAACCGGATAGAACTCGACATCGCCGAAACCCGCGGCAGGGGTGTGCAGCGCAGATTCCGCCAGGTCGAGGCGCGGTGCGGAAGCAAGGTCCTTGGCCGGGATGTCGAGCAGGAGCTCCCCAATCGCAAGAAGGTCAGCCAGGTCGAGGTACGCGACCGTAAATCGGCTAGCCGCTCCAAGGCGCGACGATTCTGTTCGATGACGGCTCGAATACGCGCCTGAAACTCCGGGTCTTTGCGCCTGGCCTCGATCAGATCGGCAACGGCGAGTCTCATCGCCTCCGCAACTGAGATGCCGTCTGCTTGAGTTTTAGGCAAGCACCCTTGACTTGACAAGTCTAGTGCTTTAGCCTTAAGGCATAAAGAAGCGAGACCTCATCAAGCGGCTTCGAGCGATCGCCAAGGCCGCCGACACGGACCTGGAGTTCGTTCGAGAGGGAGCCAACCACGAGGTCTGGACGATCGGAGACGAGCGGCTCGTGATCCCCCGGCACCGGGAGATCAACGAACACACAGCAAAAGGCATCATCAAGCAAGCAGAGGAGGTAACGACGGATGGCGACGAGTAACGCAGCACCGATCCAGGCACAACGCGTCGAAGTGGTTCGGTCCGGTGGATGGTGGGCGATCACTGTGCCGGCGCTCGACGGCGTGTTCTCTCAGGCCAAGCGGTTGGACCAGGTCGAAGACAGAGCCCGCGAGGCCATCTCCTTGATGCTGGACGTCGACGAAGACGACGTCGGCGACCTGGACGTCGTCGTAACGCCGCCCGCTCGCGTAGCCGATCTGCTGGGAGCCCTTGAGGCGTCGGTCGCCGCCGCCGACGAAGCGACCCGTACCGCGGTGGCTACACGACGTGAAATAGCCGAGCTGCTCCGCGCCGAAGGTCTCCCACTGCGCGACGTCGGCGAACTCATCGGCGTATCCCACCAGCGAGTCAGCCAACTACTCGCTAGCTGAGGAAACCATCTCGGCTATCAGAACACGACCCGGTAGCAACGCAACACGACGTGACGTCTCGGTCACCGGCGTCGGATGCGCAGAGACACGAAGCCATGAACGAGCCCCGGAGGCATGAGACCTCGCGTCGCCCAGGGCGTCAACTGACATACGCCAAATGATGGGCGCCACTCGTCTCCTGCCCCTGCTCCGTCACCCCCCAAGGTGTAACCCATGTGCCCGAACGCGCGAAACCCATGTGCCCCGTCCATACAGCGCAAATGCGTCATGCATTCACGCCTAGGCCAGATCTTGTGGCGTCCGATCTAGTAGATCGAAAAGCTCCGTCGCTTCGTAGACCTTGGTTGGCCGCCCACGCTCTGCCTTCCTCAACGTCCGGAAGGTCAGAATCCCGCGCTCCGCCAGGTCATCGAGGGCAGCGCGAGCGCCCCGCGCGGTGACGTCGTGACGCGCCGCAACCTGAGCAGCCGACAGGATCGGGTTCGCCGATAGGCCTGCCACGAGTCGTCGCGCCAGCGCGTCTTCGTGTGTACCTGAGAGCCGGGCCTGCCAATCCTCGGTGAGGACTTCAAGTCCCAGTCCTAGGGAGTGCGTGTAGGACACCGCGGACAGAACTATCTCGAAAAAGAACTCGAGCCACCGGTCAACATCGCCATCCCGAAATGAGGTCAGGCCGTCGATGTACGCTTGGCGCCTCTCGACCAGAATCCGGCTAATCGGCGGGTTGATCTCCGCCACCACACCGCGGTACGCCCAGGACCGATACACGAGGGCTCGCCCGATACGCCCGTTCCCGTCGGGATAGGGGTGGATGGTCTCAAACTGAGCGTGCGCTATCGCTGCTTGGGTCACCGGCGCCAGATCGACGCGATCGACAAAGGCGGCAAGATCACTCGTCGCTTCCTCTACCAACTCGGGTGGTGGCGGGATGAAGTCGGCGCCAACCGGTGTATCGGTTCTGGTGCCGATCCAGTTCTGCTTGGTTCTGACTATCCCGGGCTCGAACGTGACCGATGTTCCTGCAAAGACAAGCGCATGCCATCGATCGAAGTCTTGCGGCTTCACTCCTTGGCCCGCGGCTGCGATGACATCGCTCATGACGCGAATCGAGTTGACGATTCGCTGGGCTTGTCGATCCGAAACGTCTTCGGGGGCGTACTCGGCTTCAAACACCCGCCGAGTCGAGGCGACTTCGCCCTCGATGCGCGACGAAGCGATGCCTTCGGATCGCAAAAGGATCGCCGCGAGCGGCTGGAGCGTTGGCTGTCCTCTCAGCGAATGGAGGGCTCGTTCCACGGCAGCTTCCCCCGCTGCGTTCTCGGACGCGATGTGTTGGTTCGCGATCGAGGCTGGGATGTACACGTCGATCTCGCCCGATCGACGACCGTCGGCGGATGTCCAATGGCGGAGCTCGGTTCGTCCAGGCCTCATTTCGTTCCTCTTCGTCGTACTTTCGGAACAATATAGGCGATTTCGTTCTGCAATGTCCTCTTTTCGGAACAACACCCTGCATTTACTTCCGAAACGGATGGCTTTGGGAACCAAATCCCACCCGACCCAGTTCTCCACAGACCTTGATTTTGCCGCGGACGACGAGGGCATCGGAGGAATCGTTCTCGACTCGCTCGATGGCGCCGAGCTGTATGAGGTGAGGTTCGATCTGGTTGTTGTGACGGAAGGGCGACGCGCTGAACTGACGGTCACCACACGTCTCGGCAGCCCGACGATCGACGCCAAGATCGAAATCGTGTCGCACCGGCCCTGAATCGACCCGGAGGTGCTCGAACCAGTTCACTTCGCAGTACATGACGGCTATGAGTCTGAGCCTGTCCCTGTTCCCATGCTGTCACTCGAGGAGACGATTGCGGACAAGATCGCGGCCTACCGGAGAGACCAGCGGCGAGGCCCGGGCTGTAGCCTGACGATCGGGAACAGGTGGGAGCTCCAACGTCGTGACCCAAGGATCATCCGAGACAGAGCGCCCGGGCTCGAAAGTTCCAGCACCCGCTGACGCACCGCTCCGTCAGCTGATTGCTCTATTCCGGGACCCCGAATACCAATCGCTGCGCCAGTACGCGGAACTGACCATGCGCGGGCACGCCGACGAGGCCGTCCGGGCGCTGTGGGCATTCATCACCGAGGCCTCCGGCTGGTCGATCCGGCGCAGACATCAGGCGGCGGTCCGGATCGCCGAGCCGGCCTTGAACACCGGATCAGGGCTCGGGTCGGCGGTACTGCCCGATCCCCTCTGGACCGAGTTCGTCGAGCCCACCCCGCAGGACTGGGCCGCAGCAGACGACGTTGCGCTCCCCCACCGGCTGCTCGGCTTGGTCGACCGCCCAACGTACCGACACCTGAGTCGAGCCCATGTGTTTGATCCCGATGATCAGCTCGTCGCCCATCGACTCGCCGTGATCCTGATCCGCGACATCGACTTTTCTGCCGTCACGCTCGGTGAGGTCGACCTGGCCAAGCTCGCGGAGGCCGAACGGGTCATCGCAACGCTGCAGGACCACCAATTGAGACAGTCACTGGGAGCCAGGCTCGACGGTCTCCGCGAGCGTCTGGCGACCCCGGCACACACGCCGGAGCCCGGCACGAAACCGTCGGCCTAAGCACCCACAACCGGGCATAGCCCCCGTTGACCGAACCAGGCCCATGCTGTATATTGTGCTGTATGTCGGCAACTCGGACGCAGGTGTACCTCACCACCGAACAGCGAAGCCGCATCGATGCCTTGGCCGAGGCCGAAGGTGTGACGATGGCTGAGATCGTCAGGCGCGCCCTCGATGACTACCTCGCGGGCGATCATGTCGATCCCGAACTCGCCCTGGCCGCCACCTTCGGAGCGGCACCGGAGGCAACCGTTCCCCATCGAGACGAATGGGACCGTGGCTGACATCCTCGTCGACACCGATGTGTTCGTCGATCATCTGCGCGGTGCTCACCAGCTCTCCCCCAAGCGCCACCGACTCCACTACTCGGTAGTAACGAGAGCCGAGCTCTTCGCCGGAAACACCGCCACCGATCTGGTGACCACTCTGCTGGCACCCTTCCGGGAGATCCCGGTTGACCGGGTGATCGCCGAACGGGCCGGGCGGATTCGCCGCGACACCGATATCCGCCTCCCCGACGCGCTGGTCGCAGCAACGGCGATCGAAGGCCGGATGGGACTGGCGACACGCAACCAAGGTGACTTCAGGCGAGTGCCTCGACTGCGTCTCCGCACTCTGCCCTAGACGAGACCGTTGGCGCAACCGATGCGGGCCATTGGTACGAGCCATTGGTGCGAGCTATTGGTGCGAGCTAATTCCTATCCGTCTGCTCATGCCCGAATGGCTCGCACATCGCATGACGGGCGTCCTTCCAGCACCCGGTCTCTGGGTGAGCCTGTCCCATCGGGGGGCAGCGCGATCCGAATGGATCCGATACAGCCTGCTCCAGTTGCTCCTGATGCCCTGGTACACCGCAGTGGAGGCGTTCGCCGTCATCCACGCCGTCTTCCGTCCACCAAAAGGCTTCTACGTCGTCGAGAAGTGATGCGGCGCCGTTGACCGTTGCCCGGGAGGGCATTCAAGGCCGCCGACGGCCAGCCGTCGGCGGGTTAGATCTCGAATCTCATCCCACGACGCTGTGGCCGCAACGAGTCTGTGTCCTTGGAGCGTTCACCCTGCAGGCGCTCTCGAGGGGTTGAGCGGAGCTCGTCAACAATTCAGCTCTCGACCTTCAACAACCATACGTCGCGACGACTCATCCTCCAGTCGGCGGTCCTGGTTCGTCACCAATGCGAAGTACGACCTCGTCATCGTCGTCGAAGACGGCAACGAGCCGAAGCCGTGCGCCGAGCCGGGCGAGGTACTCACGCAGCGTCGACACTTTCACGTCGCTTGCGTTCTCGAGTTGGGACACCGCCGATTGGCTGACCCCGAGCTCCTCGCCCACGTCGGTTTGAGACAGCTCGAGGGCACGGCGCAGCTCGAAGAGTCCGATCTCGGCGAGGGTTTCCTCTCTGAGCGCGGCGAGACGTTCGGCCGCCCCGGGCCGCGCCACCACTTGATCGTGCAGTGTGCGATAGCGCTTCGGCCTGGGCATGCCGTCTCCCTGGTCTTCGGATTTGAATTGGTCAGTCATCGCCAAACAGTCCTTCTGACCGGAGCTGATCCAGGTGGGCGTCGTACAGGTCGTCCGCCTGCGGCACCGCCGACCGGTACCACTCATTCCAGCGACCGCTCTTGTCGCCCCCGAGGAGGAGGATCGCATGACGGCGCGGATCGAAAGCGAAGAGGACGCGAAGCACCCCACCCTTCGAGACTCGAAGCTCCTTAATGTTGGGATGCCTTGACCCCGCGATGGTGTCCGTCACAGGCCGTCCAAGATCAGGGCCTCGCTGCGCGAGCAACATGACTCTGTCGTCGAGCGCTTCCTGCTGATCCTGCGCGAGCCCCATCCACCACTCCGCGAACTCGTCGGTGTATTCGACCTCCCACATAGCATAAGCCCTACCTTCTAGAAGTTCAACCTTCTATTCATGGCTGACACGCCGTCGCGTATCAGTCCCATTTGTATCAATCGGGTATGACACGTTGGGTCGACCGTCCGGCCACCAATGCGGTTCTGCTGCGGACCGAGGGCCCATCTCCAGGCCCCGTTTGGGATCGATTCGGGCCGCACAGCAGGAGCGAGGCCTCAACAGAGGGGTCGCGCAACCCCTCCGCCGCCACCAGGATGAGTTGGTGGGTCAGTCGACCCAGGTGAGGGCTGCGGGATTCCACGAACCCCTGGTGCGACCGCCGAGTATTGGGTCGAGGAGGGCCTCGGCGACCGCCGAGGCCTCCTGGTAGGTCTCGTGCGTGAATCCGGGGACGCTCGTCGCCAGCGCCTCATAACCCTCCGGCCATCGCTCACCGGGTGTAGCAAAACCCGCAGGCGCTCGAAGCCCGCGCAGGCGGTACTTGGTGAACAGCGCAACTGACAGCGGCGCGGCCTCGATCTTCTGAGTGGTGGCGATCTCCACCAGATCCACCAGGTCGCGGTAGCGGGTGCTTGGTCGGCCGTAGTGCGTCTCGATCATCGCAGCATGCTTGTCAGCGAGATGATCGACAAGGGGATAGGTGCGGTACGGCACGATGCCAAGCCCCGGAACCGCAATCGATGCCAGCGGCGACACCAATTCAGGCTCGGCGGTGACCCCTTCGACCACCACGACATCGATGTGGAAGGAGCCGAATCGTTTGGGGCCGATGCGACAGCTGATCGGTAGGCGCACACCCGACGTGGGGCCGGTGAGCCTTGCTTTGACCTCTTCGACGGTGAAGGTGAAGAAATCGCCGAGATCGAGGGCCGCTCCCTCGGTAAGGGCTTTGATTGCCTCGTCGATGTCCCCGGCGTAGGCGAGGTCGAGATCCTTGCTGTGACGGGCCCCCGGGATCCGGGCCAGGAGGGCCCCGCCACCTTTGAGCAGCCAGCGCTCCGGCTCGTCGCTAAACACGCGAGCAAGAAGCCGGTCATAGGCGATGTGCCTGCGCAGCTCGTCGTGGTTGTAGACCGATCCTGCAGCCACGACGGCTGCGACCCTGTCGGTGATGGCCGACACCAGGGCGCGCGGCGTCGCGTAGGGGTGTTGAGAGGGAACCGAATTCGGCTCCTCTGCCTGGCGGTCGAAGTGCTGCCCGCCACTCGTCACGCCGCCACCGTGTTGTCGTAGGCAACGAGATAGTCGACAAGCTCCGCACCGGTATCGAACCCGTAGCGCCCCGCCACCGACCTCAGCGCCCGTCCAAGCCGTTCAGCGTCGGTGTGACCGTCGCGGATGGCTTCAACCGCGATCCGTGCCAGGTGACCGCCATCGACCTGCGAGGCTGCCAGATCGCTGATCAAACGGTGGGGAGCGGTCACCGGAAGACCATCTGCCACCGCCCACTCGACGGGTTCGAGACCGTCGCTGCGTCGATGGAACCGGATCTCATCCCTCGAGCTCTGGTGTCGCCGATCGACGATGAAATCGATGTTGCTGGTCGGAAGCTCACCAAGACCCCACACTTCGGCAGCGGCGGCGTGCGACACCCAGGCGTGGGGGTCCTGCTGGCGGTCAGCAACGAATCGATCGGGGTCGAGCCGCAGCCACGCCACCCACAGTCGCTCGTGAGGGTGTTCCGGGACTCCTGCGAACCGGTACACGCCGTGGTCGATCCTTGCCAGCACGCCGCCGCGAGTGAGCCGGCCAAGTTGGTTGTCGTCCGCCCCAGCGGTATTGGCCTGGGCACGGGTCACATAGCCGTGCTGCGACGAGGCAATGAAGGCTACTTCGGCGATCGCGTGTCTTCTGAGCATACTGTGAATCTATCAGAACCCAGCAGTAACACAAGAAGAGTCGATCAATACTACTGTCAAGCTACTTGCTACAAAGAGAATCACCGTTCGCTGCGATCGGATTCGAACGTCGGGGAGACATGGCGAATTCGCAACCGACGTCCCTGGCCGCTACCAGATCTGGTCCCGCGGGTCCCATCAATTCTGTTCGCTACGTGCCCAGCCAATCCCTGACGATATGGTGCAAAACGCGTCTGCCCTGATTACCACCCATGGATGGGTGATAATGATATATTATCAGATATGATATATCAGCAGATCCGAACAGCGCGCCGGAATCAAAACATGACGCTCGCGGAGCTGTCCACACGGACCGGGATCGCAGCCTCGAACCTCTCGCGTCTGGAACAGGGACGCGTCGATGCACGCGCCTCCACTCTTGCCCGCGTCCTCAGAGCCCTCGGGCTGTCCCTGAATGCGACTCCGACCCCTGCTCGGGCACTGGACGAAATCGCAGCCCGCATGGCCGCGGGCGCCGAGCGACTCGGGAACACCGGCGTCCTCGTGCGCGATGCGGGCGCCAGGCTCGACTGGAAGGAACAACGCGGCCTCGGCACCGCAGTTGAGCGACGCCTGCTCGACTCCGGCTGATGGACACCGCACGGCTGCTGGCGTTGGCGCTGGCCGCGCCGCCGGACACCGCCGAGCGGGTGCTGTATGCGGCGGCAGCGTTCAACGCGCTCATCGATCAGGAGATGGTGCTCGTCGGGGGAGCCGCTCAGCTGACCCATACCGGAATCGGCAGGCTCACCGACATCGACCTGGTCGGTGTGGTGACCACCGAAGATGAAACCCGGATTCTGGCGGCCGGATTTCGCCGCGACGGCCGGCACTGGGTGTTCCAGCAAGATGACGCCGCCATCGGGATCGAGGTGCCCGCAGACCGCCTCATCGCGGAGGAACCGCCGGAGCTCGTCGATGTCGCAGGCGTCACGGTTGGGATCATCGCGGTGACCGACCTGATGATGGATCGACTCGTCCAGGCAACAGACCGCACCCCGGTCACGTACGACGAGGCCAGCCAGCTTGCCGTTGCGGCCGGCGACCGCATCGATTGGGACCGCATCGAAGAGCGAGCCGAACGCGCCGGCAGCACCGAGCCGTTCCTCGTGGAGATCTCCAAACTCGCCGTCACGATGCGGGGCCTAGCAAGCCAGTCGGGCGGATAGCACCCCAGGTTCCGGCTCTGACGGTTTCACAGCGACCCTCACTACCCTTTTGCCGGTGCAGTACCAGATCTCCCACCTCCAGGCCCTGGAGGCCGAATCGATCCACATCCTGCGCGAGGCGGTCGCCGAATCGGAGCATCCGGTGCTGCTCTTCTCCGGTGGCAAGGACTCGGCGGTGCTGCTGCGCCTTGCCGTCAAGGCCTTTTCCCCCGCTCCCCTGCCATTCCCGGTGATGCACGTCGACACCGGGCACAACTTCCCCGAGGTGCTCGACTTCCGCGACCGCACCATCGCCGAGCGCGGCGCCAACCTGGTGGTCGCCTCGGTCCAGGAGTCCATCGACGCCGGGCGGATCACCGAGAAGCCGGGCGAGTCCCGCAACCGCCTCCAGATCGAGCCGCTCCTCAGCGCCATTGCCGAGCACCGCTTCGACATCGTCTTCGGCGGGGCCCGTCGCGACGAGGAAAAAGCCAGGGCCAAGGAGCGGGTGTTCTCGTTCCGCGACGAGTTCGGGCAGTGGGAGCCGAAGAACCAGCGACCCGAGCTGTGGAACCTGTACAACGCACGGCATCGCAACGGGGAGCACACCCGGGTGTTCCCGATCTCGAACTGGACCGAGATGGACGTGTGGCGATACATCCACGCCGAGGCCATGGACTTGCCCTCGGTCTACTTCTCGCACCAACGACGGGTCTTCGAGCGCGACGGGATGCTGATGGCCGAAAGCGAATACCTGGAGCCGAACGACGACGAAGCGGTGTTCCAGGCCACCGTGCGGTTCCGCACCGTTGGTGACATGAGCTGCACCGGTGCGTTCGCTTCGACGGCAGCGACGCTGGAGGAGATCATCGACGAGGTGGCGGCGTCGCGGATCACCGAGCGGGGGGCCAGCCGCGCCGACGACCTGACCGCGGTCGCCGCCATGGAGGACCGCAAGCGCGAGGGGTACTTCTAATGGACCCCGTCGACCTGGTCCGCCTCGCCACCACCGGCTCGGTCGATGACGGCAAGAGCACGCTGATCGGCCGGCTCCTCTACGACACCAAGTCGATCTTCCAGGACCAGCTCGACGCCGTCGAGGACGCCTCCCGGCTGCGCGGCAGCGACTACCTCGACCTGGCGCTGCTCACCGACGGGCTGCGCGCCGAACGCGAGCAGGGCATCACCATCGACGTCGCCTACCGCTACTTCGCCACCCCGCGCCGCACCTTCATCCTCGCCGACACCCCGGGCCACACCCAATACACCCGCAACATGGTCACCGGTGCATCGACCGCCGACATCGCCCTCGTTCTCGCCGACGCCCGCCACGGGATCCTGGAACAGACCCGCCGCCACGCCTTCATCTCTTCGCTGCTGCGGGTGCCGCACCTGGTGCTGTGCGTCAACAAGATGGATCTCGTCGACTGGGACGAGGACCAATACGAGAAGATCAGCAACGAGTTCCGAGACTTCGCCACCCGCCTCGACATCAACGACCTGCGCTTCGTCCCGATCTCGGCGCTGCACGGCGACAACGTCGTCGAGCCGTCGCTGAACATGACCTGGTACAGCGGGTCGCCGCTGCTGCGGATCGTCGAGGACATCCACGTCGCCTCGGACCGCAACCTCATCGACCCGCGCTTCCCCGTCCAGTACGTGATCAGGCCCCACACCGCAGCCCACCGCGACTACCGGGGCTACGCCGGGCAGGTGGCAAGCGGCGTGTTCCACGTCGGGGATGAGGTGATCGTGCTCCCCTCGGGCTTCACCACCCGCATTGCCGACATCGACACCTACGACGGCCCCCTCGAGGAGGCGGCGCCACCAATGTCGATCGTGATGCGCCTCGAAGACCAGCTCGACGTCTCCCGGGGCGACCTCATCGCCCGGCCCCACAACCAGCCGGAGGTCGGCCAGGACATCGACGCCATCATCACCTGGATGTCAGACGACGTGTCGCTGCGCCCGGGATCCAAGTTCGCCATCAAGCACACCACCCGATGGGCCAAGGCCCTCGTCACCGACCTCCAATACCGCTTCGACGTCAACACCCTGCATCGCGACGAGTCCGCAACCGAGCTCGGGCTCAACGAGATCGGCCGCGTGCGGCTGCGCACCACGGCACCGTTGTTCTTCGACCCATACCGACGCTCCACGGCAACCGGGTCGTTCATCCTCGTCGACCCGGCCACCAACAACACCCTCGCCGCCGGGATCATCGGCGGCCCCGCCCAGTGAGCGACGAGGTCACCTGGCACCAAAGCAGCGTCGACCCGCAGCGCCGCCACGCCGCCACCACCACCGGGCCGGGTGCGACCATCTGGCTCACCGGGCTGTCCGGCAGCGGCAAGTCCACCATTGCCCACCGGGTGGAGGAGCTGCTCATCGACGCCGGCAACGCGACCTACGTGCTCGACGGCGACAACATCCGTCATGGGCTCAACGCCGATCTCGGCTTCTCCGCGGCGGACCGGGCCGAGAACGTGCGCCGGGTCGGCGAGGTGGCCCGGCTCATGGCCGACGCCGGTTTGGTCGTGGTGGCGGCGTTGATCAGCCCGTACGCCGCCGACCGGGATGCGGTGCGGGCCGCGCACGACGCCGCCGGCGTCGCCTTCTACGAGGTGCACGTGGCGACGGCGCTCGAGGTATCGGAGGCACGGGACCCCAAGGGCCTCTATGCCAAGGCCCGCGCCGGGGAGATCGAAGGATTCACCGGCGTCGACGATCCCTACGAGGCGCCGACCGACCCGGACCTCGTCCTCGATGCCGAGCACGACGACGTCGACACCCTGGCGGGGCGAGTGCTGTTGCTGCTGGACGGTTAGATCAGCGCCCCCACTCGGTGAGCTTGCGGCCGAGGAACACCTCCAGCGCCTGGGTGTCCTTCTCCAGGTCGTCGCCAAGCTCCGCCTCGACCTCGGCGGGAAGGTTCGCCGCCGGCACCCTGGCCGCCCGAGTGAGCAACCGGTCGTGTGCAGCGCGCAACCGCCACGAGCGGTTGAGGGCCCGCCAATAGCCGGGGTTCGCCTTGAGGCGAAGCGACAACCTGGAATCGATCCGCCGGTCGGCGGTGACGTTGCGGTTGGCGGCGTCCGGGGACAGCTCGACGGGAGCCACCCCAATCTGGGTGTAGATCTCGGCGAGGGCGGCGTTGGGGTCGGCCTCCAACTGCTCGGTGGTGATCACCAGGAGCTGCTTCTTGTCGTAGCGCTTCAAGAAGGCCCCGATGTGGCGGATGTAAAGGCTGGTCGCGATGTAGTCGGCATTCTCGGTCACCGCGTCGGCGAACGTCCTGGTCTCGCTGCCGTCCATGGCCAAGTGCCGGTACATGGAGCGCATCCTGGCGATCGGCTCCCGCACGACGTAGATGAGGCTGGCGTCCGGGATCACCGAGTGCATCCGCTCGGGAACGGCGGGGTCGAGATGGGTCTTGGAGTAGTTCGGCGAGCTCTCGCCGCGAGCGAGCTGGGCACCGCACGACCCGAAACGGAGCCGATACCAGCCGACGCCGCGCTCCCAGTTGCCGTCCTCGAGGAAGAAGTCCAGCTCCTTGCGCGGGCTCATGCACACGTCGGGGTGGGTGTCGAGCCAGGCGTGCAGGGTGGTGGTTCCCGACTTCATGGCCCCGATGACGACAAAGGTGGGGAGGGACGAATGGACTTCGCTCCCCGTCATCACCCCTCCGATCGTCGCCCCAGGGAGTGTACGTACTCGGGGTGGGTCACGAACGCGATCCGCGCCGTCACCGTCGCCGCCTCGTCCTCACCTGGAGCGGTGACGGGGTCGAGCCGTGGTCGCGGCAAGGCTTTGACCCCCTCCGCCTCGCTGCGCTCGGCACCTCCCCCTGTAGCTGTAGGGGAGGCAAAGAATCGCGCCGCTTGGCTCGGCACCTCCGCCGAGAGGATCGGGGTCGAGTCGGAGCGCCGCGACCCTCTCTTTGCTCCCCCCTCAGGGTGTCGCATTTCGTGATTGTGCGACGCTTCGTGTCGTGGACCCGTCCTTTGCTCCCCCCTCAGGGGGGAGTCCCGACCGTAGGGAGGGGAGGGGGGTCAAGCCGTGGTCGCGGCAACGCTTTGACCCCCTCCGCCTCGCTGCGCCCGGCACCTCCCCCTGAGGGGGAGGCAAAGAAGCCGCTTCGCTGCCCTCGGCACCTCCCCCTGAGGGGGAGGCAAAGAAGTCGCTTCGCTTCGTGGGGGAGACGGACTGAGTCAGCTGCCGGGGACGATCTTGTAGACGGTGCCGCCGAAAGTCAGGATGTATAGCTCGCCGTGGCCGTCCTCGCCGAACCCGGCGATGGCGGCGATGTTGCCGATCGTCGACTCCCAGTCGCGCTGGTCGATGGCGACGCCGCCGACGTTGCGGAACGAGCGCACCCAACCGTCGTAGAACTCGGCGTAGAAGTAGGTGCCGCGCAGCCCCGGCATCACGTCGCCGCGATACACGTAGCCGCCGATCACCGACGCTGGGCCGCCGTTGGGATAGGCCAGGATGGGGAAGGTGAGCCCGGCCGTGTTGCATCCCGAAGTTGGGGGGCGACACACGTTGCCCTCCGTGATCCGCCAGCCGTGGTTAAGACCGGCAACACCGGAGGGCCCAACCGTGACCTCCTCCCAGGCGCCCTGTCCGACATCACCGACATACAGGTCGCCGGTAGTCCGGTCGATCGAAGAGCGCCATGGGCTGCGGATGCCGATCGCCCAGATCTCGCGCAGGCCGTTGGCGCCGTTGTACGGGTTGCCCGCCGGGATGGCGTACCAACCGCCGTTGGCTGGTTGGTCCACTCCCCCATCGATCGACAGACGCAGGATCGAACCCAGCATGGTGAACTTGTTCTGGCCGTTGTTGTCCGGGTCGTTCTGTTTGCCACCGTCGCCGATCGGGATATACAGGTTGCCGTCGGTGCCGAAGGAGATCGCCCCGCCATTGTGGTTGGTCTGGGGCTGGCCGACCCTGATGATCGTGCGCACCGGATTGGGATCGGCGACGTCGGAGGCGGGGGTGGCGTGATATTCCACGATCCGGTTCTCGAAGGTCGAGTTGGGGAGCGCGGTTGCCGCGGTGATGTGGACGAAGAAGCGCCCGTTGACCGCATAGTTGGGGTGGAAGGCGAGCCCCATAAGCCCACCGTCGCCGGACACCGAGACGTCCTGGACGTTGAGGAACGCCGTTGGCTTCACGGCGCCGTTCTCGAGGATCTTGATGGCA
>CAXMOP010000007.1:0-56371 GCA_964195155.1 uncultured Kiloniellales bacterium | reverse complement strand
CCTTGACCCCCTCCGCCTCGCTGGCGCTCGGCACCTCCCCCTGAGGGGGAGGCAAGGAAGCAGCCCCTCCGAGGCAGGCGTCGCAACCCCGCGCGACCGTTCACCATGGCGGGGACTTCGGCTTTGGCGAACCGTCTCTTTTCGGTCCGCGAAATCGAAACGCCTGTACGGCAAGGGCTCTCGAGGACACGCGAAAGTTACCGCTCGCCCGCGAAAACGAACTAGCTATTTGGTTGGCAATTGCGCGCGGCATCGGATAGCTTCCCAACTGTCGGAGGAAGCGGGAGACCGCACCGGCGACAACCGGCCCCTCGGGGTCGACACGGCAGCCGAAAGGCTCCGAGAAAGTTGGACCTGGGTGCACCTCGGAAGGGGACCGCACCGGTGCTGAGAGGCACAACCGTGACCGGCCTGCGGGTCGGAGTCGACAGGAAAGACACTGCCTCCGGTTTCGGCCGGTAGGTGGGCGAGTAGTCGCAAGGGTACTCGCATCGAGAACACCCCGAGGGGGCTTCGGCTTCCTCGGGGTTTCTCGCGTTTGCCGCCCGAATGGAACGAGAAGCAATTCGGGTTCAGCGATTCACCCTTAAGCTCCTGCCCATGCCATGGCCCGAGAACGCGCTCACCGACGACGAAGCGGTCATCATGTCGTTCCGCCAGCACTGGAAACTGCTCGCCATCCCGTTTGCCTGGTTCCTCGGTGTGCTGATCGCCTTGTTCGTGATCCTGCAATGGATCCCCGGGGGCGCCACAGCCGACCTGATCCTCTCCCTTGTCGTGATTGCGGCGTTCGGGTGGTTCGTGGTTCGGCCCGTCGTCGATTGGTGGGTCACCCGGTACGTGCTCACCACCGAGCGGCTCATGACAAGAACGGGCCTCATCGCCCAATCCGGCATCGAGATCCCATTGGAGCGCATTACCAACGTCAACTTCCACCAGAGTTTCTGGGAGCGCTTGTTGGGCGCAGGCGATCTGCTCGTCGAATCGGCCGGCACGTCCGGTCAGAGCCGGTTCGCCAACATCCCGCGGCCAGACAACTTCGCCGCGGTGCTGTACAACGTCCGGGAGAAGCGCTCGCTGGCGCTCCAGGGCGGCTCGGCGCCCGCACCCGAGTCCGATGACGCCATCGACAAGATGCAGCGCCTCAAGCAGCTCCACGATGATGGAGTGATTTCCGACACCGAGTACGAGGCGAAGCGCCGGCAGCTGCTCGACGAGATATGAGTCTCGAGGCGCCAGTCGCCCGTGACCAGGGCGGAACCAAACATCGCGTCGTTGACGTCCAAGAAGCATGAAGCCGGTCGTGATTGTCGTTGCTACAAGCATTTTTCTGGCAGCATGCACGGGCGGCACACCGACGACCGAACCAGCCATCGACGCTTCCGGAGACCGCGCTGCGATCTATGCGGTGGCGCTGCGCCAGCTGGTCACCGAGGACAACACGTTCGGCGGAGCCGGGAATCCGTTTGCGGAGCTACTCGTCCAATCCAGCCTCGACCCGGGCGCCGGACTCGGCGGGCAAGGCGGGGAGACGCGTCCGCTCAGTGATGAAGAACGGAGCGCAATCGAGGCCGCGTTGGCCCCGTTGGCGGCGGTGCGCTGGATCGATGATCCGGAGGAATGGAGAACCGCCGACTTGATGCCGGTCGTCGAGGGTTCGGCGATCCTGGGTGTCGGATCCATTACCTTCGACGACGACGGCGCACTCGTGCCCATGTCGATGTGGTGTGGTGGCTTGTGCGGCACCTGGTTCACCTATCGAGTCGCCGAGTCGGACGGCGGCTGGGTGGTGGAAGGTGTGGAGGGCCCGATCGCGGTCAGTTGACTTCCCGTCCCTAGTCTCGCGGCCGTGGACATTCCCGAGATTGATGGCGTCGACTACCGCCTCGTTGAGTACGAGCCAGGTCGCGACATCGAGACTGCGGCCGAGCGGCGCGGTGTCGCCGTCGAGCGCATTCTCAAGACCATGGTGGTACGCGTCGGGCAGGGGCGATACGTGCTCGTCATGGTTCCCGGCGATCAGTTGATCGAATGGAAGGCGCTCAGGAACCTCCTCGGCGAGCGCAGACTCTCCCTGGCTGACGCCGACGAGGCCTATGCAGCCACCGGCTACCACCGGGGCACCATCACGCCCCTTGGTGCTGCGGGGGATTGGCCGCTGGTGATCGAGGCCACGATCGAGGGCACGGGCGAGGTTTCGATCGGGTCTGGCACCGAAGGCGTCGCGATTCATCTCGACGTCGACGACCTGATTGCCATCACGGGGGCCGCGGTCGCGCCCGTTTCCAAGGCTCGGTAGCATCCGCCGACATGGACGCAGTGTTGTGGTTCCATGAGAATTGGTTCTTCGTGGCGGTAGTGACCGCCGGCGTTGTAGGCCTGTGGGGTGTCGGCCTGGCCATTCTGCGCCGTCCGCCGGGCCGGGCGTTTGGCGTTGCCACCGCCGTTGCCATCGGCGTCATGCTCGTCCAGGTGCTTGCGGGCGTCCTGCTGTATCTCTCCGGCGACCGGCCGGCGACATTCCACGTGTTTTACGGTGTGGTGATCGCCATCACCTTCGCCATTGCGTACGTTTATCGAGCACAGCTGGCGAAACGGCCGGCTCTGGCATACGGGATCCTGCTGCTTTTCGTCATGGGCCTCGGCATCAGAGCGTGGATGAGCTTGTGACCTCTAGCATGGTCACCAGACAGCGAGGGAAAGCATGGAGTTGCTGAAGGGCAAACGAATCCTGGTGACCGGGGTGCTGACCGATGCCTCAATTGCCTGGCATGTCGCCAGACTCGCCCAAGAACAGGGGGCGGCCGTCGTGTTGACCGGTTTTGGCAGAGCCATGCGGCTCACCGAGCGGTCCGCCAAGCGGCTCCCCGACGAGCCGCCGGTTCTCGAGCTCGACATCACGGACCCTGCACACATGGAAGCGGTCGTTGCCGACCTCGAACAGCGTTGGGGGGCCATCGACGGCGCACTTCACGCCATTGCGTATGCACCCGATGACGCGCTCGGGGGTTCGTTCATGTCCACCCCGGCGGAGTCGGCGAGCACGGCGTTTCTGACCTCGGCATTCTCGTACAAGACGCTCGCTGCGGGCCTGCGGCCGCTGATGCAGAAGGCCGGCGGCGGCTCCCTGGTGGCGCTCGACTTCGACAACAGCTGGGCATGGCCCGGTTATGACTGGATGGGCGTCTCCAAAGCCGCCCTCCAGTCGGTGACCCGATACCTGGCGCGGTATCTCGGGGCGGAACAGATCCGGGTCAATGCCGTGGCGGCGGGTCCGATCAAGACGGTTGCCGCCCGCTCGATTCCTGGCATCGAAGAGTTCATCGCCGTCTGGGGTGAGCGTGCGCCTCTCCCGTGGGACATCGAGGACCCCGAGCCCATCGCCCAAATGGTGTGCGTGCTGATGTCCGATTGGACGCCGGCGACCACCGGTGAAGTGATCCACGTCGACGGCGGTTTCCACGCCGTGGCAATGCCCAAACACAAGGAGTCGTAGCGCTCGGCTTGCGCCTCGCTTGAGTAGCTGAGTAGCGCTCGGTAGTCAGTGATTCAGTGCCTCCCTCGGTTACTCGGCTACTTCCTCCCTTCGCTACTTCGCTAATTCGCTACTCCTAGCTACTTGGCTACTTCGCTACTCTCCTCCGGATGAGCCGGGTGCTGCTGCTTTTCGGAGGCCGATCCGCCGAGCACGAGGTGTCGTGCGTATCGGCGGTCGCCATCTACGACGCGTTGGTCGCTGCCGATCACCAGGTGATCCCGGTCGGGATCGACCGCGACGGTGCCTGGTTTGTCGTCGATCCTTCCTCGCGGCCGTTTCAGGCCAAGGGCCGGCCGGTCTGGATGCGCGTACCCGAGGGAGCGCTGATCGTCTCCTCCGACGAGGTCGAATTCGATGTGGTGTTCCCCGTACTCCACGGACCGTTTGGCGAGGACGGGACCGTTCAGGGGATGTTCGACATCGTCGGTAAGCCGTATGTCGGCTGCGGTGTGCTGAGCTCGGCGATCGCGATGGACAAGGACGTTGCCAGGCAGCTGATGCAGCGCGCCGGATTGCCGACGCCTCGCTGGGAGTTGGTTCGTTCGGGCGACTACACCGACGACCCGACCGGCACCGTCGATGCCATCACCACCTCGCTCGGCAGGACCGTCTTTGTCAAGCCCGCGGCGCTGGGCTCGTCGGTTGGTGTGTCCAAGGCAACGACTGCTGCGGAGGTGAAGGACGCCCTCGACGAGGCCTTCCGCTACGGGGAAAAGGCGATCGTCGATGAGTTCATCGATGGCCGCGAGATCGAGGTTGCCATCCTGGAGGGCGCGGGAGCGGCGATTCCCGGCGAGGTGCATCCCGGAAACGAGTGGTACGACTACGAGGCGAAGTACCACGACGAGAGCAGTCGCTTCGAGGTCCCCGCCCCCCTCTCCCAACCCCGAACAGCCGAAGTGCAGGCGCTGGCGAAGCGGGCGTTCTCGACGCTCGAGTGCCGGGGACTGGCGCGGGTGGACTTCCTCTTCGAGGAGGCCGGTCGGGGATTCCTCATCAACGAGGTCAACACGATGCCCGGGTTCACCCCGATCTCCGGCTATCCGAAAATGTGGATGGCTTCAGGAATGACCTACGCCGAGCTCTGCAACCAGTTGGTCGAGCTCGGGCTCCGGGACTGACGACGGACGGTCGGGAGTAACCGAGTCACCACAACGGTCGAGCGCGCCGCGGCCCGTACCACTCGGGGTTGCTTAGGAACTGCCACGCGGGAAGAGCTCGTCGAGCCGGGTTCCCAGTGCAGCGCCGGCAATCGCCCCGACGAGAAACGACACGACCGGAGCGCGGCGCCCGCTCAATATGCCCACGCCGAAGCCAAGGAGGACGACGGTCAGCGGCGCAGCGACGGTGAGGTCTGCCTCGCCGGTGTCCTCCGCGGTGATGACCTGGTGGACGGTATAGCCAAGCGTGGCGCCGAGCAGCGCCCCGATCAACGAACCAAGGGCCCGCTTCGTCACTCCGGACCCGTTATAGGTTGATGACCGGGCAAGTGAGGGTACGGACGATGCCGTCAACCGGCTGAATCGCGGTGACGACGAGCTGTCCGAGCGCGTCAACATCCTCTGCCTCGGAAAAGACGATCACGTCGTAGGGCCCCGTCACGGCCTCGGTGGAAATCACGCCGGCGATACCGCGGATGGTGTTGGCGACGTCGGCAGCCTTGCCGCTGTCAGTCTGGATCAGGACATACGCCTTAACCAATGCTCCTCCTCGTCGTTGCAGTGAGTGTACCGAACGAATCGGCGCGGGGTTCGGAGCGTCAGTAGCCGTCGGAGCCGAATCGGAGATCGCGGGCGAAGCGATCGCCATTTTCCTCGTCGACTTCGAAGATGATCCGCTGGCCCTGGCGGAGGAAGCGGAACATCGATCCTTCGAGCGATCCCGGCCGCAGCAGCACCTCAGAGCGGTCCTGGATCAAGATCACACCGACTCCGGTTGCGGGGTCGTACACCTTGACGACGCCCTGCATCGGATCAGACCTTCTCGATCTTTCCGGCCTTGATACACGATGTGCACACACGCATCCGCCGTGAGTTGCTGCCGTGCTTCACCCGCACCCGCTGGATGTTTGGCAGCCAGCGACGGCTGGACCGCTTGTGCGAGAAGCTGACCTGCTTGCCTACCCACGGCTCCTTGCCGCACACTTCGCATCGATATGACATGGAAAATCCTCCGTCCGCCCTGCCACCAGTCGCGAGCAGGGGCGCAGCGACCGGGAGAGTAGCAGTGAGGGGTGCGAACTTGAGGGGCAGCGTCACTCTCAGCTGGCATCATGGCACCCATGAGCAACGCCGCGAGTGAGCAAGCAGGACGCTCGCTCGCCTATCTCGCCACGCTGCCCACGGATCTGGTCAAAGGAATCGGGCCGAAGTCGGCGAAGCAGCTCAGCGAGGCCGGAATCGAATCGGTTGCCGACCTCCTGCTCCACGTCCCGCGGCGCTACCTCGACCGGTCACAGATGTTCGACCTGTCGAATGTTCCGATCGGGGAGGAGGTCACCGTCGCCGGAACCGTTCAGAAGACGAAGACCCGGCGGATCTCCCGCGGCCGGACCATGGTGGAGGCCGACATCTCGGATGGCTCCAATGTGCTCCATGCGGTTTGGTTCAACCCGTATATCAAGCTCCGCGAAGGTGGGCAGGTTGCGCTTTCGGGGAAAGTCGAATTGTTCCGCGGCAAGCTGCAAATGAAGTCTCCGGACCTGGACCGGTTCGACGATGATGACGGCCCGCTGGTCACCGGGCGGATCGTCCCGGTGCACCCGGCCGTCGGAAAGTTCAGTGCCTTCAAGATGCGACAGGCGATCGACAATGCGCTGCGACGATCCGCCCCGATCAGCGACGTCTTGCCAGACGACATCATTGCGCGGCTGGGAATGGTGGGACGCGACCAGGCAATCCGTGACGTGCATTTCCCCGCCGCGCGAGCCGACGCCGAACGCGCCAGAGAGCGCCTGATCTTTGATGAATTGCTCCGCCTGCAAGTCGCCCTCGCCCTGCGCAAGCGGGCGCAGATCGACGCGTCGCGTGGTGTGGCCCTCGATGTTGAGGGGAACCTGACCGCCACCTTCCTCAATTCGCTCGAATTCGACCTGACCGCCGCTCAGTCGAGGGCCATTGAAGAAATTCGTGCCGACCTGGCCTCGGAGCACCCGATGCACCGCTTATTGCAGGGCGAGGTCGGGTCCGGCAAGACCGTGGTTGCCCTCGTCGGATTGTTTGACGCAGCCGAAGCCGACCGACAGGGCGCAATCATGGCGCCCACCGAGGTGCTTGCCGATCAGCACTACCTGTCGACGATCACCTCGATCGAAGAGGCCGGTTTGGCGCCCGCCGGCTTGGAAGGCGCTGCGGGCACGGCCAACCTCTTTGAACGGGGAGATGATCCTGAGGTTCGCGTGGCCCTGTTGACTTCGAACCGGGCAATCAGCAACTTCGCCCCCGACCTTCCCCGGTCCGACCTCCTTGACCTGATCGCATCGGGGAACATCGACATCGTGGTCGGCACCCATGCCCTGATCCAGGAGGGGGTCCGCTTCGCCCGCCTTGCGGTCGCCGTCGTCGATGAGCAACACCGCTTCGGTGTGCACCAGCGGGTGCAGCTACGCGAGAAGGCGGATGATTACGACCCGGATCTGCTCATCATGACGGCTACCCCGATTCCCCGAACCCTGGCCATCACCCTCTACGGCGACCTCGATGTATCCGTGCTCGATGAGATGCCCGCTGGTTACAAAGAGGTGCGGACGCGGCACGCGGGGCCCACCGACTCCTTCGTCGAAGACCTGGTCAGGTCCGAGGTTGCCGCCGGCCATCAGGCCTTCATCGTCTGCCCACTCGTCGAGGACTCCGACAAGCTGGCGGCGAAGTCGGCGACGGCGGAGTATGAGCGGCTTCGCCGGGTGTACCCGGAGCTGCGCCTCGGTTTGCTCCATGGCCAGATGCGCCCGGGGGAGAAAGACGACGTGATGCGTCGGTTCCGCGCCGAAGAGGTCGACGTCCTGGTAGCCACCACCGTCATCGAGGTCGGGATCGACGTGCCAAACGCCACCGTGATGGTGGTCGAGGATGCGGATCGCTTCGGTTTGAGCCAGCTCCACCAGTTGCGTGGCCGCGTCGGCCGTCCGCGGAAGGGAGGCGCCTATCCCGCGTACTGCGTCCTGGTGGCCGACCCGACCACGGCGGATGGGGAGCAGCGTATTGCCGCCATGCTCTCCACGAACGATGGGTTCCGACTCGCCGAGGAGGATTTACGGATCCGCGGTCAGGGCACAGTTTTCGGGGCGCGGCAGTCGGGGATGACCGATCTGAAGCTGGCCGACATCCTGCGCGACTACGAGAGCCTGCTTACCGCGCGCCGGGAGGCATTTTCCATGGTGCAGGATGACCCCTACCTCGAAGGGCATCCCGAGCTCGCCGAGGAGGTGAAGCTGCTCCTCGGCGACGACGCCGAGTGGCTGGAGCGCTCCTGATGCGGATCATCGGCGGTGAGGCGAAAGGCCGCAGGCTCGACACCCCCGACGAAGGCACCAGGCCGCTCACCGGTCGCGTTAGAGAGGCCTTGTTCTCGATTCTCGGTGAGACCGTCGATGGCGCAACCGTGCTCGACCTCTTCGCCGGCTCCGGCTCGTTCGGGCTCGAGGCGCTGAGCCGCGGCGCTGCGGAGGTGGTCTTCGTCGAGCGCGATCGCCGGGCCGTGAAGGTGCTGGAGCGGAACATCGGTGCGGTGGGGCTCGGGGGACGGGTGGAGACCGAGACCGTCGTCGACTACCTGGTTCGCTCCGACGCAGGCTTCGACCTGGTGTTCGTCGACCCTCCGTACGCCCTCGAGGATTTAGCCGTCGAGGAGGTGCTCTTTATGGTCGAAAACCGCCTCAACCAGGGCGCCACCGCCATCGTCCATCGGCGATCGGGGGGCGCCCGCCCCAAGTCGGATAACCTACGTCTCACCGACAAGCGACGGTACGGTGATACCGAGTTGTGGGTGTTTGCAAAGGAGGGTTCGTGACCACAGCGTTGATCCCGGGAAGCTTCGATCCGCCGACCAATGGGCACTTGGACGTCATCGAGCGCTGCGCCGGACTCTTCGATCAGATCATCGTGGCCATTATCAGGAACCCGTCCAAGCGACCGCTGTTCACCGAGGCCGAGCGCGACGCGATGCTGACCGAGGTCACAGCCCGTTGGGACAACGTCACGGTTGGAGCCTTCGACGGGCTGCTCGTCAACTACGCCGCAGAAGTCGGCGCTGATGTCATTGTGAAAGGCCTGCGCGCCGTCACCGACTTCGATTACGAATTGCAGATGTCCCAGATGAACCGGCAACTCTCCGGCATCGACACTTTCTTCGTCGCAACCAGCCCGGACTACGGCTATCTGTCTTCTTCGCTGGTCAAGGAGATCTCCCAATACGGGGGTGCGATCGACGGACTGGTCCCCGAGATCGTTGCCGCCGCCCTCAAGGAGCGTTTCGCATGACGGTCGAGGAACCCCAGCACGACCAGGCACCGCCGCCGCTGCCCGGCAAGGTGCTCGACATGCTCGAGCAGCTGATGATCGAGGTCGAAGGCGCGAGACAGGTGCCGCTTTCCAACAGCGTGATGGTCAGTCAGGAGGACACGCTCGACGCCCTCGCTCGGATCCAAAAGGAGCTGCCCGAGGAGCTGCGGGCTGCGCGCTGGATGGTTCGCGAGCGCGAGGCCTACATCGCCAAGACCAACGAGACCGCCAGGGGTGTGATCGACCAGGCCAAGCAGCGCTCCGAGGAGTTGGTTTCGGAGTCGTACATTGTCCAGGAGGCCGTGGAGGAGGCCAACACCCTGGTGCGAAACGCCGAGGGCGAGGCTCGCCGGATACGGCTCGAGTCGGAGGACTTTGCGGAGCGCCATCTGGCGGAGGCCGAGACCGTACTCGGCGAGTTGCTTCGCTATGTGCGCGAGGCCCGGGCGGAGCTGCATCAGGCGCTGCCTCCGGCACCGGAGCCACCGATTAGCCAGTGAGTCGCGAGTCGCGAGTCGAGAACCCGATAGTCGCGAGTCACAACAAGCCAGGCTGGCGATAGACTTCGGGCGATTCCTGCTCGCGACTCGCGACTCATGACTTCTTCTCTCATTATCAATGTCTCCGATCTGCTCGATCGCGAAGCACCGCCGCGCGATGTGGAGATCGACGTTGCCGTCGACTGGGGCCTCGAGCTGAGCACGATCCAGTCGCAGCCTCCACTCAGCGCGGACCTGACCCTGTCACCGCTGCCGAGCGGAGTTCTCGGTCGTGGCACCCTGCGTTTCCAAGTCGAACACCGGTGCCGACGGTGCCTCACCCTCTACACCGAGGACATGGATCTCCAGGTCGCCGCGCTCTTCGAAGAAGACCCGGGGGAGGATGCCTACCCGATCGAGGATGCCGAGATCGACCTCGAGCCGTTCCTCAGGGACGAGGCCTTGCTATCGCTTCCCCTGCTCCCAGAATGCCCGGATGGCTGTGCCGTGGTTGTGACTACACCAGAAACGGACTTGAATACCGACCTCCCGGGTGATGGCTCGCCTTTCGCCGTCCTACGCGATCTGCTGCCTCCCGGAGATTGACGAGAACAGGATTCCCTCATGGCCGTCCCGAAAAAAAAGATGTCGCGGTCCAGGACCCGGCGCCGCAAGGCACACTGGAAGGTGTCGAGCCCGCAGCTGGCCACGTGCCAGCGATGCGGCGCCAAGCACGTCTCGCATCGCGTATGCAACAACTGCGGCACCTACAACGGCCGCACCGTGAACGAAGTCTCATAGGAGGGCGGTCCTGATGACGAGTGCCACGCGGCGCCGTAAACGGTTACCCCGGGCGCCAGCGGTCGCTGTGCTGCGCTCCGCGTGGGCCGATCACCGACCACCCTCCTAATAGCCATGACCACGATCGCCGTGGACGCGATGGGTGGGGACCACGCCCCGCTTGAAGTGATCCGGGGCTCGATCGATGCCTCCCGCAGCGGGAGCGACGTCATCCTGGTCGGCAACGAAGGCCTGATCCGGCCGCTGCTCGACCGCTTCGATAGCGAGATTCCGGTCGTGCATGCTGCCGAAGTGATCGGGATGGATCAGGACGCTTCCCGGGCGCTGCGCGACAAACGCGACGCCTCGGTGCTGGTTGCGGCACGACTGGTTGCTGATGGCGAAGCTTCCGGGCTCGTTTCCGCCGGATCGACCGGTGCGACACTTGCGGCCGCGGCGTTCATCATCGGCCGTCTGCCGGGGGTTTCTCGCCCGGCCATCGCCTCGATCTTTCCGACGAGCGAAGTGGTCATTGACATTGGCGCCAACATCGACGTACGTCCCGAGCATCTGTTCGAGTTCGCCATCATGGGCAGCGCGGTGGCCGAGGTGTATAACGACCTCAACAAGCCACGAGTCGGTCTGCTCAACATCGGTGCGGAGCCCGGGAAGGGACGCCCGCTCGAGCGGGTGGCGTTCGAGCTGCTCGATGAGACAAAGGCGGTCAACTTCGTCGGCAACGTCGAGGGAACCGATCTCGGACGGGACCGGGCCGACGTGTTCGTCACCGACGGGTTCACCGGGAACATCCTGCTCAAGACCGGCGAGGGAGCGGCCAAGGCCATCTTCCGGTTGCTGCTGGAGAGCATGCAGGCCGATGAGTATCAGGAGCCGCTTGCCAAGCTGGTGCCGGCATTCATGGAGCTGCGACAGCAGATCGACCCGGAGCACACCGGCGGCGCCCACCTGGTGGGCACCGAGGGGGTGGTCGTCATCGCCCACGGCTCGAGTTCGCATCGGGCGGTGGAGAACGCGATCAAGATGGCGGTGGAGGGGGTCGATCGCGGACTCGTCGATCGGATCGCATCCGGGCTCGACGCCGCCGGCCAATGACCGATCGGATCGGCGAGTTGGAGGCAGCCATCGGTTACCGATTTCTCGACACCGCGCTCCTTGACGAAGCCCTCGCCCACCCTTCGTTCACTGCCGAGAACAAGGGTGACCTCGACTACGACCGCCTCGAGTTCCTGGGGGACGCGGTGCTACAGCTTGCGGTGACCCGCTACCTGTTCGAGGCGATGCCCGATGCGCGGGAGGGAGAGATGACCCTGGTTCGCGCCGCCGTGGTATCCGAGCCGCTGCTTGCTGAGATCGCCAGGACCTGGGGTGTGCAGAACGCGGTGCGCCTGGGCAAGGGCGAGGAGCTCACCGGCGGCAGGGAAAAGGACTCGATCCTGTCAGACGTGGTCGAAGCGTTGATCGGCGTCATCTTTGTGGAGGCGGGGTTTGCGGCCGCCGAGGAAGTTGTGCATCGCCATTGGGCCTTGGCGATCGACGAGCGGACCGTTGCCCCGGGCGAACGCGACTACAAGACAAGGCTCCAGGAGGTATTGATCGCATCGGGGAGAGATGTTCGCTACGTCGTGACCGACGCCGGGCCCCAGCACGCCAAGGAGTTCACCGCCACGGTGACCTCGGCCGGCGAGGAATTGGCAACCGGCGCCGGGAGCTCCAAGAAGCGGGCCGAGCAGGAGGCGGCCCGCCAGGCGCTGGATCGCCTGGCGGAACGAGAGTCCAACGTCGTGAGTCCAGAGTCGTGAGTCCTAATCGGGTTTTGCTCTTGACTCTTGACTCAAGACTCTCGACTTCCTCGGTACTCACACCCTTGTAATTCCCACTGGTAAGCTCGCCAAACCGTGCTCCTCAAAAGGCTTACACTCGTCGGCTTCAAGTCCTTCGCCGACCGGACCCGGCTCGAATTCGATGCCGGGGTGAACATCGTGGTCGGGCCGAACGGGTCGGGGAAGTCAAACATCCTCGATGCCGTGGCCTGGGTCATGGGCACCCAGGCCACTCGTTCCCTCCGCACCGAGAAGATGGAAGATGTCGTGTTCGCCGGGACCGCGACCCGACCCGCCGTGTCTCGCGCCGAGGTATCGCTCACCTTCGACAACAGCGACGGATTCCTCCCGGTCGACATCTCAGAGATCACGATCACGAGGCGCCTTCACCGCGACGGCACCTCCGACTATGAGCTCAACCGAACAGCGTGCCGCCTGCTGGACATCCAGGAGCTGCTCTCCGACGGGGGTGTGGGACGACACCAGCACGTCCTGGTATCCCAGGGCGAGATCGGTGAGATTCTCACGGCAAGGCCGGACGAGCATCGGGCCGTTATCGAGGAAGCCGCCGGCATCACCAAGCACCGGGCGCGACGCGATCGCGCCATTCGCCGTCTCGATGCGACCGAGCTGGATGTCGAGCGGCTCAACGACATTCTCACCGAGAAGCGCCGTGCGCTTCGTCCCCTCAAGCGGCAAGCCAACGCTGCTGCGCGACACGGGTCGGTCAAGGCGGAGGCCAAGGCCCTGCGGCTCTGGCTTGGGGGCGAGGAGCTGCGAGCGCTGGCGGCCAGGGAACAAGCGGCGACCACGGAAGATGAGGGGCGCTCCGCCTCTCTCGAACGAGAGGCCAAGGCGCTGGAGTCGTCGATCGAGGAGTTGAAACAGCTCAGGGATTCGGCGGGCGAGTCCGGCGCTGCGCTGGAGCGCGACACCGCAGCCGCCGCCAGGCTCGAGACGGTCACTGAGCGGCTTCGCCGTTACAGCCTCGTTGCCCGGGAACGACGGGTATCACTGCAAGGCCGGTTGGAGGGAGCCGAAGCGCGAAGGGCGGACCTGGAGAATGAGTTCGGCGAGCTCGCCGACGAGCTCATCGAAGTGGGCGCCGCCTCGACCAAGGCCCTGGCCGAGAAAGAGGACCGGACTGTGGCGGTCGATGCGCTCGAGGATGAGGAGCGCGCCCTCGGCGAGCAGCTGCAACTCCCGGCCGAGGGAGTGGTGGCGAACGTACGCGGCGACCTACGGGCGCTCGAGGCTGCCTCGAGGCGCGACGAACGTGAATTGGGCTCGGTGGCATCGAGGCGCGATGTCGTCCAGGCTCGCCTCGCCGAAGAGACGGCAGAGGCGGTCGACCTGAACCAGTGGATCCAGGACGCCGATGCCCTCGGGTCCGCCGCCCAGCGCACCTATGAGGACGCGCGGTCCGAGCGGGAAGCCTTCCGACAGGCCTTTGAACGCAATGATCAGGAGCGGTCCGATGTGCAGCTGGCCTTGGCCGCGGCCGAGGCCAGGATCGAGGCGCTCGAGTCTGCACTCGCCGGACTTGGCGATCCCGAGGCACGCTCGCTCGTCGAGAGCGGCGAAGGGGTGGTCGGGGCGCTGGCGGCCCGGCTGGATGTGCCGGAGGACATCGCAGCTGCGGTGGATGCGGCGCTCGGGTCGTGGAGCGACGCCTACGCCGGCCAGGACCTTGGGGTCGTGCGCACCGTGGCGAGGACCCTCAAGCAGCGGGGACTCGGCGGCGTATCGGTCGTCGCGCCGCAGTCCGGGGAAGGAGCTCACGCCGTCGAGATTGCCGCCCGGGATGCCTCCGAGACCTTCGGCGCCGACGCTCTTGTCGACCTTCTTGGCGAAGGCGCCGACCGGACGATTGCCGATCTGCTGCTCGGTGATGTCGTGCTGGTCGCCGGATGGGAGCTTGGCTGGCAGATCGTCGAACGCTTTCCCGAGACGCGGGCGGTGACGCCCGAGGGCGACGTGATCACCGCCGCTGGCATGCGAGTCGCCCAGGCCGACGGAGTCGGACAGGCGGCCCTCGAAGCGGCACGGGTCGCCCTCGAGGTTTCCGAGACCGAGCGAGCCCGGGTCGAGAGCCAGCTGACCGGCAGCCGAGCCCGGCTTGACGCGGCGATGGACGTCGAACGCGCCGCGCTGGAGGCACTCGAGGAGATCGAAGCGCAGATCGCCGGGCACACCGAAGCGCTCGCACTGATCGCACGGGCCAGATCCGAGGGCGAGGCCGAGCTGGCAAGGCTCGACGAGCGCGTGACGGCGATCGATGGGGCGGAAGCTGCTCGGGTGATTCGCGTTGCCGACCTCAAGGACCGCCTCAATGAGTTCGAGGGCGAGGAGGCGACTCGCCAGGAAGCCTGGGAAGCCCTCAGCGTCCAACGGGCGGAGGTAACCGAGCGTCGCGACGAGGCCCGCCGGCTCCGAGAGTCTTCTGCCGCGTCCGTGGCCCGGTCTGCGGAGCGGGTCGAGCTGGTCGAGCGCCGAACCGCACAGATCCGCGCTGAGCTCTCGGACCTCGAGGGGCTGCCCGCCGACGATCCCCGCATTGGGTCGCTCGGCGAGATCGAGGCACGAGCCGAGCGTCTCGTCGGGTTGGTCAGGGCCCATGTGGAGACCCTCCGGGTGAGGCAACGCGACATCCGGGAGCAAGTTGGCGACGTCGACGGTGCGCTGAGCACCGCCGAGGAGCGGCGTGAGCAGCTGGACGCAAACGTCAGCGCGCATCGGGATCGACGTTCCGTGCTCGCCGTCGAGCTCGCCGAGCTCCGCGTCCGCCGCGAGGCCACCCTCGAGCGCATTCGGCGCGACGCGGATGCCGACGAATCGGAGGCGCTGTCCGCACCAGGACCGGAGATCGATGATGGTGTCGTGGCTACCGAGCGTCTGGAGGCACTCGAGGCCGACCTGCGCCGGATGGGCCTGATCAATCCCCTCGCCGCTGCCGAGTATGAGGAGCTGACCGGAGAGGTTGAGCTCCTCGACGGGCAGCTCGGGGACCTCAACGAGTCGCGCCGCGAGTTGTTGAAAGTCATCGAGGTCCTGGACGAAGAGATGTCAGAGCTGTTCCTCGGCGCATTCGAGGAGATCTCGGGTCTGTACGAAGAGAACTTCGCACTGGTGTTCCCCGGCGGCCGCGGACGGCTTCGCCTCCTCGATCCGGACCATCCACTCCAGTCAGGCGTCGAAGTGGAGGCCCAACCCCATGGAAAGAAGGTCGGGCGGCTCACCCTGCTGTCCGGTGGGGAGCGATCGCTGGCGGCCCTGGCCTTCCTGTTTGCGGTCTTCAGAGCACGCCCGAGCCCGTTCTACGTCCTCGATGAGGTGGAAGCTGCCCTCGACGACTCAAACTTGCACCGGTTTCTCCGCCTGGTCGACCAGCTTCGCACGTCGGCGCAGCTGGTGATCATCACCCACCAGCAGCAGACCATGCAGGCAGCCGACGTGCTGTACGGGATCACGATGGAGCCCGGCGGGTCGTCGAAGGTTCTGGCCAAGCGCATGTCCGGCGCCGCCATCTGATCCAGGTCGTGGACCAGATCCTCATCATCGTTGTGGTCGTGGCGGTGATTGGCGTCATTGCCGGGCTGGTGATCTGGCGAGCCACGGGGCCCGCGCCGGCGCCGCCCGGTGACAAGCCGGCCCGTGACACCGCAGATGCCCTCAAGGGAAAGCTCACTCGAACGAGGAGCGCACTCGGCGGAGCCCTGTCGTCGGTGTTTGGTCGTGATCGGCTCGACGACGCCGCCTGGGAGGAGCTCGAGGAGGCGCTCATCGCCGCCGACGTGGGGGTCGACACCGCGAAGGCAGCGGTCGAAGAGGCCAAGAGACAACGTCCGGCCACCGGTGATGAGGCCCGGGATGCGCTCGAGGATGCCCTCGTCGGGATGCTTGGCGGTGAGGAACGGACGCTCACCATTGCGGGCATGCCATCGGTGGTGCTGGTCGTCGGCGTCAACGGCACCGGGAAGACGACGTCAATCGCCAAGATCGCCAAACGGCTGAGAGCCGGTGGTCGTACGGTGGTCCTCGCTGCGGCCGACACCTTCCGCGCTGCGGCCGATGAGCAGCTGCGGGCGTGGGCCGGACGGGTGGGAGTCGAGGTGGTGTCGGGAAAGACCGGAAGCGACCCCGCCGCAGTGGCGTTCGAGGCGTACCAGCGAGCGGCAACGGAGGGCTACGACGTGGTGATGATCGACACCGCAGGGCGCCTCCACTCCAAGTCGAATCTCATGGACGAGCTGGGCAAGGTGGCGCGGGTCATGGAGCGAGAGGCCGGCGTGATCGGAGAAGTACTCTTGGTGATCGATGGGACCACCGGACAGAACGCGATCTCGCAGGCGAGAAGCTTTACCGACGCCGTCGGGATCACCGGGATCGTGCTCACCAAGCTCGATGGGACCGCCAGGGGCGGCATTGCGGTGGCGGTCGAGAAGGAGCTCGGTATCCCCGTGAAATTCATCGGTGTCGGCGAAGGGGTTGACGATCTCATACCGTTCGACCCGACCGAGTTTGTGGAGGCGTTGCTGGAACCATGACCGAATCTCAAGAACTACTCGACCAGGCCCGCGAGGCCGCAGCACAGTCCTACTCGCCGTACAGCAATTTCCGGGTCGGCGCGGTTGTGGTGACCGCTGACGGCGAGATCTTTTCCGGGGCCAACGTGGAGAACGCTGCGTACGGGTCATCGGTTTGCGCCGAGGCCAACGCCATCACGACGGCCATCGGCAGCGGCGCCAGGGCCATCTCGACGGTGGCCGTTGTCTGCCTGGATGGCGAGGAGTGTTTTCCGTGTGGGAATTGCCTCCAGCTTATGCGCGAGTTCGGCGTCCAGCGGGTGATGAACGACAAACATGAGTTCACCTTCGAGGAGCTGCTGCCGGAGTCGTTCGGGCCCGAGGCGCTGTTGGATTGACCAGTGACGGTCCGGGGATGCCGAGGCTGCATATCGTCACCGGCGCTCCCGGCACCGGCAAGACCGCGATCATCGAACGGCTGGGCCCGGCAATTCACCGCATGCCGGAACCGGCGCGAGCGGTGATCGCCGATTACCGCCTGATCGAGGGCCCCGACGCCGGGCAACCGCCGGTCGAGGTATTCGTCGACCTGCTTTTGCAGCGATCGATCGAGCACTACGAGACGGCGCAAGAACTGCAGGGCCTCGTGGTGTTCGACCGCGGCGTGCCCGACTGCATCGCCTATGCCGAATGGTTCGGTACCGACCAGGGGCGAGCATGGAGGCCGCGGAACGCTCCCCGTATCAGGATGAGGTTCTCGCTATGCGGCCGTGGGAAGAGATCTACACCACCGACGACGAGCGCACGATGACGTTCGACATGGTGATGGGCTTTCAGGAGGTTGTTGAGGACGTCTACGGGCGCCTCGGGTACACGCTGATCGAGGTTCCACGCGTCCCGATCGATGAACGAGCGGCGTTCGTCGAGGCGTTCGTTGGGAGAGAATGAACCCGGCTCGGGTGGTCAGGCGTCGACGGCAGCGGAGAACAGATCGTCGGCCACATCGGTGGGAAAGGGCTCCCCGAACGAGATGAAGGTCGCCACGACCGTGCACGCGCCGTCGCGATGGGCGACGAGGTCGATCGTGAAGGAGAAGCTCACACCCCCGCCGGTGGCCGTCAACGTAGTACGGGCGCCGACATCGGCTCCCTCGACCAGGTATTCCTCGACGGTGACTTCGCCGAATTCGGCGGGAGCGTCCTGGCCGATCTCTTGCGTGATCACGTCGGCCATGCACTGACGGCCCTCATCCGTTCCGTATATGCGCTCGATGACCGAGAACACCGCTGCCGCCGCTTCCTCTGACTCCAAGACGCGGGCTTCGAGTATGCCGCTCGTCGAGCCAAACGGAATGGCGCCCCCCGACGCAGACGCCCTCATCTCGCGGACCGCGAGTGTGGCTTCATCGAGCTCATCGAGATCGAAGTCGTCGGCGCCGAGGCAGGAAACGTATGTGAAGTCGCCCTCGTCGAAATCGTCGTCGGCTTGTTCGGACACATCCCAGTCGTCGGGAGCCGCCTCGGAGAACGCCATGACCTTGGCGTCGACGATCTCCTGAGCGTCCCCGGACGTGGCGGCAGCCGCTGTCGTTGTCGGTGCTGCTTGAGTCGTCGTCGTGGCCGCCGTCGTCGTTGCCGTTGTGCTCAATTCGGGCGCCGCGGCCGTGGTCGGCGGCGCAGTGCTACTCGCCGAATCCGTCGATGAACATGCGGCTGCCAGCAGTACGAACACGGCGACAGCAACGATGGCTCGAAATCGCATGGCGAGGCCCCCCTCGGTCGATGTGGGCGGCAGGCTAGACCGGTACTCTCCGACGCGAGCCGTGGCGCGCCTCCACTACCGGGTGAATGCCTGGTCAATAGCACCCTTCGAGCAGATGGGAGAAACCAAAATGAGCGACTTGTTCACCTACGGGCGGTGGGTCGTCAAGGACGGCATGGAGGGCGACTTCATCGAGCGTTGGGACGACCTGGCGGATTGGACGGCGGAACATGTGGAGGGAAGCAGTTGGGCGATGCTTCTTCAAGACCGAGAAGACCCCCGCGTGTTCATGTCATTTGGTCCCTGGGAGAGCCTCGAGGCGATCGAAGCGTGGCGTGGAGTCGACGGATTCCAGGATCGAGTCGGCATGCTTCAAGAACTCTTGGCCTCCTTTGAAGCCCTGACCATGCAGACCGTCGCGAGCAGCGGCATCCGTCCCTGAGTCTCGCTGGTCAGCCGCGGGCCTTCAGCTCCTCGATGAGCTTGGGAAGCACCTGGTGCACGTCGCCGACGACGCCGAGGTCGGCGATGGCGAAGATCGGCGCATCGGGGTCCTTGTTGATGGCGATGATCGTGGTGGCGTCCTTCATTCCGACCAGATGTTGCATCGCCCCGGAGATCCCGACCGCGATATAGACCGCGGGCTTGACGGTCTTGCCGGTCTGGCCGACCTGCAGGCTGTATGGCACCCAGCCGGAGTCGACAACCGCCCTGGTGGCGCCGACGGCGCCGCCGAGCTGCTCGGCGAGCTCCTCGATGAGATGCCAGTTGTCGGTACCGCCGACACCGCGGCCGCCGGAGACCACGACGCCTGCCGCCTCGAGGTCCGGGCCCTCGCGCTCCTCGACGTGCCGTTCGGTCACGGTGGCCGATCCAGACCGACCGACATCGGGCGTGGCGACGACGGTGACCGCCGGGGCCCCGCCGCCGCTCGGCTCGGGCTCGAACGCCTTTGGCCTGACGATCACCAGTGCAGGTGACGCTGTTGCCTCGGTGACGACGCGCTCGGCGCCGCCGAAGATCTCCGACGTGACCACGACCGGATCGATCGAAACGTTGACCGCGGCGGCGATCACCGGCGACCCGGTGCGGGCCGACAGCCGTCCTGCGACGTCGCGGTCGGTGTAGCCCATGCCGAATAGCACCACCGAAGGAGCTTCGGACGCAATCAGGTCGGCAAGAGCCGCAGCCGCCGGGGCGGCGGGCAGGCCTTCGCCCGGATCGAGGTGGTGGACCGCGGTCGCCCCATGGTCGCCGAGCTCGGCAATAGCGTCCGCCGCGCCTGCTCCGACGTGAAAGACGGTCACGTCCCCGAATTCCCTGGCCTTGGTGCTGAGCTCGAGGGCCGATGCCGAGCCATGGCCGTCGGACTCTTCGCTGAAGACGATCGCCGTCATCAGATCACCTTTACTTCTTCGAGCAACGAAACGATCGCCAGGTGGGCTTCCCCTTCATCTTCGACGACCTCGCCGGCCTGCCTTGCCTCGATCGGCGCAACTTCGGTGATGGTCTGGCCGGCCCCCCCGGAGCCGACCTCGTCGGCAGCGAGCCCGAGATCGGCGGCGGTCAGCTCGTCGATCGGTTTCTGTTTCGCCTGCATGATTCCCTTGAACGTCGGGTAGCGGGCCTCGACGGACCCCGCGGTCACCGCAACGACCACAGGCAGGGGTGCCTCGACCACGTCATAGCCACCCTCGGTTTGGCGTTCCACCCGCACCGTGCCGTCGCTCACCTCGACGCTCCGGGAAAAGCTCAACGATGGGGTGTCGAGGATCTCGGCGATCTGCTGTGGCACGACGCCGGTGTACCCGTCGGTGGACTCGGTTCCGGCGATGACGAGATCGAACCCTTCCCGCTCGATGGCTGCGGCGAGCACGCGTGCGGTGGTCAACGCCGCCGAGCCGCGGAGCGCCTCGTCATCGATGATCACCGCCTTGTCCGCTCCCATGGCAAGTGCCTGGCGAATGCCCTGCAACGAGCCGGAGGGTGACATCGAGAACAAGGTGACGCTGCTGCCCTCGTTGGCGTCTGCCAGCTGCAATCCGACTTCGACGCCGTAGCGGTCGGTGTCGTCGAGCACCTGCTCCTGTGGACGCACCACGAGGTGCGTCTCGGGATCGAGCTGGTACGGCGTGGCCGGGTCCGGGATCTGTTTCACGCAGACCGCGATCTTCATGGGGCTCCTCTTCGGGGTTTTGAGATGTTACGGAGGTCGCCGCTGGAACGATTCATGCGGCGACGAGCTTCGGGACCAGGGTTCCGAGGACGGCACGGAACCGTCCCATGGCAGCCGTGGCGGTCTCGGTCACCTCGTCGTGGCTGAGGGGCGCGTCGATGATCCCGGCCGCGTAGTTGGTCACCAGCGAAATCCCGGCAACTTCGACGCCCATGTGCCGCAGCGCAATGGCTTCGGGCACGGTGGACATGCCGACCAGATCTGCGCCTGCGCCTTCGGCCATCCGCACCTCGGCCGGTGTCTCGTAGCTCGGGCCGAGGAACCACGCATACACGCCCTCGCGGTACGGCGTATCGGCCGCGGTGAACGAATCGCGGATCAAACCGCGCAACCGCTCGCTGTACAACTCGCTCATGTCCGGGAAGCGGGGCCCGATCCGGTCGTCGTTAGGGCCGACGAGGGGGTTCCTCGCAGTGAGGTTGACATGGTCCTTGATGGCGACCAGCGCTCCGGGGATCATCCGATCGCCGATCCCCCCGGCGGCGTTGGTCAGCAGAACGGTTCGGCATCCGCTGAGTGCGGCGGACCGTACCCCGAAGACGACATCGTCGAGATCCCAGCCCTCATACGCGTGGACCCGGCCTGCGAAGAACAGTGCCGAGCCGTCTCCGATGGGGACCGAGTACAGCGTTCCACCGTGCCCGATGACTCGGGGCACCGGGAAATTCGGGATGTCCGAATACTCGATGGCGATCGCGCCGTCCAGCTCGGCGGCGTAGCTGCTCAAGCCGGAGCCGAGCACGACCGCGGTGTCATGGCGGTCTCGCCCGGTCGCCGTGGCGATCGCGTCTGCAGCGGTCTTCAGTGGGTCATAGTTCATCGCACCTCCCCGAGAATGAGCGGTCGCGTCGGCTGGGAATCGTCCGCATAATCCCACGCCGTTTCCAACACGGCCAGGCAGGCCTCGAGGCGGTGGCGTGACCGATAGCGAACCGTGGCAAGAGGCGCCCCGGCGGTGACCGCATCCCCGACCTTGGCGTGCAGGGTGATGCCGACACCGTGGTCGACCTCGTCCCCCTTTTCGGTGCGCCCTGCGCCGAGCCGGACGGCGGCCCTTCCCACCGTCAGGGCATCGCAGCGAGACACGGTTCCCTCCCGGAGGGAGGTCACCACCTGGGTGTCCCGTGCCGCCGGGAGCAGGGCTCCGTCTTCGAGAATCGCGGGATCGCCGCCTTGCGCGGCGATGACCTCGGCGAACTTCTCCAGTGCGGCACCCGAGGCGATGGCGTCCTCGAGGGTCGCCCGTGCCGCCTCGCGGTCGTCTGATCCCGCGGCGAGCAGCATCTCCTCGCCGAGGATCATCGTCAGTTCGACAACGTCGGCAGGACCTTCACCGCGGAGTATTGCGATCGACTCCTCCACCTCGTTGGCGTTCCCTACCTCGGCACCGAGCGGCTGATCCATCGCAGTGAGCAGGGCGACGACCGACGTTCCGTACGAGCCACCAATCGAGACCATCGTCTCGGCCAGGACGCGGGCGTCGTCGATGTTCTTCATGAACGCTCCGCTGCCGACCTTGACGTCGAGCACGAGGCCGTCGAGATCGTCCTTCGCCACCAGCTTCTTGGACATGATCGAAGACGCGATGAGTGGGACCGAAGGAACCGTTCCCGTGGCATCACGGAGGGCGTAGATCCGGCGATCGGCCGGGACCAGGCTTTCGGATTGGCCGGCGAGCACGATCCCGATGGCGTCGAGCTGGCGTGCGAACTCGTCAATGCCGATCTGAGTGCGGAACCCGGGGATCGACTCGAGCTTGTCCAGGGTTCCCCCGGTATGGCCCAGCCCGTGCCCCGACATCATCGGCACCGCCACGCCGCATGCCGCGACCATCGGGGCCAGGGGCAGGCTGATCTTATCGCCGACACCGCCGGTGGAGTGTTTGTCGACCTTCGGCAGCGGCGACGAGGAAAGATCGAGCAGTTCGCCGGAGGAGAGCATCGCGTCGGTCCAGCAACCAAGCTCGGCGTCATCCATCCCCTGGAACAGCACCGCCATCAGGAACGGGGCCATTTGATAGTCGGGGATGGCGTCTTCGGTGTACGAATCGACGATCCAGAAGAGCTGCTCCTGGGTGAGCGCCTTGCCTTCTCGCTTGGCGGAGATCAGCTCCTGCATCGTGAAGGTCATGGCACGCTCTCGAGATCGACCCGTCCGTCGCGCACGACGACCCCCTCGGATCGCAGCAGCTCCGACTGGCGCTGCTCGTGCTCCGGAGCCAGCCGACCGCTCTGGGTGACGATCCGCCACCACGGGAGCCCCGCGGTCGTTGCCAGGAGGTTTCCCACGGCGCGTGCCGCACCGGGGAACCCGGCCTCTTCGGCGACCTCGCCGTAGGACATCACCTCGCCGGGTTCGAGCCCCTCGATGACCTCGATTGCTGCGGTGGTGAAGTCGATCATGGCGTCTCGGTGTCGATGTCGGCGGCCGACCGGTTGGTCACGGCGTGCCGAAAAGACGGTCGCCCATGTCGCCGAGGCCGGGAACGATGTACTTGGCGTCGTTGAGGTCGCGGTCATGGCTCGCCGCGATGACCGAAACGTCGGGATGATCGTCGTACATCCGCGCCGCACCGTCGGGCGCGGTCACGACACACAGGGCATGAATGGCGGTGGCTCCGGATTCCTTTGCCTTGTCAACCGCCCAGGACAGCGATCCGCCCGTTGCCAGCATCGGTTCGAGGATCAGCACCGATGCCGAGGAGAGATCGGGAAATTTGGTGTAGTACTCCATGGGCGTGGCCGTTTCCTCGTCGCGCTGCACCCCGGCGAAGCCCACCTTGCAGTCCGGGATCATGTCCAGCACTGCATCGAGCATCCCGAGCCCGGCTCGCAACACCGCGATCGCCACCACATTGTCGACGCGGTACCCGGTGGTTTCTTCCATCGGTGTCTTCACCGTGACCTCGGTGAGGCTCAGCCGCTTGGTCGCCTCGATCACCAGGGTGTAGGTGAGGCTCCTTGCCGCCCACCGAAACGATTCGGGGCCGGTGTTCTCGTCGCGCAGAATGGTTAGGTAATGCCGGGTCAGGGGGTGGTCGATAACAGTGAGGTTCATATCCCCGAGTCTCGCAGGAACCCATGGTCTTCCGCCACCCCCCGGGTAGGGTCGCCGTCATGCAGCCGGATGTCATCGAGCCGCCTGCCCCCTCCTCCGGCGACCAGCCGCGCGCATTGCGCCGGCTAGCGGACGTTGCTTGGGCGGCCCCGCTGGGGGTGCATGCATTCCTCCTGCTCATTGCGCTTCTGGTCATCCTCCCTTTCACCGAGAGCGGGCCGGTTTGGCTGGCCGACGAAGGAGGGATGCGACTCGAGGCCGAGCTTCTGGCGGAGGGTGAACCGTGGGCGTTGGGGCGCCCATTTGCCGGCCTGGATCCCGAGGAAGTCACGGTCCCCATCGAGTCGGCGACGATCAACGGCGACCGGTATACCCCATTTGCCAAGCACGTTGCGGCCTCGCTGCTGCTCGGTGGTGCCGTGCGAGCGCTGGGATCGTTCGGCTTCATTGCGCTGTCGATCCTGGCAACGGCCGCCGCCGGCTGGATCGTCGGCGCCACCGCCGAGCGTCTGCGACGGGGGAGCGGTCGGTGGGCGCTGTGGGCGATCGGTCTCGGCGGCCCGCTCGTGATCTATTCGTACACCTCGACATCCCACACGATCGGCGTCGCCCTCGCCGCGGCCGCAGTTGCTGCGGCAATCGGCGTGCTGCAGGGCCGCCTGTGGTGGGCCGTGCCGTTGATCGCGGCGGTGGCGCTCGGACCGCAGTTCCGCAACGAGGCGCTGCTGTTCGGTGGAGCGGTCGCCTTCGCTCTGGTGCTGTTCTCGATCCGGCCCGTTCATCTCGGGCGAATCGGCATCGCAGCAGCCGTGGGGTTGGCTGCCGTTGCCGGATTCGGGGCGAATCTGCTGTTCGAGCAGCGAGTCGCCGGGTCGCTCTCAGTACCGGTCGACACCACGGCACCGAGTGCCATCGAACGGATCGTCAACGCCGGATCGACGGTACTGCTTCGCGTTACCGACGATCCCATCGGCATCATCGCCGTGTACGGCCTCGCCGCGTTCACGGTGCTGCTCATCGTGTGGCTCCGCGTCGACCAGGCGGCTTCCGGCCGCCACGTCTTCCACGCCGTGGCTGCGATGGTCAGTGCAGCCGTCCTGCTCGTCGTTGGCCCGGTCCACGTGTACGGCATCCTGCTGGCGTTCCCGCTGCTCGTGGGCGGACTGGCGGCGATCCGCAGTGAGGTGTGGTCCTCGCCGCGGTATCGGTTCCTGCTGCTCATTGCGGGGGTGTACGCAGTTGCGGTGCTCATCACCCAGGATTTCGGCGGCGGAGGGGTGCAGTGGGGTGGTCGCTACCTCTTCGTTGCCCTGCCCGCGGCGGTGCCGCCTGCGATCGCGGCGATCTCTGCTGCGGTGGAGCGCATTGACCGGAGAACCGCATCGGTCGTGATCGCCGCGATGGTCATCGGCGCCGCGGCGATGACCGTGACCTCGGTCCGTCTCATTGCCGATCGGCACACCGCAACGGTCGGCGTCGTGAACGAGCTCGCCGACGCCGCAACGGTTGCCGGACCGGCAGGTGACGGCGGAGGACCGGTGGTCTTCTCCCCGTTCACCAACGTGGGCAGGTTGGCGTGGGAGACGGTCGGCGACACCCGCTACCTACTGATGCCTGAGGACGACGTGATGGTCTACATCGACCGCTTCTCCGCGGCGCCGATCGAGCGGTTCGTGTTGCTGGCGTCGTCCGACGACGAGGTCGACCGGTTCGAGGCCAACGGGTTCGTGGTGAGCGACGAAATCGCCAGGATCGGGCCCGGCCGTCTGGTGGAGATGGAGCGGGTACCCACCGATGACTGAGCGCCATCGCCTGGCCATCGGCGCGGCACTGGCCGTCGCCGGCGCCATCGTCTTATTCCTGTGGGTGCAATGGACCATCGCTGTGATCCCTGACGGCTTCGATCAGTCCGGCACCCCGGTGGGATGGGACTTCCGGGCCTTCCACAGCGCGGCGACCCTGATGAGTCGGGGAGCGGCATCGGCGATGTACGATTGGCCATTCCCCGCCGGGCTGAGTGGGCCGCCGTTCGTCAACCCGCCGTTCACCGCGTTCTTCTTCTTGCCGTTTGTCGCCATCGATGTCGTCCCGGCGTGGGGGATCTGGACCGTGCTGTCGATTGTGGGAATGGCGGCTGGGTTCCGCGCCCTGGGCGTGCCCTCCTGGCCGACCGCCAGCGTTGCCGCCCTGCTCACCGTGCCGGTGTTCTTTGCGCTCCGGCTCGGACAGACCTCGCTCGTGGTGTTCCTGTTGATGAGCCTGTCATACGCGGCGCTCAGCCGGGGGCGGCTCAAGGGAGGGGGGGCGATCCTCGGATTCGTGATCTTCAAACCGCAGCTGCTGATCGGCTTCGTGTTCTGGTGGCTGAGTCGATGGAGAACGATGCGCCCCGCCATCGTCGGCGGCTTCGCCACCGGTGGGTTTCTGATCGCCGCCTCGCTCCTGATCTTCCCCAATGCCTGGATCCGGTTCCTCGAAGTCGCACCGACCCTGCCCTCGCTGTACGCGTTCGGTGACTCGCCCTACTACGAGTTCGCCATGTGGAACGTGTTCGTGAGTGACATCGCCGCCGACCCGGCGATCATCTCGTGGCTGTCGCTGGCGTTGACGCTGGTGACCGGCGCCGCATTGGTGTGGTTTGTCCGGCGGGTGAACGATGACCTGGCGCTGGCGTTCAGCGGAGCGGTCGTGGTGGCCTTGATCGGCGCGGCCCACATCGTCGTGCACGACTGGGCGCTGCTCCTCATCCCCGTGGTGTTGTTGTGGTACCGGCTGCCCGAGCAGCGGCCGGCATGGACCGCGATGGGCATCGCCTTGCTGTACACGACGCTGCTCTCACCGTTCTTCGTCCTGTACCAGCTCGATGCCTTCGGCATCGCCCTGAACGTGGCACCGATCGTGCTGTTGGTGTGCACCGTGATCGCGGCACGGATCGCCATTGCCCGGATCGAGACCGAAGATGCGGACCGAGAGGTGGATCTGGCGTCCTCGTAGACTCGGGCCGATGTTCGAAACGCTCTCCGATCGACTCAACGACACGTTTGCCCGTCTGCGGAGCAAGGGCCGCCTCACCGAGCAGGACGTCGACGCAGCGCTGCGAGAGGTGCGGCTCGCCCTGCTCGAGGCCGATGTCAACGTGGCGGTCGTCAAAACCTTCCTGGCCAGGGTCCGTGAGCGTGCCCTTGGGGTCGAGGTCGCCGACAGCCTCACCCCCGGCCAACAGGTCATCAAGATCGTCCACGAGGAGTTGGTCGTCACCCTTGGGGAAGAGGCCCCGCTGGTACGACCGGCGGCGCCACCGCTGGTCATTCTTCTTGCAGGGCTCCAGGGATCCGGAAAAACCACCACGGCGGCGAAGCTGGCGAAGCACCAGAAGTCCAAGGGCAAACGGCCGATGCTCGTTGCCGCGGATCTGCAGCGACCGGCCGCCATCGACCAGCTGGAAACGCTCGGGGCCCGCATCGACGTGCCCGTCTACGTCGATCGCAAGGCAAAGGCGCCCAAGCTCGCCAAAGCGGCCTTGAAGCAGGCCAGAGCCGATTCGCGCAATGTGGTCATCTTCGACACCGCGGGACGCCTCCAGATCGACGACGACTTGATGAAGGAGCTGGCGGCCATGCGCAAGGCCGCCGATCCGGACGAGGTGCTGCTGGTCCTCGACGCCATGACCGGTCAAGAGGCGGTGAACGTGGCCAACGGCTTTCTCGACCACACCGACCTGACCGGACTGATCCTGACCAAGCTCGACGGCGACGCTCGCGGGGGCGCCGCTATCTCGGTCCGGGAGGTCACGGGAAAGCCGATCAAATTCGTCGGCGTCGGGGAGAACATCGACGACCTCGACGCCTTCCACCCCGACCGCATGGCGGACCGGATTCTCGGGATGGGCGATGTGATGACCCTGATCGAAAAGGCCGAGTCCGTGTACGACGAGGAGCAGGCCGAGCTGGCCGCGGCCAAGATGCGCGACGCCGCGTTCGACCTCGAGGACTTCCTCGAGCAGTTCCAACAGCTCAAGAAGATGGGGCCGTTGGACCAGCTCATTGGTATGCTCCCCGGCGCCGGATCCGCATTGCGTGACGCTGAGATCGACGACCGTCACCTCGCCCGCGTCGAAGCGATCATTCGGTCGATGACGCCCGCCGAGCGGCAAGACCCGAAGCTCATCAACGGGAGCCGCAAGCGCCGGATTGCATCGGGCTCGGGAACGCGACCGCAGGACGTGAATGTCCTGCTCAAACAGTTCTCCGAGACGCAGAAGATGATGAAAGCGTTCGCAGGAGGAAAGAACCCCATACCGGGGCTCAAACTCCCGGGGATGCCCAGCGACAAGAAGAGGTAGCCATGGCGGTGAAGATTCGCCTGACACGGACGGGCAAGAAGAAGCAGCCGACGTACCGCGTCGTTGTGATGGACGGACGCAAGCCGCGAGACGGCAAGTACATCGAGCAGATCGGCCGCTACGACGCCCGCCAGGAGCCGTCGCTGATCGAGATCGACAACGAGCGGGCTCTTGACTGGTTGCACAAGGGTGCCCAGCCCACCGAGCGTGCTCAGAAGCTGCTCGAGATCTCCGGGGCGTGGGCGCAGTTCCGAGTCGACAAGGGCGAGATCCACACGATCGGGGAGCATCACACCAAGGAATGGCCCGGGCAGGTGCATGTTGTGGGGCAGCCGGAGGTGGAAACCGAGGAAGTTGCCAGTGAGGAAGAAGTTGCCAGTGACCAGTTGCCGGTTGCCAGTTCCGATAAGGAAGATGCCAGTGAGGAAGAAGTTGCCAGTGACCAGTTGCCGGTGACCAGTTCCGATGAGCAAGATGCGAGTGACCGGTTGCCGGTTGCCAGTTCCGAAGAGGGAGCAGCAACCGAGGCGGAGCCACTGGAAGATGTACCAGGCGAAGAGGTCAGCGATACTGAGCCCGCACAGGAAGAGGACAGCGAATGAAGCAAGGTGAAATCGTCGAGAACGTCGTCACCTATCTCGTGACGCAAATCGTCGACGACGCCGATTCGATCCAGGTCGAGATCGTTGCCGACGGTGACGACTCCGTGGTCGCCGAGGTACGCACGGCCAAGTCCGACATGGGCCGGGTCATCGGTCGGCGCGGCAGAGTCGCCCGGGCCATTCGCTCGGTTGCGAGTATTGCCGGGGACGAAGAGGGCCTTTCGGTCGAGGTCGAGTTCCTCGACTGACGTGGACCTGATCGATGTCGGTTACGGCCGCCGAGCCCATGGCATCGGTGGGGAAGTAGTCGTCAGATCTCTCAGCGACGATTCGCAACGCTGGATCGCCGGCGCAACCGTGACCACCGACGAGGCGACTGCTCGTACCCTCGAGGTGTCGGCCATTCGCCCGCATCGCGGCGACCTGCTTGTCCTCTTCGCTGGGATCGTCGACCGCGACGCCGCCGAGACCCTCAAGGGGGTTCGATTTCGCGTTCCCGCCGGTCAGCGACGCACGCTCGGCGACGATGAATACTGGCCCGAGGACCTCGAGGGCTGCACGGTCGTCGATCCGGGAGGGGTCGAGCTCGGGTCCGTCATTGGGGTGGAGTTTGGGGTTGCCCAGGATCGCCTGTCGATCCGAACCGCTGCGGGTGTCGATGTCGCGGTCCCGCTCGTCTCCAAGATCGTCATTTCAATCGACCTCGAGGCCGGCGTCATCATCGTTAGCCCTCCCGAAGGCCTCTTCTGAGCCGCTCGACACCGTTCTAGAAGGGTGGTCGCCAATGACGATTACTTGGGCCTGCGGTCAAGCCGATGCCATCACCCCGATCGACGTCACATTGCTGGCAGGCCCGCCGGAGGATTGCCGACAACCCACCTAGGGCGTGATGTCGGCGCACATGGCGTAGGCCCTGAAGCTGTCCGGGGTGACCTCGGCATTTCGGACGGTGACCGACCAGGCGACTGGAATGCCATACTCGGTCAGCGGATTGCTGCTGTCGACGTGCGATGTTGTCTTGACTCCGAGGAACCCTCCGCCGGTGACGATGTCGTCCGCATCGCAGAACGCCCGGGCGGTAGCGCTCGTCTCCGCCGTAGCACTGGCTTCGACACGGTAGAAGGTGATGACCCCGGAGTCACCGGTGGGTCCTGCTGGCCCGGCCGCTCCGTCGGCTCCTGCTGGCCCGGCCGCTCCATCGGCTCCTGTGGGGCCGGTTGCTCCGTCATCCCCTGCGGGTCCTGCGGGGCCGGTTGCTCCGTCATCTCCATCGGCTCCTGTGGGGCCGGTTGTTCCGTCATCCCCTGCGGGTCCTGTGGGGCCGGTTGCTCCGTCATCCCCTGCCGGGCCCTGCGATCCTGCCGATCCGCCGGCTCCCAAGTTGATCGAGGCTTCGTTCCTTCTGCATTCACCGGGACTATCGACGATGCGCGGTATTCCGGCCGGGTTGACGCAGGCATGGATCGCGTTCTCGTTTGCCCACGCGGCGCCGCCGGTAAGCAACGCGCCGAGGACGAACATCGTCGTGCTCACGGCATACCACCTGCTCCGAGCCCGAATGTGGTCGCTGAATCCCCGCGTGAATCCCCCAATTCACCAGCCGAAAGTCATTCCTCTACCTTGGTATCGGCGAATTCGGGTTGGTTTCTTGAACCGTCGTTTTGGCGATTTTCGGGGAGCCGGCCGGTCACGGAACCGGCGCAGCTGTCGTATCCCGCGGGCAACCTACTCCCAGGGCAGGCTTGACACCTGAGCGTCGTCGGTGAAGCCTTTGAGTTTGATGCTTTTCGGTGCGGCGGCTGCGAATGGCGGGTCGACGATGTCGACGAGATCGAGGCTCGCCAGGACCTCGCCCGCTGCTGCGTGCGCGCAGATTCGGGCCGCCTTGTGCACATCCTCGCCGGCGAGCGTGCCCCCGATCTCGGTCACGTCTCCGATATGCAGCCCGATGCGGATGTTGGGAGCAAAGCCGTGTTCGGTCCGCTGCCGAGCGAACGTGCGCTGTATCTCGACCGCACAGTCGACCGCGTTCTGAGCGTCGTCGAAGGCCGGCTCGGATGCGAGAAGACGTTCTGCCCGCCTCACCCACCCGTCCCCGATAGCCGTCGCCTTCTTGTGAAATTGGCCTTCTGCCAGGTCGAGCGCCATCAGGGCGGCCCTTTTCGGTTCATCAGACTTGATAAAGCCGGCATAGGCCCGCTCACGGGCGTCGATGCACTCGTCCGGGCGACCCGACCACCATGCAGATCGTGCCAGGTCCTCGAACGCATCCGGGTCGAGTCCGCCGCTCGCGGCGGCCTCGTTGAGAAGCTCGTACGCTTCGCCCCAATCGTTGCGTTCCATTGCTTGGCGACCCGAAGCGATCAGATCGAACTGCGACTTGGTCATCACCGCCCCCTCGGGCCTGCGCGATACGAAGGAAGTATGGCGTTCGGTCGTTCGATGATGCCCGGCGTCGGCAGAGATCACTCGCCGCGAGGACCTGCCATTTTGAACCGCAAGGTCGATGAGCAGTCCAGCCAGAGGTTCGGCGAGCTGCCCTCCACCCGTTCATCCGGGTGAAGCACCGCAGCCGTCGTATCCTGTGGGCACATGGCGTATCAACCGACCAACCACGTGCGGATCGTGACCGCAACGTCACTGTTTGACGGTCACGATGCAACGATCAACATCATGCGCCGCATCCTCCAGGCGACCGGCGTCGAGGTGATCCACCTCGGCCACGACCGCTCTGCGGCCGACATCGTCAAGGCCGCCGTCGAGGAAGACGCCCAGGCCATTGCGATCACCTCGTACCAGGGCGGGCACATGGAATTCTTCGGGTACGTGCGTGAGCTGCTCGACGATGCGGGGGCCCGGCATGTGAAGATCTTCGGAGGCGGGGGAGGCACGATTCTCCCCGCCGAGGGCGAGGAGCTGGAACGAGCGGGCATCACCCGCATCTACTCGCCCGACGATGGCCGCAGTCTCGGCCTGCAGGGGATGATCGACGATCTCGCCGAACAGGCGGATTATCCGGTGGTCGACGACCAGGCGGACTACGACGTCTCCGGCCTGAGCACCGCCACTCCGGCGCTGCTCGGTCGAATGATCTCCGAGGTCGAGCACGACCCTGCCGGCCCGCTGGTGATACAAGCCCGTGATGCCGCGGAGAAACGCACGACGCCGATCATCGGCATCACCGGCACGGGGGGAGCGGGGAAGAGCTCGCTCGTCGACGAGATGATCGTCCGCTTCCTTGCCGACTTCCCGGACCGCACGGTCGGGATCGTCTCGGTAGATCCATCCCAGCGCCGGTCCGGTGGGGCGCTCCTGGGAGATCGGATTCGGATGAATTCCCTCGGCAGCAATCGCGTCTTCATGCGGTCGCTGGCCACCAGGCAGGCGAATCTTGCGCTGTCACCGCATGTTGCCGCCGCCGTCGACCTGGTGAAAGCCGCCGGCTACGACCTCATCATCCTCGAGACCTCCGGGATCGGGCAGGCCGACACCGAGATCGTCGACCAGTCCGATCTGTCGGTGTATGTGATGACCCCCGAATACGGCGCGGCCAGCCAGCTCGAGAAGATCGACATGCTCGATTTCGCCGACCTGATCGTCATCAACAAGGCAGACCGCCGAGGCGCCGACGACGCCCGGCGCGACGTCCGCAAGCAGTACAAGCGGAATCATCAGGCGTTCGACCTGACGGACGAACAGGTTCCCGTCTATACGACGATCGCCTCGCACTTCAACGACGCAGGTACCAACCGCTTCTATCAGGTGCTGGTGCACGCCGTCTCCGAACTGTCCCGTGATGACCTCACCCTGTCCCACGAGCTGCTCATCGACCACGGCGGGGAGCGCTCGATCGTGCCAAAGGACCGGGTCCGCTACCTGTCTGAGATCTCCCAATCGATTCGGGACTACAACGAGCGCGTCGCACAGCAAGCCGCACTTGCGCTCGAGGCACAGGGCCTGTCGATCGCAGCAGCAGCGGTCGACGAGCCGGCTTTGGTGGAGCGCCGGGATCGGGCGATAGCCGGGCTCGACACGGACGCCGCAGAGCTATTGGAGCGATGGGACGCCGACGTCGAGGCCTACCGGGCCGCCGGGGCCTCATATGAAGTGCGCGGCGAGACCATTGAGGTCGACGCCACATCGACCACCCTGTCGGGTACCGCCATCCAAAGGGTCGTCCCTCCCCGCTTCTCGGGTTGGGGCGACCGGGTTCGGTGGGGCATGCAGGAGAACTACCCCGGCCGCTTTCCCTACACCGCCGGGGTCTTTCCGTTCAAACGCACCGAGGAAGATCCGACGCGCATGTTCGCAGGCGAGGGCCGGCCCGAGCAGACCAATCAGCGCTTCCACTATCTCTCTGCGGACATGCCGGCGAAGCGGCTCTCAACCGCCTTCGACTCGGTGACCTTGTACGGACAGGACCCGGCCGTGCGGCCGGACATCTACGGCAAGGTGGGGAACTCGGGCGTGTCGGTGGCCACCCTCGACGACGCCAAGAAGCTCTACAGCGGGTTTGACCTCGTCGACTCTGCGACCTCGGTATCGATGACGATCAACGGGCCGGCACCGATGATCCTTGCCTTCTTCCTCAACGCCGCCGTCGATCAGCAGGTCGAGCGCTATGTCGTCGAGCACGGTCTTGAAGACGATGTCGAGGCGGCGCTTCGGGCCAAGTTCGACGACCGCGGGCTGGAGCGGCCTAGCTACCTGGACGACCTGCCGGATGGCAGCGACGGCCTCGGTCTGATGCTGCTCGGCCTCACCGGCGACGAGGTGGTGGCCCTCGAGGTGTACGAGCGGATCAAAGCGGACGTGCTGTCCCGGGTCCGGGGCACGGTGCAGGCCGACATCCTCAAGGAGGACCAGGCGCAGAACACCAGCATCTTCTCGACCGAGTTCGGGCTTCGGATGCAGGGCGACATCCAGGAGTACTTCATCGAGAACCGGGTTCGGAACTTCTACTCGATGTCGATCTCGGGCTATCACATGGCAGAAGCCGGTGCCAACCCGATCAGCCAGCTGGCATTCACGCTGGCAAACGGGTTCACGTTCGTCGAGTACTTCCTCTCTCGCGGCATGCCGATCGACTCGTTTGCGCCGAACCTGTCGTTTTTCTTCTCCAACGGCGTCGATGCCGAATATGCGGTCATCGGGAGGGTCGCGAGGAAGATCTGGGCCAAGGCGATGCGGGACCGCTACGGCGCCGACGAACGCTCCCGGAAGCTCAAATATCACATCCAGACCTCCGGGCGATCCCTCCACGCCCAGGAGATCTCCTTCAACGACATCAGGACCACGCTGCAGGCGCTGTATGCGGTGTACGACAACGCCAATTCGCTCCATACCAACGCCTACGACGAAGCGATCACCACCCCGACCGAAGAGTCGGTGCGGCGCGCCATGGCGATCCAGCTGATCATCAACCGCGAGCTCGGACTTGCCAGAAACGAGAACCCGCTTCAGGGGAGCTTCATCATCGAAGAGCTCACCGACCTGGTCGAGGAGGCGGTGCTCGCCGAATTCGATCGGCTTACCGACCGGGGTGGCGTGCTCGGCGCCATGGAGCGGATGTACCAGCGCTCCAAGATCCAGGAGGAGTCGCTGCTCTACGAGCGAATGAAGATGTCGGGCGAGCTCCCCATCGTCGGGGTGAACACCTTCCTTTCCCCGGAGGGCTCCCCGTTCGTGATCCCGGAGACGATCATCCGTTCCACCGACGAGGACAAACATCGGCAAATCGACGCCGTGCAGGCGTTCCAGGAACGCAACGCCAAGGCGGGTGAGGTGGCACTCGACCAGCTGCAGAAGGCCGCGCTCGAGGGCGACAACACGTTCGAGGCGCTGATGGAGGCCACCAAGGTGGTATCGCTGGGCCAGCTATCCCACGCCCTGTACGAGGTCGGGGGCCGCTACCGCAGGAACATGTAGCCGCGGCCTTCGTTTCCGACACCGTGTCGGCGTGCGGCCGACTTTCTGTCGGTCCATCAACCGGTTTCACTCTCTTCCTGGGGAGCATCCGGAGACCAATGTCGACCAACCTGATCCACTATCTGCCCATCATCACCACGGTTGTCGCCGCCGCCTTCTTTCGCGTGCTGTGGCTTCACTGGCGACGAAAACCATCTGCCCGGTATGTCATGTGGTGGATGATCGGAGTCGGCCTCTATGGATTGGGCACGCTCACCGAGGCGTTGACCACGGTGTTTGGCTGGCAAGAACCGATCTTCCGTGCGTGGTACATCTCGGGTGCGCTGCTCGGTGGGGCGCCGTTGGCCCAGGGCACCGTCTATCTGCTGCTTCCGAGGCGGACCGCCGACCGCTTGGCCGTGGCACTCGTCACCTACGTGGCGATTGCCGCGGCGTTCGTGGTGGCGACCCCGATCATCGCTGAGCTGGTCGAGCCGAACCGGTTGTCCGGTGAGGTGATGGCGTGGCAATGGGTGCGGCTGTTTTCGCCCCTCATCAACCTCTATGCCGTTGTCTTCTTGATCGGCGGCGCGATCTGGTCGGCGTGGCGCTACTGGCGTCGTGATGGGGCATCGTCGCGGGTCCTCGGCAATGTGTTGATTGCGGTGGGAGCCATCCTGCCGGGTATCGGCGGGGGCTTCGCCCGCGCCGGCACCGTCGAGGTCCTATACGTCATGGAACTGATCGGGCTACTGCTGATTTGGGCCGGCTATCGCGTGATTGTTGGGGATCGACTGATCCCCATCCACCGGGCACAACAGCAGACACCGGCACAGTCGGCAGCCGAAACAACTTGAGGTAATCGAATGAACCGAAGAACCACGCTCATCGCGCTGGGTATTGCAACGACGGTGGTGCTGGCTGCGTGTACCGGCGACGCCGACACGACGACCACGTCATCGGCAACGCCGGCAGAGACCACGACGTCGTCTCCGACCACGTCGTCGCCGACAACAACGCTCATCGACGAACAAACCTTCGTGGGCGCCGACGGCGTCGAGACCACCATTGGGGACGTGTCGCGGATCGTGTCGCTCAACGGGGACCTGACCGAGATCATCTTCGAGCTTGGGTTGGGAGACAACGTCGTCGGAGTGGATGTCACCACAACCTATCCGCCTGAGGCGGCAGCGCTCAATGATCAAGGAGCAACGGTCGGGTTCGCCCAGCAGCTGGCTCCCGAAGCGGTGCTCCGCTTCGAACCGACCCTGGTGATCGGCGATCAACAGGTGGGGCCCCCGGAGGTGATCGAGCAGTTGCGCGGAGCGGGTGTCCCGGTGGTGATCCTGGAGACGCAGACGACGCTGGATGGCGTCGAGACCAAGATCCTTCAGGTGGCTGAGATCCTGGGTGCGCCCGATGCGGGCGCCGAGCTGGCCGAACGGGTGATGGGCGAAATCGACGCGGCCCGCGAGCTGGCTGCGGCCGACGACTCCGACCCGAGAATCGCCTACGTATACGTACGGGGCCCGCAGGTGCTGCTGCTCTTCGGCGCCGGGATGCCGACCCAGGGGATGATCGAAGGTGCCGGTGCTATCGACGCAGGAGCCGAGACGGGTGTGTTTGGACCCGTGGCAATGACCCCGGAAGCGCTGCTTGCCGCAGCTCCCGCGGTGATCGTGCTCCCCGAAGCGGGCCTCGCTGCCCTCGGCGGGATCGAAACGTTCCTCGAAATCCCCGGGGTCGCGAAAACACCCGCAGGACAGAACGATGCCTTCATCGCTTACGACGAGGCCTACTTCTTCAACCTCGGGCCCCGCGCCGGCCAGGCCCTCGACGAGTTCGTGCGCGACCTGTATCCGGGCATCGGCGGTTGACCGACTCCTCGGAACTCGTCGCGAGCGCCGATCCGTATGCCTCGCGGCGCCGATGGTTCATTCCCGCCGTCGCCCTCGGGCTGCTGGCCGCGGCCTGGGCGGCGTTATCACTCGGCGCGGTAGCGGTGCCTGCTGGAGAGGTGCTCGGGGTCCTTGCCGCCAAGGTCGGTGTCGACGCGTTCGAGGATCCGTCGCAACAGGCCGAGGCAGTCGTCTGGGGCATTCGCATGCCGCGGTTGCTGCTCGCCTTTGCCGTCGGCGCCACGTTAGGGCTCGTCGGCGGTGTCCTTCAGGGCTTGCTGCGCAACAACCTCGCCGATCCGCACCTCCTCGGGATCGGGCCCGGTGCCGCCATCGGTGCCGCCATCGGGTCGGCGGCCGGCGGCGTGCAGGGAGCAATTGCCGGAGGTGTGGCCGCCGGGGTGATCACCGCGTTCGCCGTCAGACTTCTGAGTAAACGAGCATCGATCGACCCCACCATGATCATCCTGTCCGGTGTTGCCCTCGCTGCCGTGCTCAGCGCCTGGGTCGGGTTCATCGTCTTTGCCGCCGACCGCTCGACGGTGCCACCGATCGAGTTCTGGCTGCTGGGGAGCCTGACCGGATCGACCTGGCGGGCGCTCGGCACCGCCTTCGCCTTCCTCTTCATCACCTCCATCATCATGCTCTCCTCGGCCCACCTGCTCGATGTCATGGGCCTCGGCGAGGCCGATGCCAGGCACCTTGGCATCGACGTCGACCTGGTCCTCACCGTCCTGCTGATTGCCGCCGGGGCCGCGGTCGGCGCGACCGTCGGCGCCGTCGGGGTGATCGCGTTCGTTGGCCTGTTGGTGCCATTTGTGGTGCGGCGCGTGACCGGCCCATCGCACCGCTCCCTGCTGTTCGGGGCCCTCGCCTCCGGTGCGCTGTTTGTGGCCGCCGCCGACCTCGTTGCCCGCTTGTTGATCCAACCGGTTGAGATTCCGGTCGGGCTGGTGACCGCAGCCGTGGGCGGCCCGGTATTCCTGTGGCTGCTGACGAGACGACGCGATGCCTGAGACCGCGGTGCTGGCCGAATCCCTTACCTACCGGATCGGGGACGCCGTCCTGGTTTCCAACGTCCACTTCGATGCCGGACCGAGCGCCCTGATCGCCGTGATCGGGCCAAACGGAGCGGGCAAGTCCACGCTGCTCGACCTCCTGGCAGGAAACCTTCGCCCCAGCGAGGGGAGGGTGCTCCTCAATGGGATCGACACCGGGACCGCCCTGCCGGGTGATCTGGCCCTGGCGCGTTCGATGCTCACCCAGCGTTCACCGGTCGAGATCCCCTTCACCGCCGCCCAGGTCGTTGCGATGGGACGGTTTCCCTATCGGCGAGACGACACCAACACCAGCGAGCGGGACGCTGCCGCAGTCGCCGAGGCCATGGAACGCACCGACACGATCCAGTTCGCGGCCCGAATCTACGCCACCCTCTCCGGGGGGGAACGGACCAGGGTTTCACTCGCCCGGGTGTTTGCTCAGGACACCCCCATCGTGCTACTCGACGAGCCAACCACCGCGCTCGATGTTGCCCATGAAGAGCGAATCATGCGCGAAAGCGTCCAACTCTCTCGACGGCAACGAGCCGTCATCGTCGTCCTCCACGATCTCAACGCGGCCGCCGTCCATGCCGATCAGATCGTCCTGATGAGCCAAGGAGCGGTCGTCGCCAAGGGCCGGCCACGCGAGGTCCTTCAGGAAACAATTCTTTCAGATGTCTACGCACAGAAGATGGTCGTCGTCGATCACCCCTTCCGCGACTGCCCTCTGGTCCTCACCGCCGACGGATGATGGCCAGGACGGTGTTGAACAATGACGAGTGCCCTGCGCCGCCGCTCGCTTGAGTGTTGCGGTGACTCGGTTTCTCCAGTCAGCGCCGGCACGCTGGAGGATTGCTCAGCACCCTCCTAGGTCGAGCCGCCAGGGCCGCTCGGTAAGCTCGCCCGATGACCTTGACCGAGCGGATCGCCAGCTTGGGCGCCAGCCCGCACGACACCGACGAAGAACGGGCGCACAAGGCGACTGCCGCCTTGATCGCCGTGATCACGGCACCTCTCGTGCTGGTGTGGAGCTCGGTCTATCTCTTGCTCGGCCAGTCGATCTCGGCGGCGATTCCCATCTTCTACGGCATCGCTTCCGTCGTTGGACTTGTCGTCCTGGCACGAACGAAGCGCGTTGGTTTCCTCCGCATGAGCCAGCTCGGGATGTGGCTCATGCTCCCGTTCCTGTTGCAGTGGATCCTCGGAGGATTCGCCAACGGGAGCGCCATAGCGCTGTGGGCGATGGGTGCTCCCCTCTTGGCCCACACCCTCGGGGGGCGGGCGCGCCCGTGGCTCGTAGGATTCGCGGTGTTGGCGGTCTTCTCGGGGCTCATCGATAGCACGCTGGCGGTGTCGGCTCCCGATATCCCCGACGGCGTCATCACGGCGTTCTTCGTCCTCAACTTCCTGGCCGTTGCCTCTATCACCTTCGTTTCGTTGCGTTTCTTCATCAGCGAACAGGAGCAGTCGAAAGAGGCCCTCGAGGCGGAGCGACGGGAATCCGAGCGGTTGCTGCTCAACATCCTTCCCGCCGACATCGCCAGGCGCCTCAAGGCGGGTGAGGAGCCGATCGCCGACCGTATCCCGCAGGTGACGGTGCTTGTGGCGGACATCGTCGGGTTCACCCCGATGTCTGAGCAGGTCGAGGCGGCCGATGTGGTCGACGTGCTCAACGATCTGTTCTCGCGGTTCGACGATCTCACCGAAGGGCACGGGCTGGCGAAGCTCAAGACCATTGGCGACGCCTATCAGGCCGTCGGTGGATTGCCCGGCTCCAACTCGGATCAGGTGGCTTCGGCTGCCGACCTGGCGTTGGCGATGCAGGCCGAGGTCGGCGATCACGCCTTTCCCGGTTTCGATGGGCTGCGGCTCAGGATCGGCATCAACACCGGGCCGGTGGTGGCCGGCGTCATCGGCAAGCGGAAGTTCAGTTATGACCTGTGGGGCGACACGATCAATACCGCAAGCCGGATGGAGTCCCATGGCGTTCCCGGGCAGATCCAGGTGACCGATACGGTGTACCAGGAGCTCCGCGATCGATTTGACCTCGAGCCGCGGGGAGTGATGGAGATCAAGGGGAAGGGCGAGATGCTCACCTACTTCCTCGAAGGGCGCCAGCCGAACGCCGGTTTCCGCATGGAACAGCCCGATGCATCGTCCGCCGGCATCTGAGGACCGGCGCACTCCACATCACGCGGGACCGGTACGCTCGACTTGGTGCGATGGAGCCTGCTATCGATTGCGGCTTTTGCGATCCTGGCTGCGGCGTGCGGAAGCGGAGGCACGACGAACTCGCCGGCAGCCTCCGCACCCACCCCAACCTCGGTAGGGCCGGCAACGACTCCGAATGGCGGCGACGTCGTGCTGCTGTCGGGATCGGTCGAGGTTCCGGCGGCGGGTGCGTTTGGGGATCCCGGGTTCCATGAGCCGCTCACACTCACCGGCACGATTCCCGAATCTGCGGCGGGCCTGACCGGCGAATTGGTGGTCAGGCTCTTCGATGTCGGCAAGCCCGATCGGGCGTGTGATCGCGATCACCCACTCTCCGGCTGCACCACCGTCGACTGGTCCGATTTCGAGGACCGGCCAGGAGTGCCGAGCGGCGGCGTGTTCGATAATCGTCTCAGCGTCCTGTCTACGGCTGGTCCGACGGAGTACTTCCTGTCCGAGCGTCGTGGTCTGGCCACCACACTCGATGAGTATTCGCCGACCTGACCGCATACGGCGGTGGGCGGGTCCGCCCAGGAGTGGCAGATCGGTATCGACGCTGGCATGGTTGCCGGTTCGCTCATCGAGTTGCATTTGGTGATGACCAAGTTCGGCGGCGACGCCGCAACGATCGGCTACGAGGTGGCAGTCCGCTCGGGCTAAGAGTGTGGCTAGTGCCGCGCCGCTACGACGTGTCTACGCTGGCCGATCCTCGCAGGGCGCGAGCGAGGTTGGCGAGATCTCGCTCGATACGGGTCGGTTGGTGCACACTTCCGTTCGGTCGGATCCAGGTGACGTCACCGTTCGACGGCATCATTCACTCACCCGATTGGTTACCTTGGCTGTAGCCCCGGACCACGAGGAGCCATGAAAGACAACGATGCGCTCGAGACGCCCGATGGGCGAGACCTGCTCCGAACGATGGGTTGGGCCCCGTTGCCGTATTCGAGCGTCGGGCTGGTTCGCAAGACGGCGACGAGCGGGCGCAACACGGTGTGGTCCTGGCTGGTCCTCGTTCCGTGGTCTTCGGACTCGAAACCCTGGATCGACGGCACGAAGGTTCTGACCGCGTCGACGCTCACCGAGGACGAGGAACGCGAGCAGGTGTTCGCCCATCTGCGCGAGCTGCTCGACAAACGGTATGGCGAGACCGTTGGGAAACGGGCGGTCGACGACTTCATCCGCCGCATCCAAGAGGATGGGCCCGACTAGCGCATCTGTGTCTGGCAAATCGCACTTGATTTAGCTGCGTTGATGGGGCGAGGTCGCGTAGTCTGAGAGCCGATCGTCGCGACGAGAGTCCCGGTTCGGTTTGCATCTCCCCGGCGCGAAAAACATCTCGGCGTGCGGTCCGAGGCGAACCCGGTCGGTCACGTAACCTTCCCGGCCATGGATCTCGACGCCATCGATGCACGCATCGCCGAGGTACACAAGGACAAGAAGTGGATCCTCGCCGCCGACGCCGCGGCGGGAGCGACATCGATGGTGGAGCAGCTCAGAGCGTGGGAGTCCGGACCGATCATGATCGTCGCTGCCATCGAAGGCGTCGGCGACGTGCCCGAGGTGGAAAGGATCTATTACACCCGCACGCACGGCGACACCGTCATGGCAGGGATCCGGGCCTACCTCGAGTCGATCGAGAATCCCGGGGCGGATCTACTGGCGGCGGTCGACAGCTTCGACTCGGACCACGAGGCCATGAATCTCTTCAGTGCCTTTAGTAGAAAGGCGGAGTTCTTCGGTCGGCCGATCTACGGTGCCCGCCCGCCCGAATGGGGAGCACTCGAAGACAAGATGCTCATCGACGAGCTCTGTGATGCAGCCGGCATCAAGCGAGCCCCGTCGGTGATCGTTGCGGTCCCCGACGCTGCCGATGCGGCCGGGCGTCTCGCAACGAACCTTGGCACGGTCTGGGTGGCCGACAACACCGAGGGTTGGCACGGTGGGGGCGAGTACGTCCGATGGGTGCGCGGCCCCGAAGAGGTCGGTCCGGCCACCGCGTGGTTCCTTGAGCACTCAGAAACGGTGCGGGTAATGCCGTTCCTCGAAGGCCTCCCGTGCTCGATCCACGGATTCAACACGCAGGAAGGAACCGCGGTCTTCCTGCCGGTGGAGCTCATGATCTTCCGCAACGAAGCGCGATCGCAGTTCTTCTACGGCCGAGCCGCAAACTTCTGGGATCCGCCGCCGGGCATCGCTGACGAGATGCGTGACGCGGCGCGCGGCATGGGAGGCCTCCTCGCCGAGCGTGTTGGCTACCTGGGTTCCTTCGGAATCGACGGTGTCGCAACCAGCAATGGGTTTCTGCCAACGGAGCTCAATCCCCGATTCAGCGTGGGGCACAGCTTGCAGGCCGAAGCCGCCGATGTGCCGCTGAGCAGTATCGAGCGGCTCCTCATCGAGGGTGACATCGAAATCGATGCGATCGGCCTCGAAGCGCAGATCGTCACCGCCACACAGCGGAGCCGCGGCGGCGGGATGCTGATCCCGCTACCCGCCGAGCACGAGGCGGCCGAGACCGGGGTGGTGTTCACAGGATCGCGAGCCGTAGCCGTTGACCTCGACCGTGAGCACGACGCCATCATGAAGATCGGCCCGAGTGCGTTCGGCTCGGTCGTCATCATGCGGCTCGATGCTGAGCGCAGCCCGATCGGGCCTCGAGTGGCACCGAAGGCGATCCAAGCGATCGCGCTCGCCAAGGAGTTGTGGGCCATCGAGGTCCCGCCGCTCGTCGCCGCCCCCGACCCGTTCTAGGACGGTGTTGAGCAATCCTCCAGCGGGCCGTCGCGGTCGGGAGGGACCGAGTCACCGCAACACTCAAGCGAGCGGCGGCTCAGGGCACTCGTCATTGTTCGACACCGGCCTAAAAGACCGCCTGCAGCAGCCAGAGCGCGCCCATCCCCACCGCGATCGTGGCCGCTACGCTCTTCGTCCGCCAGGCGACGAGCAGCGCCAACACTAAGGCCAAGGCGCGAGGGTTGGTCGCCGGCAGAACGGCAAGGTCGCCGTCGACGAGCAGCACCGCCGGGGCAACCAGCGCGGCAAAGACTGCTGGGGCGACGTAGCGGAGCGGCATCATCGCCCACTCGGGCAGGTCGCGGTTGCCGATGATGCCGATGAACGACAGCCGTTCCAGGTAGGTGCCGATCCCGATGATGAGGATGGCGATCGCGGCGCTCATTCCGTGACCCGGTGAGCGACGACGCCGGCTGCAACTCCGGTGAGGGCGCCGATGACCAAACCGAGACCGAGCGGTGCCGGGGCGGCGATGACGGCAACTGCTCCCCCAACGAGCGCCGCGACCAGTTCGGGCCTGGTGCGAACCGTGAGAACGAGCAAGGCAGTAAAGACCAGGGGTATAGCGAACTCGAGCGATAGGGCCTCCGGTAACTGCGCTCCGACCAACACACCGATCAGCGTCGATAGCTGCCAGGAGATCCACAGGGTCATCGCGGAGCCGGTGAAGTACCACCGCTGTTCCACGGGGTCATCGACGTCCTGGAAGCGCACGATCGAAACGGCGAAGGCCTGGTCGGTGAGGACATAGGGGAGTGCGAAGCGCGACCAGCGCGGAAAGTGCTGGAAGTACGGGACGAGGGCTGCGCTGTACATGACGTGGCGGGAGCCGATGACCAGTGCGGTCGCGATCACCACCACCGTTACCACTCCTTCGTCGAAGAGCTGGATCGTTGCCAGCTGTGCGGCGCCGCCAAAAATGATGAACGAGGTTGACCACGCAAGGGCGGGCCCGATCACCGAGTCCGCGGCAATCACGCCGAACACCAGTCCAAAGGGGATGACACCGATCAGCAACGGGGACACCCCCCGGGCACCGTCGACGAATCCTCGGTTGATGCGCATGAGAGGACGGTAACGGTGGTTAAGAGCGTGCTCAGCAATCCTCCAGCTGGACATCGCGGTCGGGAGAATTCGAGTCCTCGCACCACTCGAGCAGGCGGCAGCCCTTAACACTCGTCATGGTTCAGCACCCTCTTAGGAGGGTGTTGAGCAATCCTCCGGCGTGCCGGCGCTGACTAGAGAAACCGAGTCACCGCAACACCCAAGGGAGCGGCGGCTCAGGGCACTCGTCATTGTTCAACACCGTCCTACGGAAGGTCTATTTCGATGACAACGGCCTCCTCGACGCCACCGGCAGATACTCGCAGTTCGACGGGCCCCGACGGTCCGTCCGAGATCGTCATGAGGAAGGAGCGCCAAAGATGCTGCTCAGTGAACGTGGAAACCGATCGCTCGAGCGCTACTTCGCCATCGGCGAGGAGGGTGACCCGCACGCCTCCAACGCCGGGGGCGGCGTAGCCGGCCACCTGGAGCGGATACAGGGTCGGGCCCGGGAGTGGGCTCGTGACGACGACCTGTCTGCTGGTGTCTGCCGCGCTGCCAATCGGGACGTCGGTCGTCTGCCGAAGATCGATGACGAGCCGCGAGGGCGACGTCGTCGTGAACGCCCTCGCCGCCGCTCTCGCCAGGAGATGCACGTCGATGACCAGGCCATCTTCGACTCCTTCGACGACGTAGATCCGGTCCACCAGGGATCCCGCGATGAGGCTGTCGCCGATCGCCGAGGTCTCGACGACGTCCGGCAGCGAGACGCGGACCACACCCGAATCCGGCGCCAGCGTGACCCCAACCGGGCCGAGCCGCGTCGCCGGGGAGCCTCCCTCGGCGAGGAACTCGATCACGACGCGATCACAACCATCCTCCGCCCGCCAGCGAATTCCGCCGATCGTGGTTGCGTCGTGTTGCGGGCTGTCGAGGGCGGCGACGATTCCTTGCTCCGCAAATGGAAGGTCGCCGGCCAGGCAATCTGGGCCTTCGGCGGGCGCGGTCGTGGTGGTCGAGGTCTCAACGGGTGCGAGCGTCGTCGGAGCGGGGTCGGCTCCTTGCGGGGCACATGCCGCCAACACCAGGGCGAGGACGGCCAGCGTGCGTTTCATGCGGCGCGAGGCTACCGCCGCAACGCCTTTCTGGGCGTCCCGTGGGCTGGCAACATCGTTATCCGGGCTTGTGAGCGAAGGCGGTCAGATAGCTTTCGACGCCGACTGGCGTCGACGCCATCTTCCAACGTGTCACCCTGCGGGTGACCAGATGTAACTGGTTCGCCGGTCCCGGCAGGTTGACTTATGGTCGAGAAAACCCGACAATAGCCGACCATGACCGACACCACGACCAAGGAGCGCAGCGGCACCCGCACCTTCTACATCGTTTGGTTCGGTCAGCTGGTCTCTCTGGTCGGGACCAGCCTGAGCTGGTTCGGCATGAGCATCTTCATCTTTCAGGAGACCGGCTCCGTCACCCAGCTTGCTCTCGTGCTGCTCGCCGGGCTGGTTCCGCAACTGATTGCCACGCCGTTTGCGGGTGCGCTGGTCGATCGGTGGGACCGCCGCATGGCGATGATCCTCGCCGACCTCGGGGCGGGGATCGGAACCCTCGTTCTCGTGGCGCTCTACTTCACCGGCAACCTGGCGCTGTGGAACATCATGATCGCCGTCGCGATCAGCGGGTTCTTCGTGGCCTTCCAATGGCCGGCGTACAACGCGGCGATGCAGGTGCTGTTGCCAAAGGAGCAATTCAGCCGCGGGTCTGGCCTGGTCCAGCTGGCCCAGGGGCTCGGTCAGATGGCCGGGGTTGTCCTCGCGGGGTTCGTTATTGCGTCGGTGGGCATCGGCGGCGTCTTCTTCATCGACACGGTGACCTTCCTGTTCGCCGTCGCGACGTTGTTGATGGTCCGTTTTCCTCATCCCAAGCAGACCGAGGCGGGCGCAGCAGGGGCCGGCACGCTGTGGGAGGAGACCAAGTACGGCTTCACCTACTTGTGGCATCGCCACGGCCTGTTTGCCCTGATGATCTACTTTGCTGCGATCAATCTCGCCTTCGGCTTCATCATGCCGCTGTTCGTCCCGCTGGGGCTCTCGGTGACAGGATCCGCCGAGCTCGGCACTGCGTTCGCCGTTGCCTCGATCGGCATGCTGGCGGGCAGCGTCATCGCCAGCGTCTGGGGCGGTTTCAAACATCGGGTGTTTGGGATCCTGCTTACCGGGGCGGTGCTCGGAGTTGCCATGGTCTTCGTCGGCGGCCGCGCCTCGATCATCTGGATCACTGCCGGGATCTTCATTGGAATGAGCATGATCCCGATCATGTCGGCCAGCAGCCAGGCGCTCTGGCTGGCCAAGGTCGAAGCCGATCTGCAGGGGAGGATCTCTGCGGTTCGGGGCACGGTCGCCCAGGCCGTCGTCCCCATCTCCTACATCTTGGTCGGGCCGCTCGCCGACAACGTCTTTGAGCCGCTGATGGCCGACAACGGTCCCCTCGCCGGCAGCGTCGGCCAGTTGATCGGGACGGGCGACGGCCGCGGCTACGCCCTGTTCTTCGTGGTGCTCGGGGTCGTCGTGGCCGTGATGTCGATCCTTGCCTGGTTCTATACCCCGCTGCGCCACGTCGAATCCGATATCCCGGATGTCGAGATCGAGCTGATTGACGAATCAGAAGACTCAGAGGACAACGAAGCGGAAACGGATCCCGTGATCTCGGTCGACCTTGACGAAGACGTGTCGACTGCCAAGGGCTTGCCCGAGGCAGCAATAGGCATTGCCATCGAGAAAGAAAGTGTCGAGGAGCTTGATGGCCTCGCCGTTAACAAGCGACCGGTGGTGTGATACCTTCGCTCGATGTCGTTCCCGGCACCTGAGCCAGATCACGCACTTGCGCTCCTCACCGGCGCCCAGCCGGTTGCGCCTCTGTTTACCGAGGCGAGTCGGCTCCGCGACGAGGGCAGGGGAAGAACGGTCACCTTCAGCAAGAAGGTGTTCGTACCGCTGACCACGCTCTGCCAGGACACCTGCACGTACTGCACGTTCGCCAAACCGCCCGGTGCCGGCGGCGAATATCTCGTCCCAGAAGACGTCATGGCGATCGTGCGAGCCGGCGAATCCCACGGCTGCACCGAGGCCCTGTTCACCCTCGGCGACCAGCCCGAGGTGCGGTGGGCGGCGGCAAGGGAATTTCTCGCCGAACACGGCCACGACACCACCCTGGAATATGTCCAGGCGATGACGGAACAGGTCGTGGCCGAGACCGCGGTCTTTCCTCATGCCAATCCCGGTTTGATGGATGAGGCGACCCAGCGGGCGCTGCGACCTTCCAACCCATCGATGGGGCTCATGCTGGAGAATTCCTCGCCACGTTTGATGGAGCCGGGGATGCCGCACCACAACTGCCCGGACAAGGAACCGTCGGCTCGCATCGCCACCATCGAGGCTGCGGGCAGGGCGAAGGTCCCGTTCACCACCGGGATCCTGGTCGGGATCGGGGAAACGCCCGCGGAGGTCGTCGACAGTCTCTTCGTCCTCGCCGCCCTCGCCGAACGGTGGGGCAGCATTCAGGAGATCATCATCCAGAATTTCCAGCCAAAGGCCGACACATTGATGCGCCGCCATGCTGCGCCTGAGGTGGCCTATTTCACAGCGGTGGTGGCGGTGGCACGGTGGATTTTCGGCGCTCAGATGAACCTGCAGGTGCCGCCCAACCTCACCGACGACTTCGGGATCTACCTCGATGCCGGGATCAACGACTGGGGTGGCGTGTCACCGCTCACCATCGACTGGGTCAACCCCGAGGCGCCGTGGCCCCACCTGGAAAAGCTCGAGGCAATCACCCGTGAGCACGGTTTCGAGCTACGGCAGCGATTGCCGGTCTACCCGGAGTTCATCAGCGAGGAGTGGATCGATCCGCGGCTTCTCGGCAAGGTTCGTTCATCCGCCGACGGTGATGGGTACGCTGCGACGCTGGACCGAACAACCACATGACCACCATCACCTTCCTCCGCATGCGACCGGGCGACCGCGTCACCGAGCAATGGTCCGTGGCGCGCTACCGCGAGGGCTCGACGGCGGTCGAGGTCGCCGCGCTGACGGCGGAAGATCGTGCCGCTGCGATTGCCGGCGGCCTGCTTCCGGTCGGCGACGGCCAGACCGACCCGCAGCCGGTTGGCTATGTCACTACACCGGAGACCGCCATCGCCCTCACCGACGCCGGAGTGCCGGGCTGGCGGATCACGGTGAAGGCGTCGGACGCGCGCGAACCGACCCTGGACGCACTCGCCCGCTCCGAGGCCGCCTTCCTCAGGGTGGGAAGGAGCCATATCGACGCCGGCGCCGCCATGGCATCCCTTCCCGGCATCGACACCAGCGTCTCGGTGTTCGTCGACAGTGTCGAGGACGCTCGAGCCGCCGTGGCTGCCGGAGCCACCGACCTGCTGCTCCGCGCCTGGGACACGCCGCTGCTCGCCGAGCTCCGCGAAGCCCTCGACGCCCACTCACTGGTGGAGCGCACCGCGCTCCCCCCGTCGGTCGGCATCGACGAGGCTCGGGAAGCGCTCGATGGGCCGCTCTTCAAGGCCTGGCTCGACCAGATCGATGGCTCGGGAACTGCGCGGCCCAGAACCGAATGGGCGCCCGGCAAGGATCTTCCCAGCCCGCACCCGCCACAGCGGTTCTCAGCCCAGTGGCCCGACGCCGGATGGCTTGAAGCTCCGAGTCCCGGCATCGCGGGCGCCACCGGCGAAGTACGGGCCATTCTCGAGCGTTCGCTCGATGGGAGCCGCCCGACCCGCGACGAGCTGGAACGGCTGTTCCGGGCACGAGGGTCCGAGGTCGATGCCGTTGCTTCGGTCGCCGACACGCTCCGCAAGGCAACCAACGGCGACACGGTCACCTATGTCGTCAACCGCAACATCAACTACACCAACCAGTGCTACTTCAAGTGCGGGTTCTGCGCCTTCTCCAAGGGCCCGCGTTCGCTGAACCTGCGGGAAGATCCGTACCTGTTGACCATCCCGCAGGTGGTCGAGCGCTCCGTTGAGGCGTGGGGGCGCGGCGCCACCGAGGTCTGTCTTCAAGGCGGCATCCATCCGGAGTTCACCGGCGAGTTCTATGTCACCGTGGTGGAGGCGATCAAGGCGGCCCTCCCCGACATGCACATCCACGGGTTCACACCGCTCGAGGTGTGGCAGGGCGCAGAGACCCTCGGCATGCCGGTGCGCGATTTTCTGGTCATGCTTCGCGATGCCGGGCTGGGAACGCTCCCGGGAACCGCAGCCGAGATCCTGGATGACCGGGTGCGCAGCCATCTGTGCCCGGACAAGATCCGGACGTCGCAGTGGGCCGAAGTGATGCTGACCGCGCACGAGCTTGGGCTGCGATCGACGTCCACGATCATGTTCGGCCACATCGACGACCCGTCGGCGTGGGCCAACCACCTCGAGGTCTTGCGAACCATCCAAGAGCGCACCGGTGGATTCACCGAGATCGTGCCGCTTCCGTTCGTCCATATGGGAGCACCGATCTACCTGCGCGGACGATCTCGGCCCGGCCCCACCTGGGACGAGATCGTGCTCATCCATGCCGTGTCCAGAATCGCCGTCGATGGTCTTATCGAGAACATCCAGGGATCATGGGTCAAGCTGGGTCTCGACGGTGGCACCAGGCTGCTCGAGGCGGGCTGCAACGACCTCGGTGGAACCCTGATGGGTGAGCTCATCTCGGCTGCCGCCGGTGCCTCCCATGGCACCGAGGTCACTGCAGAGGACTTCGAAACGGCAATCAAATCCATCGGTCGCGTCCCGCAGCAGCGGTCCACCTTGTACGCGCCCATCGAAGCCAGGACCCGCGCCTAATCTCCCCTTTATGGGTTCAGCGGAACGGTCTCTCCAAACGAGGAACACGCTCCTCGACGCTGCCAAGTCCATCTTCGCTGATATTGGATACGCCAGGACCTCCCATGCCGACATCGCCGCCGAAGCCGACATCGGGCGAACCACCTTTTACGAGCACTTCGCGTCCAAGGAGGACCTGCTCGTCCAGCTCGTCGAGCGCGACCTTCCCGCGTTGATCGACGAGATCGTGGCTTCGGTCGATCCGGAGCTCCCGCCCGATGTGCGGCTCCGCGAGCTCACCACGAGATTCGTCGAGTTCATCGGCACCGACCAGCTCGGAATCATCCTCCACACCGAAACCCCGCGGTTGTCGCTTGGGGCCCAGGCGGCGATTGCCGCCACCCACCGCGGCCTCTCCACCGAGTTCACCGCGATCTATCGAGCCGGTCTCGGCGAAGGGGTTTTCGCCGAGCTCGAGCCCGCGCTCGTCGGACGGCTCATGCAGGAGACCATGATGACCGGCGGCCGGGTGCTGATGAGCTTCGAGGACCCGAAGCAGCAGGTGCACTCGGTTGCCGAGGCGACGGCTTCTTTCCTCGTCAACGGTCTGTCCTCACCCTCATAGCCATGCGCATCAACGTGGTCACGATTTTCCCTGAGTTCTTTGGTTCGCCACTCGAGATCAGCCTGGTCGGCAAGGCGCTCGACGATGGGACGGTGGAGGTCGTGCTCCACGATCTGCGCGACCACGGAAAAGGCGTCCACCGCCAGATCGACGACGCACCATTCGGGGGCGGTGCAGGCATGGTGATGATGGTTGAGCCCCTCGCCGCGGCGCTCGAGCCGCTCGGGGAGAGCCATCGCGTGTTGCTGACGCCGGCGGGCCGCCCGCTGACCCAGGAGACCCTTGACCGGTGGGCCACCCTCGACGAGCTCACCCTCGTGTGTGGGCGCTACGAAGGCGTGGACGAGCGGGTCGCCGGGCACCTCGTCGACGAGGAGGCTTCGCTCGGGGACTATGTGCTGCTCGGCGGGGAGATCGGTGCGATGGCGATCATCGAGGGGGTGACCCGGCTCCTCCCCGGCGTCGTCGGCAACCCCGACTCGCTGGAGTCGGAGAGCTTCCGCAACGGTCTGCTCGAGGAGCCGCAGTACACCCGTCCGGCAGATTTCCGTGGCTGGCAGGTGCCCGAGGTGCTGCTCTCCGGCGACCACGGCAAGGTGGAGGAGTGGCGCCAACAACAGCGCCTGAAACGAACCAGACAACGCCGACCGGACCTACTGGAATGAGTCACGAGTCGCGAGTCGCGAGTCGCGAGGTGAACGGGAATCGGGCTCGCGACTCGCGACTCGTGACTCGCGACTACTCGGCTCCTTCCGCTACCATCCCGGTTCGCTTCCCCCTCGTGGAGGATCCCGTGAACACGCTCGATGACATCGAGGCCGCGCAGCTGCGCGACGACATCCCGGATTTTGGCCCCGGGGATACCGTGCGTGTGCATGTACGCGTCGCCGAAGGCGGGCGGGAACGAACCCAGGCCTTCGAGGGCGTCGTGATCGCTCGAAGGGGCGGGGGTGTACGCGAGACCTTCACCGTTCGCAAGATCAGTTTCGGAGTAGGAGTGGAGCGCATTTTTCCGCTGCACGCCCCGGTCATCGACCACATCGAGGTCGCCCGTCGCGGCGACGTCCGCCGGGCCAAGCTCTACTACCTCCGCGACCGGGTCGGCAAAGCCACCCGCATCAAGGAGAAGCGCGACTGACCGGCGAACCGGTAGGCGTACCGGTACCCGTCGTCGACGCTTCGAGCCTGTCCGCAGGGGTCGCCCACCTCTCGTCCATTGACCCGGCCCTCGCCGCACTCATTGCGCGCAACGGGCCGCCACCGATCTGGGGTCGTGCCCCCGGCTTCGCCACCATGATTCGGTTCATCCTCGAACAGCAGGTCTCGCTGGCCTCGGCCGAAGCGGCATACGGGAGGCTCGAAGCCGCAATCGGTGAGATCGATCCGTCGTCGTTCCTCACTCTCGACGACGCCGATCTGCGAGGGATCGGATTCTCCCGTCAGAAGGCCGGCTACGCGACGGACCTTGCTCGGGGGATGCTCGAAGGAACGATCGACCTCCAGCACCTCGATTCCGTGGCCGACAACGAGGTGATGGAGGAACTGGAAGCGATCCGAGGGGTTGGCCCGTGGACGGCGAGCTGCTACCTGCTGTTCGTCCTCGGTCGGCCGGACGCGTGGCCGCCCGGTGATCGAGCGCTCCAGGTATCGATGGCGAAAGTGCTCGACCTGCCGGACGTTCCCGACCGCGAAACCGCAGACGCCATCGCCGAACGTTGGCGACCGTACCGGGCGGTTGCGGCTCGCATGCTGTGGCACGACTATCTGGGCGGGAATCCGGTTCCCGCCACCCGCCTGTAGGGTGCCCGCAGTGACCGGCCCGCCCACCGAAGAGACCGCGCCGCTGCCACCGGGCGGCGACCTGCCAACGCCTGAGGAGCGGAGGAAGAAGAGGCACCTGCTCCCGTTCTGGGCGGAGCTGCCGCTGCTGATATTGGCCGCGCTGGTCGTGGCCGTGGTGATCAAGACCTTCCTGATCCAGGCGTTCTATATCCCGTCCTCGTCGATGGAGAACACACTGCAGGTCAACGACCGGGTGATGGTCAACAAGCTCGCCTATCAATTCGGCGACCTGGCGCACGGTGACATCGTCGTCTTTGACGATCCCAGGCTCTCCGAGCCGGAGACCGAGAACCTCTTCGAGTCCGTGCAGCGGAATGTCGGCGAGGCCATCGGCCTGGCCGTCCCGCGCTCGGAGTTCATCAAGCGCGTCATCGCATTGCCGGGGGAGACCGTCGCTGTCAACGACAACGGGGTGTACATCGACGGCGTTCGCATCGACGAGCCATACCTCAAACCCGGGACCAACATGCCAGATATGGATGCCCTGTTCGTAGCCGAAGGCCAGATGTTCGTCATGGGAGATAATCGCAACTCGAGCCAGGACAGCCGTTTCTTCGGTACCGTCCCGATCGACACCATCGTCGGAAAGGCCTTCGTGATCATGTGGCCTGCCGATCGATGGGGGACGCTGTGAGCCCCGTTAACGTGCCTTCGCCCGGTAGGATCGCAAACGCAGCGGCATGGGAGGCATCGCCGGATGGGTGACGAGGACCTAGAACGGTTCGAAACCGACGTCGAGCTACAGATCTACCGCGAGTACCGCGACGTACTCCCCATGTTCCGATATGTCGTCGAGACCGAGCGCCGCTTCTACCTGGCGAACGAGGTCGAGATGAAGACCAAGACCCTCAACGGTGCCCTGTACTTCGAGCTGGAGCTCGAGGACGCCTGGGTGTGGGACATGTATCGGCCGGCCCGGTTCGTCAAGCGCGTCAGAGTGACGACGTTCCGCGACGTCAACATCGAAGAGGTCGACGTCCCCTCCGAGATCACCTGACTCCTGCGAACCCAGGGTTCGCAAGCTGGTATATGACGCTGCGGGCCCACAGAACGAGCCCCCGGGCTACCCGAACCCTTCCGCTACCTTCTCTCCATGGGGTTCAATCCTTTCCGCAACCAGGAACGATCGGCGCTGGACATCGCTCTCGTGGTGGTGTTCGGGATCATCACCGCAGGAGTCGTGGCGTGGGCATTGCTGGGATGACTTTCGGCCCCGAGGTCGTCCACCCGGTCCAGCCATACCAGGCCAGGAAGGCGTACGTCTGCCCCTTCTGCGAGCAGGCGATCGAAGCGGGCGTCGGTCACGTCGTCGTCGTTCCAGAAGACGCTCCGGATCTGCGCCGGCACTGGCATCGGGGTTGCTGGTACAAGGAGCTGCGGCGGCGCGGCTAGGAAACGTCCGGAACCCAGCGGACCGTTGCCCCGCGTCCGGTGAGCACCACCGTGACCAGATCGACCCGCCACACCGGGGGAGTGAGATCGTTTGCGGCGCGACGCACCCGCCGTTCCTTGTCGTCGCCGAAGTTCTCTTCGGGTCGGGCCGACGCTGAAGTTCCCGTCTTGACCTCGACCGCGATCCGTTCACCGCCGAGCTCGATCAGCAAGTCGATCTCACCACGGCCCACCCGGACATTTCGCTCGACGATCACTGCGCCGCGGCGCTCGAGGAATCCCGCAGTGATGTCCTCCCCAATCCGACCGATGGTCATGCGGCGGGTAGCCATCACCACATGATGCAGATCAGCCGTGACATGATCTTGCGACTTGTGACTTGCGACTTGTAGCTTCCGGCCCATGTCCTTCGTCGAGATCGAAGACCGCAGCGCGGTGCGCTGGCTCATCCTGAGCGCACCGGGAAAGAAGAACGCGGTTCCCGACGTGGGCTGGGACGAGATCTCCGATGCCGCGGGTGCCTTCGAGGCGTCGGAGCAGCGCGTCATGGTCGTCACCGGCGATGGCGAGGATTTCTGTGCGGGCGCCGATCTTGGCGGAGATCGAGTGCGATCGACCTCTGCCGCCGACAACACCGCACGGATGCAGCGCGCGAATCGTGCGGCACTGGCGATGCACCGGCTCTCCAAGCCAACCGTCGCTGCGGTCGATGGCGTTGCGGTCGGGGCGGGTATGAACCTGGCGATCGGATGCGACCTCGTCGTCGCCACGACCCGAGCGCGGTTTTCGGAGATTTTCGTCAAGCGCGGGTTGACCATCGACTTCGGCGGCTCGTGGCTGCTGCCCCGGCTCGTCGGCATGGCCAAGGCCAAGGAGCTGGCGCTGACGGGGCGAATGGTGGGTGCTGAGGAGGCCGCCGCGATCGGCCTCATCAGTCGGGTCGTCGAGCCAGATGCGCTCGAAGCGACCGCCGCAGAGATGGCCGATGAGCTCGCCGCGGGCGCCCCCCTCGCTCAACGGTTCGTCAAGGTGGCGCTCGATCGTTCCACTTCGATGACCTTCGAACAGACTCTGGCGTTCGAGGAGCAGGCACAGGCGGTGCTGCTCGGATCCGACGACGTCATCGAGGGCGCCGAATCCTTTTTCGAGGACCGCCCGCCTCACTTCAAGGGCCGGTAGCGGGAACTTCCCCCAGCCTTGCGCGGTTCTTACCGAGATGAGACCTCTCCCCGCTATCTATGTCGTCGGATTCTTCCTTGCTGCCGCCCTTGTCGTGGTGATCGTCGTCGTGGGCCAAGGCGACGATTCCCTCGCCACAGAAGCCGCAACGACGACGACCGTGGTCGAAACGACCACGACGACGGTTGCACCCACGCCGGCCGAGGCCGCCGCTGGCGAGGCGATCTGGGAGCAGGCCAAGGCGACGATCGCCAATCCGACCACCGTGACCGTGGCCGAGCTTGCCATGGCAATGGGGGAGAGCGGCGATACGGCGTGGGTTCCCTACTTGATCGACGTTCTGCCCTTTTATGGGGTGGGCGAGACCATCTTTCCGATCGCCGAGAGCCTGGCCACCCTCACCGGCGAGCCGGTTCCCGAAGATCCGCGGGTGCTCTACGCGACATACGGGCGGTGGCTGCACCGCGAGGAGCCGCTGCCGTATGAGCCCGCCGGCGGAAATCAGAGTTATGTGGCATGGAAGAGCGCCCTGTACGCGCAGGCCGATCTCGCCTTCGCCGAGCTGATCTTCCAGATCGAAGACCCGATCCTCGCTTCACAGGTTCAATGGGGTGGCGTCCGCCGCGGTGGAATTCCCGAACTCAACGCCCCCCCGACCCTCACGGTCGAAGAGGCCGGCTGGATGATTCCGGGAGAGCTGACCTTTGGGGCGGTGATCAACGGTGAGGTGCGGGCCTACCCGCATCGCATCCTCGACCACCACGAGATGGCCAACGACACCCTGGGCGGCGAGCCGGTTGCGCTGGCCAACTGCACCCTGTGCCGCACCGGGATCCTGTTCTCCCGCGAGGTCGGCGACGACATCCTCGTGTTCCAGAGCTCGGGCCTGTTGTGGAACTCCAACAAGGTGATGGTCGACCTCAACACCGACACGCTATGGAACCAGCTCACCGGCGAAGCGATCGCCGGCGAGCTCGAGGGCACGGTTCTCGACCGATTCCCGATCACGGTCACCACCTACGGAGAGTGGATCGTCGAGCACCCCGAAACCAGGGTCCTTGACATCCCGGGTCGCACCTCGTCGACCGAGCGAGGCGGCAACGAGATCACCGGTGGTGCCAATTACAGCTATGAGCCCGGAGACGCCTACGCCGCGTACTACGCATCACCCGACGTGTGGTGGCCGACAGAGGAAGTGCCCGACGCGTTCGCCGACAAGGACCTCGTGGCAACCCTCGACTTCGGCGGCGAGCGTCTCGCAGTCGGGGTGGACGCTCTCGGCGACGCCGGCGCACAGGCGTTCACCATCGCCGGACAGCACGTGGTCGCGGTTCCCACCGATGGCGGCGCTCGCTTCTACGGCGGGCCCGACGACGGGAGTTTGTTGGTGCCGGTGGTCGAGGACGCAGGCGAAGAGACGCTCTTGCTGGCCGACGGCACCGAGCTCGAGCGCCTGCAGAGTGGGCACTCGTTCTGGTTCGCCTGGTACGCCAACTTCCCCGACACCGGGTGGTGGCCCGGTTGAGCTGATCCCGGGTCGACCATTGAGCCCCTCCGGTGACGGGGTCGAAGCACGAGGGTCGCAGTGACGGTGCCGCGAGCGCGGCGAGTACGGTCCAACCGGCCCGCCGGATTCGTGTCATACCCCCGTCGTACGTTGCGGTCATGAACGCCACCGTCATTTCAAGCGCCCTCGTCGGCGTCGAGCCCCGCCCGGTTCGTGTCGAAGCCCACGTCGGGGGTGGGGGCAAGCCGGTGTTCGTCGTCGTCGGGCTGCCCGACGCCGCGGTACGGGAGGCCAAGGAGCGAGTGCGCGCTGCCTTCGCCTCATCCGGGCACACCTTCCCCAATCGTCGGGTCGTGGTGAACCTGTCGCCGGCCGACCTGCCCAAGGTCGGCTCGGCCTACGACCTGCCCATCGCCCTCGGGGTACTCGCCGCCTCTTCATCG
>CAXMOP010000006.1:0-2036 GCA_964195155.1 uncultured Kiloniellales bacterium | reverse complement strand
GCCCGGCTAGTCCCCGTGGGCTGCGAGCCGCTGGTCGATGAACTCCTCGATCGAACAGGCGCTGGCGGTGTGCGGAACCACAGCCTCAACGAAATGCGTTCGACCGATCGCCACCATGTCGAGCTTGGTCGCAGCAGTCACCGTCGCCGTTCTCGGGACGTCTCGCACGAGGGCGATCTCGCCGAAGTACTCACCCCGCTCGAGGGTTGCGAGTTGGCGCCCTCCTTTGGTGACCAGCGCCGTTCCGCCGGCGATGATGTAGAACTGGTCGCCATGATCGCCTTCGGCAACGACGACGGTGCCTTCCGGTGCCCTGACCTGGGTCGTGAGTGCCGCGATTCGTTCGAGCTCCACCGGCCCGACGGCCTGGAACATGGTGAGCCCACGCAGTAGCTCGATGATCTCGGGCGCCACCTGCATGCCGACATCGGCGCGGTTGAGGGCGTGCCTGCGAACCAGCCAGAGTGCGGGGAGGAACAAGCCGCTCAAGACCAGCGTCGCCGTGATCCCCACATTCGCTACGAGCACCGCCCCCAGTACCGCTCCGGCCGCCTCTCCCGCCATCCATGAGCTCTCGACGACGCCGAATACACGCGACAGCGCCTCGTTTGGCGCAACCCGTTGCAGCATCACACGCCCGCTGACGTCGGCGAGCGCCGAGCCCGTGCCGGCCGCGACCAGGGCGAGAAATGCGAGCGACTGCTGATCAACGATGGCGATGACTGCGATGGGCAGGCCGTAGAGCAGCATGCCGTTGCCAGCAATGCCAGCGAGCGAGCTCTTCCCGATGAGTGCCAGCGTTCCGACGGCGCCGACGATGCCACCGATGCCGAGTGCCGCGTTCAACACGCCGGTTCCCGTCTCTCCGGTTCCGAACACCTCAAATGCGAGCACGACGATCAGGATGTCGAGGAGCCCCAAGACCACACGTCCGCCCGCCAGCATCAACAACAGCACCCGCTGGCCGGGGTGCTTGATCATGAGCTCGAATCCACGCACGGCCTCAGCGATCACATGAGTGCCTTCTTCGAACGCGCTCGCCGGTTCTGTGCGGATCACCAGCCGGCCGACGATCAGGGTTGACACCAGAAGGATGAAAAACAGCACCGCGTATACCGCACCCGGGCCTGCCATGGCCAGCACCAGCGCAGCGAGCAACGGGCCAACTACGGCGCTCAGATTTGAGATCATCCCCCCGACGACATAGCCGGCCGTGGTCTCGCTCGGTGACCGTGCGATGAGCGGAACGAGTGACTCGTGGACGGGGCGGACGAGCGAGAAGCTGATCCCAACACCGCTGGCGAGTACAAAGACAACCCACGATGGTGTATCGGCGATGAGCGACGTCGCCAACAACCCGACAGCCAGGACCTCGATCGCATAGCCCACTTGCAACACCCGCTCGCGCCGGTACCGGTCGCCAAGAACCGCTGCGAACGGCGCAACCATCGCCGCTGGAACGAGTTGGACCACGGCGACCATCCCGACCCCGGCGGCGCCCGCGATCTGGAACGCGTAAACCGATATCGCAATGAAGGATGCCCATCTAGCGACGTTGTATCCGACGTAGGCCAGCTGAACCCTGCGCAGGTCGGGGGATCGCAGCACCTCCTCAAGCGCATATCGGCTCGCTGCGATCTCGCCGCGGATGCGGCTGAAGCGATCTCGCTGGTCGATCGTCATTCCTTGGCTCTCGATAGGTGGCAGGGGCGAACCTACTCGCGCAGGATGATGCGCGCCGTCTGGTCTGCGCGACACCTCACCTGCGACATCGAAGTCCAATCATGAGAAGGTGGTGGAGACCATGACTGCCTACCTCGAATACACCAATGAGATCGCCGAGTCGACGCCGGCGACCAGGAACCGGATCATCGATTTCTGGCGCGCCCTCGCAATCCTCGTCGTCGTGTTCGGGCATTGGCTGGCCGCCTCGATTTGGCTGCGCCCCGACGGCGAGATCGCGCTGACGAACTCGTTGCAGTGGATTCCGTACTCGGCATGGGTGACGTGGATCGTCCAGGTGATGCCGATCTTCT
>CAXMOP010000005.1:0-33016 GCA_964195155.1 uncultured Kiloniellales bacterium | reverse complement strand
TGGCACGCCCGGAGGAACTCGAATCCCCAACCTTCTGATCCGTAGTCAGACTGCCGCACTCTTCTGGCCCTTGGACCAAGAAAACAACCAAGAAAACCAATTGGCGCGTAACTGACTCCATCGAGTCTTGGCACCCGGACGCGCTGAAACCCCCGCCGTAGCAAGGGTTTCAACGATTGTCTCTCCGGTGGAGCTGAGGGGATTCGAACCCCTGACCCCTTGACTGCCAGTCAAGTGCTCTGCCGGACTGAGCTACAGCCCCAAAAGGGAGCGGAATTGTATCAAGACCCTGCCGCTGCCGATGGCTGCGAGATCCCGACCCGAGGGGCATCGGCCCATAGCCGCTCCAGGTCGTAGATCGATCGGGTCTCCTCGTCGAAGAGGTGCACCACGAAGTGGCCGAAGTCGAGCAGCACCCACTTGCCGTACTCAACCCCCTCACGCCGCAGCACCCGCTCGCCGGTCACCTTGAGCTGCGCCTCGATCTCGTCGACCAGGGAACGAAGGTGCGGTCGCGAGGAACCGGTGGCGATCACAAACAGTTCGGTCACGACGAGGAGATCGGACACGTCCAAGATGGTGGGTTCTTCGCCCTTCTTTTCGATGATGGCGGAGACGGCGTCCCTGGCGGCTTTGATGGCCTCTTGGTTGGCTGTGATGTGCACTCCTCGCCAATACAGCTGTCGCCCATCCTAGGCCGGCGGGCCGGGCACGGTCACGGACGGTAGAGGTCGTGCTTCACGACGTACTGCCACACCGCGTCGCGAACCAGGAAGCGGATCGAGCCACCCTCCCGGGACCGCCGCCGCAGCATCGTTCCCGACACCTCGAGCAGCGGCATGTCGAGCCAGGTGAACGGCTCCTCGATTGCCGCTTCAACGGCTCCGGTGTCCGTTCCCGGACGGGGCACAACCGCAATCCGGGCCCGCTTCATGATCTCTTCACCACGAACCCAGGAGGCAAGACCGGCTGCGGTGTCGGCGCCGAGGATGACGACGAGGTCCTCGTCCCCATAGCTCTCCAGGGTGTCAATGGTGAAGGTCCAGCCCTCCCTGCGCACCTCGCGGTCATCAGCCTCGAAGTACTCAACGCCGTCGACGGCGAGCCGGGTCATCTCCCAGCGATGCTCCGCCGCCGAGACTCCATCGGCCGCCTTCTGCCACGGGGACCCCGCAGGCATGAAGGTGACGACGTCGACACCGAGCTGCCGGTAAGCGGCTTCTCCGGCGACGAGATGCGCTACGTGTGGTGGGTCGAAGGTCCCACCCATAATGGCCCGCATTCTCGAGAGGATACGCAAGGCCGCGCAGCCACAGCCCGGGTCCCGGGCTTCGGTCGCATCGCAGCAGCGGCTCCGGGTCGACGTATTCCCCGGCGATCCGGGTCGAGAAGTGCAGCGCCGGGCGTCCGCGGTGCCAACCGGAGCGGCCGACGACCTGGCCGCGGATCACCCGATCCCCCCGCCGGACCACTACCGCCGTGAGAAATGAGTACGACGTCTTCAGGCCGCCATGGTCGATGGTCACGGTCCGGTTGCCGACGACGGTGCCGACGAAGCTGACCACGCCTCCGTCTGCTGCGAGCACTGCGGTGCGCTGTTCGACGAGGTAGTCGGCGCCCCAATGACCGCCGTAGCGGCCGATCGGGGCAAAACCCGCATCGATCGGTCCCGGGAGCGGCGGTTCCAGACCGACGCAACCGGCATGGACCAGCATGGTGATGACGAGCACGATGGGCAGGGCGATCCCTTCCTGCCGGTCGCCGCCGCGACACCGTACCGACAACGCGGTGCGGTTGGAAGAGGGTCGGTCGGAGCTAGCCGGCGGCCGACGCCTCGGCACCGAGCATGGCGATGACGGCGGTCCTCAGATCCGACGCCGCATACGGCTTCGGCAGCACCTCGGCGCCCCGTGAGTGGGCACGCACCGCAATCTCCTCACCTTCCCAGCCCGTCGACACCAGCACGGGGACGTCGACAGTGGCCGGGTCCGAACGCAGCTCGTCGAGCACGTCCCACCCATCGACGTCGGGTAGGCCGAGATCCAGCATGATCAGATCCGGGGGGTTGTCGATGGCGGCGGCGAGCCCTGCCTCACCCTTGTCCGCCGATTCGACCTCGAACTGCTGGCCGCGCAGGCTGATCTCGATGAATCGGTGCAGGACCGGTGAGTCCTCGATGATCAAGATGCGTGGCATGACGCTCACCCTTCGGTGCGTGGGTTCGTCTCACCAACTCCATCGGCCGCCGGCATCCGCCGGTTGATGCAAATCGTTCGGTTGCGCAATGGGCCGCGTCGTCGTCGACGGAAGCACGACCCGCTCGACGAACCGCTCCAGCTGCGCCAGGGATCGCACTTCCTCGACCTCGTCGCACACATCGGCGTAGGAATCCATCACCGAGTCGCCGGTGTTCCAGTACCGCCGTCGTTCCGGGTTGAGCCAGAAAACCGCCCGGGCCCGTCCCACCATCTCGCGGAACGCGTCGGCGCCCGGGTCGCGGAAGTTGGTCCTGGCATCGCCGGTCACGATCAAGGTCGTCCGCGGCGTGATCGCCGACGCGTACCGGTCGACAAACTCGACAAACGTTCGGCCGTAATCGGAGTGCCCGTCGCCGCGCACCAGGTCGGCATCGGTCGCCATCGCCGCCACCGCGGTCTCGAAGTCGGCTCCGGGGCGAAAGAACCCGCTCACCTCGTCCACGCCGTCGATGAAGGCAAAGGACCGCACATTGGAAAGCTCGCTGCGGATGGCATGGGTGAGCTGGAGGGTGAACCGGGCAAACGTCGCCATCGACCCCGACACGTCGCACAACACGACGACCTCGGGTTTGCCCTTGCGGGGGGGGCGGAACGACGGCTCGAGCATGACCCCGCCATGAGCAAGACTGCGCCGAATGGTCCGGCGGACATCGAGGCGGCCCCGTTTGCCGTGGCGGCGTCGCTGCGACAGGCGCGTCGCCAGCCGTCGCGCCAACGGGGCAATTGCTTGTTCGACGGCCTCGATCTCCTGGCGAGTCCCGTGTTGAAGGTCGATCTGTTCAACGAGTGGCGTGCGCACGGAGCGGGCGACGTCCTCGGCTCCCCGCTCGGTGACGAGGCGCCTCAGCACCTCGGAGCGAACCTCGTCGCGAACCGTGCCGATCATCCGGTCCGCCGCCGCAGCATGGAGCTGCTCGTCGACCGCGTCCTCGGCCGGGGCGAGCGCCGCGAGCAGCACCTGGTGCAGCCGCTCGGCATCGATGCGTCGCAGCACCCGGTACTGGTGATAACGGCCACCGACCGGGCGCTCGGCGTCGACCGCGGCGAACCGCGCGACGGCCTCCCGAACCAGCCGACGGAGCTCGTCGAGATCATCATCGAGCAGGGCATCGGCCATACGGGAGCGCAGGTCGTCGTCGGCTAGATCGGCCGGTGCCCCTGCTGCGGTGGATGGTCCGGTGAGACCGAAGAAGACGTCGAAGGCGGCGTCGAATGCCGGACGGTGTCTTGCCTTTTTCACCATGGTGGCGGCAAGGGCGGCGCGAAGACCTTCCTGGGAGCTCAGGTCCGCAAATTGCAACGCATCGGCGGCATCCATCATCTCGACGAGCGATACCGTCACCCCCGCCTCCCGCAGTTCCGCAGCGAAAGCAGTCAGCCGGTCGATCACGAGTCGACGGCGAGCTCCTTGCTCACCTTGTCGATGTCGGCCTGGTACTTCAGCAGCACGTTGAGGGTGCTTTCCAGCGACTCCTGGTCGATCGACTCGACGCCAAGCGCGATCAGGGTCCTGGCCCAGTCGATGGACTCGCTCACCGACGGCGGCTTGCGCAGTGGCATCGAGCGCATTGCGGCAACGGTCTCGGCGATCCGGGTCGTCAACTGCTCGTCGAGCTCCGGCACCCGAGCGCGGAGAATGGCTCGCTCCCGGTCGATGCCGGGATAGTCGATGTTGAGGTAGAGACAGCGTCGCTTGAGGGCCTCGGAGAGCTCCCTGGTGTTGTTCGAGGTGAGCACGACCAGCGGGCGGGTCGCGGCGCTGATCGTGCCGAGCTCGGGGATCGTCACCTGGAAGGAGTCGAGCACCTCGAGCAGCAACGCCTCGGTCTCGACCTCGACGCGGTCGACCTCGTCGATCAGCAGCACGACCGGGTGCTCGGAGCGGATGGCCTCGAGCAGCGGGCGTTCGAGCAGAAAGGGCTCGCTGAAAATCCCCGCCTCGAGATCATCCCAGGTCTTGCCTTCGTCGCTTTGGAGGCGGAGGAGCTGCTTGTGGTAATTCCACTCGTAGAGCGCCTTCGCCTCGTCGAGCCCCTCGTAACACTGCAGGCGAACCAGGCGCCGGTCGGTCGCTTCGGCGAGTGCCAGGGCAAGGGCGGTCTTCCCGACCCCGGCCGGCCCTTCGGCGAGGATCGGCTTTTCCAGGCGGTCCGCCAGATAGACGACCTGTTCGATCGTGGGGTCGGTCAGATAACCGGCCGCCTCCAGATCGGCGGCTGCAGCCGCTGCGCTCTCCCAGATGGGCATCAACCGAGCGTAACTGAGTTGTGAGTCACTGAGTCGCGAGCCGCGAGAACCTGGTCACTGGCCACTGGTCACTGGCCACTCGTTGCTGGTCACTGGCCACTGGTCACTGGGTCCGACTCATCAAAGGTGAATTCGAGATCTCCGATCCGCACGTCGTCGCCGGGTTCGGCGCCGGCTGCGCGCAACGCCTCGTCGACGCCGATGAACCGCAACCGGCGCGCCACCAGATCGGCGGCCTCGGGCACGGTGAGGTCATCCAGGTTGGCGGCACGCTCCGCACCCCTGCCCGTAACCACCCACACTCCCTCGATCCGGGTCACCGTAAACGGCACATCGAGGGGGCGATGCAGCGTGTAGCTCTCACGCGCCGGCGCCTCTCTCCTGGCGAGATCAACCCGGTCGGCAATGCCGTGCAGCAGGGCGGGTAATCCGTCTCCGGTCACCCCCGATACCGCCAGCACTTCCTCATCGATGCCTACCGGGGCAACCACGTCGCCGTCGAGGAGGTCGACCTTGTTCATCACCACCAGCCTGGGGCGGGCGGCGAGCTCGGGAGAATGCGCAGCGAGCTCCGCCAGCAGGACCTGGTATTGGCGCTCGGGCGAGTCGACCTGGAGGTCGGAGGGATCGAGGAGCACGACGAGCGCACGCGCTCGCTCGATGTGACGCAGGAAGTCGTGGCCCAGCCCCTTTCCCGTGGCGGCACCCTCAACGAGACCGGGGATGTCGGCGAGCACATATTCGCGGTCGTCGACGGCCACCACACCGAGGTGCGGAACCAGGGTGGTGAACGGGTAGTCCGCAACCTCCGGTGTCGCCGCGGAGACCCGGGAGATCAATGTGCTCTTGCCGGCGTTCGGGTAGCCCACAAGGGCGGCGTCGGCCAACAGCTGAAGCTCGAGGGTGACCGCGTGCTCGTCGCCGTACTCGCCTTGTTCGGCGAACGACGGCGCCCGCCGCTTCGGGGTGACGAACGCCGCGTTGCCGCGGCCGCCGTGGCCCCCTCGAGCAACGGTCACGCATTGGCCTTCGTCGACGAGATCCGCAAGCAGCGTTCCAGCCGCATCGCGCACGAGGGTCCCCATGGGCACGATGAGCGTCAGATCCGACCCGGTGCTCCCGTGGCGGAGCTCGCCCTCACCGTGCTCGCCGCTTTCGGCCTGCCAGTGGGGCCTACGGTCGTAGCGGAGCAGCGTGCCGACGTTGGGGTCGGCACAGAGGATGACGGCGCCCCCGTTGCCTCCACTGCCGCCGTTGGGACGCCCCCGAGGCTTGCCTTTGCGTTTCTGAAACGAAGCAACGCCCGCCCCGCCGTTGCCACCGCGGGCATGGAGCGTTACGTGGTCAACGAAAGAAGCCACGGATTGAAAGTAGCTGAGTAACGGAGTAGCTGAGCTCGGCTACCCGGCTACTGATCTACTCGGCTACTGCAGTACGGGCTCCTGGACAACGGAAACCTGGCGGCGTCCCCGCTTGCTGCCATAGGCGACGACTCCGTCCGCGGTGGCGTAGAGGGTGTCGTCGCCGCCTTTGCTGACGTTGCCGCCGGGATGGATCCTGGTTCCACGCTGTCGGACGAGAATGGCTCCCGACCGAACGGTCTGACCGTCGAATACCTTTGGGCCAAGTCGTTGGGCTGCTGAGTCGCGCCCGTTCTTCGATGAACCGCTGGCCTTGGTCTTTGACATATCAGGCTCCCTCGCCGTCGGTTTTTTTCGGCGCCGGCTTCTTGTCAGCCGGCTTCTTGGCGGCGGTCGATTTCGTCGCCGACTTCTTGGCAGTGGATTCGGCCGCCGGCTTCTTCGCTGCGCTTGATTTCGCCGCAGGCTTCTTGGCCGCGGGCTTCTTGGCGGTGGAAGCCTTCTTCTCGGTGTCGGCCTTCTTCGTCGCCGGCGCTTTGGCGCCGGGCATATTGATCTTCTTGATCCTGAGCTGGGTGTATTTCTGGCGATGCCCGGCGCGGCGGCGATAGCCGGTCTTTGCCTTGTATTTGAAAATGTCGATCTTGGGCCCGGACGACTCGCCGAGCACCTCTGCGGTGACTTTCGCCTTGCTCAGCACCTTGCGATCCGAGATAACCGTGCCGTTCTTCTCGACGATGAGCAGCGGCACGAACGAGACCGTGCCGTCCTTCTTGACACGCTCGACATCGATGACGTCGCCCTCGCTCACCTTGGATTGCTTTCCGCCGGCGCGGATGATGGCGTACATGATTCTTCCGATGATCGGTAGGGCCCAGGCGAATGCCGGGCGCCACTGAGCATAGTGGTCGTCAGTCAACAGTCATGAGTCGGCAGTCAGTAAAAAGTCTTCAGTCTTCAGTCAACAGTCATCAGTAAAAAGTCCTCAGTCAACAGTCTTCAGTCCGAAGATCGTCCGGCTGACGACTGAAGACTTTCTCTTGCTGAAGACTCTCTCTAGTCTGCCTCTTCGGTTTCCAACCCGACCCGGACCCCGATCGTTGCCGCCTCCTCATGCAGGAGAACCCCACGGCCGCTGCACCTCGGGCACAGCTCGGAGAATGACTCGAGCAAGCCTGCGGACACGTTCTTGCGGGTCATCTCGACCAGGCCGAGGTTGGACACGTCAAACACCTGGGTGCGCGTCTTGTCCTTTGCCAGATGCTCGCGAAGCCGCAGCAGCACCGCTTCCTGGTTCTTCATCGTCTCCATGTCGATGAAGTCGATCACGATGATGCCGCCGATGTCGCGCAGCCGAAGCTGGCGGGCGATCTCTTCGGCGGCTTCGAGGTTGTTGGCCAACACCGTGTCTTCGAGGTTCGACGTGCCGACAAACCGACCTGTGTTCACGTCGATCACCGTGAGGGCCTCGGTCCGGTCGACCACGACATGACCGCCGGAGGGCAACCAGACCTTGCGATCCAACGCCTTGCGCAGCTGGTCTTCGACGTGGAATCGTTCAAAGAGTGCCATTTCGTCGGTGTAGTACGAAACTTGCTCGAGCAAGTCGGCTTCGGTGCCCTTCAGGTACTGGACAACCCGGTCATAGGTACGCTGATCGTCGATCACCAGCCGCTTGAAGTCTCTGGTGAAGTGTTCGCGAATCACTCGCAGCACGAGCGGCGGCTCCTCGTACAGCAACTGGGGTGCGGAGGCAGTCTTGTGTTTGGATTCGATGGTCCGCCACACCTCCTGAAGACGACCGATGTCCCCCTTGATGTCATCGGCGCTTGCGCCGTCCGCTGCGGTGCGCACGATGACTCCCATGCCCTCGGGACGGTGCTCTGCGATGAGGTCGCGCAGACGGCGCCGCTCCTCGTCGGGCAACCGGCGCGAGATCCCCCGCACGCTGGCGTCGGGCGCAAGGACCAGATAGCGACCGGCGAGGCTGACCTGGTTGGTCAGCCTGGCGCCCTTGTGCCCCATGGCGTCCTTGACCACCTGTACGAGAACCGGGTCGCCCGGCTGGAGCACCGACTCGATTCGCTTGGGCTTGCCGTTGAGCTCGAAGGAGGGAAAGTTGACGTCCCCTGCGTAGAGCACGCCATTCTTGCCCTCACCGAAGTCGATGAACGCGGCCTCCATGCCCGGAAGCACGTTCCTGACCTTGCCGAGATAGACATTGCCCACGAGCGACTTCTTGTCTGAGCTTGCGACATAGTGCTCGACGAGCACCGGGCCTTCCATGACCACGATTTGTGTCTGGTGCGGGAGGGTGCGGACCAGCATCTGCTTTCGCGCAGTGTCGGGTGGTGGAGCGACCTCGACGTGCCGGGGGCGCCGGGTGCGCTTCTCAGCAGGGCGCCTCGAGGGCTCCTGGCGCTGCTTGCGGCTCTTTCCCGCCGTCTTCTGCTTCGGCGAATCGGCGTCAGTGAAGCGCCGGACTACTACCTGCTCGCCGTCGACGTCGCGAACGGTGCGCTCTTCGATCGAAGAGCCGCGGCGCACCACCTGTGCGCTCTTCTTCTTGAATAGACCCATGAATGAACTCCTTCGAGGTAGATCGGGAGCGATGCGGCCGGGCTGGCATCCAAGAGGGGGGCGCCAATTATCCCTCGATGGCGCCGGTGATGGATGAAGCTTTCGGCCACGAATTCGTCCCGTTCTCGGAAACGGTTGACCGCGGATTGCGGTCGGGTTGCGCTGAGGGTAGCAAGCACTCGGCCTTAGGCCGAGGATCCCTGCGTCGCCGCTCCCGCTAACGGCAGCGCCGCGGGAAGGCGCAGTCGCCGAACGTGTCATGGTTCATGGATCGAGACGGAACTGCCTGCAAACAAGGACTCGATCTATGAACCATGAAAGGGGCTACCGCAACCAACCCCCTCTGCGTTGCGTCTGTCGACGCAACGCGTCTCCCCCGCTTCGCGGGGGAGACCAAGACAGCCCCGCTTCGCGGGGAGACCAAGACTGCGGCCTACTCTGCTACTGCCTCGAGCTTGGGCTGCTCGGCTTCGGTCGGGTCGTAACAACGGCGACAGCGGGCCTCATACGCGTCGGTGGCGCCGAGCACGACCAGCTCGTCGGAGTTGATCACCCGCTGGGTAAACATCCCGGGGCCTCCGCACCGATGGCAAACCGCCAGGGTCTTGGTGACGTATTCGGCAACCAGCATCAGCGACGGGATCGGCTCGAACGGGCGGCCGAGGTAGTCGGTGTCGAGCCCGGCAACGATCAGCTGTTTGCCGGCGCCGGCGAGCATCGTGGCCACGTCCACCAGGCCATCGTCGAAGAATTGCCCCTCGTCGATGCCGATGACCACGGTTCGATCCTGGACGGTACGGAGCAGTTCATCGGAGTCGGCGACGGGGATGGCGGCGGTCCGGAGCTGGGAGTGCGAGACCACCTCGGTGTCGGCGTAGCGGTCGTCGATCGCCGGTTTGAAGGTTTGGACGGGGATTCTGGCGAGTTCGTACCGGGTGACCCGGCGGATCAGCTCCTCGCTCTTCCCCGAGAACATAGGGCCAGCGATGACCTCCAGCCAGCCCTCTTCCGTGCGTCGATGCATGGAATGCGAGCGTAGTAGAACGAAGTCTCCGATTCGCCCGAATGACGATCGCACCGGGTCAGCGGATCGGCGCGAGCCGCAGGGTCGTGTCGAGCACTTCGGGGAGGACCATCGCGTCGAGCGAGCCACTCTTGGGGTACTTACGACGGAATCCGTCGGAGGCGGCCGCCACCGACTCGTCATCGACGGCAGGAATCGTTCGGGCGGCGATTCGCACGTCTCCCAGATCGAGCGTCACGTCGGGGTCGGCCAGGGTCCGTTGGTACCAGCGACCCGAATCACCTCTGACCGACCGCACATAGACGATCTCGCCGTCGACCACGACCCAGATCACGGTGCGATAAACGCGATCACCCGAGCGCGTCTCGATCGACACCTCCATGGTGCGGTCGATCAGCTCGAGCTCCTCATCGGTGAACACAGATCGGAACAGTAACGAAGACGATCCACTGCGCGAGCCCATGGTCGCCGAGACGGCCGGCTTTGGGGCGAGCTTTGGGTGATCGGTATCGGGTCTAGCCCGCCAGATCGAAGACCTCGCGTGCGGCATCGGGGTCGATGACCGTGCCGATCCCCCTGGCGTACGCGCCCAAGGTCTCGCCCACTCCTCCGGAGAATGTTGGATAGGGGTAGATCATGCGCTGAAGCGTCGCCAGCGGCACCTTGGCGTGGATGGCCGTGGTCAACATGCTCAGCACCTCTCCGCCGTGAGGCCCCATAGAGGTGGCTCCGACGAGTGTGCCGTCACTTCTATCTGCGATCAGTTTGATGATGCCTTCGGCGCCGGGGCCATGGATCCAGCCACGGAATGTCGCCGGTACTTGTTTGACGCTGACCGCCACGTCGATGCCGGCCTCTCGCGCCTCCTGTTCGGTCATGCCGACCGAGCCGAGCTCGGGATCGGTGAACGTCACCCGCGGCAGCGCCGAGTAGTCGGCCGGAGCGGGCTCGAGGCCGAGAACATCTGCGGCCACGATCGAGCCTTGGTACAGGGCGACATGGGTGAACATCGCCTTTCCCGTCACGTCACCGATCGCCCAGATGCCGTCGGCCGCGCGCAGGCGATCGTCGACCTCGATGAACCGGGACGAGGGGTCGAGCCCCGCGGCTTCGAGGCCGAGGTCACTGAGGTCAACGACCCGGCCGGTGGCTATCAGCAGCCGGTTGGCGGTGACTTCCGTCCCGTCGTCCATCGTCACCAGCACCCCTTCGTCGCGAGTCTCGACGCGTTCGACGCGGCTCCCGAGATGCAGCGAGATGCCCTCGGCTTCGAACACCGATTCGATGACCGCGGACGCTTCCGGCTCCTCCAGCCCCAGCAAGCGATCGCGCCCTTCGACGATGGAGACGGCGACACCGAATCGGGAGAACACCTGGCCCAATTCACAGCCAACCGCTCCCCCACCGAGAATGATCAGCGACTCGGGCAACCGCTCGACCGCGATGGCGTCGTGGGTGGTCCAATAGTCGACGTCGGCAAGGCCCGGGATCGGCGGGATGAACGGTCTGGACCCGGTTGCAATCACGATACCCCGGGTTGCGGTGAAGGTCTCATCGCCCACGGCCACCGTCCTGGGATCGACGAGCCTCCCACGACCGTGCACGAACCGGCCGCCCTTTCCCTCGAATCGGGCCACGGCGATGCTGTCATCCCAGTCGCCGGTGGCCTCCGCCCGAATCCGGGCAGCGATCGGCGCCCAATCCGGCGTCACCTCGGCATGGCCGGCCACGCCGTCGATGCGACGAGCCTCCTGAAGCATATTTGCGGCTCGGATCATCATCTTGGACGGGATGCAAGCCCAATACGGACACTCACCACCGAGAAGGGATCCTTCGATGCCGACGACGTTCAGTCCTGCGTCGGCCAGGCACAACGCCAAATCCTCGCCTCCCGTACCAACGCCCAACACCACAACATCCACCTGCTCAGGCATAACACCCTCCCGTTGGCGAGCCACATGGCTCCGAGCTCATAAGACCGGTCGGCCCCAAATGTAACCCTCGAACTAAAGCGCCCCGGAGCCACCCACACCATGCGGCGCCGTGGGCGCGATGGGCCGATGGCCAGGTGCGGGGTTGTGGCGGATCGCGACCCCTTTGAACCCCCCTTCGCAACGCGCTGCCAGGCGAATCCGCCGCCACTGCAGAGAGTCCGGCTCGCCGACCTCAGTCGACGGTGCGTTCCCCGGGCACCGGTGAGCGCCGCAGCCAGACGGAGTGTGCCATGCCGAGGGCGATGCTCATCGCGACGAACGCGGTGCCTCCCGCCGACATGAACGGAAGCGGCAGTCCGGTGATCGGCATGACCCCGACCGTCATGCCGACGTTGACGAAGACATGGAAGGTGATCAATGCTGCCGCGCCGACGGCGACGAGCTGTCCGAAGCGATCCCGGGCGTTGAGCGATGCGTTGAGGACTCTCCACAGCAACACCGCAAACAACACCAGCACAACCATGGCGCCGAAGAAGCCGAGCTGCTCCCCCACCGCGGTAAATATGAAGTCGCTTGATTGCTCCGGCACGAAGCCGAGGTTCGTCTGCGTCCCGTTGAAGAGACCCTTGCCGAGGAATCCACCGGTGCCGATGGCGATCTCGCTCTGCTGCAGGTTGTACTGGGCGTTGGCGTCAACGCTGCCGGCGTCGAGGAAAGCCGTCAAGCGTGAGATCTGGTACTCCTTGATGGCACCGACCTGGAACAGCGCCACTGCTACGACCGCAGCGGTGATGATCAGCGCCGCCATCTGCCGCCACGAAGAGCCGGCGACGAACATCACCACCATCGCGATGACACCAAACGCGAGCATCGTGCCGAGGTCGGGCTGGAGGAAAATGAGCATCGCCGGAACCGAAACCACCAGCACGACCCTGGCGACGCTGATCCACGTGATGGGCCGCGGGGCGACCGCCAGCAAGGCGGCAACGGCAAGGATGACCGCGACCTTGGCCAGCTCGGCCGGTTGAAACTGCAGCGGCCCGATATCGATCCATCGTTGCACGCCGCGCACCTTGTCCCCAAGCGGTGTGAGCACGGCAACCAAGGCAACCAGGTTCGCCCCGTAGATCGCCGGCACCCACCGTTGCAGGAATCGAAGGTCGACTGCCGACATCAAACCAAAAGCGATAAATCCGGCAACGACGAAGGCCCCCTGCCGCTCGAGGTCGCGGGTGGGGCTGATGCCTGCTTCCTCGAGCCGCGAGATCGAAGCCGTGTACACCATGAGGAGCCCGAGGATGGAAAGCGCGATATAGGAGGCCACCAGGGCCAGGTCGGGGCGCATCGCCCGCTCGCGTTGGAGCAAGGTGACGGGCTTAGAAGGTTCGTCGAGAAGGCTCAATCCGCCTCTTCTCCTTCACTCAGTGCCGTAACTGTTTCACCAAGGAGATGCTGAAGAATCTGCCTGGCGATCGGTGCTGCGATCCTCCCCCCGGAGCCCCCCCGCTCGACCACGACCGAGACCACGTAGTTCGGATTGAACACGGGCGCCACCCCGACGAACCAGGCGGTGTCTACCTCGCTGAACTCGTTGTCGCTCTTGATGATCTCGGCGGTCCCGGTCTTTCCGCCGACGAGATTCAAACCTTCACCGAACTCGGCGAAGGCACCACGGGCGGTCCCTCGCGGCCCGCTGACCACCTGCTGAAGATCGCTGCGGAACGCGGTAATGGTCGCCGAATCCAGTTCGACGGAGCCGAGGGGGATCGGCTCGCCACCCTCGATGACCGTCCCGTTCTGGTCGGTGATGCGATCGACGACTCGCGGCTGCCACAAGGTGCCGCCGTTCACCATCGTCGAGAAGCCGTTTGCCAGCTGCAGTGGTGTCACCAGCACCGCTCCCTGTCCGACGACCGCGTTCATGAGATCGCCGCCCACCCAGGGGCCGGTGGAGCGGACACGACCGGTCCCGGCCCGCTGCTCCTCACGGAACCAGGCACGGTCGGGAATCAGCCCCTGCTGTTCGAATGGAAGGTCAACACCGCTCGCCGTCCCGAATCCGAAGCTGCGCGCCCACTCTTGCCAGAGATTCTCGTCGTTGATGCCGGTGTCGTCTGCCCGCTCGTTCCAAACGCGAAGGGCGATCTCCCAGAAGTACAGGTCGCATGAGGCCTGCAGGGCGCCGTGGAGGTCGAGCCGACCGTGTCCTGCCCGCTTCCAGTCCCGATATACCTGAGACGAACCGTCGTTGAACTCGAAGCGAAGCGAGCCCGTACAGGCGTACAGGTCGGTGTCGCTCACCAGCGGGCTCAGCGTTTCGATCGGCGGTTGCTCTCCTCCAAACTCGATGCCCTCTTCGTCAACCGGCTGGTCTTCCCCGAGAACCCGGTCACCGGTCGGACGGTCAAGGGGGTAAATCCCCTCCTCCATGGCCAGCATGTAGGCGACGACCTTGAACGTCGACGCCGGGGCATAGAGTCCCTGGACGGCGAAGTTGGTGAATGCGTTTGCCGTGCCGAGCGTCTGCCACTCCTCCGAGGTCAGCCCGCTGACAAAAGCCGTCGGGTCGTACGTGGGGTAGGACGCCATCGCGAGAATCGAGCCATCGCGGGGATCCTGGACCACCGACACCGCCCGAACCGGGCAGTACCGGTCCGAATGGTTCAGAACCACACGGTCCGGTTCGAGGCTGACGACGCGAAGCGTCGTAGCGAAACGGTCACCCTCGCCTGCGACAAAGCGCTCCCCGTCGACGACCAGGACCACGGAGCGCTCGTCGGCTCTGCCTTCGTTCACACTGACTACCCGGGTCGAGCGCCCCATTCTCCCGCTCAGCTGAGAGCGCTCGCCTATTAGAAGCGTGACACGCTGCACCGGGACGCACACGCCGCTGGAGTCGAGGGGTAACCCGTCGTAGAGCGCCCCGAGCACGTCGCCCTCTTCGAGCTCGTCGGGATTGGGAAGCGACTCCAACTCGGCGAGTGCCGCGGCCTCCGACCCGGGCGGCGCCTCCTCGTCATCGGCGACCTCCGCCACCCGGGCGGCGGTCTCGCGAATATCGGCGATCGCTTCCTCCCTGGCGAGGGCCATCCTGCTCGGGGCATCCTGCAGTTCGAGCCCCTTGACGCGTTCCTCCATCTCGAGCCGGCGTGCCAACTCCAGGCCCTCGCGCAGCGACGCCTGGACCTGGGCCTGAACATCGGCATCGATCGTCAGATAAAGATTGCTTCCCGGTTGGGGTGCCTGTTCACCTGCCTTGCTCAGCACGGTCCGGTCGGCGTCCACCCGGTACTTCACCACTCCCTCGGTGCCGCGGAGTTTCTCGTCGTAGTACCGCTCGACGCCGGCCTTGCCAACGACGTCATTGCCCTTCACGTCCGAGCGCTCGAGATCTTCTGCCGAGGGCCGCCCGATGTATCCGAGCACATGTGCGGCAAGATCGTCCCCGGGGTACTCGCGGACCGGCTGCGGAATCACCCCGACCCCCGGGAAGTCCTCACGGTGTTCCATCAGCACCAGCGCCCGCTGCTCGGACAGGTCCGTTGCCAGGATGAGCTGGGCGCCGCTGTTGGCGGTGGCGAAGGTATCGAGCAGTGAGGTGGCCGGCTCGTCGAGGAACGCCGCGAGGTTCGTCGCCAGCAGGTCGACGCTGTCATCGGTCACCAGCGCCATGTCGACGACCACCGCGAGCGAAGGGCGGGTTCCGGCGAGCAGGACGCCGTTGCGGTCGTAGATGTCGCCCCGCGGCGCCGGTGTGTTGACCAGGCGGACCTGATTGCTTTCGGCCTTCGCTTGATATTCGGCCACTCCGGTGATTTGTAGCGTCCACAGCTTGAGCCCGAGCAGGCCGAGCATTGCGGCCAGGATCCCCCCGACCATCACGATGCGCCACGAGGCGTTCATGTCGCCCACCCCCGCTCACCGCGTCGCATGGTCACCGAGGAAAGCCAGAAGATCGGTGCTGCCAATAGCACGTTCCACACTGCGGGGATCAGCAAGTGCTTCCACAGGTCTGGTTGGTTGATCGTGCTGTGGCCGAACAGCGTGCTGACGATGGCAAAGAGCAACTGGCCGGCCACGGTGAGGCCAAAGATGCCAGCGGCGACGATGAGGATCCCGTCGACCTCGCGGTGGCGCAGCTTCACGGTCGCATAGGCGACGACCGTCATCGTGATGGCCCACAGCCCGAGCGAAGAGCCGCCGACGAGGTCGGTGAGGAAACCGGCGGTGAATCCCACCATCAGCGCAGACTCGGGCTCGAGGTAGCGGGCACAGGCAATGACGGTGAGCAGCACGATGCTTGGAGCCACCGCGAACGGGCGCACTTGATTGAACAATGTGGTCTGGAGCACGAGCGAGACCAACACCAATCCGAGGGCGATCAGGGTGTTGCGATAGCGCCTCACCGCTGGCCCGAGGTGGGGTCGACGAATTCGGGCGGTGAAATCAGCGGCGAGTCCGGTTCGACCTCGGCGTCGAGCGGCGACCATCCAACGACGACTTTCACATAGTCGAGCTGAGAGAACCGCGCCGCGGGCTCGACGTCGGTCCGCAGCACGAAGTCGACCTGGGCGTCCGCCGACCTCGCGACATAGCCAACGACGATGCCGGGCGGAAAGCGACTGCCGTCGGTGATGACGACGGACCCCTCCGTCACCGCGGTGGTTGCGTTGAACATGTCGAGGCGAAGCGTTCCGGCGCCGATGCCGGTCACCACCCCGGTCTCGTTGGTCTCCTGGACCCGGACACCAACAGCGACAACGGGATCGGTCAGCAACCTGACCCGGGCAGTCGTCGCGGTGATGGCGTCCACCCTGCCAATGAGCCCGCTCTCGTCGACGACCGCCTGACCGATCACGATGCCATCGTCGGAGCCCTTGAGGATGTAGCGGACATGATCGTACGAAGAGGCGCCCGACGAATAGACCCTCGCCGACACTGTCGCGAGCTCGAGTGGCGGCGTGAGCCCGTTGATTGCCTCGAGCTCCTCGACCTGGCGCTCCAGGGCCTCGGTTTGGCGGAGCTTCAGCTCGAGCTCACGGACCTGGGATTCGAGCCGGTCGTTCTGCTCGCGTAGACCGGCGAGGTTGGAGACCCCCTCGAAGAACCCGACCACCGGCGAGATCACCAGATCCGCCCCGCGCTGCATCGGCGCCAGCAGGCTCTGCGTACCACCGCGCAGGGTTTCGGCGACCCCGGACTCGGTCGTGCGCACATCGAAGGTCGCAATGACGAACCCGGCGGCGAGCAGCGAGAGGAACAGCGCGGTGACGCGATCGAACCGTCTGCCGGTAGGGAGCATCAGCCGACCGGGTTAGGAGGGTGGTGAGCAATACTCCGGCGAGCCGTCGCGTCCCGGAGAAACCGAGTCACCACAGCACGCGAGGGAGCGGCGGCCCGTAGCACTCGTCATTGTTCAGCACCCTCCTAGGAGCGGCCGGTGGAATGGAGCACGCTGCCCAGCACATCAAATTCCTCCAGAACCGCACCCGATCCGATGACCACGCTTTGCAGGGGGCGCTCGGCGGTCACGATCGGCATCCCGGTCTCGTGTACCAGACGGTGATCGATCCCACGCAGCAGCGCTCCCCCGCCGGCGAGGATGATCCCGCGTTCCATGATGTCGGCCGCAAGCTCCGGCGGCGTCTTGTCCAGTGTGTACTTGATGGCGTCGACGACGGCCTGGACCGGCTCTTCCATAGCTTCTCGTATGTCCTGGCTGGACAGGACGATCGTCTTGGGCAGGCCGGTGACCAGATCCCGGCCCCGCAGCTCGGCAGCAGGCTCGTCGGGGTACGGCCAGGCCGAACCGATGGCCAGCTTCACCTGCTCTGCGGTTCGCTCGCCGAGCATCAGGCTGTATTCCTTCTTGACCCATTGGATGATTGCGTCATCCATCTCGTCCCCGCCGATCCGAATGCTGCGGGACACGACGATGCCGCCCAGGGAAATCACCGCAACTTCGGTGGTGCCACCGCCGATGTCGACGACCATCGAGCCGGTAGGCTCGTGGACCGGAAGACCAACGCCGATCGCAGCCGCCATCGGTTCCTCGATTGTGTACGCCCTGCGCGCGCCGGCGTGATAGGCAGCCTCCTCGACCGCTCTCCGCTCGACGGCGGTGATCCCCGACGGGACGCAGATCACGATTCTGGGGCGAGCAGCGAAACGGCCGGTGTGCACCTTGTCGATGAAATACCGCAGCATCTTCTCGGTGATGTCGAAATCGGCGATCACCCCGTCGCGCAGCGGGCGAATGGCCTGGATGTGTGATGGGGTACGGCCGATCATCCGCTTGGCGGCCATCCCAACCTCGAGCGGGCGGTTGTCTTGGGTGTTGATCGCCACCACCGACGGCTCGTTGAGGACGATGCCCTGACCGCGCACGAACACCAGGGTGTTTGCGGTTCCGAGGTCGATGGCCATGTCCCGACCGGCGAGGGCCAGAAGGTTGTTCATGAAGTCACCTGGGAGCGTTCTGAGAGTGTACCCAACGTTCGGTTTTTGAGCCCTGCTTCATCCGAAGAACAGCGCAAGCTCACGTTCGGCGCTGGCCGGCGAGTCCGAGCCGTGGACGATGTTGTGCGTAATCTCGAGGCCGAAGTCGCCGCGGATGGTCCCGGGTGCAGCGTCCACCGGGTTCGTGTCGCCCATGAGCGTGCGAGCGACCGTGATCGCACTCTCGCCGCCCCACCGCATGGCGACCACGGGGCCGCTGGTGATGAACTCGACCAGGTCGGCAAAGAATGGGCGCTCGGCATGTTCGGCATAGTGGGTTTCGGCCAACTCGTCGTCGATCGTCAGCATGCGCATCGCTTCCAGGCGGAGACCCTTGCTCTCGAGCCTGCCGATCACCTCACCGACGAGCCTCCGCCGGACCCCGTCGGGTTTCACCATCACAAATGTTTGTTGCAGTGCCATGGGCCGAGAAGTTAGTCGCGAGTCGCGAGTCGCGAGTCGCGAGCACCGATCACGGGAGCGAGCCGTGAGCACCGATCACAGAGGGGGGGTCTAGCCGTAGTGGCGGACCCGTTCTTTGCTCCCCCCTCAGTGGGGAGTCCCGACCGACGAGGGCTCTTGGATCGCAACAATCGCCGGAACGGCAACATGAGTCCGATGCAAGAGCCCTCGTTGAGGGAGGGGAGGGGGGTCTAACCGTGGTCGCGACAACGCTTTGACCCCCTCCGCCTCGGTGACGCTCGGCACCTCCCCCTGAGGGGGAGGTAGAGAAATCGCCTCACTAGAGCAGGGGTCACACACCCCGACCGTTCACCTCCGAGGAAAGGGGGCGAGTCGCGAGAAAGATCCGATCTTGCTCGCGACTCGCGACTCGCGACTGGTGTCTTTTACTCACCTCGTAGATCGATGGGGGGTTGATATCGGACGTGCACGCCGGAAGGCTCGGCGTCGGTTCCGACGAGTTCGGCCCGGGCCTCGCCCGCCACATAGAGCGATCCGGTCACGACCACCGCCCCTTTCGGTCCAGCCGCTTCCATGGCTGCCGCCAGCGCCTCAGGCACCGACTCGATCACGGTTGCTTCGCAGCCCAATACCTCGGCTGCGGCTCGGGCGATGTCCGCGGCGGGCTGGGCGCGGGGATCATCGGGAGCACACGCCCAGATGTGCGCGATCTGCCCATCGAGCGGCACCAGGACCTCGCCCGGCGACCGCGTGCCGCGCATGCCGACCACGAGTTGATACGCCTCTTCGGGGAACTCTTCGAGGAGGGCGCCGGCCAGCCCCTCGATCCCCTGCTGATTGTGCGCCCCGTCGACGATGACCAGGGGCTTACGGTTGACGACCTCGATCCGACCCGGATGGGTGCTCGCCGAGACCGCGGTCCGCAACGCATCCTGATCGAGGGCGTGGCCGACAAACGCTTCACAGACGGCGATTGCGGTGGCGAGGTTGGTTGCCTGGTGACGGCCGTGCACCGGAAGATACAGGTCGTCGTATCGGTCGTAGGTCCCTTCGACGCCGACCACCCACCCGCCTACGGCAAGGGTTTCGTCTTCGACGGTGAAGTCGTCGCCGTAGCGCAGCCACCTGGCGTCGGTCTCTGCCACCCGGGCAGTCACCGGCCCCTCGGCGCCCGGGGGCAGGGGGCCGGTTACGACGATGCCGTCCTGGTCGATGATCGCCGCCTTCTCCCCGGCGATCTCGCCGACGGTCTCGCCGAGGTATTCCATGTGGTCGAGCGCGATACCGGTGATCGCGGCCACGTCGGAATCCACGATGTTGGTGGCATCCCACCGTCCGCCCAGCCCGACTTCGATGACCGCGACATCGATCGCGGCGGCGGCAAAGGACGACAACGCGAGTGCGGCGGTGAGCTCGAAATAGGTGACACCGTTGCCGCTGCGACGCTCGTATTCCTCGACGAACCACGCAATGTCGGCCACGGCTTCGATGAATTCGTCAGAAGACATCGGTCGTCCGTCTACGACGAACCGCTCCTCAACACGATGGAGGTGGGGTGAGGTGAAGGCGCCGGTTCGATACCCGTGAGCGCCAAGGATGCCGGCGACCAGGCGGGTGACGGTCGTCTTGCCGTTGGTGCCCGCCACGTGGATGATCGAAAAGGCGAGCTGCGGGTCACCCATGAACTCGACGAGTCCAGCGATCCGCTCCAAACCGGGCTTGACTCCTCGACCGATCCGATCATTGAGGAAAGCGATCGCCTGGTCGTGGTCCTCAATGCGGTGCCCCTCGCTCATCGTGCCAGCTCGGCGATCTGTGCCTCGAGGTTTTCGAGACGGGCCCCGGCCTCAGCGGCCTTGGTTTCCTCGGCGGCCACCACATCGGACGGGGCTCGGTCGCGAAACGCCTGGTTGGCGAGCTTTCTCGTTGAGCGTTCGAGATCCTCGGTGGCCTGGCCGGCTGCCCGAGAAAGTCGTTCCCGCTCGGCATCGACGTCGACCAGGCCACCGAGCGAGACGACGGCTTGGACCGGGCCGGCATCGATCGTTGCCGCGGCGTCCACCCGGCTCGGCGCCGATCCAGCATCGCCGGGACCGTCAGCGATCGACACCCCTGCCAGTGCGCTCAGATGCTCAGGCCACCAGTCCCCCACCACCCCCTCGGGATCTTTGATGGTGACCTCGATCGGGACCTTTGCGCCGAGTTGATGATCAGATCGGAAGCGGCGCATCCCGACGATCAGTTCCTGGAGCGTCTCCATCGATGCTGGGCCCTCCACTGCGGGAGGGCTTGGCCAGGAATTCGTGATCAGCGGCTCCCCATCGCCGAGCTCACTCCACAACTCCTCGGTCAGGAAAGGGATTGCGGGGTGGAACAGCTTCAACAGGTCCCGCAGCACCACACCGAGCACCGCCTTGGTAGTCGCGGCGCGAGCCTCGTCCTTCAACGGGGTCTTTGCCAGCTCCAGGTACCAATCGAACACCTCGGCCCAGGCGAAGGTGTAGAGGAGGCCGTAGGCATCCGACAGGCGGTACTCGTCGCTGAGCCGATCGAACTCCACGGTCACTTCGGCGAGCCGGCCCAGGATCCATGCATCCTCGGGGCCGGGGTCATCCGGGTATCCCCCGGCGGACGGCACATCGCTGATTCCGATCACCTCGACGGCAAAACGCAGGGCATTCCACAGCTTGTTGCCGAAGCGGCGCGCCGCGTCGACCCACTGCTCGTCGAACGGGATGTCGTGGCCGGGGGGAGAGTTCTGCAGCAGGGCAAGGCGCAGCGGGTCTGCCCCGTAGGAATCGACGAGCTCGAGCGGGTCGATCGCGTTGCCGGACGACTTTGACATCTTGCGCCCGTCTGCGGTGCGGATCATCCCGTGGATGACGATGTCGGCGAACGGCTCCTCCCCGGTGAAGTGGATGCCGGACATCAGCATTCGCGACACCCAGAAGGTGATGATGTCGAACCCGGTCACCAGAACGTCGGTCGGGTAGTACCTGGCGAAATCGTCGGTCTCCTCGGGCCATCCCATCGTCGAGAACGGCCACAGTTGCGACGAGAACCAGGTGTCGAGGACGTCCTCGTCCCGGCGCAGCGCATGGGAACCGCACGCGGTGCACTCGGTGGGGTCCTCCATCGAAACGATGGTCTCGTCGCATGCGTCGCAGTACCACACGGGGATCTGGTGCCCCCACCACAACTGGCGGCTGATCGTCCAGTCCCTGAGGTTCTCCATCCAACGCAGGTAGTTGTTCTCCCACCGTTTGGGGATGAAGCGGCTCCTGCCTTCGGTGATGGCAGCCATCGCCGGGACGGTGAGCGGCTCGACCTTGACGAACCACTGGAGGGAGAGCAGCGGCTCGACCACGGTTCCGCAGCGAGAGCAATGGCCAACCGAGTGGTGATGATCTTCGACCTTCTCGAGGAATCCCCCGCGTTTCAACTCGTGACGAACCGCTTCCCGAGCCTCGAATCGATCCTGACCCTGGAACGGGCCGCCCACCGTGGTGATCTTGGCCTCGGTATCGATGACGACCAGCGCCTCAAGGCCGTGGCGCTCGGCAATCTCGAAATCGAGCAGGTCGTGCGCCGGGGTGACCTTGACCGCCCCGGTGCCGAAGTCTTTGTCGACGGCGTCGTCTGCTACCACCGAGATCTCGCGATCGAGCAACGGCAGGAGCACCGTCCGACCAATGGCGTCGCGGTAACGCTCGTCGTTGGGGTGCACCGCCACCGCGGTGTCGCCGAGCATGGTCTCGGGGCGGGTGGTGGCGACGGTGATGTGCCCTTCGCCGTCGACGAAGGGATAGTTGATGTAGCTGAGCTCACCGACTTCGTCCTCGAATTCGACCTCGATGTCTGAGATGGCGGTGTGGCAGCGCGGGCACCAGTTGATGATCCGGTTGCCCTGGTAGATCAGCCCTTCGTGGTAGAGATCGACGAAGACCTTGCGCACGGCTTTGGACAGCCCATCGTCCATGGTGAAGCGCTCGCGATCCCAGTCCGGGGAGAAGCCCATCGTGCGCATCTGCTCGGTGATGCGGTTTCCCGATGAGCGCTTCCACGCCCAGACCCGCTCGACAAAGGCCTCCCTGCCGAGGTCGTGGCGGGTGAGCCCCTCGTTGGCCAGCTCGCGTTCGACGACGTTCTGGGTGGCGATGCCGGCGTGGTCGGCGCCCGGCACCCACAGCGCGGCATAGCCCTGCATGCGCTTGCGCCGGATGATGGCGTCCTGGATCGACAGGTCGAGGGCGTGGCCGATGTGCAGCGTGCCGGTGACGTTCGGGGGCGGGATAACGATCGAAAAGGGCCGACCGGCGGGATTGACCTCAGGCTTGAAGGCGCCGGCGTCCTCCCACCGCGAGTACCAGCGCGATTCGACCGCGTCCGGTTGGTACGTTGGCTTCATCATGCCTCTCGGACATCACAGGTGGCTCCTCCAAGGCCGGGAAGTGTACCGCGTACTCGGTGCCGAGAACCCCGGCAACACCATAGAATCGAGGCGATGCGACGGACGAGAAGGCGCGGATCCCGCAACGCGAAAGCGAACGACGCCAGGCCGTCGCGGTTCTTCCGCATTTTTCGGGCGCTGACGGTCGTTGTCGTGTTGGCATCGATCGCCTTCTTCGGGTACGGGCTCCTCCGTGGCACCGAGCCGGTGATGATCTCGGTCGTATCCGACGGTGAGCCGATCGAGGGCGCGGTGGTGACCGCAGGGAGCGCCGAATACGTGACCGGCGCCGATGGGACGGTGGAGGTGTCGATCCGGCTGCCTGCCGAGATCGAAGCGGTCGCTTCCGGCTTTCATCGAGCGATCAAGACGATTGCGTCTGCGGACCCGCAAGCCGCTCGCGTCGCGCTGAGCCCGATCATCGTGTTCGGGTTGGTGACCGATCCGGGTGGCAAGGGGATTCCCGGCGTTTTGGTCAAGCGTGGTGAAGCGGTCACCACTACCGACGCCGACGGTGCCTTCGAACTTGGCTCGCCACAACCCGGTCTCGTGGAATTCGGACGGCCGGGCTGGGGCACCGTCGCGATGGCGTTGGAAGAGGGGCAGCGATCGCTCGATGCCGTGCTGGAGCCGTTCGTTGTGCGAGGGATGCGGGTGAGTCCCGCGGCAGCAGGCGACGCGGAACGCTACGCGACGCTGCTGCGCCTGGCGGACGAATCTGTGGTGAACACGCTGGTGTTCGACACCAAGAACGAGAAGGGCGCGGTTCGTTACGAGTCTCAGGTGTCGGGAGCGGCGATGCTCATCGTGTACAACGCCGACCGCGTCCTGTCACAGGCCAAGGAGCGTGATCTCTACACCATCACCAGGATCGTCACTTTCCAGGACGCACCGCGGGCGCGAAACTTCCCGGAAACCGCCATCCGCAACCTCGACGGTGAGATCTGGGTCGACGCCGCCGGCCAGGCCTGGGTTGACTTGACCAACCCGGCATCGTGGGATTACCCGATCGCCCTCGGCGTGGAGGCGTGCCAGCTGGGGTTCGATGAGATCCAATACGACTACGTCCGGTTCCCGACCGACGGAGACATCGAAAATATTGCCTGGTCCCAGCCGGTGGGCGAAGAGCTACGGGTCGCCACCGTCTCCGGATTCCTTTCCCGGGCTGCCGAGGCTATCCACCAGGAGGGCTGCGTGGTGTCGGCCGACATCTTCGGAATCATCATGTCAACGACCGACGATCAGGGCATCGGGCAGCGGGTGACAGAACTCTCCGGCGCCGCCGACGCGATCAGCCCGATGATCTACCCGAGCCACTACGGGACCGGCTGGCGAAACCTCGAGCGGCCCAACGACCACCCCGGGATCGTCGTCTCCGATGCTCTGGCAAGCGGGCTGCCGAAGGCGACGGGCGGGGCGTTGATCCGGCCGTGGCTTCAGGCATTCGCCCACACGCCCGAGCAGGTCCGAGAAAGCATCGATGCCGCCGAAGCCGTGGGGATCGGCTGGATGTTGTGGAGCCAGGAGAGCCAGTTCGTCCCGGCGATGCTGCCGAAGTCCTGAGCGGCTGCGCCGCTCAGGCCGGTATTGAGTATCAGGTATGAGGTACAGCGACCATCTCGATACCTGATACTCGATACCTGATACCGCAGCAGCCGAAGGCTGGTGCCCAAATGCGAGGGTCGGAACCCGGTATGGGTTCCGACCCCGCTCCACCACTCCCCCTGCTGGCTGAGTAGTCTCCCGCTTTGCCACCGGCCCTTCCGTGAACCCGAGCCAGGCCTTGTGGCAATCCCCCACGTGACCTTTTCAGCCTCAAAGCCACCTTATGTCGACAGAATGTGGCCGTCGAGACACAATGCGTGGCAACACAAACGGACTAGTCACTTCTTCCAAGTAAGGCCAGTTAACGAGCAACCCAGAATCCTCGCCTCCCCCGCAAGCGCCAGCGCCGCGGGGGAGCCCCCTCTGCGCTCCGGCTGTCGCCGCAGCGCGTCTCCCCCGCGAAGCGGGGGAGACGAAGACCAGGTAGCGAGTCACGAGTCACGAGTTGCTTCTCGGTCAGAGACGTCGCGATCACGCAGTCGGCGGCGAGCGCACTGCGAGGCGCCCAGCAAACATGGCCGCAGCTACTGTGACCGCCCGCCTGACGCGAAGGAGAGTCATGACCGTTCGCATCCAAGCCGATCTGCTCATCCCCGGACGGGGCGAAACGGTTGCCGACGGCGTCGTCGTGCTCGACGGCACGGCGATCGACTACGCAGGGCCGGCCACCGATGCGCCGGAAACACCCGGGGCCCAGGTAAGCACTGTTCGGACGGTGCTTCCGGGACTGTGGGAGTGCCACGGCCACTTCAGCGGAGAACGCTCCCCGGACATCGAGATCTGGGCGAAGGGCGACCCGGCAACCCAGGCCGCACGCTCCGTCTCCGACGTGCGCAGGACCCTCGACGGGGGCGTGACCTCGGTGCGCGAGCTCGGCGGCCTCGGCCTGTCGATCGAACCGGCGATCGCCGACGGATCCCTCCAGGGACCGACGATCTACGCCGCAGGAGACGTGCTCTCGACGACCGGCGGACACGGCGACACCCACGGGTTTCCCCTCGACTGGGTGCACGACGGCACCGGTTTTGGCGTGATGGCCGACGGCGTTCCCGAGTGCCTGAAGGCGGTCAGGCTCCAACTCAGAAGGAACGCCAGGGTGATCAAGATCTGCGCATCAGGTGGCGTGCTCTCCGAAGTCGACCATCCGATCCACCAACAGTTCTCGGCAGAGGAGCTCGCCGTCATCGTCGAGGAAGCGGCCCGTGCCGAACGCGTCGTCGCCGCCCACTGCCACGGCAAGCCCGGCATCATGGCCGCCCTCGAGGCCGGCGTACAAACGATCGAACACGGCTCCTATCTCGACGAAGAGGCAGCAGGCCTCATGATCGAGCGCGGGGCGATCCTCGTCCCCACCCGTTTCATCATCGACGCACTGCTCGATATGGAAGACGCCGTGCCCCGTTACGCCTACGAGAAGCTGGTTGTCGTCGCCGACCGCCACGCCGAGGCGCTCAAGATCGCCGCTGCCGCAGGCGTGAAGATCGCCATGGGCACCGACATCTTCGTCTCCGGCGACCTCTACGGACGCAACAGCCTGGAGATCAAGCACCTCCAGGATGCGGGTCTGAGCGCCCTCGAGGCCATTGAGGCAGCCACCGCCACCGGTCCCCTGACCCTCGGGCCGCAGGCACCGCACGCCGGCCAGTTGGTCGAGGGTTATGACGCCGACGTCATCGCGGTCGACTTCGACCCGATCCAGGACAACACCGGGTGGGGGAATCGCGACCGGGTGACCCACGTGTGGAAGTCGGGCGAACCGGTGAAGGGGCCAGAGTGACCAGTTGCCAGTTGCCAGTCAAAACACTCTTGCCGGGATCTGGTAGCCGGAACCGAGCGCAGCGAGCGAAGTGGTTCCTACTCGTCGGAGACGCGGTTGTAACCGAGGAAGTCCGCAGAGCCGGTTCGCACGAAGAGCTCATCGCCTGAAGTCTTGTCGTACAGGATGACGGCGCCGAGGATCGATAGGATCACGTCCGCTTGAAACATCACATCTTCCTCGCACGCCCTCTGGGTCGATGCCAGCTGACCGATCTCGATCATGTTTCCCGACGAGATCTCGTAGGTTCCCGTGAAGTCATTGCAGCCATCGGAGCCGGAGACGACGTCACCTTCGAAGGCGAGCGTCGGTTGGGTGCCTGGAAACACCTCGACGACCCCGTCGCCGAGTTCATAGGCGAAATAGTCCCAACTCGTCCCGTCGAGCGTGGATGCGTTCTCACCGCCACAGGCAGCGAGCAGCAGCGCGGTGGAAACCACCAGAAGCACGAGTCGCCTCACGCCGAGCGTTCCTCCGGAAGGTCGGCAGAGGACAGGTCGGAGATGGGCACCAGTGTGGGGTTGACCCGGTTGCGCACCACCTGCTCGTCGATGACGACCCTGGCCACGTCGGAACGGGAAGGCAGCTCGTACATGGTGTCGAGCAGCACTTCCTCCATGATCGCCCGCAACCCGCGAGCACCCGTCCCCCGGCGCATGGCTTGCTGGGCGATGGCGATGAGCGCCTCGTCGGTGACGATGAGCTCGACGCCGTCCATCTCGAAGAACTTGGCGTACTGCTTGACGAGGGAATTCTTCGGCTCGGTCAGGACTCGCACCAGGTCGTCGGTATCCAGATCATCGACGGTGGCGATCACCGGGAGCCGTCCAATGAACTCGGGAATGAGCCCGTAGGCGAGCAGGTCTTCGGGCAGCACCTGGGAAATCACCTCCGAGGGGCGTACCTCTTCCGCCGAGTGCACCTCGGCGCCGAACCCGACCGTGGTGTTGCCAATCCTCGACACGATCACGTCCTCTAGGCCGGAGAAGGCACCGCCGCACAGGAACAGCATGTTGGTGGTGTCGAGCTGGAGGAACTCCTGATGGGGGTGCTTGCGGCCTCCCTGGGGAGGAACCGAGGCCATCGTGCCCTCCAGGATCTTCAGCAGTGCCTGCTGGACTCCCTCACCGGAGACGTCGCGGGTGATCGAGGGGTTCTCGGCCTTGCGGGCGATCTTGTCGATCTCATCGATGTAGATGATGCCCTGCTCGGCACGCTTGATGTCGAAGTCGGCGGCTTGGATCAGTTTGAGCAGGATGTTCTCGACGTCCTCGCCGACGTACCCGGCCTCGGTGAGGGCGGTGGCGTCTGCGATGGCGAACGGGACGTTGAGCAGCCTTGCCAAGGTCTGCGCCATGAGGGTCTTGCCCGAGCCGGTCGGCCCGACCATGAGGATGTTGGACTTCTGCAGCTCGACCTCATCCTCGGTGGCCCGTTGACCGGCGCGGACCCGCTTGTAGTGGTTGTACACCGCAACGGACAGGATCTTCTTGGCGTAGTCCTGGCCCACGACGTACTGGTCGAGAAAGTCGTAGATCTCGTAGGGCTTTGGCAGTTCGGTGAACGAGATCTCCTCGCTGGCGGTCAGCTCCTCATCGATGATCTCGTTGCACAGATCGACGCACTCGTCACAGATGTAGACCCCGGGCCCGGCAATGAGCTTCTTGACCTGCTTCTGCGACTTACCGCAGAAGCTGCATTTGAGAAGCTCAGTTCCTTCGTATTTGGCCACGGGGTGACTCCCTACCCGGCGACGGCTTCCAATTGACGTCCTTGCAGAATGCTGTCGACTGCACCGTACTCCACTGCCTCCTCTGCACTGAGCCAGAAGTCGCGATCGGTGTCCTCGCTGACCGACTCAAGATCCCTACCGGTGTGGAGAGCAAGGATCTCGTTGATCTCCTCCCGGGTCTTCAGGATCTCCTTGGCGTGGATCTCGATGTCGGTGGCTTGGCCGCCGACACCGGAGACGTGTGGCTGGTGGACCATGATCCGTGAGTGCGGCAGCGCGTACCGCTTACCGTGAGCGCCGCCGGCGAGCAGCACGGCGGCTGCCGATGCCGCAAGGCCCATGCAGTAGGTGGCGACGTCGGGTTTGATGAACTGCATCGTGTCGTACACCGCCATCAGGGCATAGGTCGAGCCGCCCGGCGAGTTGATGTACAGGGCGATGTCCTTGTCTGGATCCTCACCTTCGAGGTGGAGCAGCTGCGCCATGATGATATTGGCGACGCCGTCGTCGATCGGGGTGCCGAGGAACACGATGCGGTCCTTCAGCAACCGGCTGTAAATGTCAAAGGCTCGCTCGCCTCGTGGCGTCTGTTCGACAACCGTTGGGACTAGATAACTCATATCACTCCTCGCCGGCTTCGGCGAGAGCCTCCTCTCCTAGTTCATCATCGGAAGCCGGCGGCTCCCTGTTGAGGTCAACCGCATTGCCTTCCGAGTCCACCGGCTCGGCCGCCGAGGCGATCCGCTCCAGTGCTTTCGAGCGGAGGATATCACCGGTCAGCGCTTCCTTTTGACCACTCGCGATCAGCGCCTCGTCGACCTCTTCTGGCGTGCTGTCCGATTGTGCCGCCAGGGCTTCGAGGGCCGCCTGGTACTCGTCGTCATCGACTTCGAGCCCGTCTATGGAAATGATGCCCTCAATCAAGACCCGTGTCGAGAGGGCCGTCATGGCCTGGGCACGGATCGACTCGGTGAACTGCTCCTGGTCCTGGCCGATGATCCGAAGGTACTCCTCGAGGCTGACGCCGTCTTGCTGGAGTCGCTCGAAGACGTTGCGGATCCGTGCCTCGGCTTCTGCGTCGACGAGGGCCTGGGGCAGGTCGATGTCGAGCTCGGCAACGAACTCCTCGATCGCCCGGCTCTCGAACATTGCACGGGCGCTCTGCACCTTCACGGCGCTGATGTCATCCTCGATCTGTGCGCGAAGCTCCTCCTCGGTGTCGAACTCGGTGACTTCGGAGACGAACTCATCCGAGACCTCGGGGAGGCGCTTGACCTTGACCTCCTTGACGAGGGCCCGGAGCTTCACCTGTTCCCCGCCGTGGTCGGTGAAGCCTGGAGGCAGTGTTCCCTCACCCTCGGCAATGGTCCCGACCGCGGCCCCGATCAAGATCTCGTCGAGGCCGGGAATGAAACTGTGCGACCCGACCTCGTAGAGCAGATCCTTCGCCGAAGCCTCCTCGATCGCGTCTTGGCCGGACAGTGCGTCGACGTTGACCAGGACGTAGTCCTCGGCGATGGCCGGGCGATCGACATCCTCCAACTCGGCGAACTGATTGCGCAGGGCATCGATCTGCTGATCGATCTCTTCTGCCTCGACGATGGGGATTTCGACCTGGACTTTGCGGCCGGTGAAATCGGGGATAGCCTCGAGGATCGGCCAGAGGGTGATCACCACATCGACCTCCACGCCACCATCCTCGAGGTCGCGGATGTCAGTGATTGCTGGGAGCGTGGCTGGTTCGAGCTCCTCCTCGTCCATGATCTTGGCGACGGGTTTCGGCATGGTGTCCTCGACGGCGTGGGTGCGGATTTGGTCGGAGCCAACGGCGCGCTCGACCATCGCATAGGGCGCCTTGCCCGGCCGGAAGCCCTTGATCTTCATGTCCTTGGAGAGGTGGCGAGCCGCCTTCTGTTTGGCGTCCTCGAATTCGGTCTCGTCGAGCTGGATCGTCAGGGTGCGCTCGTAGCGGCCCGTCTCGTTGATTTGGGTTTCCACGACTCTCCAGTGCTGACTTGGGGTGAGCGACGGGATTCGAACCCGCGACCTCCTGGACCACAACCAGGCGCTCTTACCAGGCTGAGCTACGCCCACCATGCGCGCTGTCGCGCATCGACAATCGTAACGATAGAGATGGACGCCCGGTACCCCCGGCACGACTCGAACGTGCAACCTGCGGATTAGAAGTCCGCTGCTCTATCCAATTGAGCTACGGGGGCTCAGAGGGTGCGTGGCAATCTGCAATCGCGGGGCACCCGTCGGGGGAAATACTAAGCAGGGCGGTCGGGTTCGCCCCGTCGCACGCGTCATTGGCAAGCACCCCGGCAGAGCGGGTGACGGGGATCGAACCCGCATAGCCAGCTTGGAAGGCTGGAACTCTGCCATTGAGCTACACCCGCGGACGGTCGGTAGGTTACCCAGGGCCTATCGCTTGACCGCGACGGTCAATCCGTCGAAAAGCGGGAGCACCTGGGTGTCGAGTCGAGGGTCGGCAGCGGCCGATGCGTTGAACCTGCGAACCGCGTCGATGGATTCCCCAGCCTGGTCGGGGTCGGCCACCCGACCGCGTCGCAGCGTGTTGTCGGCGACGATGACACCACCGGAATTGAGGCGAGGGATGACCAGTTCGAGGTAGTCGGGGTAGCCGGTCTTGTCGGCATCGATGAAGGCCAGATCGAATGTCGGCTCCTCGGCCATTGCTCTGAGCGAGTCGGTGGCGGGGCCAATGCGGAGGTCGATGCGGTCCTCGACGCCGCCTTTCTTCCAGTAGCGGCGGGCGATTGCGGTCCATTCGTCGCTGACGTCGAGGGCGATGATGCTTCCGTTCTCGGGGAGCGCGGTCGCCATGGCCAGCGACGAGTAGCCAGTGAAGGTGCCGATCTCGAGGATGTCCCTGGCTCCGGAGACTTGGATGAGGAAGCGGAGGAACGCTGCCTGCTCGAGGCTGATTTGCATGTCGGCTTCTGCGAGCTCGGCGGTTTCGTCGATCAAGGCGCGCTCGAGTTCCGACGGTGGCGGCGTGTGGTCGGCGATATAGGCCGAGAGTTGGTCGTCGAGGAGAAATGACTGTCGTGACATCCGTCGGGCTGGCCGGATTTGAACCGGCGACCTCCGCGTCCCAAACGCGGCGCGCTGCCAAGCTGCGCCACAGCCCGTGCCGGTATTGTCGCAGGATATTCGTCACACTCGACTGATACGTTGCGCGCGGCCGTCGCGTGTATGCGTAGTGACACTGAGTGTGGGTTTGCATACGTGCGACGCTCCCAGCCCTGATAGTCTTCCGCTGGGTCGCTAGCTCAATCGGCAGAGCAACGGATTCTTAATCCGTAGGTTGCGGGTTCGATTCCCGCGCGACCCACGAAGCCCCACACGACGGGGGCTTCGCCGCGTCAGCGCTCCGACGGCGGCGTGAAGAAGAAGGCGCCACCGGTGTCGTCGGTCGACGAATCACCCTCGAGCTCATACCCCGCTGCCGCCCAATCCGACAGCCCACCCTCGTATCGTCGCACGTTCTCATACCCGGCCTCTCTCAGCCACTGATAAGCAAACTGGCTCGCCACGCATGCCGGGTCCGTGCAGTACACCACGATCTCATCGTCGAGATCGAGCTCTGCCTGTGCCTCGTCGACCGTGTTGTAGTGGAGCGACCCCGGGATGTGCGCCACGCGGTATCCCCACTCGTGCATCGCCATGATCAACTTGAAGTCGTCCCCACGATCGAGCTTTGCCTTGAGGTCTTCGCGTTCGATGGTATTGATCTCGTATTCCATGGCCCGGAGCCTACCGAGCCGAGCTCTGCGAGAATTCGGGCACGCGGGCGTGGCGGAATTGGAAGACGCGCCAGGTTTAGGACCTGGGCCGCTCCATGCCAACTTATCCCATCGAGTGCCAGCACGTCAGACACCCTATGACAAATCGTCGGTGAGCGAATTCAGTCGTACGCCCCAATGCCAACTAGTCGCAACCATTCGGGTTGCAGTCGGGTTGCACTTCAGCGGTCTCGCCGGAATCCGGCCGCGCTGATATCACCGACGACCCGAAAGGCATCGTCATCACCTTGGGGCGCAGTAAGACCGACCAGCACCGCTCCGCTATCCACCCGAAGGGTCAGAGTCGTCAGGCCAGGGCCGGAACGGCTGCGGCTGAAACTCGGTCGATTCTGGCTGTGCGACCGGAGGGGGAGGTGCTGTCTCGAGCTGTTCAGGCTCGGGCGCTGGCTCCTCCGGTTCCTCGGGCTCCTCCGGCTCCTCCTTGAGTCGTGGTGCCTTCGGCTGCCATGCCTGAATGTCTTGCAGGACCTCGCCGTAGAAGGCCGACACCTGGCTCATGGTCTCAGCGACGAATGAGCCCTTGGCTTTGCCGCCCTTGTTTCCCATGTCCTTGGATAGCCCCACATCGAAGGCAACCAGCTCCCGCTTCGGATCGGAGGCCAGCACGAGACCGGTCGGGTCTTTTCGGACGTCGGGCAGCATCAGCGATGCGGTCTTGGAGGTACGGGCGAATCGGCCTGTGATCCTGAGATCGTCGGGAACGTCTTTGAGCTGACGGAGCACCCAGTTGATCCTGGTCTTGGTGAATCCTTGGCTGGGAGCTTTGATCCGTGCGTGGGTGGTGACCTGACGAGATCCGAGATCGGCAGTGATCTCGATGTTGGCTACCGCGTCAGGAACCTTGATCGTTGCTTCGAGCAGCCCTTCCGTCCCCAGGGACTCGGGGTATTCATCCAACCGGTCGGCCCGGATTGAGGTCCGTGGGTAAACGGGAGCGACTTGACCGCCGAGGCGCTGGCGCAATCTGAGGGCCATGTACTCAACGAACGCTGCCCAATCCTCGGCGATCTCACGGACACCGGGATCTCGAGCCCGCAACGTCTTGTTTCTTGCGGCGTCTCGGACTTTCGCCCACTCCGATCCCATGCCCTCGAAACCGGCTGCGCCGGAGCGGTCGTCATCGAGGTAGGCGATCAGCTGACCGAGGATGTAGGACTGCTCGGGGTCCTCAACGCCGTGGTGCTCGTACTCAGTGACCGCTTCGGTGAGGATGCGAAGCCACGAGATGTGGCCGAGCTTCACCTTCTTGGTGCGTCGT
>CAXMOP010000004.1:0-4273 GCA_964195155.1 uncultured Kiloniellales bacterium | reverse complement strand
TGCCGACACCGGCATGTTCGACGTCACCCTGTCCGCGGAGACCGCCGGGACCTACTTCGTGTCCGTCTTCCTCAACAACGACGCCACCGGTTGGTCGGCGCTGCAATTGGAGTTCGTGCAGATCAACAAGACCTGTGCCGCTGCGGTTGCGGGCGACTGGCTTGCCCCTGCCGCCACGTCGGTGATGGTGATCGAGACCGCGGACGCCTGGGCTGTGTTCCCCTCCCTCGCCTTCGGCACGAACTACTGCATCGGGATCGCCGCCGCTACCCCGAAGGCCAACGATACGGCCGGCAGCTACATTCGCCGCCCGTCACCCGCCGCTTCGCCCACCGCCCCGGTGTTCGTCGCCCTGCTCGGCCGGACGGCTTAGCCGCTCGGCCGGACGGCTTAGCCGTCCATTGGTCTGGCGGGTACGCGCCAGTTCAGAACTTAGAGACCAGGAATGAGGGACATGAGGCAAAAGGGTCGTCGGTCCGGAGGCCGAATTGCAGGCGTAATCACGACCGTGGTCATGGTTGTCGTCTTCGGCGGCCTCCTCTTCCTTCGGGCCTGGCCCCCGATAGTCGTCGTCATGTCCTCGAGCATGGAGCCAGCCATCGACACCGGAGCCATTGTGCTCATGCGGCACATCGACGATTCCCCGAAGGTGGGCGATGTGGTGACGGTGCCGGTTCCTGCTGAGGCCCAGGCAGACGGTTACCCGTCAGAGGTCCTGCATCGGGTGATCGAGATCACTGAAGACGGACTGGTGCGAACTCAGGGCGACAACCTGGACAAGCCGGACCCATTTGCAGTGCCGGTCTCATCAGTGACCAAGCGTGCAGTAACTGTTGTCCCCGGAGCCGGCCAACTGATCGCCTTCCTCTTTAGTCCCTACGGGATTCTATGGATGGCAGCAGGTGTGCTCCTGCTGGTGGTAACGCCGTTCTTCGACGGTCAGCGTGAGCTCAAGCTGGCAGTTACTGAGTATGGCTACCACCTGCGTAGCCACACCGAGATCCTGCAATCGATGAGCGCCGCTTCCCAAGACCTGGCTGCGACCACAGAGCGATTCCGAGAATCCATGGATAATGACACAGTGGACGACGTTCTCGATGAAATCGATATTCCCGACTGGGTTCTTGCATCGCCGACCCCGGTTGATCAGGGCGACAGCTGGGAACCAGTGCATCCTCTGGTTCAGCTGGAAACACATCTGGAATGGGACGCCGAGGAATCGCTGGAGTCCTGAGGCAGATCGCGATCGGCCTGAGCCGCACCAGCCTCAGTCGTTGAACCACAGGTCGAGGAGATCCTCGTATTCCGCCTTGGCCCGTCGTCCTTCTTCCGATGGCATGTCGAGCTTTATCCGAGGTCCGGGATAGCCGTAGAAATCCCCTGACCCGTATGCAGCCAATCCGTCGCCGACGTCGACGTAACAGAACCCATATCCGTCGTATCCGCTGGGCTTGTCATTGCCGTTGATATCAGCAGCTATGGCGGCGGCAACGACTTGCGCTTGACCTTCGGCAAACACTCCGGCCTTGGGGAGCAGCATCGAGTTCAACAACCTGACGGCGGCAACATCGCCTATGGCGTAGACCCCTGGATACTGCACCTCCAGGGTGTCGACCTCAGACAGAAGCTCGAGGGTCTGGGGGTGCACCGGCACATACCCGCTGGAATCGAGCAGGCCCGCCTGCTGAAGCGCGCTGGGGGCACGATGCGGAGGAATCCCAACCAACAAGTCATACGGCACGGCCTCATCCCCGAACCGAATTACGCCGGCGTCGATCTGAGTTACTTGCTGGTTGAAGTGGTGGCCGATTCCTCGGTCATCCATAAAGGACTTGAGTGCCTCGCCGACCTTCGGCCCGGCCACGGCCATTGGTATCCCCTCAGGGGTATAGAGGTCGATTTCGACCCTGTCGCGAAGGCCGTGCTCTCTGGTCCACGCCTCCAACAACATGGCCGCCTCATATGGGGCGGCCGGACAGCGAAATGGTGTCCCGGCCACCAAGACCGCGATCCTGCCACCCTCGAATCGCTCCAGCTCATCGTGGATGGCCACGGCACCTTCGGCTTCGTACAGATTGAACGCAGCCTCTTCGAAGCCCGGCAACGAGCCCGGTGCGAGTTCGGCGCCGAGCGCCAGCACCAGGTAGTCGGTTTGGAGTGTTCCTGCGTCCGTCTTCACTGACCGGTTCTCTGGATCGATTGTTTGAATCTCGGCATGAACCCACTCGATGCCGGAACGCTTCAGGTCTGCCATGTCGCGCTGAATCTGTTGTACCGATTCCCTCTCCCCGGTCATCAGGTGCAGGTTGGATACGCCCAGCGAGAAGGTTGAGCTTCGTTCGACGACCAGGATCCGGTGCTCAGACGAGACGAGGCCCCGCAGGTGGTGTGCCGCCGTCAAGCCTCCCCATCCTCCGCCGAGAATCAAGGTTGTTTTGCCAGCCATGACGCTCCCATCGCACGACACCTGGATACCCGAAGAAGTGTACGGATCGCAGCGGCCCGGCGGCGGTGGACGTCGGAATGAGCCGATAGGCCCTACCGCGTATCTCCCTGGTTTTGCCTACTTAACGGATGCAAGGGCCTAATGGATCTGTAGCTGGCGGCGACCGCAACACCGAAGTCATGGTGCGACTCGACGGTGTTGAGAAGGTCTTCACCTCGGGAAGGCTGGCGTACCCGGCATTGCGAGGCATCGATCTCGCTATTGAGGCTGGCGAATTTGTTGCCCTCGTTGGACCTTCGGGCAGCGGGAAGTCGACGATTCTCAACATCGTGACCGGCATCGATCGGCCGACCGAAGGCACGGTGACCGTCGCCGGCGTTCGAATCGATGAGATGACAGAGGACGAGTTGGCCGCCTGGCGCGGCAGCAACGTCGGCATTGTGTTCCAGTTCTTCCAGCTGCTGCCAACGTTGACGGCGCTGGAGAACTCGATGCTTCCGATGGACTTCGCCGATTGGGGAGACCTCGCCGAGCGTCGTCAGCGGGCCGCGGCCCATCTGGAGTTGGTAGGACTTGCGGATAAGGCCGATCATCTTCCCAGCGAGTTGTCGGGTGGTGAGCAGCAACGAGTCGCGATCGCCCGCGCCCTTGCTTGTGACCCGGCGCTGATCGTGGGCGACGAACCGACAGGCAACCTCGACTCGGAGACCGCCGCACGGATGTTTGATCTGTTGGCGTCGGTCAATGAACAAGGCGTGACCGTCATATACGTGACCCACGACCGGGACATGGCGGCGCGCGCCGACCGGGTTATCGCCATCAGGGACGGGTTGGTTGTGGCGGGCAATCCGAGTTCTGCGTGATTTCGACACTCCGGCGTAGGTCCCTACGGGAGGTCACGAAGCGAGGGGCTCGTTCGTGGCTGACCGTGACCAACGTCGCCGTAGCGGTGGTCGGCGTCTGGCTGCTCGCCGTTCCTGCTCTGATCGACGATGCAATGACCGATCGGCTGGACGACGACCGGCTCAATCATGTTCGTTTGTTCCCGCATGCTGTTGACCTGAGCGACGCCGAAATCGAAGGACTTGGCGATCTGCCCAACGTGGTGGCTGCCGACGCCACGTTGGTCGCCAACGGCCAGGTGAAGGTAGACGGACGCCTCATCGATGTTGGGCTCATCGGGGTTCACGACTTCGCCTCCCAGAGCGTCGATGTGGTCGCTGTTGATTCGGGCTCGGCACCGATGTTTGGCGACGCGTTGGTCGATGGCGAGAACCTGCGGTTTGGTCGACTCGACGCGGAGATCGGCGACGTTCTTTCGGTCACTGGGCCCGCGGGCACACGCGACTTTCCGGTTACCGGGGTGGGGGGGACGATCCTCTTCAGTTCTGGGGTGAGAGAGGGAAACCCGATCATCTACATGACGGTCGAGAGCTTGAGAGACATCACCGGTTGGCCGGGGTTCTCGTCGATCGAGCTCAGTCTCGACCGGAGGGATCGCTCGTCGGTCGACGAGACCATCGCCGCGACGCGGGCCTACCTCGAGGAGATCAATCCTGACCAGAGTTACTGGCTGGCACCGGGAACCTGGGATCCGGGCGAATGGCCCGGCAAGGAGAACTTTGACAACTTCCGTTCCCTGTTCACGATCCTCGCATCCGTCGCCGTCGTCTCGGGACTGTTCATGGTGTACAACACGGTGAACGCCCTTGTTCGCCATGAGACGCGTGAGATCGGCATGATGAAGGCGATCGGTGGGCGGCGACGGCAGCTAGCCCTTGCCTACCTGGAGACGGCGGGTCTGATGGGATTGATTGCCACCGTCTT
>CAXMOP010000003.1:0-2625 GCA_964195155.1 uncultured Kiloniellales bacterium | reverse complement strand
CGCGCCCAAGCGGTCGCGTCGGGTGCCGAAGTGGCCGTTGGCCCTTGCCGTTGTGCTGCTGGCGATCGGCATCGCAATCGCTGCGGCCTGGCCGATCAACGTCCCGTACTACACGCTGTCGCCTGGACCGGTGTATGACACGTCGGATTTCATCGACGTCGTCGACGACGACCCGCTCGACGACGGCAGCGGCGAGCTCTTCTTCCTCACGGTTGCACTACAAGAGGCCAACGTGTTCCAGTGGATAGCGGCCCAGGTGAGCCCGAGGGTCGATCTGGCACCCCGCCAGAACATCCGTCCCGAGGGGGTGTCACGTGACGACCTTCGCCGCGAGAATCTCGCCAGGATGGATCAATCGAAGACCGATGCCCAGTTCGTGGCGCTCACCGAGCTCGGGTACGAGCCAACATACATCGGCACCGGAGCGCTGGTCATCGATACCGTGGAGGGCACCGGATCTGTCGGCATCGTGTTACCCGACGACGTCATCATCGCCGTCGATGGCGAGGAGGTGGCGTTTCGCGACGATCTCCAACTCATCGTCCCCGAGAAGGCGATCGGCGACACCGTGATCGTCACCGTCGAGCGCTCGGTCGACGGAACCGATGACTTCGAAGTGCTCGACCTCGAGGTCGTGCTCGTCGAGCACGTCGATATCGCGGAGGCCCCCATGATCGGGATCATGGTCGCCAACAACGAGCCGATCATCGAGTTCCCCGTGGAGATTGTCACGGATTCCCAGAATATCGGCGGCCCCTCGGCGGGCATGATGTTCACACTGGAGATCATTAATCAGCTGACCGAGGACGACATCACCGACGGCATCCGGATTGCCGGGACCGGCACCATCCGGCGCGACGGGACGGTCGGGCCGATCGGTGGGGTCAAGCAAAAGGTGTACGGCGCCATCGACGCCGGGGCGACGGTGGTCTTCATCCCTGCCGACAACTACGACGATGCGTTGCTGGCCGCCGGAGACGACATCATCGTCGTCCGAGTCGTGACCATCGACGACCCGCTCGAATACCTGGGCGTTGACTTAGCTGCGTAATCCGGCGAAGGGCCGGAGCGGATCGTTACGCTCAGCATGCATGGAAGATTTCACCGCAGGTGAAGTTCGCGCTCGCACCTTTCGGGTGGCGATGCGCGGCTTCGACCAGGGCGAAGTAGACGGCTATCTCGAACAGCTCGCCGGCTATCTCGATGCCGTCCAACAACAACTCCATGAGATCGGCATCACCGAGCTCTCACCGGCCCACGATCTTGCTGCCGAGTATGGGGCGGTCGGCGCTGAGGTGGCCAGGGTGTTGGAGGAGGCGCGATCCGTGGCGGATGCGATGCGATTCCGTGCCACTTCGGATACGGCACGATGGCGCGCCGACGCTGCGGCCGAGTCCGAGCAGCTGAGACGGGCGGCGTGGGAAGCCGGTACCGAGATGCTCGACCAGGTGATCGCCGAGAGTGAGTCCCTCATTGCCAATGCTCGAGAGGTCGCCCACCAACTCCGTGCCGGTGCGGAGCGCGACTCGGCCCGTTTGTTGACCGACGCCAAGCGAGAGCAAGAAGAGCTGACACGGGCCGGGCGTGACGAGGCGGAGAGGACCGTGATCGCTGCCCGAAAGGAGGCGGACAGCGTGCTGATGGCCTCCCGCCACCAGGCCGAGGTTGCTCAGGAACGAGCCAAGGCACTCGAGGATCGGCGTGCCGAGCTGATGGATGAGCTGGAAGCGGCGCAGAAGGCGGTGCTTGGCATCGAGGACCAGACCGTGCAGGATCGAGCCGAGGGTCAAGGGGACGAAGGGCCCGAACCGGCGTCCCCGGGTCGCTCCCGTTGGCCTGATGATGAAGGCGGGGTGCGGATCGTCGCTGCCCCTGCCAACGTCCCGCCAGAGGCGGTGGATGCCGATGCCTTCGCCGCGGAAGTTGAGGCGATGCGGGTCGGCTCCGTTGTTCCCCATCTGGGAGGCGACCCCGCAAGCGCTCCCTCCAAAACGGGTGGGGGCGCGACCAAGCCCCCACCGCTGGACGCCACGGGGGTGGCATCTTCTCCAACGGTTGAGGAGACCGAGCAATCGGAGTCCGAGAGAGCAGCGAAACTCGAGCCGGAGCCGAGGCCGGCGTCGGAAGTCGCCGCGGAGCCCGAATCCGAGCCGGTCCAGGAAGCCGACCCTGTCCCGGAACCGGAGTCGGAGCCGGAGTCCGGCCCGGATCCGTTGGCTGGATTGTTCGACGAGCTCAGGGCCCCGCGAGATACGGTCGCGGAGAGTCCAAACGGCCAGGCCGAACAGCGGCATGCCGCCACGGTCACCGTGCTCGCTGAAGAGCCGTCGCAGACACTCGAGGCGACTCGCGACTCGCGACTCGCGACTCGCGACTCAGACCCGTTCGCACTTCGTGATCGGTTGCTCCTCCCGGTACAGAATCGGGCACTCCGCCTGATCAAGCGCCGCCTCGTGTCGGCCCAGAACCAGGCACTGGAGGAGTTGCGCCTCGATGCCGACTGGTCGCCGGGTCCAAGCCTTCTCAACGGCGAGATCGCCGGCGTACTGGTCGAGCTGGTCGAGGAGAGCGTCGCGGCCGGGGTTGGTGCGGCCGCAGAGCTTCTCGGTAGCGCAGAGGCCGCCA
>CAXMOP010000002.1:0-46786 GCA_964195155.1 uncultured Kiloniellales bacterium | reverse complement strand
CACACAGTCAGGCGGCGAGCAAGCCTGAGAGCCGCCCAACAAACATGGCTGTAGCTCGTCTTCTTGCTCCCGCTCAGGGGTGTCGTATTTCGCGACCGTGCGACGATCGGGCTCTCACAACCGCGGCGTTCTCTTTACTCCCCCTTCAGGGGGGGACCCGCCGCCGGCGGGAAGTGGGGTCGAGCCGTGGCGCCGCGGCCCTCTCTTTGCTCCCCCCTAAGGGGGGAGTCCCGCCGCAGGCGGGGAGGGGGGTCAAGGCGTGGTCGCGACAACGTTTTGACCCCCTCCGCCTCGCTGGCGCTCGGCACCTCCCCCTCAGGGGTGTGCAGACCGGTGAGATGATGGGCAGGTGTTCGGGGACATGTTGGACACTTCCGGTGGAGGTGTTTTATGCCATGGAGGTCGTCGTCGGTGTCTGAGCAGCGTCTCGAGTTTGTCCGTCTAGCTGAGTCGGGGTCGGTGTCGTTTGCTGAGTTGTGTCGCAGGTTTGGGTCAAGCGTGATACGGGATACAAGTGGCTATCCCGATACCAGATGGAGGGCGTTGCGGGTCTGGCGGACCGGTCGAGGAGGCCGAAGACTGCTCCGAACCGGACCGACGTAGCGGTAGAGGCGTTGGTGTGCCGAGTCCGCCGGTCACACCCGGCGTGGGGTGGCCGCAAGATCCGTGGATTCTTGTTACGTGAAGGCCACCAGGATGTGCCCGCCGCCTCAACAATCACCGCCATCTTGCACCGGAACGGGTTGATGACCCATGCCACGGCACCGAAACGAGATTTCACCCGGTTCGAACGCGACACACCCAACGAGCTGTGGCAGATGGATTTCAAAGGCGACTTCGCCCTCGACGCCGGCGGCCGGTGTCACCCGTTTGGTGTCATCGATGACTACTCGCGTTACTCACTCAGTCTCGTCGCCTGTGCCAATCAACGCACCAACACCGTAAAAGGGCACCTCACCTCGGCGTTCATCCAATACAGGCGCCCCGCAGCCCTGTTGATGGATAACGGTTCTCCATGGGGAACACGTGGAGCGAACCGTGGACCCCGTTGACGGTGTGGCTTTGTGATCTCGGCATCGAGGTGATCCACTCCCGACCCTTCCACCCACAAACCGCAGGCAAGAAGGAACGGTTGCATCGCACCTTGGATCTGGAAGTTCTCCACACCCGACCCTCCTGGGACACCCTCACCGAAGTCCAAGAAGCCTTCGATGCGTGGAACCCGACCTATAACCACCACCGACCCCACGAGTCCCTAGGCGAAACCACCGTGCCCGCCGACCGCTACCACCCATCAACAACCACCATGCCCGCCACCATCACCCCAGCCACCTACCCCGACCATTGGGCGATACGCACCGTCTCTGACAGCAGCCGCATCTCGTTCCAAGGCCACCCCTACCGGATCGGGAAACCCTTCCGTAACCGTCAAGTCGCCATCGCCCCCACCACCAACCCCGACACCTACCAGGTCTACTACCGACACCACCAGATCAAAACCCTCAACCTGTCCACCATCTCCCCGAACGCGCGTCCACCAACTCCCCGGTCTTGACACAGGGGGAGGCAAAGAGGTTGCCTCACTGCGCTCGGCACCTGACTGCGTGCCATGTTTGTTTGGGTCGGCTCGCTTCGCTCGCCTCCTGACTGCGCGGTCGCGGGTTCTCCGTCGAGAAGCAACTCGGTCAACCGACTACTCGCGACTCGCGACTCGCGACTCGCGACTCATGACTCTCGACTCATGACTCTCGACTCTCGCGACGGGTGCGCCCAACCAGGGCATCGGTATACTGCGAGAGCGGACCATTCCGCGAGTGGAAAGAGCAAATGCCATTGGATGAACGAGAAGAGCGCATACTCGAGGAGATCGAGCGGAACCTCTATGCCGAGGATCCGAAGCTCGCCCAGACGGTCGCTAAGACCAGCCTGAGTGCACGCACCAAGCGCCGGAATCGTTTCGCCGCCATCGGGTTCGTCGTGGGGCTGATCATCATGCTCGGCACGTTCACACGACTGTGGTACCTGGCCGGTCTTGGCTTCATCCTGATGGTCGTCTCCGGCGCCACAATCGTCATGGGATACCGATCCGTGGTCGACGGGCGATCGGGAGCGGTATCCGTACTGGGATGGGTCGACGACATTCGGCAGCGCCTCCGTCGCGAACGCTAAGGTTGCCGCCACCCCGTCGGCAGGGGGAACAGGGCGGGCCCCGGCCCCACACACCGGATATTGGGAGAGAATTCGTGGACGGATACACCGCCCAGCAGGCAACCAGATTGACCGGTTGTACACCGCACCAACTGCGTTACTGGGACAAGGTGGCCCTCGTCCAACCCTCGATTCAACAGACCGGCGGCCGGCCGGGTCGCCGGAGGCTCTATTCATTCCGTGACCTCGTGGCGCTGCGCGTGGTTCGGAGCCTTCTCGACAACGGCATGTCCATCCAGCGCGTCCGACGCGCCTGGGACTACCTCCGCAGGACCGCAGACATGGACGCCCACCTCGCCGACGTGCGTTTGGTGACCGACGGGCAGACGATATTCGCCGTGGCTACCGATGAGGACGAGTTGCTCGACGCCCTTCGTCAGGGTCAGCTGGCGTTCTTTATCGCCATCAACGAGATCACACAAACCGTCGAGGACGACATCACCAAATTCGAGCTCGACCGCGATCGGTTCCTCGAGATGCTTCGCCGCGTCGAGGACGACGTCATGGACGAGACCAGGGAAGCAAGCGGTTGAGCTCCCAACCGCCGAATAGAGATGCCAGCCGGTAAGTAGCTCGGACCCGCTCAACCGGCGCTAGATCAATCCTCAACCGATCTTCGGTAACGGTCATCGATCGCGTGGCGGCGTCGAGTTCCGAGACTGTTGGCTGCGCACCGGGCCCGTAGAGCGACTTGGTGTAGACCGAGGCCAGCGGTTGCAGCCCTACACCCACGGCGCCGGCCACCTCGAGCGGCGTGGCCGCCGGATCTACCCTCCGATCGAGGTCGGCCAACTGGGCAACGATGACCTCCCAAGCTGCCGTGATGTCACCCCTTGCCAGCCTCCTCAGGCGCGAACGCCGCCTGGCACCTTTGAGCACCGGGACCGAGCCAAGGATCACGGCGGCGAGCACCAGAAACACCAGGAAGATCGTGGCCAGGATCGGGATCGGCCCGGTGCCAGAGCCGGCGGTCAGCCCGATGTCCGCGCCCGGTAGGCGCGGCTCGGGCTGCGCCAGGGTATCGAGCAGATCCAGCGGTAGGTCATCTCTGGCCGGAAGCTCGGGCACCTGGTCGAGGTAGGCAGCGATGTCGAAATTGAGCTGATCGCTCAAGCTGCTGATCGTTGAGGTGCCGAAGTCGCTACGCGGCGTGGGGTCGAAGCGCATCCATCCCTGAGAGGGGATCCATAGCTCTATCCAGGAATGGCTACTCGTGTCTTTGACCAGCACGGTCCCGTCGCTGACGACCTGGCCGGGGAGAAATCCGAGCACCACGCGGGTCGGGATGCCGATTGCCCGCGCCATCACCCCCATAGAGGTGGCGAACTGCTCGCAGTAGCCGCGCCGGTAGTAGTCGAGATTGTCCTCGGAATCGTCAAGCAGCCAACTGGCGAGCGCCTCCGGCCCGTGGCCCCGGCTGACGTCGATTTCCAGGTCGTAGACGAAGCCGCCGTTCTCGCGGAACCAATACTCGAGGGCCAGACCTTTGTTGAAATCCGTGCTGAATTTCGCGGTGAGCTCGGTCGCCTTCGCCTTGATCGCCGGGTCCAGGTCGTCCGGCAACTCCAGATAGCGCTGGGCGTCCGGGAGCTGCCGATGAACCAGGAGCGGATCGGCGTCGGGGACTCCGTCCTCGTTGGCGGCAGCAACCAGGAACAGCGGTGAGAGAGCACCGTCTGCGAGGGTGGCGACTGCGCCGGAATCCATAACCGGCACGTCGGCGGCGACCTGATAGTTCATGCCGCTGTAGGTGCGGTTCCCGACGAAGCGCAGTGACACGTCGTGATCGCGAAGCTGAAAGGCGTTGATGTCCTCGCCCGAAACTCCGCGCACGGCATAGGGTGCAGGCAGGTAGTCCTGCCCGAGCCGATGGATCTCGATCGACGCCACGATCGGCGAGCTTGGCCCGGCGTAGACGTTCTGTTCGTTCTCGAATCCGGCGGGTTCATCAGGGATACCCGAGAGACCACCGACGCTCGAGTGCCACCGCCCGCTGTCATAAGACTCGAGGGTGAGCAGCCGGTAATAGACGTCTCCGGGCCCGATCGTGCCATCCTCGAAGCCGGGTCCTTCAAGACTGGCGCTGAACAGCGGATTGCCGGTCTTGGACACCAAGCCCTGATGGATCTGCACATAAGGGTTGTAGGAGATACTCCCGTAGGCGCCCGCGGAGAGCGAGCCAGGCGCCCGCCATGAGAGCACGCCGTCTGCGGGGATTCTGGTCGCCATCGTGGTCGACACCCCGAGGGCGGCCACCACGGTCAGCAAGACCAGGGCGAGCCCGGTCCGTGACAGCGGACCCCGGAGGCGGCGCGGATGATGGCCCGCAGACGCCATCCGACCCGCTCCGCGTGCATGCTCATCAACGCCGACCGCCAGTGCAGCGAGGGCGACGAGCACTACGAACAGCGCGATCTCGGCATTCGACGAAGGTCGGCGCTCGATGGTGAGCAGCTGGAGACCGACGACGAGCGGCGGGATCAGCGCGAGGAAAGGGCGTTCCTTGAGCAAACCGAACACCAGCACTGCGCCGAGCGCCCAGACGAGGGCCGCGAGCACGATGATTAGCCCGATGATGGGTACAACCGGCTCGATGCCGTACCGGATCAGCCCGGTGGCCTGCTCGATCTCGGCGGCGAGCTCGGAGAGGGTGTCGGGGCCCGGGAAGATGAAGAACCCGGTGTCGGCGGCGCCGTAGCGTCCGGCGGCGACCAGGAAGAGCACGAGATTGAGCAGGGCGATCCAGCCGGCCTTCATCCGATAGTTCACCGCCGTCCAGGTCACGACGCCTCCAACCACGAGGGCGGCCACCACGATGACCTGCCACCGGACCCCGGATTGCGTGGGCTCGAGCAGCCTGGCAAGGCGCCACAGTGCGAACCCAATGGCGGCGAGGCCTGCTACCCAGCTGTAGCGGTAGACCATGATCGCTCCATCGCTGATTGCCATGCGGCCGACCACGGTTCGCCCGGCCGCGCCCCGACCGTGATCATGCCGCCGCGGGCCAGGCCGATGAGTGAGCTTGCGTCGTCGGGACCGACCGACATGATGATCTTGCGGTCGAAATTGTGATCCAGGGTTCGGAAAGCCTGCACGGCGCCATCGTCCGGTGTCCCCGTCATCATCACCAGCACCCCTCCGATTCCTTCCCCGCGCTTGCGCTGCGAGACGACCCTGAGCAGGTCGATGGATTCCCGGGAAGAGACGACAGCCAGCTCCTCCATGGCTCGCCGGTAGCCGTCGTGAGAGCCCACGCCGACCGAGGAGGCGCCTCCGACCCACACCGTCGGCCGGTATCCGCTACGAAAAAGGTGCCGCACTGCCGAAGCCGCTCCGGAAACGGCATGCTCGAACGCGTTTTCGCTGGCGTAGACGGAGGCCCGCGCGTCAAACAGCACCAGGGCCCTTGACTGCCAGTGCGCCTCGAGCTGTCGAATCATCAACTCATCGCGCTTGGCCGAACTCGGCCAATGCACCCGTCGTAGGTCGTCGCCCAGCTGATACTCGCGAAGGTTGTAGAAGTCTTCGCCGCCCGCCTGAGTGAAGCTGGCGCGCGTGGTGTCGGCGCTCGGGTCGAGGCCCCGGCCTCCCGGCAGGCCGTTGAGGTCTTCCACGGCAGGAAAGACAACGAGGCGGTCCACGCTCTTTGCGCTCCCGACGGACTGGGCGAGCCCGAACGGATCTTCGACGATCACGGTCGCGGGCCCAATCCGATAGACGCCCCGCGGGTGGCACAGCACCTCATAGCGTGCCTCGACGCGCTGGTTCGCCTGGATGCGGCTGGCCACGAACCTGGCGGTCCCTAAGCCGTGGACCTCGTCGACAATCGTTGCCGAGTGAATGGGCTTGCCGGCGACGAGACCGACCACAACGATGGCGCGGTCTCCGTCGTGGACCTGAAGGGGGGTCACCGTGCGCTGAATGCCGACGTTCGGCCTTGCCGAGCGAACCGAGACAACCCCGATGCCGACGGCGAGCACGAGGAATGTTGCGACGGCCAGCATCACGTGCTCGCCGAACGCAAGCCACAGGATGGGGAGCGCCATCCCGATACCGAGCGCCGCCCAACCCTTGGTGGTCGGCATCAGGGGGAGCCCTGGGATCCCGGGACGGGAACCGATCCGGCGACGTCTTCGATCACCTTGTCGATCGAAGTGCCCCGCATCTGGGCTTCCGGCTGCAACACCATCCGATGATTGAGAATCGGCCCAAGCATCGCTTTGACATCATCCGGCGTGACATAGGTCCTGCCCTGGATTGCCGCACGGGTCCGTGTGGCGCGTTGCACGAAAAGTGTGGCCCGCGGCGATGCTCCCAACAGGAGGTCGGGATGGCTACGCGTGGAGTCGGCGATATCGATCACGTACCCGCGCACCGCATCGGATGTGTGGATTCGGTTGGCGATCCCGGCCATTTTCACCACGTCGTCGGCGTGGATGACTGGGGTGAGCTCGTCGAAGGTAGATCGCTCGCCGTGGGTGTCGAGCATCTCGAGCTCCTTGGCTCGCGATGGATACCCAATGCCCAGGCGCATCATGAAACGGTCCAGCTGCGCCTCTGGCAGGGGATACGTTCCTTCGTGCTCGATCGGATTCTGGGTGGCAATGACGATGAATGGAGGCGGCAGCGAATGGGTCACGCCGTCAACCGTCACCTGCCGCTCCTCCATGGCCTCGAGCAGGGCGGCCTGGGTCTTGGGGCTGGCCCGGTTGATCTCGTCGCCGAGCACCACGTTGCCGAACACCGGCCCGGGCCGAAACACGAACTGGTTCGACTCGCGGTTCCAAACCGAAACCCCGGTGACGTCGGACGGGAGTAAGTCGGGGGTGAATTGAATGCGCTGATATGTGCAATCGATCGATCTCGCCAGCGACTTGGCCAACAGCGTCTTTCCGACGCCGGGGACGTCCTCGATGAGGGCGTGGCCCTCCGACAGCAGGCACGCGGTCACCAGCTCGACGGTCTCCCGCTTGCCCTGGATGACCAGCTCGATGTTGTTCGCAACGGCGTCGAAGCGCTGGTTGAACCAGTCGAGCTCGCTTGGCGCCACCGGCGCGGATTCTGCGCTCACCACGCCGAGGTTAGATGAGAATGCGATGGTCGCGAGCGAAGAGCCACAAGCATCGACGCAGCCGCAACGCGATCAGCGAGGTGCCGCTTGTTGGGTGCGATGAGCGCCAGCGAAGAGCCATAAGCATTGATGCAGCCTGCAGCGCGATCAGCGAGGTGCCGGTTGTTGATATGTGCGATGAGCGCCAGCAAAGACCCATAAGCCTTGACGCAGCCTGCAGCGCGATCAGCGAGGTGCCGCCAGATGGTAAATCGGTTCATCAGGATCCGATCGGCGTCGGTACGATTCGAATTGAGCGCGTTCGTTCCTGCAGCAAGGAGCGCGCGCCCCTACCGTCTGAACAAGCGCGGCTTTTGGTCGATCAAGGAGGTGGCTCTCGTGCTGGTGAACCGGGCCGGCCTGGTCGCGGTGCTGCGCAGGCCGGCACTGTGGGGCACCGCCGCCTCGACGATGGTTTCGCTTGCGCCGGCTGGCTGGTGGAAAACCCCGCCATTTCTACCAATCCCCGACCGGGAACTCGTCAATTGGCGCCTAACCACTGCCTATGGGACTTCGGATACGACCCTTGATGCGGGTGACGTGGTGGCGTATCTTGAGTGGCGGCAACAGACCGCGCGGGGGAATGGAGGCTGAAGAATTGACCGCAGACTTGCTGCGCGACCAATTACTCAACCTTCCCGGTGTCGAATCTGCAGTGATCGAAGGCGATGCACTAACACCGGAGGGTGTTCGCGTGCGCTTGTCCGCGGGCGTCGACGCTGCGTCGGTGGGCGAAGCGGTACAACGAGTGCTTTCCGCCCATGGCCTCCGATCGGAGATGGCACCACCGGGCGAGGCGGTCACCGTCGAGCTCGACGAATTGGCACCGCCGACTCTGGCCACAGATCGACGCGAGACACTCGCCTCGATCTCGATCGTCGAAGGGGGACAGGGGACCACCGTTCGCGCCGAGACCAGCAACGGGCGTTTCGCGGATCGCCCGGCGCATGCCGGCGGGAAGCGGCTCGACGAGGCAGTGATCGGTGCCGTCTCCGAGCTGAACGGTCTGTCACCCACGCCGATCGTGCTTTCGATCGAAGAGCGCGACGTCGAAGGGACCCGGGTGGTGACGATCGTGATCGACGACGGTATCAACCGGTATGCCGGGTCCAGCGTTATCGACGGCGGTCGCCCGTTCGCCCTCGGCCAGGCAACATGGACGGCGACCAAGGCCTAGGGCGCCATGCTTGCTGGGTCGGCTCGCTGACGCTCGTCTCCCGACTGCCTGAGCGTTTCGTTCTCGGGGCGGGCAGCGATTTGGGGTCACCGATGCTTGCTGGGTCGGCTCGCAGGGGCTCGCCGCCTGACTGTCTGATCTTCGCGATGCTTGTTGGGGCGGCTCGCGGGGGCTCGCCGCATGACTGTCTGATCTTGGGCTTGCTGCTGCGAAGCGATTCGGGACTCTGGCCATGTTTGTTGGGGCGGCTCGCCGGGGGCTCGCCGCCTGACTGTCTGATCTTGGGCTCGCTGCTGCGAAGCGATTCGGGACTCGCGACTCGCGACTCGCGACTCATGACTCGCGACTCAACACTGACCCCTGGTAAATTGGCGGGTATGCGAGCACTGGTGCTGAACGCAAGCCTCGAGCCGCTGTCGGTGGTCCCGGTCCGGCGGGCGCTGGTGCTCGTCCTGGCCGAGCGCGCCGAGGTCATCGTGTCGAACGGCATCGTGTGGCATTCCGAGCACATCACCGTGCCGTCTCCCTCGGTGGTCCAGCTCCGTCGCTACGTGTCGGTCCCATACGCAAGGAGGGTTCCGGTCAACCGGAGGACGGTGTTCCACCGCGACCGATACTCGTGCCAGTACTGCGGGAGGCCGGCCGAGAACATCGACCACGTCATTCCGCGGTCGCGAGGCGGGGAACACACCTGGCGAAACGTGGTCGCCGCCTGTCGACGGTGCAATACGCGGAAGGGGGGTCGGACGCCCGGCGAGGCAGGTCTCCAGCTCACCCGGTCACCGCAGGCCCCGCCGCGGGACAGCTGGGTCGCCGCAGCACTCGGCGGCGACCCCGATGCCGATTGGGCGCCCTACCTCAACGTCTAGCCCCCACCAAGCTGAGTTCGTAGTTCGTAGTTCGTAACTCGCGACTCGCGACTCGCGACTCGCGACTCCCTATTCTCCGACCGCCTTCAATGCCCCGCGCCTGATCAGCAGCACCGGCTTCGGTGAACGGCGCACGACTTTGGTCCCGATCGAGCCCATGAACCCATGAATGGCATCCTGGCCGTATGAGCCGATAACCAGCACATCAGCGTCCCGCTCAACGACCTGTTCGATGATGGCGTCCCCGGTATTCTCGTGTTCGACGACCACTCCTTGTGCCTTGATGCCGCTCTGGCTCAAGAAGTCGACGATGGGATCTGCGCCACGCTTCAGCCGGTCGGAGAGGTAGCGATCGATGACGGAATCGTCGCCGGGCCAGCTCTTTGGCTGCTCGGCTCTGGCAGCGGGAGCACCGACCTCCTGACGGAGGCCGAAGGTCTCATCGGCCGATTCCTGGCCGTACGCGGCCCGCATATCCTCAAGAAGGGTCCTCGGGATCTCGACGACGACCAGCACCGTGACCATTCCATCGTCCCCGGCGAGCGGTCCGGCGAAGGCAGCGACCTCCTCGGGGTCGAGTACTCCGTCGGTGGCGACGAGGACGTGCATGGTTCGGGCTCCTTTGGCTCGAGCAAGGCTACAGACTGTCGTTGGCGATCGCCTGGAGGGTGGGCGCTTCGATGCCCGCTTCATCGGCATGGCGTAGGGCTCGCTCCAGCCGACGGGGTGCACTTCTGCCGGTTGCGCCATGGTTGGGGTCGGCCTCGATCGCCGCAACCATGCCGGAGACCGCCCGCTCGTGGTCGATCGGTGCTCCGACCAGATGCTCCTGAATGTCCAAAACCTCGGAGCCAACCGATTCGGCAAGGCCGCGGTTCTCCCACACCTCTGACACCGTCCCGCCGGTGCGGAGGCCGGCGATATTGACGGTGAGGATGTAGAGGTTCTTAGCGACGAGTGCATCGACCAGCTCGCTGCCTGCGATGGCCACCGCCATGATCCCGATCGACGCCAGCGCGTCGACCACGAGGGCTGCGCCTGGCCCGGCGACGGGGGTCGGAATGATCTCATTGACCGCGGTGCCGGGCTTCTTTTCGAACCACACGGAGGCCACGGTCGGTCCCTCCACGCCGTGTGCGATCCAGTCGCGTGGGAGCAGCTCATTCTGGATGAGTCCGACGCGGCCTCGCCACTCGGGAGGCAGCGAAGCGAGCACGCCCTCGAGCTCGTCTTCGCCGACCGTGATCAGCGCCAATGCGGGATCCGGCAGGATCGCGGCTACTTCGGCCATCGACTGGCCACGGGTCACCGGAAACACCGGGTGCCCTGCGCCCAGGAACGCACGGGCGAACACGCCGCCCATTTCCCCCATGCCAACGATGACGACCGGTTCGCTCACGGAGGGGAGCGTACCCCGATGGGGAACGGTGGGAGATTCCGCTTCAGGGTGGGACGGTGGGGGTCGATAGGGTTGACAGGTGGGAGGGAGTGGTACATAGTGGGGGACTTGAACCCCATCGTGGAGATGGTGATCGGAGCGTGATGGAGGTGCAGGCCCTTGTTTCTCGGCGAATACAGCCATGCACTCGACTCGAAGGGTCGGGTCGTGATGCCAAGCAAGTTCCGCGATGGTCTGCGGGCTGGCTGCGTGGTTACCAAGGGCCAGGAACGCTGTTTATACGTGTTTCCCATGGACCGTTGGCAGGAGGAGGCCGCTCGCGTCCAAGGCCTACCCCGGACCGATCGGCGGGCCAGGAACTACTCGAGGTCCTTCTTCGCATCGGCGACCAACCAGGAGCTGGATGGCCAGGGTCGGGTACAGCTCCCCGAGGCGCTGCGCCGGTATGCCGGGCTCAAGAAGGACCTCGCGGTGGTCGGCGTCGCCGACCACATCGAGATCTGGGACACCGAGTCCTGGGAGTCGGTTGGGGCAGAGGCAGACGAGTACTACGCCGGGATCGAGGAGGTGCTGTCAGAGGATGGAATATGACAAAAGTCGTCAGTCGTCAGTCGTCAGTCATCAGTCAGACCGGAGGAGGCCTGAGGGACGCGGTGAGTCTGTCGACTTCGGGCTATGGGCTGAGGACTGTGGACTGTCGACTCTCCTGGTCTGGCCTGTGGTCAGCCCCCCGGATGCCATATGGAAGGACCCTTACTCCGCCCGCTTCCATGGTGGCGCCAGCGTTCCGGGGGGCTGACCATGGATCAGACCTACCACGAGCCGGTGTTGGTCGAGCCGGTAGTGGAGCTGTTCGCTCCGGTTGCGGACGGCACGGTGGTCGATGGAACATTCGGCGGCGGTGGGCATTCGGTGGCGTTGTTGGATCGCTATCCGGCAATGCGAGTGATTGCCATCGATCGCGACCCGGACGCCATCACCCGCGCCCCGCAACACCCGCGGCTGGTAGTCGTACTGGCAAACTTCGCCGACTTGGCAGCGGTGATCGAGCATGAGGATTCACGCCAACCAGATGGTGCTGCTGGTGTCGACGGCGTACTCCTGGATCTCGGTGTCTCCTCGCATCATTTCGATACGGCGGAACGAGGATTCTCGTATCGCAACGATGGCCCGATTGATATGCGCATGGGCCCGGACGCGGGGCTTGATGCGGCGAGGATCGTCAATTCCTGGCCGCGCCATGACCTGGTTGACATCTTCCGCCGTTACGGCGAGGAGCGCTTCGCCGGGCGTATCGCCGATCGCATCATCGCTTCCAGACCGATCGAGGGCACGGTCGAGCTCGCCGCCGCCGTCGCCGAGGGCGTCCCGGAACGCGCACGGCGGAAGGGTCACCCGGCCAGGAGGGTCTTCCAGGCCCTCAGGATCGCGGTCAACGACGAACTGGGGGCCCTCGAGACGGCACTCGAATCGGCCATCGCCGCGATCCGGCCGGGAGGACGGCTCGTGGTGATTGCCTACCACTCTCTCGAGGACCGGATGGTCAAGCACCGATTCGCGGCAGGTGCCGAGGGGTGTACGTGTCCGCCTGACCTTCCGGTGTGTGGCTGTGGGAACACCTCGGAGCTGCGCCTGCTCGGACGCGTGTTGCCGTCGAACGACGAGGTCGAGCGCAATCCCCGCGCGCGGAGCGCCGTGCTCAGGGCGGCAGAGAAGGTGGCCGCATGACCGCGGGAGTCCTGACCCGCGCCAGAGGGGCACGAGCAAGCCGGATTGGCGGCAACACCGTGCTGCGACCACTTGTGGTCTTCACGCTGGCCGTCATCCTCGCCTTCTTCGCCATGATCTACTCGCGGATCTCGCTCGACCGCACTGCCTTCGAGCTGCACCAGATCGAGCAGGAATTCGCCGCCCAAGACCGCGTGCACTGGGATCTCCGGCTCGAGCTGGCAAGGTTGCAGGATCCCAAGCGCATCGACGCGGCGGCGGCAGGCCTCGGAATGGTGTATCCGGAGCAGCGAATCACCATCGAGGCACCGGGGGTTGGCGTCGAGCCCTCCTCCGGCACCGAGCGCTGGACCGCATCACGGTCGCTCCTCACCGAGCCAGATCAATAGAGGAAGGCAGATATGGCCAGGCCGAACGCTGGCGGCCATCGGGCGCCTGATCGACTGAGAGGCGCTTGACGTGCCCGGTCCCAGGTGGCGGATCCATGACCTGCGTGTCATCGCGCTCGGCGTCGTTGTGCTGCTGGCGTGGGCGGCGATCGGGTATCGGCTGTTCCAGGTCCAGGGCGAGGACGCCGCTGCGCTCTCCCAACGCGGTGTCGATCAACGGCTTCGCCACGAAGAGATCTCGCCGAAACGCGGCACCATTTACGACCGCGACGGTATCGAACTTGCGGTGACCGTCTACGGAAGCGCCCTGATCGCCGATCCGAAGTTGATTCGCGACCCGGCACTGGCTGCGGCCTTGCTGGCGCCGCTCATCGAGGAAAACCTGGCCGACCTGACGATCAAGCTCGACGGCGACAGCCGATATGTGAGACTCACCGGCGCCCTCGAGCACACCGAGGCAGCACTGCTTGCCACCGCAATCGAGGAATCGGGCCTCGACGGGCTCACCTTGGTCGAGGAGCCGGTGCGGATCTATCCGTCCGGCTCGCTGGCGGCGCCGGTCATCGGGCTGACCCGGCTCGACGATGGGTCCGGCATTGAAGGGATCGAGTCGATCATGGACGGGGCGCTCGCCGGGCGCGCCGGCGAGCGCATCGTCGAACGCGACGCAGCAGGCCGGGCCATCCCGCAGGGCGAGTATCTCATCGAGCCCTCCATGCCGGGGTCGGACGTGTTCCTCACCATCGATCGCGAGATTCAGCACACCGCGGAGCGCGTCCTTGGCCTTGCGATAGAACAGACCGGTTCACTCAGGGGTGCGGTGGTCGTGCTCGATCCGTCTACGGGACGGATCCTCGCCATGGCGTCGCTGCCGGCCTTCGATCCAAACGATCGCACCTCGCTGCTGCCCGAGATGCTGCGCAACGGTGCCGTGGTCAACGTATACGAGCCGGGGTCTACCCTGAAGATCGTCGCCGTCGCCGGGGCTCTCGAAATGGGCATCGTCGCACCAGGGACCGTGATTGCAACGCCACCGGAGATCACCATCGGCGACGAGACCTTCACCGATGCCGCCGATCATCCGAGGATCATGACCGTTGCCGACATTGTCGCAAAATCGTCAAACGTGGGGACGATCGAGATTCAGCGCCTTCTCGGCAACGAGCGACACTATGCCTTCCTCGACGCTTTCGGCCTTGGCCGTCCCGCATCGATCGACTTCGCTCCCGAGTCTGCCGGCCGTCTCGACCACTACACGCGGTGGTGCCGCTCGACGTGCGGCGCCTCCGCGGCGATCGGTTACGGCATCGGAACAACGCCACTGCAGCTGGCGGGTGTGTACGCCGCCATCGCCAACGGCGGAGAATGGGTCGAGCCCCACGTGGTCTCCCGGATCGTCGGGCCCAACGGTGACCAGATCACCAGCGAGCCACGGCGCCGGAGAGTGATCTCGTCCGACACCGCGCGACTCGTGCGCACCATGCTCCAACAGGTCGTTGAAGGCGGCACCGGGCACCGGGCCGTCCTCGAGGCATTCACCGTGGGGGGCAAGACCGGGACCTCGAACAAGTTCGACGTCGAACTCGGCGCGTACAGCGCGGACGAGACCATCGCCTGGTTCGCCGGCATGGCCCCCATCGACGATCCTGAGATCGTCGCCGTCGTCGTGCTCGATGCGCCCAGCGGCCAACTCGAGGATGGAACCGAGCTGAAATTCGGGGGCGCCTCGGCGGCGCCGGTGTTTGCCCAGATCGCCGAGTCGGCGCTACATCAGCTCGGGGTGGCCCCGGACCGGGGGTGATCGAATGCTGCTCAGCGCACTCGCAGATTGGATTTCCGGTGAGGCCAGCCTGGTCGGTGACGACGTGGACATTTCCGACGTCACCCACGACTCACGGTTGGTCAAGCCCGGCGATCTGTTCGTCGCGGTTCGTGGCTACGAGACCGACGGGCATCGCTACCTCGGTGACGCTATAGCGTCGGGAGCCGCCGCTCTTGGAGTCGAAGAAGCCGCCCGAACCGATACCCCTCAGCTCGTGGTTGCCGATACTCGGACTGCCCTCGGGCCCCTGGCCGCCGCCGTGCACGGGGAACCATCCCGCAAGATTCCCGTGATCGGCGTCACCGGGACCAACGGCAAGACCACGGTGACTCACTTGATCGAGGGCATCGTCGAGGCCGCCGGTCTCACGCCCGGGGTGATCGGGACGGTTGGCGCCCGTATCGCCGGGATGAGCGTTGCGGTGCCGAGGACCACTCCCGAAGCGTCGGACCTGCAGCGACTCCTCGATCAGATGGTTGCCGCCGGCGTCGACGTCGCCGCCATCGAGGTGTCGAGCCATGCTCTTGCGTTGCATCGCGTCGATGGGACCTGGTTCGCGGTGGGGGCGTTCACCAACCTGATGCAGGACCATCTCGACTTTCACGGAGACATGGAGACGTACTTCGCAACAAAGCGTCAACTGTTCTCGGCTACACGCGTGGGACGAGCCGTGGTCGCGGTCGATGACGCGGCCGGTCGAGCCATCGCCGACTCCGCCGAGGTCCCGGTGACCACAACCGCAGTCCACAACGACGCCCAGCTAACGGCGGCCGACATCGCAACCACGATGGACGGCAGCTCGTTCACGATCGTCACCCCGGAGGGCTCCTATGCCGCTTCGATTCCGCTCCCGGGTGCGTTCAACGTCGAGAACGCCCTGGTTGCCGCCGCGGTCGCGAGGGAGATCGGTATCGGGGAACAGGCAATCGTCGCCGGCCTGGCCCAGGTTGGTGCCATCCCGGGTCGGTTTGAAGCGGTCGCTGTTGGGCAGCCCTTCGGGGTGGTTGTTGACTACGCACACACGCCCGACGCGGTCGAAGCGGTCGTTGCCAGCGCACGGCAGATCACCAATGGCCGCGTCATCGCGGTGATCGGGGCCGGCGGCGATCGCGACCGGGAGAAGCGACCGGCGATGGGATCCGCAGCGGCCGCTGCCGATCTCGCAGTGATCACCTCGGACAACCCCCGTTCCGAGGATCCCGTAGCCATCATCGCCGACGTCGTCGCCGGCGTCCCGCCGGGAGCCGATGCGATCACGGAGCCCGACCGGCGCACCGCGATCAGGCGTGCATTGGACAGCGCAGGCGATGCTGATCTCGTCCTGATCCTCGGTAAGGGCCATGAGCAAGGTCAGGAGATCGGCGACACCGTCGTGCCATTCGACGACCGGTTGGTGGCCGCAGAGGAGCTGAGCGCGATCACGGGGGTCGGTACGTGACAACCATGCCGCGCTCCGACGCAAAACCCGCGACGTTGGATTGGGCGCTGAGCACGGTGGCCGCAGCTGCAGGAGGTGTCGTGGACGGTGATCCGGCGATGCGGGTCGGTGCCGTTTCGACCGACTCGCGTTCGGTCGAGTCCGGTGCGTTGTTTGTGGCCATCCGCGGCGAGCACCATGACGGGCACGACTTTGCGGCGAGCGCGATGCGCCGCGGCGCCGTTGCCTGCCTCGTCGAATCGGGCCAGGGACTCGACATCGTGCCCCGGGTCGAGGTGGCCGACACCGGCGATGCCCTCATTGTGCTTGCCGCCCATCGCCGCGGCGAGCTCGACGCCAGAGTTGCCGCGGTCACTGGATCCACCGGGAAGACCACGACCAAGAACCTGCTGGCGGCCGCACTGCCCGGCAGCTGGTCGTCACCGCGATCCTTCAACAACGAGATCGGAGTGCCACTGACCATCCTGTCGGCACCGAGCGACACGCCGGCGCTGGTGGTCGAGGTGGGATCGCGGGGCTTGGGACACATCCGCAGGCTGGCCCCTGCGGTGCTCCCGCACGTCGCGGTCGTCACCAACCTCGGCGTCGTGCACCTGGAGACGTTCGGCACGAAGGATGCGCTCGCCGACGGAAAGTTCGAGCTCGTGGAAGCCCTTACCGAAGGCGGACTGGCCGTGCTCCCGGCAGATGAGCCCCGCCTCGCCAGGCCGCACCCCGGGCCTACGGTCACCTTCGGCGCAAGCCCCCATGCCGACGTCTCGGTTTCTGACATCACCATCGACGAACGGGGGCGTCCTCGCTTCAATCTCCATGGGGATGGGAGGTCGCTCCCCGTCGAGCTGGCGATGGCCGGCGCCCACAACGCCCTGAATGCGGCGGCGGCAGCCGCGGGCGCCCTGGCCTTCGGTAGGTCACTCGAGGAGATCGCCGAAGGTTTTACCAATGCCGAAGGATCTCCCTGGCGGATGGAGGTGCACCGGGGACGGTTCACCGTTGTCAACGACGCCTACAACGCCAACCCCGACTCGATGCTGGCGGCGATGGAGACGATTGTCGCCATGCCGGGGCGCAGACTCGCCGTCCTTGGCCCGATGGCCGAGCTCGGCGCAGTGGCGGACGAGGAGCATGTTCGAGTCGGAAAGGTGGCGAAAGCCCTCGGCTTCGACGTCATCACGGTCGGGGACGACCATGGCCTCGCCGACGCCGCCGGGGGGCGAAACGTCGCCGATCAGTCCGAAGCGGTCGGCATCGTGGTCGATGAGGCGGAGGACGGGGCCATCGTGCTGGTGAAGGCGTCGCGGTCGGCCGGCCTCGAGCACCTCGCCGTGCGGTTGATCGAAGCGAGCCGGGAATGATCCAACTCTTCATCGCGGCGAGTCTCGCCTTCATCTTCACGATCTTCGCCACCCCGCTCGCCATGCGCTTTCTCAGGGATCGCAACATCGGTCAGTTCATCCAGGACGACGTTCAGGGCCACATGCACAAACTGGGTACCCCGACGATGGGGGGCGTGGTCATCATCCTCGGCGCCGCGCTCGGCTACTTCGCTGCGCACTTCCGGCTGTTCTCGTTCGGCTCCGGTTTCGAGGTCACCTTCCACCCGTTTGCCGCAGAAGGCCTGCTCGCCCTTTTCGCCTTCGTCGGAATGGGGTTGATCGGGTTTGTCGACGACTACTGGAAGCACGCGGCGAAGCACAACCAGGGCCTGTCCAAACGATGGAAGTTCCTCGGTCAGCTGGCGGTCGCCGCAGTCTTTGCCACAGTGGTGCAGAGCATCGGCACCAGCACCGAGCTGTCATTCGTGCAACCGCTCGGAATCGACCTTGGCCCGGTCTTGTACTTCCTGTTGGTGCTGTTCATGCTCACCGCAGCGGCCAATGCGGTGAACCTCACCGACGGCCTCGACGGGCTGGTCGCCGGATCGAGTGCGCTGGTGTTCGGCGCCTACGTCCTCATCGCGTTCTGGCAGTTCCGGAACATGGATTTCTACGCGGTCGACCCAAACGGCGCCCTGGATCTCGCCCGGTTTGCTGCCGCCCTGATTGGCGCCGCGCTCGGGTTCCTGTGGTGGAACGCCGCCCCTGCGCAGATTTTCATGGGCGACACCGGGTCCCAGGCCTTCGGGGGGGCACTTGCTGCGCTCGCCTTGCTCACCAACACCCAGCTGCTCTTGATCATCCTGGGCGGCCTGTACGTGATCGAGACGCTGTCGGTGATCGCCCAGGTTTTCAGCTTCCGGGTCTTCGGCAAGCGGATCTTCCTGATGGCGCCGATTCACCACCACTTCGAATTGAAGGGCTGGCCGGAAACCACGGTCATCATCAGGCTTTGGATCTTCGCCGGCATACTCGCCGCCCTCGGTGTCGGGGTCTTCTACGCCGACTTCGTGGCCAAAACCGGGATCGGAGTCGCACCGTGAGGATCCTGGTCATCGGGGCGGCGGTAAGCGGACGGGCCGCCGCGGCGCTGGCACAGCGCCAGGGCGACGATGTCGTGGTGTACGACCGGTCCGTGGAGGCGACCGCCGGGCTCGACGATGTGTTCTCGGTGACGGCGGGGGAGTGGGATCGAAAGCTGCTCCACGATGTCGAGCTGGTCGTCACCTCGCCCGGCGTCCCCGAGCATGCAGCCCCCCTGGTCGACGCCGCGACCGCGCAGGTCCCGGTGTGGAGCGAGCTCGAATACGGTGCCAGTCATCTGAAGACTCCATACCTCGCCGTCACCGGCACCAACGGCAAGACCACCGTCGCCGGTACCACCGCGGCCATGCTGACCGAGAGCGGTGTGCGGGCGACCGCAGCCGGCAACATCGGTACCCCGGTCAGCAGCGTTGTCGGGCTCGACCTCGATGTCGTGGTCCTGGAGGCGTCAAGCTTCCAGCTTCGGTTTATCGACCGGCTGCATCCCGGCGCTGCGGCGATCCTCAACGTAGCCGCGGACCACCTGGACTGGCACCGAGACCATGCTTCCTACGCCGCGGCGAAGGCGAGGATCTTCGAGAACATGACCGGCAACGATCCGCTGGCCTACGACCTGGATGACCAAGGCGCCGCCGCGCTCGCAGCCACCGCTCGAGCGCGCCTGGTGCCGGTCTCCGCTTCGCAGGTCCCGAACGGCGGCGCGGGCATCGCAGGAGACCGGCTCGTCTACGGGGACCAGACATTCCCGCTACCGACCAGCGACCCGTCTTATGCGGTCGACCTGGCCTTTGCCGCGGTACTCGCCGGCGCCGGGGGAGCCACGCCGAGCGGCATCGAGCATGCGCTGGCCACCTTCGCGCCGGGTCCGCATCGAAGACAGGTCGTCGGCAGCTGGGGAGGGATCACGTGGGTCAACGACTCCAAGGCCACCAACCCGCACGCGGCGCAGGCCGCGGCGGCGGCGTACCCGTCGGTGATCCTGATTGCCGGCGGGAGGAACAAGGGCCTGGACCTCTCCGGAATGGTGCCGCCAACGGTCAAGTACGTGGTCGGATACGGTGAGGCGGGGCCTGAGATTGCGGCGGCGGCGCCGGTGCCGTCCATTGTCGTGGCGTCCTTCGACGAGGCGGTCGCCGAGGCGGCGGGTGTGGCCACCGCCGGCGATGTCATATTGCTGGCACCCGGCGCGGCAAGCTTCGACCAATTTTCGTCGTACGAGGCTCGCGGCGACCGGTTTGTTGCCCTGGTTCGTGGCCAGGCGACGGTGCGGAAATGACCAACACCACGACCCGGGTCGACAAAGCTAGCTCCATGCTGAAGACCAGCAAGACACCCGAATCCGAACCAGCACCGCCAAAGCGCCGGAGAGCGGGCGCCGCCGGGTTCGTACGCGAGCGCCGTTCGATCCTCCTGGTAGTCCCGATCGTGCTGCTCCTGATCGTCGGCCTCGGCGCGATGCTCAGCGCCTCATCGGTGATCTCGATCCGCGAAACGGGGGACCCCCTCTTCTACATCAAGCGACAGGTCATCTGGGTGGGGCTTGGTTTGGCCGCATTCGTGGTGACTTCGAAGCTCCCGTACCGCCTGTACCAGCGCTTCGCGGTTCCGATCTACGTGCTCGCGGTTGCGGGTCTGCTGGCGACCCTCCTGTTCGGAGATGTGCGCGGCGGGGCGAAGCGATGGATCGAGGTGGGGCCGCTGACGCTCCAACCGTCCGAATTCGCCAAGCTGGCGACCGTGATCGTGCTGGCGGCGATCCTGGTGCGCAAGGGCCCGCTGCTGCGAAGCCTGGGCCACTTCTTCGTGCCGGTCATCGTCATCGTGGGCACGGTGTCGGTCATGCTGCTCTTTCAGCCCGACTTCGGAACCCTGCTCCTCATCGGGGCTTCTTCCTTCGCCGTGATGCTTGCATCGACGGCCCCGCTGGGGTATCTCGCAGGCATGGCCACCATCGGGGGTGTCCTCGCGGTGGTTGGTGCGTTGACGAAGGACTATCGACGCGACCGGATCACCGGATTCCTCGACCCGTTCGCTGATCCGCTCAACACCGGTCATCAGGCGGTGCAGAGCCTGGTTGCCCTCGGCACCGGTGGCTGGTTCGGTGTCGGGCTCGGCGCCAGCAGAGCCCGGTGGTCGTTCTTGCCAAACGCCCACACCGACTTCATTTTCGCCATCATCGGGGAGGAAACAGGATTCGTGGGTGCGTCGCTCGTCATCGGTCTCTTTGCGCTGTTCGGATTTTTTGGTATCCGCGTCGCCCTGGGCGCACCGGACCGCTTCGGCAGGCTCCTCGCCGTCGGCATCGTCGCCTGGCTGTCGTTCCAGGCGCTGGTGAACATCGGCGGCGTCGTCGGAGCGCTCCCGATCACCGGCGTTCCGCTCCCGTTCGTGTCGAGCGGCGGCAACGCGATGCTGGTCAACCTCGCCGCGGTCGGGATTCTGTTCAACATCGCCCGCTCGTCCCCTCGTGAGCCGTCATGACCTTTGCCTTCGCCGCAGCAGGCACCGGTGGGCACCTGTTTCCGGCGATTGCGGTCGCCAGGGAGCTCACCCGGCGAGGGGTCGACAGCGCCGACATTGTCTTCTTCGGCGGTGACCGCCTCGAGGCCGATGCGGTGCCCGCAGCAGGATTCGAGCTGGTGCAACTGGACATTCGGGGTCTAAAGCGATCCCTGTCTGTCGAGAACCTCGGCCTGCCTCTGCTCATCCGCAGAGCGTCGCGCACCGTCACCGAGGAGCTGCGACGGCGCACCGCAGGAGTCATCACGGCCTTCGGCGGCTACGTGACCATCCCGGCCGGAATGGGGGCTTCTCGCGCCGGATTCCCGATCGTGATCCACGAGCAAAATGCCGTACCCGGCCTGGCCAATCGGTTTGCCACTCGCCGGGCGGCTCGCACGCTCGTCGCGTTTCCGGCCTCACTGCCAAGGCTTGCCGGTGCCGAGCTCACCGGAAACCCCCTGCCGGAGCGGATTGCCGCATTCGACCGCGCCGCGCTGCGTACCGAAGCACTTGCCGGCTACGGCCTCGACCCCGATCACCCGGTCCTCGGGGTGTTCGGCGGCAGCCAGGGAGCCGCGGCGATCAACGACCAGGTCGACGGATTCGCCGACGCGGTCCTCGCAGCCGGGCACTCGATCCTTCATGTGACCGGACCCTCCCATCACGCAGCACTGTCGGCACGCGCCGCCGCCCATCCGGGCTGGGTCACCGTCCCGTACGAGCCGGAGATGGATCGGTTCTACGCGGCGTCCGACCTGGTGCTGTCCCGTTCGGGAGCGATGACCATCAGCGAGTTGACCGCGACGGGGACCCCTGCGGTTGTGGTTCCGCTGCCGGCGGGAAAGGGATACCAGGCAGAGAACGCCGGCGAAATGGAGCGGGCGGGCGGTTGCGTCGTCGTACACCAAGGTGCGGCCGCCGGTCTGCCGGCCCTCCTCGGATCACTGCTGACCGATTACGAACGACGTTCGGCAATGGCCGCTGCCGCAGCTGCGGTGGGCAGGCCGGATGCAACCGGGCTGGTCGCCGACGCCGTCCTCGAGGTCGCCAATGGCTGAGGCCGCGCCGTTTGCGCTATCCGGGGCACAGCGGATACACATTGTGGGTGTTGGCGGCGCGGGTATGTCCGGCATCGCCAAGCTGCTCGCCCAGCTCGGTCACCGGGTGACCGGGTCGGATCTCAAGCCCAGCGCCATCCTCGATTCGCTGCGCGACGCAGGAGTCGAAACCTGGGTGGGCCACGATCCCGAGCGCTTGGCCGGTGCCGAGCTGGTCGTTGCTTCAACCGCAGTCCCGGATTCAGACCCGGAGCTCACCGCGGCGGCTGAGGTCGGTTTGACGGTGTGGCGACGTCCCGCGCTGCTCAACGCACTGACCGCGGCCATGCCGACAGCCGGTATCACCGGCACGCACGGCAAGACCACCAGCTCGGCAATGGCGGTCTCGGCGGTCCGTGGATGCGGCTCCGACCCGTCCTTCATCGTCGGTGGGGAGATCACCGCGTTGAACACCGGTGCCCACCTCGGTGATCGCGACCTGCTCATCCTGGAGGCCGACGAGGCGTTCGGGACGTTTCGGCACCTTCACCTCTCCGGATTGTTGGTGACCAACATCGAGGCCGACCATCTCGACTACTACGGAACCGTTGCCGGTCTCGAGGAGGCCTTCGCCCAGGTCGCAGCCGCAACCAATGGCCCGGTGCTGGCCTGCATCGATGATGCCGGGGTGCGGCGGCTCGCCGAACGGACTGAGATCGTCGGGTACGGCACGAGTGATCAGGCGACGTGGCGCATGACCGAGCCCGCCACCGCGGCGGGACGGGTGTCGTTCCATCTCGACGGGCCGGGAACGTCTGTCGATGTGGTGGTCCCGCAACCGGGTCCCCACATTGCCAGAAACGCCGCGGGCGTGATCGCCCTCTTCGCCGAGCTCGGCTTCGACCCGTCGTGCCTCGCCGAGGGTCTTGGAGGGTTTGGTGGGGTCCGCCGTCGGTTCGAGGTAAAGGCCACCAGCGGGGGCGTCACGGTGATCGAGGACTATGCCCACCACCCCACCGAGGTGGCCGTCACCGTCGAGGCCGCCAGGGAGGAAACCGCGGGACGACTGTGGGTGGTGTTTCAGCCCCACAGATACACGCGAACCGCCAACCTCGCCCCGGACTTCGGAAAGCCGCTTGCCGCAGCCGACCGCGTGATCGTCACCGATGTCTTCGCCGCCGGAGAGCGTCCCCAGCCGGGTGTCACCGGTCGTATCGTTGCCGAGGCGGTGGCCGCCTCCGGCGGCATCGTCGAATACATCCCGCTCCTCGCCGACGTTCCCCTCGCCCTGGTCCCCGAGCTCGAATCCGGCGACACGGTGGTGTTGATGGGAGCAGGCGACGTCGCCCAGATTTGGCCGCAGATCGTCGAGGGGAGAGGCCTCGCCGAGGGGCGAGGTGGCCGATCGTGAGCACGACCCGCAAGACGGCGATGAAGCGAGACGTTGACCTTGCCGGGTTCACTACCTACAAGCTTGGTGGTTCGGCCTCCTGGTTCGCCGACGTCGACGGAGAGTCGTCACTCCTCGAGGTCCTCGAGGCCGCGGGAGACCGCCGGCTTCTCGTGCTCGGCCGGGGGAGCAACCTCGTCATCTCCGATCGCGGGTTCGATGGCCTCGTCATTCGCCTGGTGGGCGAGTTCCTCGTGGCCGGCTTGCGCCCGGGCGGCGCGGTGGGCGAAGCATGGGTGGAGGCCGGTGCCGGGATGCCGCTGCCAAAGCTGGCGCGCTTCGCCGTCGGTGAAGGTCGCGGCGGGCTCGAGTTTTTCGTCGGCATCCCGGGTTCGGTCGGAGGCGCGGTGCGAATGAACGCGGGCGGCCACGGTTCGGACACCGCGGCATGGCTGGTCGAAGCGACCGTCCTCGATCGCCGCACCGGGGCCACGAAGGTGCGTAGGCCGGCGGACCTCGACCTTGCCTACCGCCGGTCGAACCTCGGTGACGATGACGTCGTGCTCGGTGCACGGTTTAGGACCATCGATCGCCCGCCGGCAGAGGGCGAGCAGATCCTGCGCGAGATCACCAGATGGCGCAAGGAGCACCAGCCGGGAGGGACGCTCAATGCCGGCTCGGTGTTCAAGAACCCACCTGAGGATTCGGCGGGGAGGATCATCGATTCCCTCGGCCTCAAGGGCTACCGTCGCGGCGGCGTGGCCGTGTCCGAGCTGCACGCCAACTTCTTCGTCGCCGACCGCCGGGCCAGGGCACAGGACCTGTGGAATCTGGTGTGGGCGGTGCGGCGCCGCGTTGGTGAGGAGACCGGGGTATGGCTGACGCCTGAACTCCGCTTCGTCGGCGAGTTTGACCACAGCGATGATGAGGAAGCAGGGCCCGGATCGTGAAGACCTCATGAAGACCATGGACCGCAAGATCGCCAGGCGGCGCCACGGTGTTACCGAGCAGCGGGCGAGGTCCAGGCTCAGAGTGGTGATCGCTCTCGTCATCCTGGCCGGAGTCATCGCTGCGGGTTTCTGGGTCGTCCGATCGCCGATGCTGTCGATCGACGAGGTGACCGTGATCGGTTCGCACCACTCCGATCCGCACGCCGCGATCGAATCGGCAGGGATCAGGCCGGGCACACCGACGATGTCCGTCGATGAAGCGTCGCTCGAGTCGATCTTGCTCGTTGATCCGTGGATTGCTGAGGCCCGTGTCGTGGTCACCTGGCCTGGTTCCGTTGCGGTGGAGATCACCGAGCACGTGCCGATCGCCGTGGTGCACAGCGCACGTTCGTTCGCCAACGTCTCCGCCACCGGCGCCGTGGTGCAGATGCTCGACGACCCGACCGGCTGGCCCGTCATTTCGACCACTGAGGCCACTTCTCTGCGACCCGGGGCCGTTCTTGGCGGAGCGGCGCTGCTGGGAGCCCTCGAGTTCGTCACCGCCCTGCCTGCGGCGCTTGCCGACGACGCAGTGGTCACCATCGACGCCAATCAGCGGCTCACTGCAAGCATTGCGGGCTACCAGGTTCGGCTGGGCCGGGCGATCGAGATGGGACCAAAAGCCGCCGCGCTGGCTGCGGTGGTCGGACACGGCGTCGCGGAGGGGAGCACGATCGACGTGACCGCACCTCGGCGGCCGGCGGTCATCAACCCTCAAGTTGAGGTTGAAGGTGAGGGATAGACCACACCGGTCACTCAACGCACCGACTAGCCTTGTGTTTCGTGCCCTGTTCCGTGCCCCATCATGGAGGCCACGCACATGAACGAGATGAACTACACCCCGCACTCCTACCTGGCCGTGATCAAAGTGGTCGGTGTCGGAGGCGGCGGAGTCAATGCGCTCAACCGGATGATCGAGGCGGGTGTCGGCGGAGTCGAGTTTATCGCCGTGAACACCGATGCCCAGGCCCTCCTGATGTCGGACGCGGACGTGAAGCTCGACATCGGCCGCGACACCACCCGCGGCCTCGGAGCGGGAGCCGATCCCGATGTTGGCCGGCAAGCGGCCGAAGATCACCGGAGTGAGCTGGAAGGAGCGCTTGCAGACGCCGACATGGTATTCATCACCGCCGGCGAGGGCGGTGGGACGGGAACCGGTGCGGCTCCGGTCGTCGCCGAGATCGCTGCCGCCCAGGGCGCACTCACGGTTGGAGTCGTGACCCGGCCATTTGGCTTCGAAGGGCGGCGCCGGTCGGTCGCCGCCGAGCAAGGGATCCAGGAACTGAAAGCGGCCGTCGACACCCTGATCATCGTGCCAAACGAGCGACTGCTCGAGATTACCGACGAGGACACCCCGGTGAATGAGGCCTTCAAGATGGCCGACGAGGTGCTGACCAACGGTGTGCGGGGGATCACCGACCTCATCACGACCCCGGGGTTGATCAACGTCGACTTCGCAGATGTCAAGACGGTGATGGCGGGTGCCGGTTCGGCGGTGATGGGCATCGGGCAGTCGACCGGGGAGAATCGGGCGACACAGGCAGCAGAGAAGGCCATCTCGAGCTCACTGCTCGAGTCCTCGATGGATGGAGCCCGCGGGGCGCTGCTCGCAGTCGCCGGACCTCGCGAGATGACCCTGCATGAGGTGAGCACGGCCGCGTCGATCGTGGCGGCCCACTCCGACGGAGATGCCAACATCATATTTGGCGCAGTGGTCGATGACACGCTTGGCGATGCGATGCGGGTTACGGTCATCGCCGCCGGGTTCGATCGCGAGTCACGGCCGTCGCCGTTCACGTTCGGGACGACCGAGCGGAGCGTCGATGGGGACGACCGGGCGTCGGCGGAGGGAACCGACGAGATGGAGATCCCCGGTTTCGTCCAGGGATGATCGAGCCGCCCGGATTCGCCGGGGTGGTATTCGGCGATGCTGCCGATGGTGATCCACGGGCCGATCCGCTGGCTCGCAGCCGATTCGAGGAGCTGATCGGACCCGGTTTCGCGTGGTCATGGGCGAATCAAGTCCACGGCAACACGGTGCTGGCGGTCGACCGTCCCGGCCCGGCAGGAGACGCCGATGGATTGTTCACCGATCGCTCCCGGCTGGCGCTTGCGGTTGCGACTGCCGACTGCGTACCGGTGATCATCGAGGGCGAGCGCACCAACGCGGTCGTTCATGCCGGCTGGCGCGGCATGGCTAAGGGAGTGGTTGCCACGGGCATGGCCGCGATGGTCGACGACGGCGACCGTCCGCTGCGGGCCGCGATCGGCCCCTCGATCGGTCCGTGTTGCTACGAAATTGGCCCCGAGGTGGCGGAGGCACTGGCGCCGTTCACCGATGTCACCACATGGGGAACCACCAGTGTCAACCTGTGGGCGGCGGCGGAGGCGCAACTCGAGGGCCTCGAGGTGTGGCGTGCCGATCTGTGCACGTTCACGGACCACCGGTTCCGGTCGCATCGCCGCGATGGAACCGCCGAGCGACAGGTTTCGGTCGCATGGCATCAGACGGGCTGACCGACGCCCGTCGCCGCATTGGTGCCGCCGCGGAGAGATCCGGACGGGATCCCGGCTCGGTTCGCCTCGTTGTCGTATCAAAGGGCCAGAGCGACGAAGCAGTGCGAACGCTGTACGAGGCGGGGCATCGGGTGTTCGCAGAAAATCGGGCCGACTCGTTGGTGGCGAGACGCCAGGGCGACCTGCCGACCGACATCACGTGGCACTTCGTCGGGACGGTGCAGCGGCGGAGGGCCAGGACCATCGCGGCGAACAGCGAATTGCTGCACTCGATGGACCGTGACCGGCTCGAAGCGACATGGGCAGGACTGCTCCCGGAAGCTCCGCCGGTCTTGCTTCAGATCAATCTGGCCGAAGAGCCCCAGAAGCAGGGCTATCACCGCGACGACGTGTTCGCCGCCGCTGATCGGCTGTCAGAGCTCGGTGTGGTGGTACGCGGCTTGATGGTGCTTCCGCCTACGCCCCGCAAGTCCGAGGACTCCAGGCGGTGGTTCACGGAACTTGCCGAACTCGGCCACGCGCTGCGGGCAGACCACCCCGGGGCACGGGAGCTTTCGATGGGGATGACGGACGATTTCGAAGTCGCCGTCGAATGCGGTTCCACGATGGTTCGCCTGGGACGGGCTATCTTTGGCGCACGGGACGAAGGAAAACGTATCGATAGCGGGCAACAGGATTGAAGGCATGGCGACGTTCTGGCAGAAAACGCTCTTCTACCTCGGTCTGGTGGACGACGAGGACGACTCCCCAAGCCGCAGCGGCGACGACCGGGCAACTTCGACGATGGTCACCACCGACCCCGGCCCGCTGACGACGCGGCCGCCGGGAGCCATTGCCGGCAAGCGGGTCGACCCACCCGAGGCCTACCAGCGGCGTAATTCCAACTGGGAGCACACCGAGGCAGGCGTGTACGTCCAGCGGGATCCCGATGCCGCACCGTACAATCCAAATCCCGGTTCCGAGCCGACGACCGAGGTCATCACGGCGCGGAACTTCTCCGACGCCCAGCTGTTGGCAGATAGCATCGGCAACGGGCGGGCCATCGTCCTGGATCTGCGCAGCACCGAACCCGAGATGGTTCGCCGACTCGTCGACTTCACCTCGGGCCTTACCTACGCCCTGAACGGGAAGATGTCAAAGATCGCCCAGGGGGTCATCCTGGTCGCTCCGACCGGCGTCACGGTTGGCGCCGACGAGCTCGACCGCCTCGCTTCAGCCGGCCTGTACAACTCCGACTGACTCATGGGCATTCTGCAAGATGTCGCGTGCATAGCCATCGAGATCGCCCGCTGGGGCCTGATCATCTGGATCGTTCTGAGCTGGGTGGTGTCTTTTGGCCGCCTCGGGTTCGACCATCCGGTGCGCCGCTTCTACGACGCGCTCTCGCGTGGCGTCGAGCCGATCCTGCGCCCGATCAGGAACGTGATCCCGCCGGTGCGAATCGGTGGGGCCGCGCTCGATCTGTCTCCGCTCGTGCTCTTCTTCGGCCTCATCCTGCTCGACATTGTCATTTGCTGACCGGTGTGACCGCCAGATAGACGGCGCTGCCATCGATGTCGATTGGGTCATCCTCGACGAGACCCTCCTCGAGCGCCGTTGCCAGAACCTCTGAAGCGATCATTTCTCCGTGGGCGGCAAATGCCGCAGCGACCGTCTCGGAGTCGGTGGCCCAGACCACCGTGATGCGATCGGTCACGACGAGCCCGAGCTCGCGGCGCAAACCCTGGAGGCGGTTCACGAGCTCCCTCGCCACCCCCTCGATGAGCAGGACCCTGGTCACCTCGGTTTCGAGGGCAACGGTCACGTCACCCGAGGAGGCGACGACGGTCCCCTCATGTGGAGTGCGGCCGACGACGATGTCGTTGAGGCTGATCGCCTCACCGCCAATGTCGGCCGTGCCACCATCGAGCAAGGAAGCAATCACACCATGGTCGAGCTCGGCAACGCCGGCCGCGATCTGCTTGGTCCTGGATCCGAGCCGCGGGCCGAGCCGCTGGAAATCAGCCTTCGCTGACAATTCGACGAGCCCGGATTCGTCGCTCTGCACATCGACCTGATGCACGTTGAGCTCCTCGCTGATCAGATCCCGATGTGATTCGATGGCAGCGCGCAGTGCAGGGTCGCGGGAAATCACCGTGACCATTTCGAGTGGTTGGCGCACCCTGAGATCGTTTCTCTTGCGCAGGCCGCGACCCATGGTTACCACCGAACGGACCGCGGCCATCGACGACTCGAGGACCGGGTCGATGGCGGAGGGGTCGGCGGTTGGATAGTCGACATGATGGATGCTCGCCGGTGCCGATGCATCGTGAGACGCGACCAGCCCCTGATAGATCTCCTCGGTGATGAAGGGGATCACCGGTGCGGCAACGGTGGCGAAGGTGCTCAATACCTCATAGAGGGTGGCAAACGCTGCCAGCTTGTCGGCTTCGTCCTGGCCACCGCGGTGGGTCCAGAACCGTCGCCGCGACCGCCTGATGTACCAGTTGGTCAGGTGGTCGACGAAGCCGATGATCGGTGGGACCACCGCGAAGAGGCGATACGACTCCATCTCACGGTTGACGTCGGCGATCAGGCTCTGCAACACCGAGATGATCCAGCGGTCGATCTCGGGCCGTTCGTCGACCGGAGGCGCCGCGACAAGATCCTGGTGGGTGATGTGGTCGGCCTCCGCATACGTCGTGAAAAAGGAATACGCATTCCACAGTGGTAGCAACACGGTACGCACGACGTCGCGCACCCCGTCCTCTCTGAACCGGACCGGGTCGGCGCGGAGTACCGGCGAATTGATGAGATACGCACGCATCGCATCGGCGCCATGTTGATCCAGGATCAACGCCGGGTCCGGAAAGTTGCCAACGCTCTTCGACATCTTGGTCCCGTCCTCGGCGAGGATCATCCCCGTGACCACGCAGTTCTGGAACGGGGCTGCGTCGAAGATGGCGGTTGAGAGCACGAGCAGGGTGTAGAACCAGCCGCGGGTCTGGTCGAGACCTTCGGCGATGAAGTCGGCCGGGTAGGCCGCCTCAAAACGCAGCCGATTGTCGAATGGGTAGTGGACCTGTGCGTACGGCATCGATCCGGAATCGAACCACGTGTCGAGCACCTCGGGAACCCGATACATGGTTCCGTCACAGGTGGCGCAGCTCCAGGTGATCGGGTCGATGATGTCCTTGTGCAGGTCGTCGGGCCGTTGTCCGGAGAGCTCCTCGAGCTCGTCCCGTGAGCCGATGCACACTTGCTCGTCGCACTCATCGCATTCCCACACCGGGATTGTCGTGCCCCAGAACCGGTTCCGTGAAACCGCCCAGTCCCTCGCGTCCTCGAGCCAGTTGCCAAACCGCGCTGATCCCACATAATCGGGAACCCATCGGATGTCGCGGTTGAGTTCGACCATGCGGTCCTTGATCGGCTCGACGGCCACATACCAGCTCGGGATCGCCTTGTAGATCAGCGGGGTCTCGGTGCGCCAGCAGAACGGATAGGAGTGGGTGATTCTGGCTTCGCGAAAGATCCGATCGCGGTCCCGCAACAACCGGACGAGCACGGGATCGGCATCCTTGACCTGCATGCCTGCGACCTCGGGCACCTCCTCGGTGAACTCCGCAACGAGGTCCACCGGGTCGACGAATGCCTCGATTCCCTCGGCTTGGAGCGCAGCGAAATCCGCCTCGCCGTAAGCCGGTGCCAGGTGGACGAGACCGGTGCCCTCCCCGGTCGTGACCTCGTCGCCCGCGATGACCCGGAAGGCGCCTTTGGCACGCTGATCGGCAAAGTGTGGAAACGGCGGGTGGTAGGTCACCCCGAGGAGGTCGCGGCCCGCTGCGGTGGTCAGGATCTCGGGCGCATCGTCCGGCCACAGCCACTCGAGGCGCTCCCCGGCAGCCCAATAGTGGCTTTCACCGTCCCGGACGCGCACATATTCGATGTCCTCGCCGACGGCGACGGCCAGGTTGCCCGGGAGGGTCCATGGAGTCGTCGTCCAAACCAACAGCTCGTCGCCCGGCTCTGCCAGAGCGTTGCCCTCGGCGACCTCGATCTTGACCGTCACCGAAGGGTCGTCGACGTCGCGGTATCCGCCGAGGTTGACCTCGAAGTTGGAAAGTGGTGTCGCCGCGCCCCACGAGTACGGGACGACCTTGAAGGTCTTGTAGATCAAGCCGCGGTCCCACAACTGACGGAAGACCCACCAGACCGACTCCATGTATGACGGGTCCATGGTCTTGTAGTCGTTCTCGAAGTCGACCCAGCGACCGATGCGCCTGGTGATGTCGTACCAGTCGCCGGTGATGTGCCGGACCAGATCGCGAGCGGCCTGGTTGAACGCCGGGACGCCAAGCTCCTCGATCTCGGCTGGGCTCGAGACCCCGAGGCGCTTCTGCACCTCCATCTCCACGGGCAGGCCGTGCGTGTCCCAGCCAAAGCGGCGCTCGACGCGGTGGCCCCGCATGGTCCAGTACCGGGGGACGATGTCCTTGACGACACCCTGGAGAATGTGCCCGTAGTGGGGGCTTCCGGTAGAGAACGGGGGCCCGTCGTAGAAGGTGTACTCGGAGTCGGGCGGGCGCATCTCGACAGAAGTCGCAAACGCATCGGTCTCGTCCCATAGGGCGAGGATCCGGTCGTCGAGGGCGCGCAGGTCCACCATCGGCTCGACCCTGGTGAATGTTGCTGCGGTGCGTCTGGTGGTCATCGGGCCTCCCGGCTTCTCTGCCGGGACGGGTTGGCCCGCGGTACCACCCGGCTTGCCGGTATGCCCCGCTTCGGGGCACGCCGACCGCTCTGTGCCCGGTGTCGGTGGGGTGCCGTCGAGATCTACCTCCGGCGGTTCCTTCAGGATCATGCCGGGCTCTGCTCGCCGCTCGGGGGTGATGTCCGCGAGGGGTCCCCGTCATCGCGTTGTTTGGAAGGGTACCGGCTCCGCAGGTACAAAGCGGTAACCGTCGGAGGGCAACTCCGTGATTCAGGCCGGATCCCTGGCCAAAATCGCAAGAATCGATGAACCTGGTGCCGTGAGCTGGATCAGTGTTCATCAGGACGGTGCAGTGATCACGGTCTGGGCCGTGCCGGGCGCCTCGCGAACGGAGATCCAGGGTCTCCACGACGGGATGCTTCGGGTCCGGTTGACTGCCCCGGCAGAGGGTGGTCGAGCCAACCGAGAGCTCGAACAACTGTTGAAGCGGTGCACCAACGCACGATCGGTCACCCTGACAAGCGGTGCAAAAGGAAGGCGAAAAACGGTGCTGTTGGAGGGCATCGACCCGAATCAGGCTCATTTCGCCCTCGTTGGGGGCTCACCGTGATGTTCCGGATGCAGCGCTATGCTCCCGGCTTCGAATTGGAGGGCCAATGGCTAGGGAATTGGCGCAGTCGACCCTCGATCGCCTCGGGAGAAAGCTCGACGCGGAACGGGAGCGCCTCGAGGCAATCCTGGAAGAGGTCGAGCGTCAGCGTGAAGCCGGCCGGCTCGCAGAATCGGCATCCGAGCACAACGCCGACCCCGGCAACGCAGACGGCGGATCGCTTGCGATCGAGATGGAGATGGATATTTCGGTTGAGCAGAACGCCAAGGACCTGCTCGAGAAAGTCGTCCATGCCCAGGAGCGCATGGAGAAGGGCCTGTACGGCATATGCGAGGTGACGGGGAGATCGATCCCGCTGGCGAGGCTGGAAGCCCTCCCGTACGCGACGACAACGGTGCAGGCGGCAGCCCGGGCGTAGAGTCGCGGGTGAAATTGCGGCTGTGGGCGGCGGCGGTGGCAGCCGTTGTCGTCGTTCTCGACCAGCTGACGAAAGCCTGGGCGGTCAATGCGCTCGCCGACGGTCCGATCGTCATCATCGAAGACTTTCTGGAACTCCAGCTCACCTTCAACACCGGCGCTGCCTTCTCGATCTTGTCTGATCTCGCAAGAAGCGGGCCGATCCTGGGGATCGTCGTCATCGGCGTGGTGTTGCTGATTCTGTTCGCCCTGAGGGATGCCAGTCACATCGGTGAAGCGGTCGGGCTGGGCCTGGTGCTCGGAGGAGCGCTCGGCAACCTCATCGATCGCCTCTTTCGCGGCGACGGGTTCATGGACGGTGCCGTGGTCGACTTCATCGACTTCTCGTTCTTCGCGACGTTCAACGTTGCCGACTCCGCGGTGACCATCGGGGTAGCAATTCTGCTCGTCAGCACCTTCTTCTTCAGACGATGAGGGTTGTGGTTTCGGAGGACCTCGACGGGGCTCGTGCCGACCGTGCCGTCGCCACACTGTGCGATGTGAGCCGATCGGTGGCGAAGCGGGCAATCGAAGCAGGCGATGTCATCCGCGCCGACCAGGCGCTTCGACCCTCGGATGCGGTGGCGGCGGGCGACGAGCTTTCGGTGACGATCGAGACGTCGGTCAATGAAGTTGAAGCGGACGTCACGGTCGATTTCGCGGTCGCCTTTGAGGATGATCGGATCCTGGTGGTCGACAAACCCGCGGGGCTCGTGGTGCATCCCGGCGCCGGAACTGCCGGCGGCACGCTCGCCAACGGGCTGCTTGGCCGGTATCGATGGGCCGCGGATCTGGGAGCCGACCATCGGTGGGGGATCGTCCATCGTCTCGATCGCGAAACGTCGGGGCTGCTCATGGTGGCAAAGACCGTCGACTCCCACCGGTACCTGCAGGATGCACTCCGCGAGCGGGCGGTGAGCCGCCGGTATCGAGCCTTGGCGACCGGGGCTTTCGGCAGCACCACCGGAACGATCGAAGCGCCGATCGGACGGGACCCGTCCAATCCGACACGAATGGCGGTGACCAGCGCCGGCCGCCCGGCGCGGACCCATTACCGCACGGTCGCGGCATGGGACGAACCGGAGGCGACGCTGCTGGCAATCGAGCTGGAAACGGGGAGGACCCATCAAATCCGTGTCCACCTCCAGGCAATCGACCATCCCGTCGTCGGCGACCCGGTCTATCGGCCACAGCACCCGCTCACCGTCGCGGTCGGGAGGACCTGGCTGCATGCCGCCGAACTGGTCTTCCCGCATCCCGGTGGTCGAGGACCCGTGACGGTTACGTCGGCGCTGCCCGACGATCTCGTGGCATCCCTTGAATGGCTTGGCGCTCCCAGCACCGGCTCCGTACCCTCCTAACGTTGGAGGTCACCATGTCCGTCCATTACGAGCGTCTTTCCCACCTCGACAAGTCGTTTCTTGCCCTGGAAACTCGCGCCCTGCACTTCCATGTTGGGGCAATCGCGATCTTCGACTCGGGATCCTTCGCCAAGGACGACGGTGGAATCGACATCGACCTGCTTCGCGATTTCGTCGAGTGCAAGCTGCACCTGGTCCCGCGATATCGGCAGCGTCTGGCCTGGGTGCCGATCGAGGGCCGACCGGTGTGGGTCGACGACGAGTTCTTCAACATCGAGCACCATATCCGGAACATTGCCTTGCCAAGACCGGGTTCCGACGAGCAGCTCAAACAGATCGCCGGGAGGCTCATGTCCCAGCAGCTGGATCGCTCGAAACCGCTATGGGAGATCGTCGTGGTCGAAGGTCTCGACGACGGCCGTTTTGCCTTCGTCGCCAAATTCCATCACGCGATGATCGACGGGGTTTCCGGCATGGATCTCATGGCGATGCTGATGAGCCCGATGCCCACAACGGATTTTGCGCAAGGGCCCACGTTCGAGCCGAGAGAGATCCCGAACGGCACCGAGCTCCTCGTCCGCGAGACCACCAGGCGAATCTCCGGTGCGATCAGCTCGCTGCAGGGGCTACGCGAGCTGGCGGACGACGCCGCCGAGATGACCAATGTGATGACCAAACGGCTCAGGGCGATCGGCGCTTCGTTGAACAGTGGCTGGCTTGCCCCGACCGGCAGCACCCCGATCAACGGTCCCGTGACGCCGGATCGCCGCGTCGATTGGCTGAGCACTCCGCTCGAGGACATCAAGGAGGTGAAGAACCTCCTCGGTGGAACGGTGAACGACGCCATCGTGGCCACCGTGGCCGGGGGTGTTCGTCGGTTCCTGATTGAACGGCGCGGGGTTGACGGGGACACCCTCGATCAAACGGAATTTCGGGCAATGGTACCGGTCAGCGTGCGCGGCAGGGATCAGCGGCTGACCCTGGGAAACCAGATCGCGATGTGGCTGGTCGAGCTGCCGATCGCCGAGCCCGACCCGGTTAAGCGTCACGCGCTCGTCGTCGAGGAGACCAATCAGCTCAAGGAGACCAACCAGGCCCTTGGCGCAGCCACCCTGGTGCAGATCTCAGCCGGCGCCCCCACCACGCTCGTTTCTCTCGGTGGCAGGCTGGCCGCCAACGCCACGCCGTTCAACCCGTTCAACATGACGGTGACCAACGTCCCGGGCCCGCAATTCCCGCTGTACCTGTACGACGCCAAGCTGTTGAAGACCTATCCCCTCGTGCCGTTGTGGGACACCCACGGCGTCGGCGTCGCCTTGTTCAGCTACGACGGCTTCGTCGACTGGGGCGTAAATGGGGACTGGGACCTGATGCCCGACATCGAGGACTTTGCCGCCGATCTGCGCGCCGCGTTCGAAGAGCTGCTGTCGGCGGCACGTGGAGAGATCCTCGTCCGCGACACGTGACATGGCCGAGCCGTACCTGAGCGATCTCCGGGTGCTGACCAGCTCATGGAGCGATGCCGATCAGCGCCTTGGGGTTCTCGAATGCCGGCACTTCTTTTCCGGCGCTGCGGCCTACCGGGAAGGCTCTATCGCGGCTTCGCTGACACCCGCCGGGTTGGCATTCAAGGTGCCGGACGAGGTTCGCGATCGTCTGTTGGCGTCGGGGAGGGCCGCCCCGCTCCGCTACTTTCCCGATGCGCCAATCAAGCGGAATTACGTGCTCTTTGCCGATCCGATGGTGATCAACCCGGATGACGCGGCCAGCCTGCTACGCGGGAAGCCGATCTGACCCGATCGCTACAGTGGCTGCACTCGCTCGTGAGAGGTCGGAGGCCGTATGCCGGAGCCGGACATTTCCTCCGGGGTGCGTGCCTGGGAGCGCAACGACTGGGCCGCAGCGTACGAAGAGCTTCGGCCGCTACTCGACACCGAGGACGGCGAGGCCGAGCCGCTTGAAGCCCTTGCCGAGTCGGCCTGGTGGTGCGGGAGGGTGGACGACACCATCGCCGCCTCGGAGCGGGCGTTTGCCGCCTACACAGAATCGGGGCGAAACGTCGATGCGGCACGAGTGGCCACCGGGCTCGCCGAGCACCACGCAATGCGCCTGCAACCGTCCGCGTCGCGGGCATGGATGGTGCGGGCGGCTGCACTCCTGGAAGATGAACCGCCAACGGCGGCCCTCGGCCACCTGCGCCGCCTCGAGGCGGTGTTTGCCTCGGGGAGCGAAGGAGGGCTCCAAGAGGCGATCAAGCTCTCGGTACAGGTCGAGGACATCGGCAAGCAGACCGGTGACCGCGACGTCGAGGTGCTCGGCAGACACGATCAGGGCCGTTTCTCGATTGCTGCCGGCGACCTTCAACACGGCATGGCCCTGATGGAAGAGACGATGGTGCCGGTGCTCACTGGCCAGATCAGCCCCAGAGTGACCGGGCGCATTTACTGCAACATGATCGATGTGAGTGCGTCGCGCGCCGACTTCCGCCAAGCCGGCGAGTGGAGCGACCAGACCATGCGCTGGTGCGACGAGCAGGGGATCGCCGGCGGGTTCCCGGGGATTTGTCGCATTCGACGCTCCGAGATGATGCGGCTGCGGGGGGCGTGGTCCGACGCTGAGGCTGAGGCACGTCGGGCAACGGAGGAGCTGGGCGACTTCGGCCCGTACATGGCGGCCGCGTACATGGAGCTCGGGATGGTTCGACTCAACCTCGGCGAGCACGATGCGGCCGAAGAAGACTTTCGCAAGGCCCACGCCCTTGGCGCCAGCCCGATGCCCGGCATGGCCTTGCTCGAGCTCGCCAGGGGCGACACCGGGGCCGCGCGGTCGATGATGGGGTCTGCCCTCGATCGAACGGATGATCTTTTGGGGAGGGCCAAGCTCCTCCCGAGTGCCATCGAGATCTCGCTGGCGGCAGGCGAAGACGGGACGGCCGAGCGCTACTCGGCAGAGTTGGCCGAGTTGGGGGTACGTTTCGACTCGGATCTGCTGCGCATCTTTGCGGTCCAAGGGTCCGGGAGGGTCGCTGCGGCCGAAGGGCGGCACGGCGACGCCGTTGTCCTGCACCAGGAGGTCGTGAATCGCCTGGTCGCCTACGGGCTCCCTTACCACACAGCCCGGGCACGTTGCGATCTGGCATTGGCCCTGACCGCCGATGGATCGGTCGAGATGGGAGACCTCGAGCTCGAAGCGGCAAAAGCCGACTTCGAACGGCTCGGTGCCCGTTCCGACCTCGACCGGCTGGCCGCGATGGCGGAGCCGGGGCCTGAGGGCGCGACCGGCGCCGTGCGCACCATGATGTTCACCGACATCGTGGACTCGACCGGCCTAGTCGGAGCCATCGGAGACGCGGCCTGGGCAGACCTCCTTGCCTGGCACGACCGAACGCTCCGCGACCTCATCGCCGAGCATCACGGAGAGGAGATCAAACGGACCGGAGACGGATTCCTCGCCACGTTCGGCTCGGTGAACGACGCTGCGAGCTGTGCCGTTGCGATCCAGCGTGGCCTCCGCCGGCACCGGAGGGACATCGGGTTCTCACCGAAAGTAAGGATCGGTATCCATGCTGGGCCGATCCTGGTCACCGACGGCGACATCATCGGTCATGAGGTTCATCTGGCGGCCCGCATCGGGTCGGCCGCCTTCGAGAACGAGATCTTGGTGAGCCAGTCCACCGTGGATGCGCTGCGCGATGGGTTCGCATACGGCACCGCGCGTGACATCGACGCCAAGGGGATCGCGGAACCGGTGACGGTGGTACCACTCGAGTCGACCGAAGGATCATGAGCTCAATTGCCTTCTCGGCGGTGCCGATCTTGTTGGGGTGAAAGGACCGATAGCCGCTGGCGTCGTGACGGCCGTGCTCCTCATGAGCGCGCCCGCGCTCGCCGCCGAGCCGCCGGTCGGAAACCCCACCGGCACCGCAGAAATCCCGCCGGAGGCGCAGGCCGAGGACACTGCTTCGCCGGACGTCGTCGTCGGCAGCGGCACGGCGGCGAGTTGCACCTCCGCAGCGGTGGTCGCCGCGGTCGCCGAGGGAGGAGTGATCACATTCGACTGCGGGCCAGACCCGGTGACGATCGTGATGAGCGCCACCGCAAAGGTACGCAACAACACCGGGCCGAGGATCGTCATCGATGGTGGCGGGCTCGTCACGCTGAGCGGCAACGGCACCCGCCGAATCCTCTACATGAACACCTGCGACCCGGCGCAGGTCTGGACGACCTCGCACTGCCAGGACCAGGACCACCCTCAACTGACCGTGCAGAACCTCACGTTCATCGACGGCAACTCGATTGGCGAGACCCACGACGGTGGGGGCGCCATCTTCGTCCGGGGTGGGCGTTTCAAGATCGTCAACTCCCGGTTCTTCAACAACACGTGTGATGCGACCGGGCCCGATGTCGGTGGCGCCGCGGTGCGGGTGCTCAGCCAGCACAACGACCTGCCCGTCTTTGTGGTCAACAGCACCTTTGGCGGGGGACCCGGGTACGCCAACGTGTGCTCCAACGGAGCGGGCCTGAGCAGCATCGGCGTGTCGTGGACGGTGATCAACAGCCTCCTCACCCACAACCGGGCGATCGGCAACGGGGCCAACCCGGCACGTCCCGGATCGCCCGGTGGTGGCAGCGGTGGCGCCATCTACAACGACGGGAACGACTTCACCCTGACCCTGCTCGGCACGCACATCGAGGACAACCATGCCAATGAAGGGGGAGGGGCCGTCTTCTTCGTGTCGAACAACCGCACCGGTCACCTGGTGATCACCGATTCGGTGCTGATCAACAACCCGAGCGACGGGTTCGAGACCCGCGGTTACCCCGGGATCTTCTACCTGGGGTCCGGGCCACCACAAGTGACGAATTCGCTCATCGCCGAGCACTCGGTGGTCGCGGACCTGTGCCCCGATGGCAAAACATGCGACACCGTGATGGTGCAGGACGGCGGGGGCAGGTTCCACGTGTGGAGCGCGATGGCCAGCTCCCACTCCCTCGACAGCTTCTACTTTGGGAACCCCGGCGATATCGCCTTCTCCGGGGACTGGAACTGCAACGGCGAGGACACACCCGGTCTGTATCGAGCCAGTGACGGGTATGTCTATCTGCGCAACAGCAGGACGCAGGGAAACGCCGACATCAGCTTCTTCTTCGGCGACCCAGGCGACGTGCCGTTGGCCGGGGACTTCAACCGTGATGGGTGCGACACGGTCTCGGTCTTTCGCCCCTCGACTGCGCAGGTGTTTGTCATCAACCGGCTCGGTTCGGCGGACGGCGGCCTCGGTGCCGCCGACCTCGCCTTCTCATTTGGCAACCCGGGTGACCGCCCGTTCGCCGGGGATTTCAATGGAAACGGGTTCGACAGCGTCGGGCTCCACCGCGAATCAACCGGGCTGGTGTACTTCCGCAACACGCTCACCACCGGTATCGCCCATGCCCAGTTCATTTACGGGAACCCGGGTGACCGCCTGATCGCCGGTGACTGGGATGGCGATGGGGAGGACACCGTTGCCGTGTACCGGCCCTCCAACGGCATGCTGTACGTCAAGAACTCCAACACGCAGGGCAACGCCGATGCGACGATCTTCGCCGGCTATGGGTACACCGGGATCGCCCGGGCCAGGGTTGGGTAGGGCCTCGCTGGTTTTCGGTTGCATCGGTCGGTCACGGTGCGGCGAGCCCCTGATGGGATCGCGTCGGCGTCACGGCGGGTCGCGCCCTATCCGGGTCCGGATGAGACGTCGGCGATGTGGTGGGCTGGTGGGGTCGATGCAATACCCTTGGCCGTGGACGGCGACGTGGTGGTGGTACCAGCACAGGGTGGTGAGGTGATCGGGATCATGGTCGCCGCCGTGGCGTCGCTCCCGGATGTGGTGGGGTTGGAGCCGGTAGCGGCTGGTGCAGCCGTCGATGGTGCAGCCGCGGTCGCGGTATGCGACGTAGCGGCGTACAGCGGGTGGGATGACTTTGGCGGCGTCCGAGGTGACGACGGGGCGGCCGTTGGTGAGTCCGATGATTTGGACCGATCCGGTGCAGAGCAGTTCGTTGAGGGTGTTGGGGCCGACGCGCAGTCCGTATTCGACTGCGGCGCCGAGTTCGCCGCCGGTGCCGTTGGCCTGGTCGAAGTCGACAAACACTGCCACCGACGAGCCTGAAGCGTCTCCGGCCTGGTCACCATCTCGGTCGATGGAATCTTGGGCCATGGCGACCAGGGCATCGGCCTGGCGCTGCCCGCGGGTCGAGGTCTCACCCTTCGGCATGGTTCGGAACTCATCTGCCCGGTCGTGGAGGGCCTTCTCGACCACGCGCCCCTCGACTCCGGGCAGCTGACCGGAAAGCCGCCATGACGACTCGTCCAGCGTTGGCTGGATTGAGAAGAACCGCCCGGCGAACGCTTGCAGTTCGCCAACGCGGGAGACCCTGCGTTGTTGTGCGGTCAGGCTGGCAACGCGGTTCAGATCCACGCGATAGCTGCTTCGGACGGTCTGTGCTTCGGCGCCGGCGTCGGCGAGCTTCAGGGTCGCCATGGCCCGGTCGAACGAGATCTCCCGCTCGAAGAGGCGGTGTGAGACGTCGCGGTGAACAGCGAGGCGGCGAGCCAGGACGAGGTCGGAGGCGTGGGCGCGAGACGTGTCGAGCCGGGAACAGAGCCACTCGATCAGGGAGCGTGCGCGGTCGCGTTGGGCGATGCCCATCTTGCTCAGGTCGTTGACGATCACGCTCTGCTCCTGCCGCAGGTCGCTGATGTGCGCATCGAGCTCCCTGAGCCGGGTGATCCGTTCTTCGATCCGTCGGCTGCTCCAGAACATACCGACAACGTATCAACCGGGTGTGACAGAAATGCCTTCTGCGGAACGCGGAATGGGGTGCGCGGAACGAGTTTAGATCGAGGAATTTCACGTTCGCGTCGCCGCCGCAGGCGAATCGCGAAATGCTTTCTCGCGGGGTGTCGCCCTGGGGTACGAACCGTGCAAGAATGCCATGCTTGTAATTCGGACGACCGAGGATTGCCCGTTGGCCCGCGAAGGCTTCGCACATTTGCACGTTCACTCCGAGTTCTCCATGCTCGACGGGGCGGCGCGGGTCGCTGACATGGTGGCCGCCGCGGCAGCCGACGATCAGCCGGCGATCGCCATCACCGACCACGGGGTGCTCTACGGCGTCGTCGATTTCTACAAGGCGGCGACCGAGGCGGGCATCAAGCCGATCATCGGCATCGAGGCATACGTCACCCCGGGCTCCCGTTTCGATCGTCCGCCGCGTCGCGAGGACACCCGCTACCACATGACGCTGCTCGCGGTCAGCGACACCGGGTACCGCAACCTCATCCAGCTGGCATCAAAGGCCTACCTCGACGGCTTTTACTACAAGCCGCGCATGGACATCGAGCTGCTGGCGGAGTTCAGCGAGGGCCTCATCGCAACGAGCGGCTGTCTCGGCGGCCATGTTCCCCAGCTGCTGGCACCAGATTCCTCGTCCGAGGAAGGCAACGTCGGCCAGGTGCGCGACTACGCCGCTGCGGTGGCAGCAGCGGCGCAGTACCAAGACATATTCGGCAAAAAGGGCTTCTATGTTGAGGTCCAGGATCACGGCATGAGCGCACAGGAGCGGATCATGGACGATCTGCTCCAGGTGGCGAGCGACATCGGTGCCCCCCTGCTCGCATCGAACGACAGCCATTACACCTATGCGTCTGAGGCCGACACACACGACGTGCTGCTCTGCATCCAGACCGGGGCGAACCGCAGCGACGAGAAGCGATTCCGCTTCGACTCCGAAGAGTTCTACCTCAAGACGGCCCGGCAGATGCGTGCCCTGTTCCCACAAGACCGATACCCGGGAGCGGCGGACAACACCCTGCTCATCGCCGAGCGGGTAGATATCAATATCGAGTTTGGGAACCTTCTGCTCCCACAGTTCCCGGTGCCCGACGGCACCACCGAGGACGCCTATCTGCGCGAACTGACGATGGCCGGAGCCCATCAACGCTACGGATCGCCCAGCGACGAGGTTGCCGAACGGATCGATTACGAGCTTCGGGTGATCGCCGAGATGGGATTCTCCGCCTACTTCCTCATCGTTTGGGACCTGATGCGCCACGCCAGGGAGCGCGGCATCCGGCGCGGCCCGGGCCGGGGGAGCGCCGCAGGTTCCATCGTCTCGTATTGCCTCGACATCACCGATCTCGATCCCCTCGAGTACGGGCTGCTCTTCGAACGGTTCCTCAACCCCGGCCGACGCGAAATGCCGGACATCGACATGGACTTCGACGACCGGTACCGGGCGGAGATGATCCGGTACTGCGCTGAACGCTACGGCTCGGACCACGTTGCCCAGATCATCACCTTCTCCACGATCAAGGGAAAGCAGGCGATCCGCGATGCGGCGCGCGTCCTCGGCCACCCGTACAGCGTCGGGGACCGGACGGCCAAGCTGATGCCACCGGCGATCCTGGGCAAGGACGCGACGCTTGCCACCGCGCTCGACGAGCCGGGCCGGTATGCCGATCAAATGATCCGGGACCAGCACGCCGCGGCGGCGGGGCTCCGGGAGCTCTACGACACCGACCCCCAGGTCAAGGAGGTCGTCGACACCGCCCGCGGCCTCGAGGGCCTCCGCCGCCAGGACTCGATCCATGCTGCCGCCGTCGTCATCTCGCCCGAGCCTCTCATCGAGATTGTCCCGATCCAGCGCAAGGGCGAGGATGCAGAAATCGTCACCCAGTATGAGATGCACGGCGTCGAGGCGCTCGGGCTGCTCAAGATGGACTTCCTGGGGTTGCGCAACTTGACCACGATCGAGAATGCGCTCGAGCTGATCGAGCGCAACACCGGCACAAAGCCAGACATCGACGATGTATCGCTCGACGACCCGGCCGTCTACGCAATGTTCCAGCGCGGCGACTCGATCGGGGTGTTCCAGTTCGAAGGCGGGCCGATGCGGGCGCTGATGCGCAATCTCGAGCCGGACGAGTTCGACCACCTGGTTGCGCTGAACGCCCTGTACCGGCCCGGACCGCTCGGCGCCGGCATGCATCTCGAGTACGCCGATCGCAAGAACGGCAAGGCGCAGATCACCTACCTCCATGAAGATCTCGAGGAGATCCTGGGCGGCACTTACGGGATCATGGTGTACCAGGAACAGGTGATGCAGGCCGCGCAGATGATGGCGGCGTACACCCTCACCGAGGCGGACACGCTGCGCAAGGCCATGGGAAAGAAGATCCCCGCAGTCATGCAGGCTCAGGAGGAGCAGTTCATCGCCGGGTGCGTCGCCAACGGGCACCCGGAGCAGCTCGGCAAGGAGTTGTTCGGGTTCATCGAGCACTTTGCCGGGTACGGGTTCAACAAGAGCCATTCCGCTGCATACGCCCTGGTCGCCTACCAAACGGCGTGGCTCAAGGTGCATCATCCGGCCGAGTACATGGCGGCCCTGCTCACCTCGTCCAAGCAGAACAAGGACCGCACCGCGGTTTACCTCCACGAATCCCGCAGGATGGGAATCCTGGTTCTGGTACCCGACGTCAACTTCTCCGAGTCCGACTTCGTCGGCGAGGACAACCGGATCTCGTTCGGCCTGTCCGCAATCCGCAACGTCGGGGAGGCAGTCGTTGAGCTGATCGTCATCGAACGGGAGAAGAACGGGCCCTTCTCCAGCTTCGCCGACTTTGTCAACCGGGTCGACGTCAGCGTGCTCAACAAGCGGACCATCGAATCCCTGGTCAAGGCGGGAGCGTTCGATTCGCTCGGATACGACCGGAAGGGATTGCTCGAAGTGACCTTCGACACCATGGATGCAACGATCGCCAGACGCCGCGCCGAAGAGATGGGCCAGTACAGCTTGTTTGGAGGCTCGGACAGTGCGATCGAAACCGTGCCGCTCGAGGTGCCCACAATCGAGTGGGAAAAGAAGATGAAGCTGGCATTCGAAAAGGAGATGCTCGGCCTGTACGTCTCCGACCATCCGCTGTTTGGAGTCGAGCACACCCTGGAGGCGATGTGCTCGACGTCGATCCCGGGTCTCTGGGAACAGCAAGACAAGGCGCAGGCATCTATCGGCGGGATCGTCGGATCGATCACCACCCGTTACACCAAGGCCGGCGACCCCATGTACTTCTTCGTCTTCGAGGACCTCGAAGGCTCGGTCGAAGTGGTCTGTTTCCCGCGGACCGTCGCCGAGTTCGGCCCGCTCGTGCGCGAGGACGCCATCCTGGTGGTGACCGGGCGCGTCGACCATCGCGGGGACGACGTCAAGTTCATCGCACAGCAGATCCACGAGCCCCAGCTCGATGCCGACTCTGTCGTGCGCCTGACCGTGCCCGCCACCCGGTTGTCGCAGGACACCGTTGGCAAGTTGCGCGGCATCCTCAGCAACCACCCCGGAGGCGCAGAGGTGTACCTCCACATGACGTCGGACAATGGAGAGAAGGTGCTTCGCCTCGGCCGGGACCACCGGGTCGAGACTCGTTCGGCGCTGTTCGCCGAGCTACGAGAGCTGCTGGGACCTTCTGTCGTTCTTTGAGGGGCGGCAGTAGCTGAGTAGCGCTCGGCTACTCGGCTACTTCGTTACTCGGCTACTTCGTTACTTGGCTACTTCGTTGCTCAGCTACTTGTCAGCAGCGACGAGAGATCGATGTCTTGGAGCAGCAGCTGCAGACGTGTGGCATCCGTCGGCGACTCCGCAAACCACGGCACCGGGATGAGGGGCACGCCGTAGCGATCGGCGAGCCCCTCCATCGCCATCGTCTGGCGCCTCGCCTCTCCGCCCCAATTCACCAGGTTCTGGTTCAGCTCGGCGGCGACGACCGGGTCGTCGATGCCCGAGATTGGGGATGTGGACGTTTCCGCCCACGATTGGGGGAGGGCCCGGTTGAGCACGATGGCTTTGGGGCGGATGTCGATATCGGTCAGCTCCTCAAAAAAGCGGACCACCTCGGCAACCGGGGCAGGGTCGGCCGTCGTCACCACCACCGTCGCCGCCTCCTGGAGGTATCGCTGCATCGTGTGCGCCCTGACCGTCAGCGCGTCGTACATAGTGCGGAGGTCGAGCAAGAACTCCGCGACGTTCTCCAGCAGCGGACCCCCGAGCACGGTGTCCGCGACCTTGAGCAGCGGGCGGCCGGTGAAACGGTAGAGGAAGCGGCGGCCCGGCAGCTGGGCTCCGGTGAGCCAGTGCAGCAACTTGCCTCCGACCAGATCGGCCGTCCTGGCTGGGGCGAGGTAGAAGTCGAGGCCACCCGCAGAGGGAGGGGTATCGATCACGATCAAGTCCCAGTTGCCGGTCTCGAGGAAGATCGACATGGTCTCCGCCGCCGCAAACGACTGGGCGGCTGGGAAGCGATCGGCGATGGCGCGGAAATAGGGGTTCACCAACAGTCGGTCGGCGACCACGGGCTCGCTGTAACGCCGCACGATGGCCTCCCAGGAAGAGGTGACATCGAGGGTCGCCGCCCAAAGGCCGGGCACGGCATCGACCGGTACCGGCTCGCCTTCCAGGTCGCCGAGGTCGAGGGCATCGGCGAGGCGCTTTGCCGGGTCCACTGTCATAACCAGGGTGCGTCGGTGTGCCGATGACTCGACGATGGAAATTGCCGCCGACAAGGTCGTCTTCCCGACTCCACCCGCACCCGTGACCACGATGACCTCCGTCACAGCAGTCGCTCACATTCATCGGCGAGACGTTCGGCGATTTCCGCGGGCGTTCGTACGTCGAACAGATATGGCAGGTGCGGATCGTCGGGCAGAGCGTCAAGCCATTCGCCCTGTTGATCGGTCAGGTCGGAGTGCAATAGCGCGGCATCCCTGGCATCGCCAGCATCGATCGACTCGATGGTGCGCCGGGGCGAATCGAGGGGCGTGAAGATACGGTTCGCCAGCACGTCGACGATCACCACCTGTCGACGCTCGTCGATCTCAGCGATGGCCTCTCGGGTCTCAATGATGGGCAGCTCCTCGGCGGTCGTCACCAGCACGAGGCCGCTCAGCGTCGGGTCGGCAAGCGTCGCCTCCAGCCGTGCCGCCTGTTCCTGGACGGCGCCGGTTGGAACGAGACCGGTGATGGTGCGGGGCGCCGCCAAGTACGACTGGAGTTGCCCGATCGGGGGCGCGTCGGCGATCACGATGTCCCAGCGCTCTTCCCAGACCTCGAAGATCGGCTTGCCCATGGTGATGATCTCCCTGACCCCGGGGGCGGTATCAACGAGCACGTTCAACGCCTTGCTCAGATAGCCGATGGGCAGAGCCCTGGCCGCCCGGAGCTGCAGACTGAGGTACTCGTCGAGGGCATTGGCCCGATCGACGACCGCTCCGTACAGCCCGGGCCGGATCGTCACCGGCTCATAGCTCAGCGTCTCAACACCGAGGTGGGCGGCCAGCCCGAGCGGCTCGGTCATGGCGATGGCGAGTACTCGCTTGCCGTGGCGGGCGGCGACGATCGCCAGCGCCGCAGTCACGGCCGACTTCCCGACCCCGCCCTTCCCGGAGACCAGGAGCAAGCTGCGATCGAGCACTGACTTTGCCTCCCCCTCAGGGGGAGGTGCCGAGCGAAGCGAGGCGGAGGGGGTCAAAGCGATGCCGCGACCATTGCTTGGCCCCGTCGGCCCCGTTGGCCCTCCCCGCTTTTCATCGCGTTCATTCGGCGGTGAGCGGGATCCGCAGGACCAGGGCGTCGTCCTCG
>CAXMOP010000001.1:0-57920 GCA_964195155.1 uncultured Kiloniellales bacterium | reverse complement strand
CCGGCAACCGGCAACCGGCAACCGGCAACTGGTCACTGGCAACTGGCAACTGGCAACTGGCAACTGGCCTCAGCCTTGCTGCGCGAGGCGGGTGGCTATCGCCCTGATCGCGAGCGCCCGATGCGAGATCTCGTTCTTCTCGTCGTCGGTCATCTCGGCGTAGGTGCGATGTCCGACGAGAAACACGGGGTCGTAGCCGAATCCGTTGGCTCCTCTCGGCTCGCGGACGATCTCTCCGTCCACGATCCCTTCGGCCACGATCGGCTCCTCCCCGGGCGACACCAGAGCGATGACCGTTCGGAATCGGGCGCCTCGCTCATCCACTCCCTCGAGATCGGCGAGCAGCTTCGAAAGATTGTCGTCGTAGTTCGCCTCCGGGCCGGCAAATCGTGCCGTGTGCACCCCGGGAGCGCCACCGAGGGCATCGACCTCCAGCCCGGTGTCGTCGGCGATCGCCGCCAGCCCGGTCGCCTCCACGACCGCGGCGGCCTTGAGGAGGGCATTTCCCTCCAGCGTGTCCTCGGTTTCGTCCACGTCCGGCCAGTCGTGACCTCGCACCACCTCGATCGGCGGATCCAGGGCGGTGAGCACCGCCTCGAGCTCGCGAATCTTGTCCGGGTTCTTCGACGCAACAACGACCCGGAGCGGTCCGGTCACCCTTCCCTCGACCGGCGCTGCTGATCGACGAGCTCGGAGATCCCAGACGCAGCGAGATCGAGCATTCGGTCGAGCTGCCTACGGCTGAACGGGTCGCCTTCTGCGGTGCCCTGCACTTCGACGAGCATCCCCGCTCCGGTCATCACGATGTTGGCATCCACCTCGGCGCCGACGTCCTCGGTGTATTCGAGATCGAGCAACACCTCGTCGCCGACGATGCCGACCGACACCGCGGCCACGTGGTCGGTCAGCGGCGAAGCCTGGAGCTTGCCCGCCTCGACCCTGGTGTCGAAGGCGTCGGCAAGGGCAATCCAGGCGCCGGTGATCGCTGCGGTCCGCGTCCCACCGTCGGCCTGCAACACGTCGCAATCGACCCTGGCCGTCAACGGGCCCATCGCCTTGGGATCGACGACGGCGCGGAGCGAACGGCCGATCAACCGCTGGATCTCCTTGGTGCGCCCGCCCGAAATCGAGCTCCTCCGCACCCGTTGTGGGCTCGAGCCGGGGAGCATCGAGTACTCGGCTGTGACCCAGCCCTTGGCGTCGTTCTTCATCCAGGGGGGCACGTCATCGTCGAAGGCGACCGTGCACAGCACCCTGGTGCGGCCCATCTCGATCAGCACCGACCCGGGAGTCATATCGGTGTACCCGCGGTGAACCTGCACCGGGCGGAGGGCGTCGGGGCTGCGATTCTCTCTCATCCTTGCGCTCCGATCGTGAACGTCCGGCCCGGCTCTGCTGCGTGGACGGGCCCGCTGAACTCCGCCGCCGCTTCGGCCACTGCCGTCGCCGGGTCAACTCCGGTGACGAAGTGCGTGAGGACGAGTTCTCCCACTCCAGCGTCTGCGGCCGTTGCTCCCGCCTCGGCGGCGGTGAGATGGTACGGGTATGACCGGTCGTCGCGCTCCCCGGCGATCGAAGCCTCGCAGAGGAGCAGGTCTGCCTGCTGCGCGATCGAGGCGAGATCGGAACCTGGTCCGGTGTCGCCGGAGTACGCCATCGCGCCGTCGGCGGTAGCCAGCCTCGTCACCAAGCCGGGCACCGAGTGGGCGGCCGCCCCAAAACGGAGCCCAACTTCTCCGACCGCCACCTCGCCGCCCGCGCCCACCTCGTTGATATCGAGCACCACATGGAATACGTGTTCGTCGGGAGCGCCGGCAAAGGCGGCGAGATGCGCCGCTGCTCCGTTTGGCACGTACACCGGGATCGGGACTGTGCCCGATGGGCCGTAACCAAGGTATCCGTAGAGGCCGAAGAGGTCGGCGCAGTGGTCGACGTGGATGTGACTGATCACGACCGCGGACAACGTGCCGGGGTCGATGTGGGCGGCCAACGCCATGAAGGTCCCCGTTCCTGCATCGAGCCAGATCGACGTGCCGCCGCTCTCGACCAGATAGCCCGACGCGGGATTGGTCCTCGTCGGTGATGCCCCGCTCGACCCGAGGACGGTGACGTTCACCGCGCCACCGCGATCGCCACGATCCAGACAACCGCGACCAACGTCCCGGTTGCGGTTGGCAGCCATAGCCGCTGCCTCCAGCCCCGCCACGACCACATGGTGCTCAACACCCACACAACCAGCAGCGCCACCACCAGCCACGACGGGGCCACTGGCGCAGAGGCGAGGATGAGGAGCAGCGCCATCGCCTGCAGCCCGGCGCCAATCAGGCCAAACAGCGTCCGGTATGCCTCGGGCGTGTGCTCTCCGCTCTCAGGCACGCTCGATCATCACCTCGGTCGGTACACCGCCCCGGATCCGATATGCCCTGAGCTCCCTCGTCCCGACGATGACCGACACCCACTCGGGGTCGAGGCCGACCAGATCGCTGGGCGACGGCACCGGCGGCGACGCCGGGTGGGAGTGGAACACCCCCCCGATCGTCCATCCACATCGCTCCGCGTGCTGCCAGGCATGGAACGATTCGTCCGGGTCGATCGTGTACGAGGTCGTCGACCGATCGGTGTTCGTCATGCAGTACACCATCGAGAGAACGCCGTCGTCTCCAACGGCGAAGAGCCCGCAGGCCTCTTCCGGGCCGCAGAAGCGCGCGTGCTGCACCATCGCCTCTGCGCCCTCGGCGGGAATTCGCAGTGGCGCCACTCCGATCGATCGCCGTGCCGCGTCTAGCTCGTCGGCACGGACGAGCAAACGCACCCCGTACATGGCATAGAAGCCGGGGTTCAGCCCGCCCTCATCGTCGGCGATCACGATCGCGTCGATGCCTTCACCCGCCAGCTTGGCGCGGGCGATCTCGGCATCGGAGCGGGTGTTGAACACGTGGACCGTGGCCAGCTCGCCGGTTGCCGTCTCCGAACGCCGGCTCATACCGGATCGCGGAGGATCGGCTGGGTCATGCACCGGCTGCCGCCCCGTCCTCTGCCGAGCTCGCCGGCGCTGAACTCGATCACCTCGACGCCATGCTCGCGAAGGCGGTCGTTGGTGTCGCGATTGCGTTCGTAAGCGACCACCACGCCGGGCTCGATGGCCAGCGTGTTGTGCCCGTCGTCCCACTGCTCGCGCAGCCCGCTGATGGCATCCCTGGTCTTCGGCACAAACTCGAGATCGTCACTATCGAGCGCGGTGGCCAATGCGCTCGGCAGCGAAGAAAACGTCTCGACCTCGATCGAGCCTTTCGAGCCTTGGCGGATTACCTCGACATTCACGCTGTCGACAATTTCCGGAAAGACGTTGAACAGGTTGACGTCGATCATGGTGAGCACGGTGTCGAGATGCATCACGGCGCGGCTCCTCCCGAGGTCGACGACCACCACGTTGCTCACCGCCGATCCGGCGAACAGGTTGTGGGCGAGCATCTCGACGGCCGCCGACCGGGTGCGCTCGCTCAGCCCGACGGCGACGGTCTCCGGAGACAAGACCAGCACGTCTCCCCCTTCGATGCTCGCCGGCAGGTGCTCGTCTGGAGCGTCTCCGTACCAGACGGCTCGATCGAGGTCGGCAAAGCGCGGGTGATGGTCGTAGATCGCGCGCACGATCAATGGCTCATAGGCACGTGCCCGAGTAGCCATGACCGAATTCATCAGCCCGCTCCCTACCCATGCGGCGTTGTCTCTCATGAACAACAGGTTTGGCAGAGGATGGAGCTCGTAGGGTGACCGCTCGCCACCGAGGTTGCCAAAAGGGTTGTCAATGCCCCATTCCTCGAGCTCGCTTCTGAGGATGCCGCCAATCATCACATCGCTGACCCGCTCGACCGGTGCGTCCCGGAGCATTGCGTGCACGCTGTGGGCGACCTCTCTTCCGACCCTGGCCGGAGAGACGACGGTCTCGATCAGTCGCTTGCGCACTCCCTCGTCGGCGAGAACGTCGCGGAGCAGATCCTGGAAGTAGAGGACCTCGACGCCGCGGGACTTGAGGATCTCGGTGAACAGGTCGTGCTCCTCTTGCGCCCGCTCCAGCCACAGGATGTCGTCGAAGAGCAGCTCCTCCTTGCTCTCCGGAGTGATCCGGGCAATGGCGAGCCCCGGGCGATGCACCATGACGGTGCGGAGCTTGCCGATCTCCGACGTGACGAGTGGTGCGGTCACTGGGTGGCTTCCTTCGCCGCCTGGCGGAGCGTGTCGGCGAGGGCGCTGTCGCCCTCCACCGTGAGCTTGTCGATGGGGCCCCTGCCCCACAACCAGAGGTCCATCGCCGCGGCGTCCCCCGAGATCGATGTGGCAATGTCCGCCCGGGGTGCGGCGGCCTCGAATGCCAGCAGATCCTCGTACGTATTGCCGGTCGACGGCGATATGCCGGAGAAGCTACCTTCCTCCAAACTCCAGCTCTTGCCGGGCACCGAGAGGCAGACCGTCTGGCCCGTGGCCCTGAACGAAGCCCAGTCCGGAAGACCGGTGAGCATCACCGCAATCAGCTCGTCGACACCGTCACCGGCCAGCGCCTCGTCGACTCCGGAAACAGTACCGAACGATTGCTCGGCATCCACTCGATGGATGAGGGCCTCCTGGGCCATCCTGCGATACCAGAAGCCGATGGTCTGGTCGGGCTCGTGCCACGTCCATGCCGGCCCAGCCGGGTCGGCGCCGACCAGCGCGTCGAGCAGCAATGCCGAACCCTCCTCGAACCAATCGACCAGATCGGCCTCGGGGATGGTGATCTCCTCAGGTGGGGCAGACAGCCGCTCCCGGACGATCAGCTCCTTTTCTCGCTGCACCTGCCCGAGATGTCCGACGAGATGCCGCACCGTCCAGCCTTCACAGCAGGGGACGTCGGCTTCGAGGCCCCGCCGGGCCGCATCTGCGACCAGCCCAGAATCCGAGCGAATGTGGTCGAGATAGATATCCCAATTCATCTGAGCGGAGGGTACATCGAGGTCAGTGACCAGAGACCAGAGACGGAGATCAGTGATCAGACCGCGGCCTCTCTTCTCTGGGAACTGGCAACTGGCAACTGGTCACTCGAAATCCTTGCGGAAGTCGACGAACCCGTGGTCGAGCACGAAGCCGAGCTTCTGGTTCACTGCAAGCATCGGTGCATTGGACTTGGCGTTGTAGGTGCGGACCGAGCGGTACCCGGCGTCCTTGGCCCAGGTCGCCGCCGCAACCTTCAATGCGGTGGCGATCCCCCTTCCCCGTGCCCGGGCGGCGACACCGGTCATCTCCTGGGCGATGACGTCGTCCTCGCCATCAACCCGATCCGGCTGTGTGAGCCCGACGAAGTCTTCACCCTCGACTGCAACCAGGTAGGCGTCGGGAAGCATCTTCCTGCCCAGCATCAGCACCTCGAAGTCCTGGCGGGGCATCGACTCGAATGGGATCGGGGTTGGCATATCGTCCTCGACCTCGACGTGGAGGTCGTGGAGGCGACCGATCCAATCCGGGGTGGTCTCCTTCAGCTCGGCGACGGAGACGATGTCGATGCCGGATGTAACCACCCGGTCGATCGCCGCCGTCCAGGCCTCCGGGTCGAATGTGATCAGATCGAGCGTCGACCTCCACTCCCGATCGATCTCGACGTATCCGGCCGCATCGGCGAACCGGATCGCTCGATCGCGATGTTCCTCGGTGCTCCCGGTGAGCGACTCGACGCCGCGTTCGGCAGCGAGCGATTCGATACGTTCCAGCAGGCCACGCCCAAGGCCCCGGTGCTGATGCTCGGGATGCACCTGGATCTCGGCGTAACGGAGGTCGGCGTTGAGCCATGGGGACTCTCCGAGGGCGCCAAACCCAACGACGTCGCCATTGACTGAGGCGTGCCAGCGTGACGATCGCCTCCCGGCGCGGCGGTTGTTCTCGTCCCAATCGCGAAGCTCCTCAACCGAGTCGAAGTCGTCGGGCCGATTGGCCTTGCCGATGCGGATCATGGCCTCGTAATCGGCCTCGTCATATTCACGGAGCGTGTACGAAACGGTCAAAGGATTCTGCTCTGGACTCTCGACTAGGGACTCCGGACTCCGGACTCTCGACTCACGAGTAAGACCCGGAGAACTTCAGCGATTCCTCGCTGCCGTGGGAGGACCAACCCACGGTCTCCGGGTCCCGGTGGTCCGAGTTGGAGTCGCCACCTGCCCGGTAGGGCGAACGGCCACTCCTCTCTTTGTAGCGGCCGTTAGCGCTCGGCCACCTCCAGGGTCCTACAAGAACTTTCACTCAACGGGGACCACCTCCTTCCTCTGGTAGGCAGATTGTGCCACACAACGGCGAGATTGGCTACGAGAGAGTCACGAGTCGCCAGTCGCGAGTCGCGAGTGACGAGCCTGATCCTCCGCGAGAGGTTGAGAAGGGGCGGTCGGCTCACCAATCCGGCTCACCAATCCAACGGCTCGCGACTCGCGACTCACTTCGGCATATAGCCGGTGGTGCCGTCGATGAGCTCGCGAAGGATGTCGGCGTGGCCGGCGTGTCGGGCGGTCTCCTCGACCATGTGGCCCATGATCCATCGCAACGATGGATTGTCCCGCCCCCTCGCCGCGAGATCGTCGAGAACGGCGGCATCGATGACCGTATTGCAGTCGGCGACAGCCGACTCGTACAGGGCAATGATCGTCGCGATCGTTTCGTCGTCCTCGACGCGGAAATCGGCGTCGGGATCCTCCTTGGACCAGGGAAAGTCCATCTCCTCGCCGGCGAAGGTGGACTGAAACCAGGACCGCTCCACCCAGGCCAGATGCTTGACCAACCCGAGCATGCTCGTCCCGGATTCGACCATCGGTCGGCGGGCGTCCGCTTCGGACAACCCTTCGAGCTTCCAGACCATGATTGCCCGGTTGTTGTCGAGGAAAGCGAGCAGTGTCTCTTTCTCGGAGCCCTGCTTCGGAGTAGAGCGGACCTGCATCGACGACACGCTACCCGCTCAGACGCAGAGGCGGTCTTCGTCGACCCCCCGGCTACACAGGTAGGTGCGCTCGACGTCTCGCAGCGAGAAACCATCGGTGACCGGTTCACCAAACACGTGCAGCCGATAGCCGTAGACGGCGTCATCCCCCAGTCCGATCACGTCATAGGTGACCTCGCCAAGATCGTCGACCGTGGCCGCGACCGTCATGACGATGAACGACGGCGGCTCGGTCGAGGCCAGGGACTCGGCAACGACGCGCCCGAGCGCCTCCATGGAGTCGGCGGTGGGGAACTCACCGAGCAGCCCGACCACCTCGGAGGTCGCGTCGTCGGTGACGCCGGCGAAGGCCAGGAATGTGTAGTTGGACCAACCGAGGAAACTGCCGGAGTCGTGCTCGACCCAGATGGCCAATCCGAGGTCCCTCGCGATCCCGAGGGCCACCGAAGTCCCGTCGGGTTCGATGATGTCGACGATGTCGTTGAAGACGCCTGGTGCTGCCCGCACGTTGAGCGCGTCGTTGTGCGCCACGCCGACCACGGAGAGCACATCCCCCGGCTGTGGGAAGAAGTCGATGACCTGGCCGGCGAGGGTCGATGACGTCGTGGTCTCAGGAATCGTCGTGGTGCTCTCCACCTCGCTGGTGGTCGTAGCCTCGGCGGCGCTGGTCGTGCTCGTGGCAGCAGTGGTCGGTGAGGCGACGGTGTCTGCAGCCGAGGTTGTCGTCTCGTCCGACGACCCGCATGCTGCGGCGACGATGGCCAGCGACACTGTCAAGACCAGCAACGGACGTGATCGAGCCATCTGAGTACTCCCAACTCTCGACCTGATCGTATCGAATCAGGGCTCTACCGCTAGGGACTTGAGTCCGATCCGCCTCGGCTTAGTTGATACTCGATACTTGATACGGGAGCCGGCGTCAGCCGGCGACCCTGGCGTTGAACGCTTCGATCAGTGAGTCGATGGGGTCGACCAGGGCCTGCACCCCGGTCCAGTACCCGTCGTCGTACCACTGTGCCTGGATTTCCGCGTAGCTCTTTCCCTGCTGCTCAACCCAGGTGTAGTACTTGAGGTTATGGATTCGCTTCCGGTCGTAGTACCCGAGCTCGTGCACATGATCGATGCCGGTGCCAAGGAGGTAGCGCTGATAGGCGCCGGCGGCGTCGATGTCGGTGAACTCACCCCGTGATGCGTTGAGCTCCTCGAGCCGGCTCCCGTACATCTCCATCGAATCGGTGCCGACGGTGACGACGACGTCGTGGGCGTCCATTTCGTAGTACTTGGCGAACTTGATCGCCGAGAGCATGTTGCCCACCCCGGAGATCCCGAGCAGCGGCAGCTGGGCGACGAGGTCCGGCTTGACTCCCTGGCTCACCAGATAGTCGACCCCCGCAGGCTCGTTGAAGAGCCGGATCAGGCTGATCGTCGCCTCGTCGTCGAGGCCGATGACGAGGTCGGTGTTCTTGACGTTGTGCACCCAGGGGATGTGCTTGTCGCCGATCCCTTCGATGCGGTGCTCGCCAAACCCGTTGTAGAGCATCGTGGGGCACTGCACCGCCTCACCGGCCGCAATCTTCGCCGTCGGGTACCGCTGCTTGAGATAGTCGCCCGATGCAATCGTTCCTGCCGACCCGGTGGTGAGGGTGACGCCGCGAAACCGGTCATTCGGCCGCATCGCCGCCTCGATCGCCTCCTCCATCGCCGGGCCGGTGACCGTGTAGTGCCATAGGTAGTTCCCGAACTCGTCGAATTGATTGAAGATCACCAAGTCCTCACCAGAGGCGCGCAGCTCGTTGCACTTGTCGAAGATCTCCTTGACGTTCGATTCGGAGCCCGGGGTCTTGATGATCTCGCCGGCCACGTTCTCCAGCCAGTCGAACCGCTCCCGACTCATGCCTTCGGGCAGGATGGCAATCGATTCGCAACCGAGCAGGTTGGAGTCGTATGCGCCGCCACGGCAGTAGTTGCCGGTCGACGGCCACACCGCTTTCTGGGTTGCCGGATCGAATTGGCCCGTGACCAGGCGCGGCACAAGGCACCCGAAGGCGGCGCCGACCTTGTGCGCTCCGGTCGGGAACCACTTGCCGACCAGCAGGATGATTCTGGCGTCAACGCCGGTCAACTCCGGCGGAAGCTCGATGGTGTTGACCGGGCCGAAGCCGCCACCACTCTCGGTCGGCTCGTTGTGCCAGGTAATCCGGTACAGGTTGAGCGGGTCGAGGTCCCACAGGCCAACGGAGCCAAGCTTTGCGGTGACGTCGACCGGCACCTGAGAGGGGTCGCGCATCTGCTTGAAGGTCGGGATCTGGAAGTTCTGCTCCCTGGCCTTAGTGACGGCCGACTCGAGCGCGGCGTCGTTGACGGTGAGATCGATCATTCAGGGGTTCCTTTCTTGGTTGTCGGCTTGCTGTGAGTTGGCGAGCATGTCGTGCTGCTTTTCCCGCTCATGGCGCTTCGCACCGGGCCGCTCGGGCCCCGGCTCAGCGGGGGGCCAGTTGCACACCCAGACCAGACCGGACCGCGACGTGCCCGCATCGCCTTCGTCATAATGCGGACTTCAGCGCGTCGAGGGTCGGCTCGATGCGGATGGGCTCGATACCGGCCATCGCTACCGCTCGCAAGGCCGAAGCGGGATCCTTGAGGCCGCTTCCGGTGGAAAGGACGACGACGGTGGCGTCGGCCCCGATCAGGCCATCCCGCGCTGCGGCGACCACGCCGGCGTATGGAGCGGCCCCTGCGGGTTCGGCGAACACTCCCGAGCCGCGGGCCAGCGTCGGTACCGCGTCGAGGATCTCGTCGTCGGTGACCCGGAGGAACGCGCCGCCGGTCTCGGTGACCGCAGCCATTGCCTTGACCCGATCCCTCGGCAGGTCGGCGCTGATCGAGTCGGCCACCGTGGCAGCGTCGATCGCCGGTTTGGTGAGCACGTCTTCGCCGGTTTCGAACGCCTGGACGAGATAGTCGCTTCCCGACGCCTGGATCCCGAACAGGCGTGGTGACCGATCGATCCACCCCAGAGCGAGGGCGTCTTTCATCGCCTTGTGGACGCCTCCGATGATCGAGCCGTCGCCGACGCTGACGAAGATGGCATCCGGCGGCTGCCAGCCGAGGTCCTCGAGGATCTCGAGGCCTGCGGTCTTCTTTCCCTCGGTCATGTACGGGTTGAAGCCGGTGTTGCGGTTGTACCAGCCATATTCGGCGGCGGCCTTCATGGACAGCGTAAAGGCGTCGGTATACGACCCCTCGACGAGCACGACGGTGGCTCCATAGGCGAGGAGCTGGGCGATCTTGGCCTCGGGTGCCGCCGCCGGGGCGAAGATGACCGCCTTCAGGTCGACACTCGCCGCTATCCCGGCAAGGGCGGCGGCAGCGTTGCCGGTGCTGGCGGTGCTGATCGTGTGCTCGCCACGTTCCATGGCCTTGGCCACGGCAATCGCCGAGGCGCGATCCTTCAGCGACGCGGTGGGCTGGCGGCCTTCATCCTTGACCCACACCCCGTCGATGCCGACGGCCCCGGCAAGCCGGGGCGCGTCGTACATCGGCGTCCCCCCTACCGACAGCGGCGGGACGGCCGCGTCGGAGGAAACGGGAAGGAGCGGGCGGTATCGCCACATCGTGCGATCGGGATCTGCGGCCAATGAATCCTTGGTGAACGACGGGGCGATCGCCTCGTAGTCGTAGGCGACGTCGAGGATCCCTTCGTCCCCATGGTGCGGGCACACGTACCCGGAAAAATCGGCCGGGTAGGTTGCGTCGCAGACGACACAGGAGAGGCCGGCGACGCCGATCACGGCGTGATCCGGGTTCCGGTCTTCCCGGCAACGGCGTGTTCGATGTTCTCGGGGTTGGTGATGATGGCTTCCTTGCCGCCGTTCTCGAGGTACTGAATGACCGCCCGGATCTTGGGCGCCATCGAGCCCTCGGCGAAATGGGTGCCTTCCTCGAGGTACGCCTTGGCCTCGGCGACGGTGAGGTGCTCGAGCGGCTCCTCCTCCGGCGTGCCGAAGTTCAGGGCGCATTGCTCGACGGCGGTTGAGATCAGCAGCAGATCGGCACCGACCTCGCTGGCGAGTAGGGCGGATGCCAGATCTTTGTCGATCACCGCCGCGACACCCTGCAGGTTTCCGTTGTCTCCCGTGATCACCGGAATGCCGCCGCCACCGACGCTGATGACGACGGTTCCCGCATCGAGCAACTGCTGGATCACCGCGAGCTCGACGATGCGCTTCGGTTGCGGTGAGGCGACGACGCGGCGCCAACCGCGGCCGGCGTCCTCGACGATGTCCCATCCCTCGTCCTCACTGCGGCTCTTCGCCTCGCTGTCGTCCATGAACGAGCCGATGGGCTTGGATGGGTGCTCGAAGGCGGGGTCGTCCGGGTCGACCTCGACTTGGGTGACCACGGTCGCCACGTTCTTCTTGATGCCCTTGGCCGTGAAGTCGTTGATCAGGTTCTGCTGGAGCATGTAGCCGATGGCGCCCTGGGTGTCGGCACCGCAGTAGTCGAGGGGGACCTCGTGCAGCTCGTTGCTGGCCAACTCGGAGCGGCGGAGGATGAAGCCCACCTGGGGCCCATTGCCATGGGTGATGGCCACATCCCAGCCGTCTGCGATCAGCGAGGCGATGTGCTCGTCGGTCTCGCCCGCGGCCTCGTACTGATCCTGGACGGTCTGATGCTGCGCATCCGGGATGAGGGAGTTCCCCCCGATCGCGATGACGGCGAGAGGCACCGCTACTCCACCGCGCCGAGCACGCTGGCGAGCAGCGTCATCCGCATCACGACACCGTTGTACGCCTCCTGCCAATAGCGGGCATGCTTGAGCTGGTCGACCTCGGGGAGCAGCTCATCCATGCGCGGCAAGGAGTGGAGGATGATCGAGTCGCCCTTGGCTCGCGACATCACCTCGGCGGTGATCTGGTAGTTGGCAGGCGTGAGCCCGTAGTCGTCCTGCTTTTCCTGGCGAGACGCCGTGTAGTCGGGCTGGACGACCGGCTCCATGTAGATGACATCGGCTTCGGCGATCACTTCATCGATGTGCTCGACGATCCGCCAGCTGGTGCCCTTCTCGTCGAGCTCTTCGAGGAAGTCCTTGGTCGGCGACATCTCCTCGGGAGCGAGGATCACCATCTCGGCATCGAATTGCGACAGCGCATATCCCAGCGAATGCATGGTGCGCATCCGGTGGTCGCCGATCGCTACAAAGGTCAGCCCGTCGACGGTGCCCTTCTCCTTGTGCACCGTGTACAGGTCGGTGAGCACCTGGGTGGGGTGCTCGCCCCAGCCGTCCCCTGCATTGATGACCGGAATCGACGCCCAGCGGGCGGCCTCATGTGGGGCACCCTGCTCGAAGTGGCGCATCACCAGGACATCGCCGTAGTACTCGAGCATGTGGACGGTGTCCTTGATCGACTCCTGATAGAAGTCGCCGGCACGGGTCATCTTTGCGTCGGAGAAGCCGAGGACGTGCCCGCCAAGACGATGCATCGCCGCTTCGTGGGCGAGCCGGGTGCGGGTCGATGGCTGATAGAAGGCGGTGACCAGGGTCTTCTCGGCCAGCAGGTCGGTGTTGCGCCGCTCCCGGGCGATGGGCTCCAGGGTGTCCGCAATGCCGAACAGGTGTTGGAACTCATTCCGCTCGAATTCCTTGAGCGACAGGATGTCGCGTCCGGCAAAGCTCCGCATGACGCCTCCTCGGGCAAGGTTGAATAGATTGGTCCTACCATACTACCATTGATGGGCTGACAGGGAAGGCCGGCCAGGCAGAAATGCGATGATCACCAGAAATCCGTCCCTCACCGATCAGGTGAAGGCCCATCTCAAGGAACGCATCCTCAACAACGGATTCGAGGACGGCAGGATCCCCCCCGAGGCCGAGCTGGCGGCCGAGCTCGGGGTCAGCCGAACCACGGTGCGCGACGCCCTCAGCCGCCTCGAGCACGAGGGTGCGATCTCTCGCCGCCAGGGTTCGGGGACGTTCGTCAACGAGCGCGTGCTGCAGATCAAGTCCCGTCTCGAGGAGATCTGGTCCTACGAGCAAGTACTTGCCGACCACGGCTACACGCCATCGGTCCAGGTGCTCCGCGTCGAGACCGGGCCTGCGGGCGAGGAGACCGCCGCCGCGCTCGAGCTCGAGCCCGGGGCCGGAGTCCTGGTGATCGAGAAGCTCTTCCTCGAGGACGATCGACCGGTGGTGCTGACCCTGAACCGGATCCCGATGGAGATCGTCATCGACGCCGAATACGAACAGGACAGCGCCATCCCCGTCTACGAGTTCCTCGAGGAGCACTGCGGGCGCACCCTGGCCTACTACCTGTCCGAGATCGTCCCGGTTGCTTTGGACTCGGACCAGGCGGAGCGCCTCGGAGTCGACCCCGATACGCTGGCTGTGTCCTTCGACGAGGTCGGGTTCGACCAGGACAACCAACCGGTGGTGCGAGCGACCTCGTACTTCCGCGATGATCTGCTCCGATTCCGGCTGATTCGCCGGAGGACCGGGGCGTAACGACCGTTCTTGCGTAGCAGACGGCCATATATGGCCGTCTGCTACGCAAGAACAGAGAAAGGAAACGATGCAGACCTACCTACGCGGCCGCGACATGATCACCACCCAGGAGTGGACGAAGGACGAGCTCGACACGATTCTCGACGTCGCGCTCGATCTGAAGCGGCGCCGCGCCCTCGGAGAACCGCACGCGCTGCTCCAAGACAAGGTGCTGGCCATGCTGTTCTTCTTTGCGAGCACCAGGACCCGTGCCAGCTTCGAGGCTGGCATGGCCCAGCTCGGCGGACACGCCATGTTCATGGACTCCACCACGACCCAGATCGGCCATGGCGACACCTGGCGTGAGATCGGGGACATCCTCGGCCGTTACAACGACGGCATCGCCATCCGCAACGTCGATTGGGGCATCGGCAACGAGTACATCCGCGGCGTCGCTGAGGCCAGCCGAACCCCGGTCCTGAACATGCAGTGCGACTGGTACCACCCGTTCCAGGCCCTCGCCGACCTGCTGACGATGGTCGAGCAGAAGGGCGACCCCCGCGGGCTCACGGTCAACATGAGCTATGCCTACGCGGACAGCTACCAAAAACCGATCAGCGTGCCCCAGAGCCTGATCTTGCTGATGACCCGCTTCGGGGCCAATGTGCGCCTGACCCGTCCGCCCGAGTTCAAGCTAATGCCACAGATCGTCGCCGAAGCCGAGGCGAACGCCAGGGCGTCGCGAGGCTCGTTCGAGATCGTGGAGGACTTCGACGAGGGCATGAAGGGCGCCGACGTCGTGTACGCCAAGAGCTGGGGCTGCATGCTCACCACCGAGGACGAGGCCGAGTCGGCCGAGATCTCGAAGGCGTACACCGACTGGATCACCGATGAGCGACGGATGGCGCTGGCGGACGAGGATGCGATCTACATGCACCCGCTGCCGGCGGACCGCAACATCGAGGTCACCGACGGGGTCATCGACGGACCGCAGAGCCGGGTCTTCGACGAGGCGGAGAATCGGCTCCACGTGCAGAAGGCGGTCATGGCGCTCACGATGTGAGTCGAGAGTCCAGAGTCCGGAGGGTCCCGACACCTACGATGCGGTGAGTGAAGCCGACGCTGTGGATCGGGTTGCTTGCGGTCGTGGCCGGCGCATGCTCAGGCGGGGCCGAACCAACCACCACGCCCCCACCCGCCACCACGGCGGATCCAGTAACGACCACGGCTCCGTCGGTGACCACGACGATCAATGCTTCAGGTCACGCCAGCGGCAGATACGTCACCCCTGCGATGGGCGAGTTCCAATCCCTTTCGCCCGACGGCATGCTGCTCCTGCAAGCCGCGGGCAATCGGGTATGTCTGCAGGCCGTCGATGGGCCCGACGTGGATTGTCTCCACTGGCGCGAAGACGATGCCCGAGCGCGACTCGCAGCGGCCTGGTCGCCGAATAGCGCAGCGGTTGCGTTCTATGACCGCATCACCCAGGCAACAACGTTCATGTCGCCGGTCTATCGCCTCAGCGTCGAGCTGGGAACGGTCTCCGAGGTCATCGAAGGGGACGACACGTTCCCCATCGACCTTGCCCTCTCCATCGACACGCTCGCCTTCCTGGGGCGGCTGGCGGGCCAGCAGGAGTTCGGGGTGTCGCTGCTGCCGAGGTCCGGTGGGATGGAGCTGCTCGCCGAGCTGCCGGGAGGCCTGATCGAGTGGTTGCCCGACGATTCCGCGCTCCTCTTCACCGGCACCGGAACCGATGCGCCCGGCCTGTGGCGGGTCGACGCCATAGACGGATCTCGCAGCCTGATCGCTCCATTCGACGCGGCCTTGGGCCGCCCGCTGCTCGCCGGAATCTCGAACAATGGCAAGTGGGCGCTGATCGTCTACACCAACGCCCTGACCCTCGAGGCTCCCGCCGGCGTGTCGCACTATGGCCTGGTCGAGCTGGAAACCGGCGAGGTGACCCCCCTCAAAGCGTCGTCGGAGCAGAACTTCTTCGGCCCGGTGGCGGCTGCCTTCTCCCCCGAGTCCCCGGCCATCGCCTACGCATACCACTCGGGCACCGATCGGGATGCCCCACTGACCCTGGTAACCCGCTCCCTGCGGGGCGGGAAGGAGGACGTGGTCGGTGCCGATCTCGAATCCGATATCGGCGCCGCACCATCGCAGCATTTCCTCATATTCGATCCCAACCTGACCCCGGTATGGCGCAGCGACGGCTTCCTGGTCCTCCCCACCGCCGGCTGGGCACTCATCGTGGATCTGTTTGCGTAGAAGGGCTACCGATTCGCGTTACGCATCGCCGAGCAGGGCCTCGTAGTCGGCCGGAGTGTTGATGTCGGGGGGCATTGCTCGGTCGACGGTGACCCGGCTCACCCGGCCCGTGTCGTCGTCGCCGAGGAACCGCCACAGTACCTTTGGCCCGGCGACGGTGGCCGCCTCGTCGAGCGCGACTCGCGACAGCAGGAACGGGTGCCCCGAGCCGTCGCGATAATCGGTGATCGCAGCCCACGGTGCATCCAAACGCCATCGGTCGATCATCGCGTCGATCACCCCCGTCGTGATGCCGGGGGTGTCGCAGGGCAGCGTGACGAAAGCGTCGGCATCGACCGCGCGGGCGCCTACCGCTACCGAGACCATGTTTGGCTGCTCGAAGTCGGCGTTGTGCGCCAGCACCGCCCGATCGACGAGCACCGAGTCCTCGATCGCCCCGGCGTTTGCGCCGGTTACCACCACCACATGGTCGAGATGCGAGGCCTCGGCGGTGGCGATGACGACGTTGAGCAGCGTGGTCCCCCGGTAGACCAGGAGCTGCTTGGGCTCCCCCATCCGCAGCGACGAACCGGCCGCCAGGACGATGCCGGCAACGGTGGTCATCGCTCAGACCCCGACGATGTCCTGGGGGCGGACCGGAACACGGTTCAACGGCCTGCCGGTCGCGGCCCTGATGGCGGCAACGATCGCCGGGGTCGAACTGATCGTCGGGCTCTCCCCAATGCCCTTCGCCCCAAACGGCCCCCAGTGCGCCGGTTCCTCGATGAGCCGCGATTCGACGTCGGGCGCGTCCAGGATGGTCGGGATCAAATAGTCGGTGAAGTTCGGGTTCAGGATCACCCCGTCCTCCAGGATCAATTCCTCCATGATTGCGAACCCTGCCCCCTGGGCGATGCCGCCCTCCAGCTGACCGACGATGGCCTGCGGGTTGAGGGCCTTTCCGACGTCCTGGACCGTGTCCACCCTCACGATCCGAACCAGACCGAGCTCCGGATCGACGTCGACCACCGCCCGGTGCGAGGCAACGACGAACCCGGCGTGCGGGTTGCCCTGTCCGAGTTCGTCCGGCTCCTCGGTCGGCGGGTGCCGGTAGCGGACCCACTGTTCGATCGGGCCGTCGACGGTGATCTCCTCGAGCGCGGCGTCGTCGCCGAACCGCTCCGCGATGTGATCCCGGAGCTTGACCGCGGCTTCATGGACGGCCCCGCCGGTCATCTGCGTCTGGCGCGAGGCCGACGTTGACCCGGCGGAACCGATCGTCGATGTGTCCGCAGGCACCCAGGCAATGTTCTCGATGCCGAGGATGCTGCGAGCGATCTGCAGGCAGATGGTGACCAGGCCCTGGCCGACCTCGATCGCGGCGGTGTGGATCTCCAGCCCGGCGGAGGTCAACACGAGCCTGACCTCGCTGTAATCGTCGAAGCCTTCGGAGAACGCCAGGTTCTTGAGGCCAAGGGCGTACCCGACTCCCCGCACCACCGACCCTCTCGGCGTGGTCAGGCCGGTCCCACCCGGGAGCAAGCTCGGATCATCCGGGATCACGTCGTCGGGCAGCGGCATGGACTCCAGTAAGTCGATCACGCCGATCGTCGGCAATGATCCCTCCACGACCTGGCCGGAGGTCGCCATCGGATCACCGGGAAGCAGTGCGTTGCGGCGCCGAATCTCGAGTGGGTGCAGGCCCAGCGCCTCGGCGAGCCGGTCCATCTGGCTTTCGTAGGCGAAGCACACTTGCACCGCGCCAAAGCCCCGCATCGCACCAGCGGGCGGGTTGTTCGTCCTCACCACCGAGGCGTCGACGGCCACGTTGTCGCAGTTGTACGGGCCAACGGTGAAGAAGGCAGCGTTGGCGAGCACGGCGTGGCTGGTGTGGGCGTAGGCCCCGCCGTCCATCACCATGTCGACAATCACCTTCACCAGCCGACCGTCGTCGTCGGCCTCGTGGCGATACCGCATCCGGGCCGGGTGCCGCTTGACGTGTCCGGCGAACGACTCGGTGCGGTCGTATACGATCCGAACAGGACGCCCGGTCCGCAGCGCCAGCATGGCGACGTGGATGTGTACCGAGATGTCTTCGCGAGCTCCGAACGCACCCCCAATGCCAACGGGGTGGCAACGCACCGCATCGGGCTCCAATCCGAGACAGGCGACGATCTGGGTGTGGTCAATGTGCACCCACTGGCTGGTGACGTGGAGGTCGAGGCCGCCCTCGCCGTCGGGTACCGCAAGCCCGGCCTCCGGCCCGAGCGGTGCCTGGTCCTGAATGGCGGTCTCGTACTCGGCTTCGATCACCACCGAGCCGGCGGCGCTCTCGTCGCCGCGACGGATCACCATGGCGCGGTACTCCTCCCCAGCCGCCCGCGCCGCGTCCGGATCAGTGACCGGCTCTAGCGGTTCCCACTCGACGATGATCGCCGCCACCGCAGCGCGGGCGGTTTCCTCGTCGTCCGCCGCCACGACCGCGACCGGCTCGCCCCAATAGCGGGCCACTCCGTCGCAGAGCACCGGCTGATCCTGCTCGACCTGGCCGAACCGGGCACGGCCCGGCACGTCGTCCTGGGTCAACACGGCGCGGACCCCGGACATGGTGACGGCAGGGGTGATATCGAGCTTCTCCAACCTGGCGTGGGCGTAGGGGCTGCGGAGCGTCGCCCCCCACAGCATGCCGTCGATCCACAGGTCGGAGCCGTAGGCGAAGTTGCCGCTGAGCTTGGCGACCCCGTCTGGCCGCACTGTGCTCTCCCCGATGACCCCGGCGACCCTTTCGGTGGTGGGAGCGGTCACGACTCGTCCTCGGCGAGCCCGGCGAAGGCTCGCAGCAGGGCGCCGTATCCGGTGCAACGGCAGATGTTGCCGGAGAAGGCTTCTCGGATGGTTGCCTCATCGGGTTGGGGGTCGTTGGCGAACAGGTGCGCCGCGGTCACGACAAACCCCGGCGTGCAGAACCCACATTGGACGCCGCCCTCGTCGAGAATCGCCTGCTGCACCGGGTCGAGGAGGTCCCCGGCACCGACACCCTCGACCGTGGTGATGGTCGATCCCTCGCAGTCACCGATCATGATCAGGCACGAGCACACGTTGTCACCGTCGAGGATCACTGAGCAGGAGCCACATTCGCCCTGCTCACAGGCATTCTTCGAGCCGGCGAGCGCGAGGTTGTCACGGAGCACGGTGAGCAGGCTCTCCCAGCCGACAACGGTGGCGGTGCGTTCCTCCCCGTTCAGGTGGAAGTCGACGATCATGCCGCCCGGCACCGTTCGACGAGCCGGCGGGCGAGCACGCCCGAGGCGTGGCGTCGGTAGGACTCGGTGGATCGGTGATCCGTGATCGGCCGGACCTCGGCGGACACGAGCCGGGCGACCTCTTCCAGAACCAGGTCGCTGATGCTGGCTTCGGCGTTGAGCATCTCCTCGGCCCGGGTGGCCCTGATTGGTGTCGGCGCGACCGCGCCGAGAGCGATGCGAAACCCGTCGGCGCCTTTGGCAACGACACAGCTCACGGTGGCGATCACCATCGCGTTACGAACCCCGACCTTGGCGAACTCCTGCACGTGGGGGGCGTCGTCGGGTGTCACCACCGCGGTGATCACCTCGTCACCGGCCAGCGAGGTTTGCTTGACCCCGACGAAGAACTCGTTCCACGGGATCAGCCGGGTGCCGCGCTCCCTCGATGCCACTTCGACCGAGCCGTCCATCGCCGCGATCCACGGAAGCCCATCGCCGGCGGGGCTGGCGGTGGCGACGTTGCCGCCCATGGTGCCTGCGGCCCGGATCTGGGGCGAGCCGATGGTGCGGGCGAGCTGGGCGAGGGCGCGTGCGGACCCGTCCTCGAGTCGTGCCCAGGTGACCGCGGCACCGATGCGCCCGTCGCGCCACTCCATCAGCTCGTCGCAGGCGCGCACCCCAATCACCCCGGTGGGCCGGTGATGACTCAGATTGACCTCAACCATCAGATCGGTTCCACCGGCGAGCAACTCGGCGTCAGGATGCTCGGCCCTGGCGTCCAGGGCGGTTGCCAGGTCACGGGCAGCGACGAAGTGCATCGGCGTAAACCTAATCGAAGGATGATCGGCCGCGGCCTTGCCGCGGCCGAGCGCCGGGATGGGGGCGTTCGGCCGGGGGCGCAAGCGTGGCCGGGCCTGCCGGCCCATCGGTGGTCACGACAGCCGACCTTGTCCGCCGCGGTTTGCGCTCCTTGATCACCGGTGAGCGGTGGTGGGGTCCTCTAGGAGGATGCTGGACAATGACGAGTGCCATGGGCCGCCGCTCGCTCGAGTGTTGTGATGCCCCCGACGTGACGGCCCGCTGGGAGGATGCTCAGCACCCTCCCAGCCCTGGTAGGTTCCCCATCGCCCGGCGATCTGTACTGAGGAGGGGCACTGTGACGCTCGAGGAATACGAACCGGGTACAACATTCCCCGGAGTGGCAGGCAGGACCGTTGAGGAGTCGGAAGCGGCATGGCCCGAGCCACTGCGGGCAACGGAAGGGGCACCAAACGTCCTGTTCATCGTGCTGGACGACACCGGATTCGGCCAGCTCGGCTCCTACGGCTCGCCCATCGAGACGCCCAACCTGGACCGCCTCGCCACCGGCGGGCTGCTCTACAACAACATGCACACCACCGCGTTGTGCTCGCCGACGCGCTCCTGCATCCTCACCGGACGCAACCACCACTCCAACGCCATGGCGGCCATCACCGAGGCCTCCACGGGATATCCCGGCTACAACGGCTACATCCCGTTCGAGAACGGCTTCATCTCCGAGATGCTGCAACAGGAGGGATACAACACCTACGCCATCGGCAAGTGGCACCTCACCCCCTCCGAGCAGATCTCGGCGGCAGGTCCGTACGATCGCTGGCCGCTCGGGCGGGGATTCGAGCGTTATTACGGCTTCCTCGGCGGGGAGACCCACCAGTACTACCCGGAGCTCACCTACGACAACCACCGAGTCGAGCCGCCAAAGGCGCCGGAAGACGGTTATCACCTGACCGAGGACCTGGTTGATCGCGCCATCGAGTTCATCGCAGACGGCAAGCAGGTCGCCCCGACCAAACCATTCTTCATGTACTTCTGCCCCGGTGCGATGCATGCCCCTCACCACGTACCCGCCGAGTGGGCCGATCGTTATGCCGGGGCGTTCGACGAGGGCTGGGAGTCGTACCGGGAGCTGGTGTTCGCCAACCAGAAGAAGCTGGGCATCGTCCCCGCCGACGCCGAAATGTCCCGGCACGATCCCGACGTGCAGGAGTGGGCGAGCCTCTCCGGTGACGAGAAGCGGCTCTTCGCCAGGATGATGGAGGTCTACGCCGGCTTCCTCACCCACACCGACCACCACATCGGCCGCCTGATCGCCTTCCTCGAATCCCTCGGCGAGTTGGAGAACACCCTCATCATGGTCATCTCCGACAACGGCGCCAGCGCCGAAGGCGGACCGTACGGATCCGTCAACGAGAACCTGTTCTTCAACAACGTGCCCGAATCGCTCGAGGAGAACCTGGCGTTGATCGACGCGCTTGGTGGTCCCACCACCTTCAACCACTACCCGTGGGGGTGGACGTGGGCGGGGAACACACCCTTCCGCCGCTGGAAGCGGGAAACCTACCGGGGCGGGATCTCCGACCCCTTCCTGGTGCACTGGCCCGCCGGCATCGGCGCCAGGGGCGAGGTTCGTCCTCAATTCAGCCACGCCGTCGACATGGTGCCCACCGTGCTCGACGCCGTCGGACTGGGAGCACCGCGCTCGATCGGCGGCATCACCCAATCCCCGATCGAGGGGGTCAGCTTTGCCCATACGTTCGACAATGCATCGGCAGACTCGCGCCGAAACACCCAGTATTTCGAGATGCTCGGGCACCGATCGCTCTACCACGACGGATGGCGAGCGGTCTGTCCGTGGCCGGGCCCTTCGTACGCCGAAGCGGGCTTGCCCTTCGGGGCACCGATCTCAAAAGACCAGCTCACCGCACTCGACGCAACGGGCTGGGAGCTGTACCACGTCGCCGAAGACGTCGCCGAGAACCACAACCTCGCCGACGAAGAACGGGAACGACTGATCGCCATGATCGGCACCTGGTACGTCGAAGCCGGCAAGTATCAGGCAATGCCGGTGGACGGGAGTGGAGTGGCACGGCTTGGTGAGGCCAGACCGCAGCTGACCGCCGATCGGACCAGCTACACCTATTACCCGCACACCCAATCGGTTCCCGGGAACGCGGCGGTGAGTGTCCTCAACCGCTCGCATTCCATCACCGCAGACGTCGAGATCCCCGCCGGCGGGGCCGAAGGCATCCTGGTGGCACACGGCGGTGTGGACAGTGGCTACGCCCTCTACGTCAAGGACCAGCGGCTTACCTGGGTGCACAACTACGTCGGACGCTCCTTCCACTACGTGGTCTCCACCGAGGACGTACCCGCGGGTCGGCACCGGCTGCGCTTCGAGTTCGAGGTGACCGGCAAGCCCGACATTGGCAAAGGGAAAGGGGTCCCCGGCACCGCCCAGCTCTACTTCGACGACCGCCTGGTGGGCCAGGCCGAAGTTCCCATCACCACGCCGCTTGCGCTCGGCCTGACGTCGGGCGTGGTCGTGGGCGAGGCCCCCGGAGCCCCGGTGTGTCCCGACTACGAGCCGCCGTTTGCCTTCAGCGGAACCGTGCACTCGGTCGCCTTCGACGTGTCCGGCGAGCTGATCGATGACGACGAAGCAACGGTGCGCAGACTTCTTGCCCGTCAGTGACCACCAAGGTGTGATCGGCAGCTGCGACTTGTCTACGATCGCATCGAGAAGCGATCGACCGGCCGACCACCCTGGCCAATCGTCGAATACCGCCAACAGCTAGCACGATGATGAACAATGACGAGTGCCCTGAGCCGCCGCTCGCTTGAGTGTCACGGTGACTCCAGTCAGCGCCGACCCGCTGGAGGATTGCTCAACACCTTTCTAGCCGGCCAGCAGCCGTTTCGCCGCGGCATTGTGCCGCTCCAGCAGCAGCGGCAGATCCACTCCGACCAGCTCACCGCCGCTCACCACGGCGCGCCCGTGAACGTACGTGTGATCGACGGTGACCGGGGCGGCGAAAAGCAGCGCGGCAAGTGGATCATGCAGCGCACCGGCGTATCCGATCCGATCGAGCGAGACCGCAGTGAAGTCGGCCGCCTTGCCGGGTTCGAGCGACCCGACGTCGTCGCGGCCAAGGACCGATGCCGAGCCCCTGGTCGCCAGCCGGAGCGCATCCCTGGCTGACAGGTACGGCCCGTCTTCTCCCGCAGCAGCCAGCCGTGCCAGCAGCATCGCCTGGCGGGCCTCGCCAAGCAGATGGCTGCCATCGTTGCTCGCCGAGCCGTCGACGCCGATCCCGGTGCGCACTCCCGCTTCCAGGTAGCCGCGCAGCGGGGCGATCCCGGAGGCAAGACGCATGTTGGACGTCGGGCAATGGGCAACCCCGGTTCCCGCGGCGGCCATTCGCTTGATCTCGGCGTCGTCGACAAAGACGCCGTGGGCGTACCACACATCCCCGCCCGCCCAGCCGAGGTCCTCCATGAGCTGGACGGGGGTCATCCCGCACAATTGGAAGCAAAACTGCTCTTCGTCGAGCGTCTCCGCGACGTGCGTGTGCAGGTGGACGCCGTAGGTCCGGGCCAGATCGGCGGCCTCACGCATGAGGTCCATCGTCACCGAGAACGGCGAGCACGGCGCGACCATGACGCGAACCATCGCTCCCGGCGCCGGGTCATGGAAGGTCTCGATGGCCGCCTGCGTGCTGGCAAGAATCGTGCCCTCTTCTTCGACCACTGAGTCCGGCGGAAGGCCCCCGTCGCTCTCCCCCAGCGACATCGATCCTCGAGCCAGATGGACCCTGAGCGGGATCGCCTCGGCGGCCTCGACCTGGTCGGCGAAGGACGAGCCATTTGGATAGAGATACAGATGGTCCGACGACGTCGTGCACCCCGATAGCGCGAGCTCGGCGAGGGCAACCTGGGTGGAGAGGACGACGTCCTCGGGGGTCAACCGCGCCCAGATCGGATAGAGGACCCGCAGCCACTCGAACAACCCGGCGTCCTGGGCGCCCGGGACGGCTCTGGTGAGCGTCTGATAGAAGTGGTGATGGGTGTTGATCAACCCGGGAACCACGACATGGTTGGAGAGGTCGACGACCTCGTCCGCGGAGTCGGGGAGGTCGGCGGTTGTGCCCACCTGCGCGATCCAGCCGTCGACCGCGTACAGGGCGCCGTCCTCGATTTCGGTGCCCTGGTCATCCATCGTCCCCAGCACGGTGGCGTGCTTGATCAGCAGGCTGGTCACGGCGGTGAAGCTAGTAGATCACCGGCAGGATCAGGGCATGGGCCCGGCAAGCACGGGCGCCAGCGTCTCAACACTCCAGATCCCGACCCACCGTGATGCGCCGTCCGGTCCTTCGAATTCTTCGACCAGGCGCAGCGTCGCACCCGTTTCGTCGAGCCAGATGTGGGCGCGATCGTGGCCGTCGACGAGCAGCAGCCGCACGGTGGCCGTATCGGCCACGGTCTCATAGCCAACGACCTGTGGCGCGGCGGCGAGGATGATGCTCGCTTCTTCCTGAGCCTGGGACCAGTCGGACAGGGGCCCGTACACGGTCCACTCGGACCCGGTCGCTTCCTGCCACGAACCGTCGGCGTCCTGGTAGTAGCTCCCCACGTCGGGGGTGAAGACCTGCCGGAATCCGGCGGCGTCCTCCCACACGACGAGCCCGTCGAAATAGGTGATCTTCATGCGCTGGTCGAGCCGGCTGGTATCGAACCCCTGGTCACTGAGCAGCTCTCCACCAGCGGAGAGGGAGAGGCAGCTGGTGATCAGGGCCCTCGGGTACGGATGAGGAGCATCGGCGACGAGACCGCGCAGCCGTTCAATCGACGGGAAGTTGCTCGGCCGCTCGATGGCGAGGGTGGGCTGGATGTGCAGGCCTTCGGGGAGAGGCGGCGGCACCACCGAACCGGTCAGGACCTCGGACCCTTCGACTGCGGAAACGACCAGAGCGAGGTTGTCGGTGAAGTCTGGTGTTTCGGCGCGCGGTGCTCCACAGGCGGTCGCAAGGACCGCGAAGAGCATGAATAGCGCCGCTCGACGGGTCACGGTCAATGATCGGCGGTGGTTCGGCGGTGCTGAATAGGCCGCTCGACTCCAATCTGGCAAGGCTTCTCGCGATCTCGGGCCGACCCAGATGCGCCGAGTGAGCAGACCGGTCTCGGTAGAGTCCTGCAAAACCACCCCGGCGCTCGGGAAGGCGCTCGGGAAAAGGAGCTGACCGAGTCGTGATCGAGACGTACCACCGGCCGGCGACACTCGATGAAGCGATTTCTCTCCTTGGCGCCGAGGGAGCCACGGTGCTCGGCGGTGGTACCTCGCTGGTTCCCTCCCGTGCCTCCGCCGATACCGCCACGGCACTGATCGATCTCCAGGGCCTTGGCCTGAACGAGATCGAGCTGGATGCGGATCGGATCGTCATTGAGGCCATGGTGACGCTCCGCGGCCTGGTGGATTCCGATCTGGTGCCGGCAATGTTGCGTGATCTGGCCAGGCGCGAGGCACCGAACACGATCAGGAACGCGGCGACGATCGGTGGTGCCGTTGCCACCGGCGATGCCGAGAGCGAGCTGCTCGCCGGACTCCTCGTCTTCCAGGCCGAGGTCGCCGTGGCCGACTCCGACGGCGAGGCGTGGCACTCCTTGGGCGACTACCTGCGGGAAAGTGCCATCGGCATCATCACCCGGATCGCCATCTCCGCGGGAGGTACCACCCATGCGGCTCGAACCGGTCGCACGCCCGCCGACCGCCCCATCGTGATGGCCGTGGCGCGACGCACCGACGACGGAGACATCCTGCTCGCCCTGACCGGTGTGTCGGCAGTCCCGATTGCGATTGATCCGAGCGCGCTCGACGTTTTGGACCCGTCGGGCGACTTCAGGGGAACCGCCGAATATCGCATCCATCTGGCCAGGACCCTTGCCGGCCGCGCCGTCGCAGGGCTCGACGCATGACGATCGAGCTCACCATCAACGGCGAGCGCACGACGATCGGCTGCGAGCCGGGCGAGTCATTGCTGAGAGTGCTGCGGCGTGAGGGGCTCTTCAGCGTGCGCTTCGGCTCCGAGACCGGGGAGACCGGCGCTGCGGCGGTCCTGGTCGACGGCCGTTTGATCTCCGCAGAGGTCATGCTCGCCGCACAGGCAGACGGGCATCGCATCGACACGGTGGAGGGGATGTCGACGCCGGGATCGATCCACCCGATCCAGCAGGCGTTCATCGATTCGGGCGCGATGCAGTCCGGCTACTCGAGCCCGGCGCAGATGCTGGCGGCCAAGGAACTGCTCGCCGGCGAGCCGAACCCCACCGAGGCCGAGGCCCGCGACATCCTGACCGGCGTCCTGGACCGTGAGACCGGCTATCTCCGGCCGGTCCATGCGATCCTCCGTGCCGGCGCAGCGCTGCGTGGTGACCCGATCGAGGAGATCTCCCTTGGCTACGTCGCTCCCCTCACCGACCCGCTCTCCACCGAGGAGGGAGTCGCCGACCCCGCCTCGCTTCCCGTCCTGTCGCCCCGGATCATCCTGAGCCCCGAGGTCCCGGAAACCGCGGTGGTGGGTCGGCCCGAGCCAAAGGTCGACGCGCTGAAGCTGGCCAAGGGATATCCGGCGTTCGTCGACGACATCGAGATCCGTGGCCTGCTCCATGCCAAGGTGCTGTACAGCCCCCATGCCCATGCCCGAATCGTCGCCATCGACGACTCCAAGGCCAGGGAACTCCCAGGCGTTCGGGCGGTGCTCCACCACGAGAACGTGCCGAGGGTTCGCTACGCCTCGGGCGGGCAGAGCTTTCCGAACCCGAAGCCATACGACCAGGTGAGCTTTGACAACAAGGTGCGCTACGTCGGCGACCGCGTCGCCGCGGTCGCCGCGGACACCACGGAGATCGCCCAAGCGGCCCTCGACCTCATCGACGTCACCTACGACGTCCTGCCCGCCGTGTTCGACGAGAACGACGCGATCGCCGACGGTGCACCGGTTATCCACGACGAGCCCGACATGGAGGGCGCCCACGACGCGTCGCGCAACATCGTTCACCACATCTCAGCGGACACCGGAGACGTCGACGATGCCTGGGAAAAGGCAGATCACGTATTCGAACAGACGCTGCGGGTCCACCAGGTGCAGCAGGCTCCGATCGAGCCCCACATCGCCATCTCGTGGTGGGACAGCGACGAGCGGATGGTGATCAGGACCTCGACCCAGGTGCCGTTCCATTCACGCCGGATGGTGGCGCCGCTGTTGGGGCTTCCTGTGAAGCGGATCCGCATCGTCAAACCCCGGATCGGCGGCGGTTTCGGCGTCAAGCAGGAGATGCTGATCGAAGACATCGTGGGCCACCTCACCATGGCAACCGGGAAGCCGGTTCGACTCGAGCTCACCCGGGAAGAGGAGTTCATTTCCTCCAGGACCCGGCATCCGCAGACCATCACCTACAAGACCGGGGTCAGCAACGACGGCAGGCTGGTCGCCCAACAGATGAGCATCGTTGCCAACACCGGTCCGTACGGCACCCACGGCCTCACCGTCCAGATGGTCACCGGCCTCCGCGGCCTCAGTTCGTACAACTGCCCGAACAAGCGCTTTCGCTGCGACGTCGTGTACACCAACATCCCGGTCCCCGGCGCGTACCGCGGTTATGGGGCACCCCAGGCCCTGTTTGCCCTCGAGGCACACATGGAGGACATCGCCGATGCGCTCGACATGGATGCCATCGAGTTCCGCAGGCTCAACTGGACCACAGCCGGGGACCCGTTGGACATTGCCCCGGCATTGGGAGAGGGAGACGTCGATGCCGAGGTGATGCCGATCGTCACCTCCAGCGGGCTCGAGGAGTGCGTTGCCCAGGGTCAGCGAGCAGTTGGATGGGATCGCCGCGCCGACGCTGAGTGGAAGCAGCCCGCAGACCGCCCGCACATCCGTCGCGGTCTCGGCTTTGCCATGTGCATGCACGGCACCGGGATCCCGGGCCTCGACATGGGCGCAGCCAGCATAAAAATCAACGACGACGGCTCGTTCAACCTCTTGATCGGAGCCACCGATCTTGGTACCGGCGCCGACACGGTGCTCGCCCAGATCGCCGCAGAAGTACTCGGCGTCGCCCTCGACGACATCCTGGTGTATGCCGCAGACACCGACATGACGCCCTTCGACACCGGCGCTTATGCATCGAGTACGACGTACATCTCGGGGATGGCGGTGAAGCGTGCCGCCGAGGAGGCGAGGCTGATGGTGGTGGAGCGAGCCGCCCGAATGCTGGAAACGACTCCCGGTGCGATCGAACTCCGCGACGGGCAGGCATGGAGCACCGATGACCGATCGGTGACCATCGCCGAAATTGCCCTGTCCAGCCTGCACCAGGTGGCGCAACACCAGATCATGGGTACCGCTTCATATGTATCGCCCGAGTCACCGCCGCCGTACGCGGCGCAGTTTGCCGAGATCGAGGTCGACATCGACACCGGCCAGGTGACCGTGATTTCGCTGATCATGGCCGTCGACTGCGGAGTCCCGATCAACCCGGTGACCGCCTCAGGGCAAGTCGAAGGCGGCATGATTCAGGCCCTTGGGTACGGGCATTGCGAGGAAATGGCCTATGACGAGGACGGCCGCATGGTCAACGCCGAATTCGGTCCATACAAGATCTACCGCTCGGACGAGATGCCGCGTATCGAGGCGTTCCTCGTCCAGACCATGGAAAAGAGCGGCCCCTTCGGCGCCAAGGCGGTCGCTGAGATCCCCAAGGACGGCGTTGCCCCGGCGATTCGCAATGCTCTTGTAGACGCCACCGGCGTCAGGATCGACGCCATCCCGCTGACTCCCGAACGTGTGTGGCGGGCCCTGCAGACCGCAGCGATGTGACCTCCTCCGAGGACCAGCAGCTGCTCGCCGAGATGTCCGAAGCCGTCGCCACGCGCCGGCCCGTCGTCCTGGCAACCATCGTGTCGACGAAACGCTCGGTGCCACGCCACGCCGGGACCAAGATGCTGGTCTACCCGGGGCCCGCACAGAGCGGCACCATTGGTGGCGGGGAGCTCGAGGCCCGCGTCATCGAGGATGCCCTCGACGTGCTCCGCACCGGCAAGACCCGGCTGGAGACCTATCCCCTCGTCGATCCGGAGCGCGGCGACGCGGGGGTGTGTGGCGGCGAGATGACCGTCTACCTTGAGCCCTACATGCCCTCGCACACCGTGCTCGTCATCGGCATCGGCCACGTCGGCGCCGCCGTGGTCGACCTCGCCCACTGGCTCGGCTATCGAACGATCGCCACCGACGACCGGCCGGAGCGGGTCGACGAAGCGATCGTTCCCCACGCCGACGAGCGGATCGCCGGTTCGGTGTCCGATGCCCTCGCCGCGATGCCGGTGATCGAGGACACCTCGATCGTCGTCGTGTCACGTAGCGTCGAGCTCGATGTCGACGCCATCCCCAGGCTGCTCGATACGCCGGCCCGCTACATCGGGGTCATGGGAAGCGGCCGCCGTTGGAACGCAACGAAACGGGAGCTGGTCGACAGCGGCCTCGAAGAGGCATCGCTCGATCGAATCCACGTCCCGATCGGCATCGAGCTCGGCGCCGAAACCGTCGAGGAGATCGCGGTGTCGATCTTGTCCGAGATCATCCAAGAGACCCGGGCGGACGGCACCGAGGGGTCGCAATGATCGACGAGGGGTCGTCGATCGACGCTTCGGCCAAGCCGGGCCAGGGGTCCGGTCGACGAGCCCTTGACGAACTCGTGGTCGTCCGCGGCGGCGGTGACCTTGGCACCGGGACCGCATGGCGCCTCCATCGGTCCGGGTTCCCGGTCATCGTCGTCGACATCGAGCGGCCGCTGGCGATCCGGCGCACCGTCGCCTTCTCCACCGCCGTCACGGAGGGCTCGATTACCGTTGAGGGCGTGGACGGGATCCTGGTCGAAACGCCGGATGCGGCCCTCGACCTCTCTGCACGCAACGGGGTGGCCGTCCTCGTGGCAAACACGATCCCCGACCTCGAGGATCCACCCCGGATCGTGATCGACGCCAGGTTGGCCAAAACGCCGCTGGACACCAATCGGGCGATGGCGCCGTTGGTCATCGGCCTCGGCCCTGGTTTCACGGCGGGGGACCAGTGCGAAGCGGTCATCGAGACCAACCGCGGTCACCATCTCGGCAGGGTCATTTGGGAGGGCGGTGCCCAGCAGAACACCGGGGTCCCGGGATCGATCGGCGGAGAATCGTCCAAACGCGTTATCCGGGCCGACCGCGATGGGGAGGTGCGCTGGGAGCGGGAGATCGCCGACCTCGTCTCGGCGGGAGACCAACTCGGCTCAGTACAAGGCGTTGCGGTCACCGCGCCCATCGGCGGAGTGGTGCGCGGGCTCATCGCACCAGGACCGGTCAAGGCGGGGCTCAAGATCGGCGATATTGATCCACGCGGGGACCCGGAGGTCTGTTTCGAGATCTCGGACAAGTCTCGATCCGTCGCCGGTGGGGTCCTGGAAGCGGTGATGACATGGTTCAGCCAGCGATGAGTGAGTCCTGGGCCGAGCGTCTCGGGCTCGCCGAACGCGAGCTCGTCGCCTTCGTCGGTGCCGGCGGCAAGAGCACGCTGATGCTCGGTCTTGGCCGTGAGCTCAGCGACACCGGACACCGCGTCGTCATCACGACCACGACAAGGATGAGCGTCGAACAGATCGAACCGCCCGTCGTCGACTCGATCCGCGACGTCGAAGCGAATCTCGAGCGACGCCCCGGCCCGGTGTTCGTCGTCCGGCGAGATGCCGATGCCAAGGTGAGCGGGCCCGCACCCACCGAGATCGACAAGTTGTTCCGCGAGAGCTCGGCCGAGTACGTACTCGTCGAAGCGGACGGCGCCAACGGCAAGACGCTCAAGGCGCCCGGCAATTTCGAGCCGGTCATCCCACTCACCTCGACGATCGTGATCCCCGTCGCCGGCATCGATGCTGTCGGCTCGACCATCACCGGGGCATGTCACCGGCCCGAACGTGTCGCGGAGCTGCTTGGTCGCCCGGTCAGCCATGTGTTGGCTGTGGCCGACGTCGCCCAAATCCTCACCAGCGCAAGGGGAGGGCTCAAGGACGTGCCGGCATCTGCCCGGATCATCGTGGCGATCACCAAGGTGTCATCCGAGACGATGGACGTTGCCGGCGAGCTGTCGCTGCTCATCTCTCGGGATCCCGATGTCGACCGTGTTGTGGTGGTGCCATACCGCTAACGCTCGGGCACTTCGTCCGAGTGGGGGCAAAAGGCGAGGCGGAGCCGAGCCGGGGCCCGAGCGGCCTGCTCTTCGCTCCCCCTTCAGGGGGGGGACCCGCCGCCGGCGGGAGGTGGGGTCGAGCCGTGGCGCCGCGGCCCTCTCTTTGCTCCCCCCTCAGAGGGGAGTCCCGCCGCCAGGCGGGGAGGGGGGTCAAACCGTGGTCGCGACAACGCTCCGACCCCCTCCGCCTCGCTGGCGCTCGGCACCTCCCCCTGAGGGGGAGGCAAAGGACCGGGCCACCTCGCCTCGCTCGGCATTTCTCCGGAGAGGGGAGAAAACAGGCGGGAGGTGGGGTCGAGCCGTGGCGCCGCGGCCTGCTCTTTGCTCCCCCCTCCGGGGGGGAGCCCCGCCGCCAGGCGGGGAGGGGGGTCAAACCGTGGTCGCGACAACGCTCCGACCCCCTCCGCCTCGCTGGCGCTCGGCACCTCCCCTGAGCTGAGGGGGAGGCAAAGGACCGGGCCGGCTCAGCGCCACGCTTCGCGGTCGTCGAGTCGCACCACAAACCTCAGTCCCGACCAGGTGTCGTCGATTGCCGCCACCTTGTTGTCTACGAGGCCCGCGTCGAGGCCGAGAGTCTGCACCGCATCGAAGTCGAGCTCGGTGTCGACCCCTGATGTCGCCTTAGGCCAGGCCACCCACAGCCCCCCGTCGGCCGGGAGCAGACTCACGGCGCTGGCGAAACGCGCTTCCAGCTCAGCCATGGTCGTCGCGAAGATGATCAGCACCGGGCACGCACTCCGGGGTGACCTGACCAGCGACGCTCCTGCAGGAAGCGGCTCGAGCAGCTCGGCGAAGGTGTGCAGCGCCCCGAATGTCCCGACCCGATCCTCAGCGGTGATGCCAAGTTTCCGGCTGAGCGGTGTGCCGTAGGAGATCGCCGTCACGAGGCCATCTCAGAACCCGGGGTCGGAGATGAACGTCCCCCCGCCCCCTGCGACCGGCATCTGAGGAATGTGCGCCATGGAGCCGCCCACTCCCTGCAACACGGTGTACATCGCCGCCGCCGGCTCCAGGGAAGCGCCATCGCCGTCGACCGATGCTTCGACGACGGCAAAGGTCTGGCGATCGAGGGTGGCGGTCATCCCGGGGGCGGCGTACTCGACGGTGCCGTTGACACTGAGACGGTGTGTCTCTCCACCGAAGCGGGCTTCGATGCTGCCGTCTTCGAACATCATGAAGGCGTTGTCGTCTTCTGCGTCGAACTCGTCACGGTTGAGATAGAGGCGCGGCTTGTCCTGGTACGGAACGCCGGAGGTCGGGCAGGCGGTCACGCAGTTCCCGCACTCGTTACAGAAGTCGGTGAGGACTGCGATCTGGTACTGCTGGTCCGCCAGAAAAGGAACCGTGCGGGTGGTCTGGCCGTCGGCGCCGACGACTGGGACGTCAAAGCGAACTGGATCCATCTCGTAGGTCATGAGTGCCATGTTGGGGCATACACCGACACACAGGCTGCAGACCACGTCGCAGTCGATGCACCTCCCGGCCTCGGCGACCGCCTGCTCGTCGTTGTAACCGACAACGGTTTCCTCAAAGTTGTCACGCTGATCGAGCGGGGTGTGCTCGATGGGAACCCGGTACTCGCGCCGCGAGCGCCGGATGACGAGATCGTGGAGGTCGTAGTCGGGCGCGGCGTGTTCCGGCGCCGGTCCCCCGCTGCCAAGCGCGGCCGCGATCGAATCCGCCACCACCTTGCCGTCCGCAGCAGCGTTGACGATCGACGACGGGCCGTCGTCCGCCACGTCGCCTCCGGCGTATACACCACCCACCGATGTCTCGAAGGTGTCCGCGTCGACGGCGATGTACCCGCGGTCGGTGAGCTCCGGGATGTCGTCGCCGAAGAAGTCGAGGATCGAGTGCTGGCTTATCGCCAACATGAGCGTGTCGATGGGAATCTCGAACTCGGAGTCGGCAACGTCGTGGGGGACCTTGCGCCCCGAGCCATCGCGATCGCCGCGGTACTCGGTTCGCGTGCACAACAGGCCGGTCACGCTGCCGTTGGACACGACGAGTCCCGACGGGGTAGCCATCTCGACGATGTTGATCCCCTCGGCGAGGCACGCCTCGATCTCCTCTGGGTCCGCCGGCATCTGATCGATGCTGCGGCGATAAACCAGCGACACCTCCGAGGCACCCACCCGGAGTGCCGAACGAACACAGTCCATCGCAGTGTCACCGGCGCCGATAACCGCGACCCGATCTCCGATCGGCATCGGGTGCTCCTCACGCACGGTCCGCAGGAACGTGATCCCGGGCACCACGCCATCGCTCTGCTCGCCATCGACGCCGAGCAGCTTTGCGAGTTGTGCGCCGACGGCGATGAAGACCGCGTCGAACCCGTCGCCCCGCAGGCCGCTCAGCGTGAAGTCGACCCCGGCGGTCTTGCCGTATTGGATGTCGACACCGAGCTCGTCGAGGATCGCCATGTCCTGGGCGATCTGAGCGTTGGGGAGGCGGTATTTGGGGATCGTGCCCCCGACCATTCCTCCCGAATACGCCTGGGTCTCGAAGATGGTGACGTCGAAACCGGCGTACCCGAGGCCCTGAGCGGCCGCCAGCCCCGCAGGCCCGGCACCGATGATCGCCACCCTGGTGGAGCTGCGCTCCACCGTCGGGAACATCACCGGCGTCTCCTCGGAATCCATGATGTATCGCTTGATCTGCCGGATCGCCAGCGGCTCGTCGTAGTGGGTACGTACGCAGGTGTTCTCACACAGGTGATCGCAGACGCGCCCGAGGATCGACGGCAGCGGGTTGTCGTCCCTCGTGATCTCGATCGCCTCGAGCAGGTTGCCCTCACGCACCGCACGCATGTAGCCCGGGACGTGCTGGTCGACCGCGCACCCGTCGGTGCATGGCGCCTCGATGCAGTCGAACAGGCCGAGCTCGCGGTCGGTCTTGGAGCGGTCCATCCGGAACGAGTGCTTCAGGTAGCGCCAGTCGGTCCGCACCGCATCGGCGTAGGCGCGCAGGTTGAGCCGCGCCATGACCTTCAGCGCTTGGGCGATCAATTCCTCTCGGCGTGCATCGTCGAAGCCGGACTCGTCTGCCCATGAGCCAATGACGCTGGCAATCGGCTCACCGTTGGTGCGGGTGCGTATCGTCTCTGCGAGCTGCTGGCACGAGTCGAGGTCGAGGTTGAGCCCGGTGTCCGTCAGCGCCGAATAGCGCAGGTCGTGGGCGAACTCGTCGAAGCGTTCCCCCTTCACCGCCGAGCGGGCGATGAAGTCTTTGATATCCGCGGCGCCGACCTTGTCGGCGGCGGTGCGGACCTCCTCCATGTACTGGATCATCCGCAGATAGCCGCCCGACTTGAGCAGGTCAGAACACGTCGTGATCGTCTTCATGCCCCCGGCGAGCAGGTCGGCCACGTTGAAGGCGTCTGCGCCGCCGGCGAACGAGAAGAGCAGATCGCCACGGAATTCCTCGTTGAGCAGGTTGGCCAGGTTGGTCGTTACCGGATGCAGCGCCCGGCCCGACAGGTACATGAACTCGTCGTCGTCGAACTCGGTGCGCCAATTGTTCACCTCGAGGGTATTGGTGAGCTTGAGCCCGAACGTCAGATCGCGCTCGGCGGCGATGCGGCGCAGGTTGTGGAACATGGGGACCGCATCGACGTACATGAGGTCGTGGCCGAACGCCTCGTCGGGAATCGGAATGTCGTCGAACTCGAGGTCATCGTTGATGATGCCGCGCACCCGGTCGGCGCCGAGCAGGGTCGGGTTGCACTTCACCGAAGAATGGAGCCCCCGCTCGGAGAGCAGGTAGATCATGATCTTTTCGATCTCATCCGGCGGGCAGCCGTGCATCGTCGACAGCGTGATCGTGTCCGAAACCGTGGCCGGGATGTCAACGTTGGCGATATCCGGGTAGCGCTTGGCGACGATGTCGACGTAGGCAGGGAGGTAGTCCGAAGCGTCGCGCATCACATCGAGAAACCACTGCACATTCGGCTCGAGAATGCCCTCGAGGTTGTAGCCGACGCTCATGTTGAAGACCATCCCGGGATCGGGCGTCTCGAAGCCGAGCTTGTCGTGGAGGGCGTAGATCAGCACCCAGGCCCGCAGGTACTCGTCGAAGGACTGGTGGACCTTCAACTCCTGGGACCACTCCACGTTGTAGCCCTCGTCCTGGCAGTCGATGCACGGCTTGTTGATCTCGAGCTCGTCGAGGGTCTGGACCGTCTTCAGCTCCAGAAAGCGAGCGCCGACCAGCCAGGAGACCACGATGTTCTGCGCCATCTGGCTGTGAGGCCCGGCGGCCACGCCGAACGGGGTGTCCATCTCCACCCCGTACTTCTCGATCCGGAACGGGTCATCGAGGCTCGGTCTGAAGATGGCCGATGTCGGGACGCCGAAGATCTGATCCTTCTGCTCGAGCTCGTCGAACATCCAGTCGGTCAGAGCCTCCATCGAGATCGGTTGGAATCGGTCGCCCATGGCTCCCCTAGCTCGTCACAGTTTGGCGTGCAGGCGCCCGGCCTGCTCCGCGGCCCTGGCCCGCACCTCGTCGGCGTCGACCCGGGTGGGTGCTCCGTCGGCATAGACCACCTCGCCGTCGACCTTGACCTCGAGGGGCCTGATCCCGGGCGTGAACGCAATATGCCACGGATCCATCGGATCGTATGACCAGGTCACCTCGTCGTTGCGGGCCTCGGGCATGATCTCCCAGCCGTGCTCGAGCCACGACCACGCGGTGTCGGGACCGCAGGTGACGTCGACCGAGCGCTCCATGACATAAGCGAGGCGGAAGGACTCGATGACGTTGGCACCGATGCCGTCGGTGCCGAGGGCCACCGGGTTGGAGAACCGCGCCGGGTCGGCGTAGCCGACCTCGTTGTTCAGGTTTGACATCGGGTTGTGCAGGATCGTGCCGCTCAGCGTGTGATCGGTTGGGAGGTGGACGCAGTGGGCGAGCAGCCAGTCGTCGTTGGTCAGGCCATCGAGCCGCTTGGGCGCTTCGATGTCCCCGACGCCCTCAGCGACGTGGATGTGGACCCCGACGCCGAGCCCGGTGGCGAGCGCAGCGGCAGCTTGGAGCGACTCGTCGCCGACCGTGAATGCGGCGTGGACGCCCACCATGCCGTTGCCTCCGGCACTGATGAATCGCTCATTCTCCTCCAAGCCTCGCTTGGCTCCTTCGGCCCCGTGGCGATCGGTGATGCCGTAGGCGCACAGCACCCGCACGCCGACCTCGGCGCAGGCCTCGGCGATGACGTCGAGGCTGCCCTCGATGGCGTTTGGCGACTCGTGGTGATCCACGATGGCGGTCGTCCCCGACTCGAGCGCTTCAAGCGCACCGAGCATCGCCGACCAGCGGATCATCTCCAGGTCGAGGGCGGTGTCGAGGCGCCACCAGATCAGCTCGAGGATCTCCTGGAAGTTGGTCGGCGTGGCGGGAGGCGGCGGCATACCTCTGGCCAAGGTCGAATACAGGTGATGATGGGCACAGACCAGGCCCGGCGTCGTGGCCGTCATCGCTACCTCCCTCTGGCTGGCCCTAGTGTCCCACGCCGGCTGGTCGAGCTACAACGCAGCGGCCTGGTCGACCACCCCGTCGATCTCCTCGACCGTCGGTTTGGCACCGAGCTCGACGAGGATCTCCCTCGCCGAAGCCAGACGCTGGGCGGCGTCTCCAGCCCGACCGAGTGTGGTGAGGATGCGCCCCGCCCCGTACAACGCAAGGGCTTGCTCGAGCACGTGACCGTAGTCGGCCCATCCCGTGGCAAGCTCCTCGTACTGCACCAGCGCTTGCTCGGCATCACCACGGGCCTCGGCGACGATGGCCTTGGCCGTATCCAGGCCGAGTTCACTGCGAATGTCCACACCTTCCGGGGAGGCGCAGAGCGCGGCTGCCTCATCCACTTCCCCGGCTGCGACGAGGAGTCGTACGGCGTCGGCAACCTGAAGGTTCCGGAAAATCGGAGACATACCTTCGGTCCTGGCGCTGAACTCTTCGATCAGCTCCACCGCTGCAGGTTCGTTGCCGCGCGCCACTTCCGTTCGCGCCGCTATGAGCAGGGCCGGTCCGAGCTGCTGCATGTCTCCGATCTGGCGCAATGCCACCAGATAGTCGTCTTGCAGGGAGCCGGCCCTCGTGAGCTCGCCCCGCCAAACCGTGACCAGGGCCTGATAACTCCGCGCCCAGGCATCCACCAACCCCGAGCCGTGCTTGCTTTCGAGCAATGCCTCGCCGGCGGCCAAGACCTCATCCCAACGGCCGAGGTCGAAGAGCGTCCACATCGTCTCCGCGGTAGCCCACGAGGTGTCTCCGCCCCTCGCCTCGGCGAACGCGATGCCCTGCTCATAAATGCCCTGTGCTTCCGCCGGCGAGCCTGCCTTTCTGGTGTAGTCCGCCAGGTTCACATAGGCGGTGAGGCGCATGATGGATCGCCCCGGCGAGACATCGGCGATCGCGACGGCCTCGCGCAGATCGGCCATGCCTCCATCGATGTCCCCACTGTCGAATCGAGCGATCCCCCTGATCGAGAGGCCGCGCGCCTTGGACTCGCCGAGATCAAGACGATCGGCGAGCTGGATGCCTCGCTCCGCCCACTCGGCCTGGTCATCGAGGTCGCCGCGCAACATGTAGCCGGCGGCTCGCTCGAGGTAGGAAGCGGCCAGATATTGCGACGGTGGCTCGGACTCGAGTATGCGAATCGCCTGGTCGAGGGCGTCTTCGCCGGCGGCCACCCCGAGCGTCACCCGCTGCGCCTCCGATAGGTACAGCCAGGCACGTCCCGCCGTCAGTTGATCGTCCATGGCCGACGCTAGCCGGCCGGCCTCTTCGAAGATTGGAATCGGCGGTCCGTGACCAAGGTGCTCCTGCGTTGCTTGTCCGGAACGAACCAAGAGACCGGCTCGCGCCGTGTCGTCTGCGCCCATCAAATCCAGGGCCTGTTGGTAGTAGCCCAGGGCGCGACCAGAATCAAGGCTCATGGCACGATCCCCGGCCATCACCAGGGTTCGAATCGTCTGCTGCTCGAGAGCCTCGATATCGGTCTCCCCTGATGCCTGTGCGATGTCGAGGGCGCTGACATAGTGGTGGGCGAGCAGCTCGGCGTGGTCGGATGCCCTGCTACCGGTCGCTGCCTCGATCCACGCGGCAACCAGCTGATGCTTTCGAGACCGCTCCCCGCGCGGGATCCTCCCGTAGGAGACGTCCCTGGTCAGGGCATGCCAGAACGCATACTCCCGCTCCCCCTCGACCGAAGAGCTCCGAACCGGGCGAATCCAGTCTCTTTCCACCAGCTGTCGAAGTGCGGCCGAGACATCGCCCCCCTGAGCCATGTCGGTGAGCGCCCCTTCCCAGAAGACCTTTCCCACCACCGAAGCATCCTGGATCGCCATGCTCTCGTCGTCGGACAGGATGTCGAGGCGCGACCCGATCAACGCCTGGACGGTCTCCGGGACCGGGATGGCCTCGACCGAGTTCTCATCGAGCTGGGCGCGACCCTTGAGCATCCCCCGGTCGCTCAACATCCGGACAAACTCCTCCGCATAAAGCGGATTCCCACCGGCGCGATCGAGCAGTGCCTGCTGGGTCTCGGCCGGGAGCACCGCCTGTTCGAGCAATGCCGACAGCAGCCTGGCGATGTGGTCGTCGGTCAACGGGGCAAGTGACAATGTCGTCGAGTTCCGTTGACCACCGCCCCATCCCGGATTGGCTTCATAGAGCTCGGGCCGTGTCGTACAAATCACCATGATCGGCGCATCCACGGACCAGACGAGAAGGTCCTTGAGAAACTCAATCAGTGCGTCGTCGGCCCAGTGCAAGTCCTCGATGACCATGACCAGCGGCTGCACATCTGCGAGGTCTTCGAGGAATCGGCGCCAAGCCGCGAACGCTTCTGAGCGGTCCCCTACCTGAGTCTCGGAGCCTGCGCCGACGAGCGGGCTCAGCTGCATCGAAAGCCAGTCGCGGTCGGCCGCGTCATTGGTGAGTGCTTCCAGCGCAGTCGACAGTTTCTCGGCTGCCTCGTCGGGACTGTCTGAATCCCGGATCCCGGCCTGACCCTTCACGATCTCGCCAAGCGCCCAGAACGTGATCCCCTCGCCGTAAGGGAGATTCCGACCCTGCCGCCACCACACAATTTCGGGTTGATCGTCGACCCACTGCCAGAACTCGTTGACGAGACGGGACTTCCCGACCCCTGCGGGCGCGGAAACGGTCACGAGCTGTGCCGTACGTTCGTCGTACACCCGGCGAAACGTCTCGGTGAGCTGCTGCATCTCGTAGTCGCGGCCAAGAAACGGCGTTGGGATGCGGACGGCGGCGTCGATGCCGTATCGGCCCCTCGGCTCGATGGCGCGCCACACCGCAAGCGGCTTGGCCTTGCCCTTGACCTCAACCGGGGGTATGTCCTCATATTCGATGACCAGCTCGGTGGCGCGGTGGGTGGTCTCGCCTACGACGACCCCTCCGGGTGGGGCGATCGATTCGATCCGCGAGGCCGTGTTGACCACGTCGCCGACGATCCGCTCGCCCTCACCGCCGGTACTGACCACGGCTTCGCCCGAGTTGACACCAACCCGTACCGAGAGATCGAGGCCCTCGTGTTCCTCGTTCAGGTCGTCGACGGCGGCCTGAATTCGGAGTGCAACCCGCACCGCACGCTCCGGGTCGTCCTCGTGAGCGGTCGGGGCACCGAACACCGCCATCACGCCATCGCCGATGAGCTTCTCAACGGTGCCGTCGTACCGCTCGATCTCCTCGCGGACCCGCCGGTGGTATGGGATGAGACGCGCCTGAACGTCTTCCGGGTCGGCCTCGTCGGATTCGGCCGTGAACCCGACGAGATCGGCGAACAACACCGTCAGGAACCGACGTTCCTTGGTGGCGGCGGACGCGGCGAGGGATGTTCCGCAATAGGCGCAGAAGACCGCATCCTCGACATTGGACTCACCGCAGCTCGGGCAGATCACCACGGCTACAACGCCGCCGCCTGATTGGCGACGCCATCGATCTCGTCGATCGTAGGCTGGGCACCCAGCTCGACCAGGATCTCCCGCGCGACGGCCAATTGGTCCGCGGCCTCGGCCGGCCTGCTCAACGCCGCAAGGCTGCGGCCGGCTCCATACAGCGCCAGGGCCTGCTCCAGGACGAAGCCGAAGTCGGCCCAGTCGACGGCGACTGCCTCGTACTGCCCAAGGGCGCCCTCATGATCGCCGTCAACTTCCGCAAGCATGGCATCGGCGGTGGCGACGCTGATCTCGTTGCGCAATCCCGGCCCTATCGAGCCGGCTGCCCAATCTCGCGCCTTCTCGACATTCCCCGTCGCAATCAGCAGACGCATCGCTTCTGTCAGGTACAGGCCACGAAACATCAGGGTCTTGCCTTCGGTGCGGGAAAAGCATTCGTCAAGCAGTGCCACGGCTGCCGTCGGGTCACCCCGGGCTATCTCGATGCGAGCGGAAATAACCAGCGCCGCGGCGACCAGCTGGAGATCCTCGATTTCGCGGAGCGCAGGCAGGTAGTCGTCCTGGAGAGCCGCGGCTTCGGAAACGTTGCCTGTCCACACCTTCACGCGGGCCCGGAAGCTCCTCGCCCACGGCACGTACTGGACCGACTCTCCCTCCCACTGTTCCAGCAGGCCGTCGGCGCGAGCCAGGACCTCGTCCCAATGGCCAAGGTCGAATCCTGTCCACAGCATTTCTGCCTTGGCCCATGAGTGGTCGCCACCACGGGCCTCGACGCGCTCGATCCCGGTCCGGTAAATCTCCTCGGCTGCGGCCGGTCCCTCGTCGATCCACGTGTGGTCGGCCAGGTTGACGTAGGCAACGGCAAGGGTGCGAAGCGAGCCGCCCGCGTCGTCAGCGTTAGCAAGCGACCGTCGGAGGTCCTCCATGCCGCCTTCGGTGTCGCCAAGGTGGTAGCGGGCGATGCCTCTCACCGAGAAGCTGCGTACCGACATCGCGAAACCCTGTTCCTCGGCGAGCGCGATCGCCCGCTCCGCCCAGACCAGCTGCTCCTCCAGCTCGCCACGAATCATGTAGTTGGCGGCGCGAGTGTTGTACGCATCAGCGAGCTGCTCCGAGGGCGGCTCCTGCTCGAGCAGCTCGATGGCCTCATCGATGGCGTCGGTGCCGGCGCCGCTTCCCGATGCGAACCACCGTGCCAGATGCAGCATCCGCAGCGCATGTCCGGCAGTGACCCGGTCGCCATTGTCCCGGGCGAGCGCTGCTGCCTCCTCGTAGGTCTCGATAGGCGATCCGAGCCCGGCTCCCCCCATGGCTTCACCGGCTGCGATCAACACCTCCGGCCTCGCCGCATCGTCGGGATCCATCAGATCCAGCGCTCGCCGGTAGTAGTCGTACGCCCGGGCCGCGTCGAGGCGGGAGGCCCGGTCACCGGCCATCACCAGCGTTCGGACCACCTCGCCTCGGAGCGCTTCCGTGTCGGCCTCGCCGGCGGCCTCGGCAGCGTCCAAGGCGCTCACATAGTGGTGCGCAAGCAGCTCGGCGTGGTCGGATGCCCGCTCTCCGGCGCTCGATTCGATCCACTCCGCCACCGTCTGGTGTTTCTTGGCCCGCGCCGCTCGCGGGATTCGCCCGTAGGCCACGTCGCGGGTCAGAGCATGCCAGAACGCGTACTCCTGTTCGCCCTCCACCGACGAATTACGCACCGGCCGGATCCACTCCCTCGCCACCAACTGACGAAGCGCTCCGCGCACATCGTCGCTGCCGCCCATGGCATTGAGGGCTCCTTCCCAGAACACCTTGCCAACCACCGAGGCGTCCTCGATGGCTCGGTTCTCGTCATCGGAAAGGACGTCGAGGCGCGAGCCGATCAGCGCCTGAACCGTCTCGGGTACGGGAATGGCCTCCTGTAACTCAGCATCGAGCTCGCTACGACCATGAAGCATGCCCCGGTCGTTGAGCATGCGGACGAACTCCTCGGCGTACAAGGGGTTGCCGCCGGCGCGGTCGAGTAACGCCTGCTGGGTTTCAACGGGGAGCACGGTCTGTTCGAGGAGGGCCGATAGGAGCCGAGAAATATGCTCGTCAGTCAGCGGGGCCAGCGAAATCGTTGAGGAGTTGCGCTGGCCGCCACCCCAACCCGGTTGTGCTTCGTAGAGCTCGGGGCGGGCGGTGCAGATCACCATGATCGGCGTGTCCGCCGACCAGACCAGGAGGTCCTCGAGGAACTCGACGAGCGCGTTGTCGCTCCAGTGCAAGTCCTCCACGATCATGATCAGTGGTCGCACTGCGGCGAGATCCTCGAGGAAGCGCCGCCAGGCGGTGAACGCCTCGGTGCGATCGCCCCTCTGGACGTCGCTCTCGGTGCCAACGAGTGGGCTGAGCTGTCCGGCCAGCCACTCGCGGTCGGACGCGTCTGCGGTCAGCGCCTCCAGAGCCGTCGCCAGCTTTTCTTTGGCAACCTCGGCGTTGTCAGACTCGAGGATCCCGGCCTGGCCCTTGACGATCTCTCCGAGCGCCCAGAACGTGATCCCCTCCCCAAGTGGGAGGCATCGGCCCTGACGCCACCAGACGATCTCAGGCTGATCGTCGATCCATGCAAAGAACTCGTTGACCAGGCGCGACTTTCCGACGCCGGGCGCTGCCGCGATCGTGACGAGCTGGAGTGATCGGTCATCGATGACCCGGCGATAGGTCTCGGTGAGCACGTTCATCTCCGAGTCGCGGCCGAGGAACGGGGTGGGTGCTCGGACCGCGGCGTCGATGCCGAACCGGCCTCGTGGCTCAATTGCTCGCCACACGTTCAACGGTTTCGCCTTGCCCTTGACCTCGACCGGATCCATGTCTTCGTAGTCGATGAGCAGCTCGGTCGCCCGGTGGGTGGCCTCGCCGATCACTACCCCTCCCGGTGGGGCGATCGACTCGAGCCGGGACGCCGTGTTGACGACGTCACCCACGATCCGCTCCCCTTGCCCGCCGGTGGTCACCACGGCCTCTCCGGTGTTGATCCCGATCCGGACGGAGAGATCCAGCCCCTCCTGGCCCTCGTTCATCTCGTCGACCGCGTCTTGGATTCGCAGTGCGACCCGGACGGCTCGTTCGGGGTCGTCTTCGTGGGCGGTAGGAACGCCAAACACGGCCATGACCCCGTCGCCGATCAGCTTCTCCACCGAGCCGTCGAAGGCCTCGATCTCCTCCCGAACCCGCTGGTGATAGGGAACGAGGCGGGCGCGAACGTCCTCGGGGTCGGCCTCGTCGGACTCGGCGGTGAACCCGACCAGATCGGCAAAGAGGATGGTCAGGAACCGCCGCTCCTCGGTCGGTGCCGCCTCGGAAAGCGAGGTACCGCAGAACGCGCAAAAGACCGCGTCTTCGACGTTCTCCTTGCCGCAAGATGGACAATTCGCCACGGTGAGACTCTACGGCAGTGTTCGCTTCCGAGCGATGGTTGACACCATCACCAAGTCCTCTACCTGATACGTGACGTGTGACACGCAATACCTAATACGTGATACCTGATACCGAATACCTGCCCTCGACGCCGGTGGCGTCGAGGGCTGCTCGCGTGGAGGTGGGGGGAATCGAACCCCCGTCCCATGAGGTTTCAGCGTCGGCATCTCCGAGCGCAGCCGACAGCGAGCTTTCGGGACACCTGGAGACGCCGTCGGCAGTTTCTCCTGGGCCCTAGCCGGAAATGTCTTACCCCGCCGGTCCCGGCACCCCGGCGGGGGCATCCTGCATTGCGATGCCCGGATCCGGTGAGGCAGGCGCCCTCCGGGCGGACACGCCGCTTAGTTAGGCAGCGAGTGCGAAGTTGTCTTCTGCACTTATGGTTGTTCCCAGCTATTTAACGAGGATCCGGGGACCTCGGCTCGCTTCCGGCGCCTCAACCCTCACAGTCGAAACCATGTCACCCCCGCAGGGGAACGCGAGACGCGTTCTCACCCATGGTACCGGACGCGAACGGGTTTTCGATAGCCTGATCCCATGACGCATTGGGACGAACGCCATGCGGGTCAGCACGCGCCGGGCGAGCCCTCATCGTTCGTGACCGTCGAACTCGCCCCCTTGCTCCCCGAATCGGGGAGGGCCATCGACGTCGCCGGAGGGCGGGGTCGCCACAGCCACTGGCTGGCCGATCTGGGCTGGGAGGTCACCCTGATCGACTTCTCAGCCGTCGCCCTGGAGAGCGTCACCGATGACCGGATTGTGAAGATCGAGGCCGATCTCGAGGCCGACTTGTTCCCCGAGGGGCCGTGGGACCTGGCATTGATGGTCCACTACCTCCACCGCGAGCTGTTCCCGACCGTTACGGCTCACCTGGCACCCGGCGGCCTCCTGGCTTTCGCCATCGCCACCGAGCGCAACCTGGAACGGCACGATCGGCCGGCGCTCCCCTACTTACTCGGACGCGGCGAGGCGCCGGATCTGGTCACCGGTATGCGTTTGCTCTCCTATGCCGAAGGCTGGTCGGTCGAGGGCCGCCACGAGGCCAGGGTGGTTGCTCGGAAGCGCTAACGGAACCGGCGCAAGGCGGGGGGCACTTTGCTCCCCCCTCAGTGGAGTCCCGATCATGGAGGCAAGAAAGTCGCCTCGCTAGGAGTAGCGCCGGAGGTGGGGAAGGGCGTCGAGGCGTGCCGCAGCGGCCTTCTCTTTGCTCCCCCCTGAGGGGGGAGCAAGGGGACGGGTCTAGCGCCCGCGCCCGCGATCCATCTCCCGTCGATGCTCGCGCTCGGCGAGCTTCTTCCGCTTGTCGTAGGTAGGCCTTCCCTTGGCGAGAGCGAGTTCCACCTTGGCCAGGCCATGGACGAAGTAGACCTGAAGCGGGACCAGGGTCAGACCCTGCTCGTTGATCTTGCCGGTGAGGCGATCGATTTCGCGGCGGTGGATCAGCAGCTTGCGCCTACGCTCCGGCTGGTGAGCGTCGACCTCGGCGTGGCTGTACGGCCCGATGTGGAGGCGCTCAAGCCACAGCTCTCCGTTCTGGATGGCGGCATATGCGTCCTTGAGCTGCACCTGGCCGGCTCGGAGGCTCTTCACCTCGGATCCCCTGAGCACGATGCCCGCCTCGAAGGTGTCAATCACCTCGTATTCGCGCCGAGCGCGCCGGTTGGTGGCGATGACTTTGCGATCTTCTGGCATGGTGTTACAGGTAGTTTGCCGGGTTCTGCGGATCCCCGCCGACGCGAACCTCAAAGTGCAGGTGTGGGCTCGTCGACAGCCCGGTCGATCCGCAGTACCCGATGGTCTGCCCGGCGCCGACCAAGGCGCCGGCGGATACCGCATACCCGGACTGATGGGCATACAGGGTGACCATGCCGCCGCCGTGGTCGATCATCACCGTCTTCCCAAACCCGCCCTTGGAACCGGCAAGAATGACCGTTCCGTCCTCGGCGGCGACGATGGAGTCGCCCGCGTTGCAGTTGATGTCGGCACCGTTGTGCATGCGGGTGTAGCCGAGAATCGGGTGATAGCGCGGGCCGAATCCCGAAGAGATTGCACCGGGCACGGGACGATGCAGCCGCCCGGGAGCGCTTCCGCCACTCGTGGCATTGGCCGCAATCACGGCCCGGATCGAATCCTCCTCCCGCTCGAGCGCGGCAAGCTCGCCCTCGAGCTCACCGATCTCCGATTCGACACTGGCGAGCAGTTCCCGCTGCCGGTCGAGCTCTGCTTGAAGCTCCCGGGTCTTGGTGGCGAGCTCGGCCTCGAGCTCCTCCATCTCCCCCGTTGTCGCCTCGAGTGAGACCACTTCGTGGGCCAAAGCCCCCTCCGTGGCCTCCACCTCAGCGCCGATCCGTTCCTCGTGTGCCAGCAGCGACTCGAATAGGTCGACGGACTCGGCCCCACTGTTGGTAATGCTCTCGAGATAGCCGATGCCGAGCACGACATCGCTCCACGCGGTGGCCGTGAACGCCACTTGTGGTGCCTGGGTGCCTGCAGACATGTAGACCTCGACGGCCCAGGCCGCGGCATCGCCACGAGCGGTATCGAGCTCGGTGCGGGTGAGGGCGAGCAACTGGTACTGCTCGTGCAGCCTGGTACGCGCCTCGCGAAGTGAGCGTTCCTTGACGACGAGCTGCGCCCTGACGAGCCCGAGCTCGTCCCCGATCGCCTCAAGGGCAGCGACCACCTCGTTCATCCGAGCACTCGAGGCCTTGACATCCCGGGACAGAGCGCTCCGGTTGGCAGTGGCGGCATCGATCTGGTCACCGAGTGAATCGATCCGGTTCCGGACCTCGGCGAGGTCGTCATCGAGTTCGTCGGCGGTGGCGGCCGACGCGCCGATGGCGATGATGAGGACTGCTGAGAGCGCGGCCGCGATGCGGCGCCTGCGGCTCACGTCTTCAGATACTTGTGAACCGCCAAACTCAATCCGCTACCAACGAGGCCAGCGACAACCCCGAATAGCAGCACGAGTGCCCCAGCTCGGTAGAGGTAGTCGGACTGGATCCCGATGTTGATCCAGTCCGGAAGATCGGTGAGTTGGCGCCTGGCCAGCCGCATCCCAGCCACCACGACGGCCACCGCCAGCCCGGCGCCGATGAAGCCCTCGATGGCTCCCTCGAGCAGGAACGGGGTGCGCACGAACCAATTGGATGCGCCGACCAGGTTCATGATCTCGATCTCCTCACGCCTGGAGTAGATCGCCATGTGGATGGTGTTGGCGATGAGGGCGACCGCGGCGGCGCCGAGGGCGACGGCGAGGAACAGCGACATGATCTGGAGGCCGTCGCGTAGCGAGATCATCCCGTCGATCACTTCACCGGCGGACTCCACGCGCAGGGTGCCGGGCATCGCCTCGGCCCTGGTCACGATGGTCTGATAATCGGCAGCATCGACCGGCTTGATGCGCAGCGAGGCGGGCACGATGCTCGGGTCTTCTTCGATCACGCGCAGCGCCGCGGGCCGGTTGGCCAGCAGAATCCTCGCTTCGTCGAGCGAGGCGGCCTTCGACAGGAAGAAGACCTCGTCGACCTCCTCCCAGGCCTCCATCTCGGCCTGCAGGTCGTTGATCCCGCTCGGGGAGACATCATCGCGCAGGTAGACGCTCACCCGCACGTCCTCGGACCACTGCAAGGTGTTGACCTTCACGATCTCGCCGAGGACGAGCGTGCCGAAAGTCAGCGTTAGGGAGACAAAGACCGCGAGCACTGCGCCGAGGACGACGAGGCCGTTCCTGCTGATGTTCGTGAAGGCCTCACGCAGCGAATAGGCGAAGCGGGTCATACATCCTCCCGGTCGCCGGCCGCCTCGAGCTCCGCGGTCGCCGGATTGGTCGTTTCATCTTCTGCGGTCATTTCGGTGTCTGTGGTCACCGCAGGCTCGCCCTCGATGGTCCCGCTTCCGCCGTAAACGCCGCGGCTCTCGTCACGGGCGATCCGCCCGCGGTCGAGCTGCACGACGCGTCTGCGCATGGCGTCGACGATGGCGTGGTCATGGGTGGCCATCACCACCGTCGTGCCGGTGCGGTTGATGCGGTCGAGGATCCTCATGATCCCGACCGAGGTCGCCGGATCGAGGTTTCCGGTTGGCTCGTCCGCCAGCAGAATCAGTGGTCGGTTGACGAAGGCGCGGGCCATGGACACCCGCTGCTGCTCCCCACCCGATAGGCTCCGCGGATAGCGCTCGGCCAAGGCGGACAGCCCGACCAGCTTCAAGACCTGCGGCACTTGGGTGTTGATCGACGATCGTGACTTGCCCGTGACTTCCATGGCGAACGCGACATTCTCGAAGATGGTTTTGTTTGGCAGCAGTTTGAAGTCCTGAAAGACCGTTCCAATCGAGCGTCGGAGCTGTGGGACCTTCCAAGGCGACATCGTCGAGGCGTGCTTGCCGGCGATCCAGATGTCGCCGTTCGTCGGGACCTCCTCGCGCATCATCAGTCGGATCAGGGTCGACTTGCCGGAGCCGGAAGGGCCGACGAGGAAGACGAACTCACCCTTGTTGATGTCGAGGTTGACGTCCTTGACCGCCACGATGCCGCCGTCGTACACCTTGGTCACATTTTCAAGTCGAAGCATGAGAAACCCGCGTTGCTTCACCCCACCCGCAGCCGCTCGCGAGGTTACCGACGGACCCGACATAGGCGGTGGATTACGAAGTCCCCAGTCCCCAGTCCACAGTCCACAGTCCGAAAGCGCGGTCGTCCATTTCGGCGGCCCTCTGATTGGCTGACGACTGATGGCTGACGACTGACGATTGATGACCGACGCCGATCTACGATCCGACCATGGATCAAGCCCCGCTCGACCCCGCCGTGATCTCCCAAGCCCTGGCTCCGTTTGGACACAGTCTGGGGCTTCCCACCGGTGCCTATCGCTCCCCGGCCGTCTTCGGCTGGGAAGTCGAGCAGTTCTTTTCCGGGACATGGTTTTGCCTCGGTAGGGTCGACGATCTCGTCGAGCCGGGACAACTGCGCGGCGTGAGGGTCGGTAGCGAAAGCGTCCTGCTTGCCCGAGACGGTGACCAGGTCAGGGCCTTCTCAAACGTCTGCCGCCACCGCGGCCATGAGCTGGCTCCAGTCGGCGACGCGTTCGATGCCCGTCTCGTTCGTTGCCCGTACCACGCCTGGACCTATCGCTTCGACGGCTCGCTGAAAACCGCCCCGAGCTTTAGCGGCGTGTCCGACTTCGACGAGAGCGACTACCCGCTGATCACCGTTCCGGCCGGCACTTGGGGCGGCTGGCTCTTCGTCAACCTCGACGGAACGGCGCCACCCCTGGTTGAACAGATCGGGAACCTCACCAGGGTGCTCGCACCCTACGAGCCCGGTGGCTTGGAGGTCGGTCACCGGCAGGACTACGAGGTCCAGGCGAATTGGAAGGTCATCGTCGAGAATTTCAACGAGTGCTACCACTGCACCGCGATTCACCCGTCACTGTGCGAAGTCACCCCCATCGGCAGCGGTGCCGACCTCACACCGACCGGCCTGTGGTGTGGAGGCACCATGAACCTCAAGCCCCACGCAGCAACGATGTCCATGGACGGATCGACCCCGCTGCAACCGCTGCCCGGCGTCACCGGCGAACTCCTCCGCCAGGTGGTCTATGTCACGCTGTTCCCAAACCTGCTGATCTCTGCGCATCCCGACTACGTCCTCACCCATCGGCTCGAGCCGCTCGGCCCGAGCCGAACACGGATCGAATGTGCATGGCTCTTCCCGCCCGAGACCACGAATGATGCGGCCTTCGACCCGGCCTACGCCGTCGACTTCTGGGACTTGACCAACCACGAGGACTGGGCGGTCTGCGAAGGCGTGCAGCGCGGGATGGCCAACTCCGGGCATCGACCCGGGCCGCTGAGCAGTTGGGAGGCAACCGTGTACCAGTTTCTCACCATGGTGGGCAGGGCCTATCTCGGCAGCGGCCTGACCCCGTCACCGGTCGAGAACCGATCTTCGTCTCACCCACGAAGTGGGGGAGACGCGTTGCGGCGCCAGCCGATGACCGCAGAGGGGGCGCTGCGGGAGAGGCCAAGACCTACTCAGCTACTGACCTCCTCCATTGCAGGTACCCGTCGATGAACGGGTCGAGGTCACCGTCGAGGACGCCCTGGATGTTGCCGACCTCGAGGTCGGTGCGCAGATCCTTGACCATCTGATACGGCTGCATGACGTAGGAGCGGATCTGACGCCCCCAGCCCGCTTCGGTCTGGTCCCCCCGGATGGCCTCCACCTCTGCCAACTGCTCCTGTCGAGACACTTCGGCAAGGCGTGCCGCCAGCAGCTGCATCGCTCTCGCCCGGTTCTGGATTTGGGACCGCTCGGCCTGGCACGACACCACGATTCCGGTCGGGAGGTGGGTCATCCGCACCGCCGAGTCGGTCTTGTTCACATGCTGTCCCCCGGCTCCGGATGATCGGTAGGTGTCGATACGGAGATCCTCGGGATTGATCTCGATTTCCTCCACGTCGACTTCCGGGATCACGTCCACGCCGGCAAACGCGGTGTGGCGGCGAGAGTTCGCGTCGAAAGGGCTGATCCGCACCAGCCGGTGCACCCCACGCTCACTCTCGAACGATCCGTAGGCGTGGTCTCCCGAAATCGTGATCGTCGCCGACTTGATGCCGGCCTCGTCGCCCACCTGGTACTCGTCCACCTCGACCGACCACTCCGACCGCTCGAGGTACCGCATGTACATCCGAAACAGCATCTCAGCCCAGTCCTGGGCGTCGACACCTCCGGCACCGGCGTGGATCGAGACGATGGCGGTGCGGTCATCGTATGGGCCGAAGAACAGGGTCTCGCGTTCGAGGCGCGACATCGTGCTCTCGACGCCACTCAGCGTCGTCCCCGCCTCTTCGAGCGTTTCGGGATCGACCTCTTCGACTCCGAGCTCAATCAGCACCTCGGCGTCGTCGAGAGCCGAATCGATCGACGCGATCTGTTGGATGGTCCGCTCGTGGCTCGCCAGCTTCCTGGTGACCTCGAGGGCGCGGTCCCGGTCATTCCAGAGGTTCGGATCGGCGGCCTGGACTTTCAGCTCATCGAGCTCGGCTTCCTTGCCACTGAGGTCAAAGGAACCTCCGCGCATCGTCGAGACGCGAGCGAAGATCGTCGAGCATGGCGCGCAGATCCGTCGGCTCCATGGCTACTGAACGTCCGCGGGCTTCTCCTGCCCGACAATGCTGCTGAGCCACTGGGCACCGCTGGTGCGCTGGCCCTGCAACGGCACACCGGCCTCGACGCGAAGCTTGCCGGTGCTGGCGTCCTCGAGGTGCGTGCCTCGATAGTCAGGCGGAGCCGGCGCATCCTCGGCCTTGGAGGCGGCGATTCGGTCGGCGCGCTCGACCTCCAGGGTCACCAGCGACTCCGTGATCGCCTTGATCTGAGCCTTGGTGGCGGGGAGGTTGTATGCCGTGGACACCGCGGCGGCCATGTCGGCCCGGTAGTCGTGACCGAACGAGCCGAAATTGCCGGGAACCGTCACCATCGCATTCATCGCATCGACACCGACCTGCAGGAAGGTGCCCATCGGGAACCACTCCATGTCTTCGGGAATCCCTCGACCGCGCTCGCTCGCCGCCAGCCATTCCGGTTCCTGGATCATCGTGTCCGTGGACATCTGGGCGATCGGATCGTTGTGGTGGCTCACGATCGTGGCGCGGAGTGCGCGGCGCTCGGCGGCGGTGAGCTCTTCCATCTCGCTCGGTTGATCGAACACCCTGACCGAGCCATCAGGCACCAGATCGCTGCTTCCCGCAGCCATCCCGTTGCGAGACCACTTGGCCAACCCGGGCAACCCGACCCACAGCGCCTTGTGGATGCCATAGTGGTCAAAGCCATCGATCCCCTGGTACATGACGACATCGGAGCTGGCCCAGGCACCGAGGCTCTCCCCAAACACGAGGACTTTGGGCCGCGCGTCCTCCGGCATCCCGGCGATCCGGTTCCTGATGCTCCACAACAAGGCGCGGAACTGCTGGCGGCCGAGGGCCACCTTCTGCACCGAAAGGAACGATGGAAACCGCCCGTACTGGACGACGCAGGTAGCAATATCGCCCCTGGTCAGGAACTCGGCGCTCTCGATCATCGTCTGGTCGACCCAGCCCGTGCCGGTGGGAGACACGAGCAGCAGATACTTGCGCGCGAAGGCACCGGTCCGCTCCAGCTCCTGCATCGCGATCTCGGTACGCCCCATTGCGTAAATCGGATTCGAGTTATACCCGACATAGACGCGGATCGGTGCAGTTACGTCCGGCTCGCCGACCACCTCCTCGATCAGGGCCGGTGACACCACGTCGGTGACGTAGCGTCGCCCCTGCAAACCGAGGTGACCGAACGAGGACAGGCTCTCTTCGCTCCCTGACACCAGCTCGGAGACCGGCGGCACCGAGTAGGCCGGTTCGATATTCTCGTTGGAGCGGCCGATGTAGCCCACCCCGGCGTTGTAGGCGGCGACCGCGGCTCCGGTCCACATGGCTGCGTTGATCGCGCCGCCCAGGACGCGCTTGGTCTTGCCGGGGCCGAGAAACCGGACGATGCCCTTGCGCGAAGCGACGTAGGCCTTGCCAAGGCCGGCTCCCCCGGCATACACGCCGTACCCGATGCCGAGTGCCATGGGAAACTCGTTCTTCTGCTCGATCGGCCAGCGCGGCATCACCGACGTGCGGTGTTCAAGGGTCCGGCGGCCCCAGAAGGCGAAGGCGCCAGCGATCCCCAATGCCCCGACTATCGGGCGGGCGGTGCTCCCCCTGCGAAAACGCCCTCTGAGTGTGTCGGAAATGTCGTACAGGGCACCGGAGGCTGAAGTGGCGGCCAGCACCTGACCGGCGCTTTTGGCGCCGGCGCGCCACAGCGCCCGATCCTCACGGTCCGGCAGGCTGGCCAGGGCAAGGCCGGCGCCACCGACGACGGCTCGTCCGGTCAGCTTGAGCGGAAGGCCAGCGCTGCGGGGCAGCACGGCTCGCATACCGAGCTCGATACCGGTGCCCAGCGCCCGGGCCGATAGCACCGATGCCCCGGTCGCGATCCCCTGGTGGACCGAGGTCCGCGGCATCAACGACGGCTCGAATGCGGCGACGGCTGCAACCGCCTCATACGGACCGCTCGGAGACCCAAGCAACGGGTTGAGCCAGTCGGCGGTGCTCTCGGTCGCCGACCTCCAGGTCAGGCCGCTCCCCGCCTCGTCGGCTTGCGCATCGTCGAGGGCCGCCGAGGCCTCTTCGAGCGCCTCCGACGCTGCTTCCAGTGCTCCCGAGGGTTCGTCGCTCACGTCACTCCTTCGATCAGACAAGAACGCGAAACTGTAGCGCATCGACTCTCAGGGAAGCGGGTCGGCGCCGGGTGCCCCGTGGCAGCGCTTGTACTTCTTCCCGGAGCCGCACGGGCAAGCCTCGTTGCGGCCGATCTTGTCGCCGGAGCGTTGCACCTGCTTCTGCTTGAGCTGCTGCATCGTTTTGGCCGACGACGTCGTGATCGTCGCCTGTTGCTGCCGATGTTGCTGGTGCTCGGCGCTCGCGAAATGGAACATGTGCTTCGTGGTGTCGTGCTTGACCGAGGTGACGAGCTCTTCGAAGAATTCAAAGCCGTCGCGCTGGTATTCGACCAGCGGGTCGCGCTGGCCCATCGCCCGCAGCCCGATACCGGAGCGGAGATAGTCCATCTCCGCAAGATGCTCTCGCCAGCGGTTGTCGATCACAAACAAGGCATGGACTCGCTCGGCAGCGCGCATGACCTCGGATCCGTGCTCCGCCTCCCGCTCGGCGTACACCGCGTCGGCATCGTCCTGGTAGGCCTCGATGATCTCAGCCTCGGTTGCCTCTGCCAGCCCCGATGGGTCAACGGTCGTCTCGTACAACGCCTTGATCCGAGTATCGAAGTCTTCCCAGTCCCATTCCTTTGGGTCGACCTCGAGGGTCATGGCAAACACTTCATCCTCGATGATCTCGGCCCGCCACTCGGTCAGAAGCTGGCTGGTGTCCTCCTTGGCAAGGATCTGGTCACGCCAGCGGTAAATGATGGTGCGCTGAGTATTCATCACCTCGTCGTATTTGAGGACGTTCTTTCGGATCTCGAAGTTCTGCGCTTCGACCTGGTTCTGTGCGCGCTCGATCGCCTTGGACACCATGTTGTGCTCGATGGGCACCTCGGGCGGAATCTTCAACCGCTGCATGATCGACGCCACCTTGTCGTTGGCGAAGCGGCGCATGAGGTCGTCCTGGAGGGACAGGTAGAACCGTGACTCGCCGGGGTCACCCTGGCGTCCCGACCGGCCCCGCAGCTGGTTGTCGATTCGCCGCGAGTCGTGACGCTCGGTGCCGAGGACGTACAACCCACCCGCTTCGATCACCTTTGATTTCTGGGCCTCGGTTTCTGCGGTGAAACGGTCGAGGGCCGAGTCGAAAGCAGACTCGTACCCGGCGTCGCCCAGGTTGATGCCGCGTTTTGCCAGCTCGGATTTGGACAGCTCGTCCGGATTCCCCCCGAGCATGATGTCAACGCCTCGCCCTGCCATATTTGTGGCCACCGTGATGGCACCGAGCTGGCCGGCCTGGGCAATGATGTGCGCCTCGCGCTCGTGATGCTTGGCGTTGAGCACTTCATGCGTGATCCCGCGCCGATTCAACAGGTCGGCGAGGAGCTCGGACTTTTCAATCGAAATCGTCCCAACGAGCACCGGCTGCCCGACCGCATTGCGCTCTGCGATGTCATCGGCGAGCGCATCGAACTTGTGCTGCTCGTCGACGTATACGACGTCTGGCTCGTCGCTGCGACCCACCAGCACATTGGTCGGGACCTCGACCACCTGGAGCCCATAAATCTCGGCGAACTCACTTGCTTCGGTGGCCGCAGTGCCGGTCATCCCGGCGAGCTTGTCGTAAAGCCGGAAGTAGTTCTGCAGGGTGACGGTGGCCAATGTCTGGTTTTCTTCTTTTATCCTGACGCCTTCCTTGGCCTCGATCGCCTGATGCAGGCCCTCGGAATAGCGGCGTCCGTCGAGAACCCTGCCGGTGAACTCGTCGACGATCATCACCTCGCCGTTTCGGATCAGGTAGTCGACGTCGCGTTGGTAGAGGGTCTGCGCCTTGAGCGCAACGTCGAGGTGGTGCACCATGTCGACCATCCCGGTGTCATACATGTTCTCGACACCGAGCATCCCCTCGATGCGGTGGACCCCCTCCTCGGTGGTGACCACCTGACGTTTCTTCTCGTCGACTTCGTAGTGAGCGTCCTCCTGGAGACGGTCGACGTATTTGGCAAAATCTCGGTACCACTTGCCCGTTTCGCCGACCTGACCTGAGATGATCAACGGTGTCCTCGCCTCATCGACGAGGATCGAGTCGACCTCATCGATGATGGCGTAGGCGTGGCCTCGCTGTGTCATGCCGTCCGCGCCCTTCGCCATGTTGTCGCGCAGATAGTCGAAGCCGAATTCGTTGTTGGTCCCGTACGTGATATCGGCGTCGTACTGGGGCTTGCGCTCCTGGGGAAGCATCTCGGACTGGATCAAGCCGACCGAGAGACCGAGGAATCGGTGGATCTGTCCCATCCACTCGGCATCGCGCTTGGCCAGGTAGTCGTTGACCGTCACCAGGTGCACGCCATCGTCGGCGATGGCATTCAGGTAGGAGGGCATCGTCGAAGCCAGCGTCTTGCCCTCGCCGGTCTTCATCTCGGCAATCATCCCGGCGTGCAGGGCGCCGGCCCCGACCACCTGAACGTCGAAGTGGCGCTGGCCCAGGGTCCGCTTTGCCGCCTCGCGAACGACGGCGAAGGCCTCGGCCTCGAGCTCATCGAGCGACTCGCCTGCGGCGTAGCGCTCCCTGAACTCGACGGTCTTGGCGGCAAGCTGGTCGTCGGTGAGCGGTTCGATCTCAGGCTCGAACGCATTGACGCGAAGCGCGAGCTGCTGCAACTCCTTGAGCTTCTTCCCCTCACCTATCCGGAGGGCTTTCGTGAGCAGGGACATGGTTTCGAAGTTTACGAGAGGTCAGGGGTTTGTTGGGAAGGAGTTGTGAGTCGCGAGTCGCGAGTCGCGAGTCGCGAGTCGGACCGAATGAGGTGATTGCGGAGTGACAGCAACATCCGGCGGAATTCGACTACCGCATCTCGAAGGGACCGGGAGATTGGCTCCTCGAGGTATCCAAGATCCTGGCTCATTAGCAGCTGATACTCGAGCTCGCTGGCCGAACCAATAGCGTTGGATATGAAGCGAGCGAAATCCCGGTCGGTGGATCTACCGGAACCTTCAGCAACGTTTGTTGGGATCGAGGCGGCAGCACGTCGCATCTGCGCCTGAAGCCCGTATCGCTCAACCTTGGGAAAGTCCGCCGTGACCCGATACACATCGAGCGCCACAGCATGTGCCTTTCTCCAGACAATGAGATCTTGGTAGTTCGACACCTGCGGTTAACAGTTACTACAACCGACCGGCCACTGGAAGAGTCTCGCGCCTCGGCCTCGGCCTCGGGCTCGGCCTCGCGACTCGCGACTCGCGACTCAAATGCTGATCAGGTCCTCGCGGACGGCATAGAGAACCGCCTCGTTGCGGGAATGCAGACCAAGCTTGTCGAGGATGTTCCGGATGTGGTTCTTCACGGTGTTCTCGGAGATGAACAGCAGCGCTCCGATCTCCCGGCTGGTGTTGCCCTGTGCCACCAACTCCAGTACTTCGATCTCGCGGCCGGTCAATGACGGCTTCCGGGCCGAGAGAAGCTCCTCGTGGCGCAAGAGCTGGTTGGTGACGTCGAGGAGTTTGCCGGCCATCGTCGGCGAGAGTGCAGCGCCGCCGGCGTCGACTGCGTCGATCGCCGTGATCAACTCGGGGAGTGGCGTGTCCTTGGTCATGTAGCCCCGGGCGCCGGCCTTCACACCGATGAGCAGGTCTTCCTCTGATTCGCTGGCGGTCAGCAGCATGACCTTCGAACCGGGCGACACCGCGATGATCTCGTCGACCACCTCGAGACCGGATCCCCCCGGCATCAGGATGTCGAGCAGCACCACGTCGGGCTGGAGTTCTCTTGCCTTCGCCACGGCGTCATCCGCGGTGGTTGCTTCGCCGACCACTTCAAAACTGGCAGCTTCGAGCGCCGAACCGATCCCCACTCGGAACAGGGGCAGGTCGTCGACGATCAGCAGTCTTCTCATGGCGGCTTGTCACTCTCCGGTCTCGTTACTCGGGCTCAATCAGACCGAGATCGCCATCGCGACGGTGGTAGAGGACCGAGTGCTTTCCGGTATCTCCGTCGAGGAAAAAGAAGAAATCGTGTCCGATCATCTCCATCTGCAGCGCAGCTTCCTCGACCGACATCGGGTGCATCTCGAATGTCTTCTTCCGCACGACGCTTGCCGTTCGGTCTAGTCCCTCATCGACCGGTTCCGGGGCCTCATTGAGAGCTTTGTCCCTCGGCACCCGTGAACGTTGTATCAGTCGTTCCTTGAGTTTCCGAAGCTGTCGCTCATATTTCTCTGCCGCGGTGTCGAGTGCAGCCCTGGCATCGAATGCGTCGGATTCGACGCGAACGACGTGGCCGGCGGCGCCACTGGTGATCTCGACCCGATACCGGCCGTCGCTGCGCCGTGGGTTGGCGAACTCGGAGAATTCGACGTCGGCATTGGTGATGTCATCGAAGATGCGGCCGGCATGCTCGATGCGCTCTTCGGCGAGCTGGCGCAGGTCGTCATCGAGTTCAATGTTTCGGCCATGAACACGAACGTTCATTCGCCTCCGATTCTAGGCGCAACCGTTGCCGCCAAAACCACCGAGGGTCGCTTGTCCAGGGCGTCCATCGCTGCGGTGACGGTCGCACCGGTGGTGACCACGTCATCGACGAGGGCAAAACCCGCAGGCGCTGCGGCACGCTGCCGGAACCCGATGCGCACCCGATCCTGGCGCCGGGCGCCGGCGTGGCGGCGCCACCACAACGGTGGAACCAGCGCCGGGATCACCGGCAGCCCGGTGAGGCGGCCAACCCCGGCGGCCAGGACCGCTGCGGGATCGACGCCGTATCGGGCTGCTCGAAGCCAGGCCCTCGGCACCGGGATGAGCGCAGTCGTGTCGGGTGGCATGCGCTCGGCGAGACGGGTGACAAACGGAAGCGCCGCAGCGAAAACGCCCCGGTACTTGAGTGCGTGGATGAGTGCCCGCGACGGCCCTTCGTGGGTGTGGGCTGCGATCACCCGCAATCCATCGCCCCGCACCGTATCGGGTGCATTCCGAAGGCGGGTATCGCAGACCGCGCAGATAACGCCTTTGGTGAGAGCGGTGCAGGCGAGGCAGACCATGTCGACAACGTACCGGAAGGGAGTGACACCCTTCTCTCGAGGTGGCCGATCCGGTCTCTTTGTGGGTCGGCCGTTTTCGAAGCCGTGGCCCGAGCGGCCTGCGCCATGTTTTGTTGGGCGGCTCGCAGGGGCTCGCCGCCTGACTGCGTGATCGCGACAGAGCTAGTCGAAAGCAACTCAGTCGGGCTCGCCGCCTGACTGCGTGATCGCTACAGAGCTAGTCGAAAGCAACTCAGTCGGGCTCGCCGCCTGACTGC